>NZ_JMLU01000073.1 GCF_000686885.1 Flavobacterium sasangense DSM 21067 | reverse complement strand
ATTTTTGACACGACG
The DNA here is from genome assembly GCF_000686885.1 of Flavobacterium sasangense DSM 21067. GTDB lineage: Bacteria > Bacteroidota > Bacteroidia > Flavobacteriales > Flavobacteriaceae > Flavobacterium > Flavobacterium sasangense. The sequence goes on along the minus strand of NZ_JMLU01000073.1, from coordinate 1,008 downwards.
CTGTTAAATTTAAACTTTTGTTTATATTTGTAACGGCTTGGTGCTGAATTTGCCACCTGAAAACAAGCCGTGGAACGTTACCAGCAATTTTGCCAAAAAACGAGAAAAAATGAAGATAGGAACTTGGAATTTAGAAAGACTAAAACATTATAAAAAAGTTTCTGAAATTACATTGTTACTCGAAAACCAAAATTGTGATATTTTAGTTTTGACTGAATACGACGAACGAATTAAACCGAGAGGATTTGAATTTGAAATAGCAACCAAAAAGTTAACGGAATTAGATTCTGTAAATTTTCGAGAAATAGAAAAACGTGTAAAAATATTCTCGAAATACGAAATTCTCCAAGAGTTTGAAACATACGATTCGTTTACAAGTTGCGCCGTAGAATTGAAAACCGAAATGGGAAGTTTAGTAGTTTACGGAACCATTATCGGAGTTTTCGGAAACAGAAACCAAAACTTTAAAGACGATTTACCCAAACAAATTGAAGATTACAGAAAGTTATCACAAAATCATAATTTTTGCATAGTTGGTGATTTCAATATTTCGTTTTGTGACAATTATTATTTCACAAACTGGGGTAGAAACGAACTGAATAGAAGTTTTGCCGAAACCGAAATAATAAATTTGACTCAGAGTAAAACCGAAACAATAGATCATATTGCAATTAGTAAAAAATTCTGCAAAGATTCAAAAGTAGAGGTTACCGAATGGAATTGTGGAAAAGAATTATCCGACCACAAAGGAATAAGTGTAAAATTGCACTAAAAAAAAAGAAAAAAAACTGCTGGTAACAGCGGTTTTGCGAGATTGCGAATTATGTGGTAAATTCATGTTTATCTTTCGCAAGAAATTTTATCTTAGCCGAAAGAACTCGGTTACGAAGTTCGCAACCTCGCAAAGCCGCGAAACGTTAGCCGTCAGTTTGGCGGAACGAAACGAAAACTGAAATTATGAAAAAAACCACATATTCTATAATCACAATGTTCTTGACAATAATTGTC
>NZ_JMLU01000072.1 GCF_000686885.1 Flavobacterium sasangense DSM 21067 | reverse complement strand
AATGAGACAGAAAATTTTATTATTATTATTGACTTTTATAAATTTTATAAATGTTCATTCCCAAAAGTTAAATGGAACTTGGATTTTAGAAAAAACGGTTTATGAAAATGGAAATCCTTTAGAAATAAATCATACTTTATATTCCACTTTTACCGAATATGAATTTTTAACAAACTCTATTAAAATAAATGATCAAAAATTCAATGCAAAATTTACAAATAATTCAATAAAACTTGATTTTAGAGAATTGCTTTTTTCATTCGAGAATAACTATTTATTAATTCAAGAAAAAGGTGATGACAAAATTCAAATTTTATCTAAAAAAGAAGATTTTTTAAGTAAAAACATTGAATTCAAATCAGAAATTGAAATAAGAAATCAAGATACTCTTTACATTTCGAATGAAGTTTATAAACCACAATTTAATAACGAGTTAACATTTGAAGATTTTTTAAGAAAAAACATCTCGAAATACACATCAGAATCTACAAAAAACAATTTATTTAAATCAGAATTTGTTTTAACTAAAGAAGGGAAAATTAAAGACATTAAAATTTTAAGCGGTATTTCAAAATCATTTGATAACGAGTTTATTGTAGCTTTAAATAAAGCCGAAATATATTTTAAAAATCAAACTGGAAAAGATTTTATAATAAGACATAATTTTAATTTTTTTCAAATGTTTAAAGGGTTAACTGAAAAAACAGAGAAAGAGTTCTATGCTATTCAGAAAAAAGGGAATTTACACTTTCAAAATAACGAATTTGATAAAGCAATTATAGAATATGAAAAACTTTATATTATGGATTTAAATTCTATAAAAGAAAGATTTGGATTTTTATACAGTGAAGCATTTATAAATTTAGGGATTTCATATTTAGCTGTAAATAAAAATGAAGAAGCTTGCAATTCATTTTCAAAAGTTGGAGACATAAGAAATTTCAAAGTCCGAAATTATTTAATTAACTTTTGTAAATAAAAAACTACACACAACAGCGGTTTGCTTCAATGGCTACTTCCGGATTTTCCTACGGAAAATCCGCTGCTGAATGGAATGTTTTGTTATATTTGTAATGGCTTGGTGTT
>NZ_JMLU01000071.1 GCF_000686885.1 Flavobacterium sasangense DSM 21067 | reverse complement strand
CCCCACCGTCAATTCGAGTGATTTTAGATTTTAAAAATGCTAATTTTTGAAATATAAAATTGTATCGAGAACTGTAGAAACGATTTTCATTCATTAGTTCTCGATACATTTTGTATTCGTAAATCTTAGGCTTTACAAATACAAAACACTCGAAATGACGCAGCTAAAATTAGAAGTTTAAAAGAAAATAACCTGAAAGCTATATAAGCCGAGAACTATGGATTTATATGTTTCAAAATCAATACCTCAAAGCAGCAAAGATTTCCTTATCCCCTAATTTCGCTCTACCGTTTAAAAACGACAACTCCATTAAGAAATTCATTTGCACGATTTCGCCACCTAATTGCTCTACTAATTCACAAACCGCTTTTGCAGTGCCTCCTGTTGCCAAAACATCATCGTGAATTAAAATCTTATCTCCGGGTTGAATTGCATCTACATGCATTTCTAAAGTATCGGTTCCATATTCCAATTCATAAGAAGCACTAATCGTAGTAAAAGGCAGTTTTTTAGGTTTACGAACCGGAATAAATCCGGCATTTAATTTTTGTGCCAATAAGATTCCAAAGAAAAAACCACGACTCTCCACTCCAATTACCTTATCAATTTTCTGATTTTGCAACGAATTAACCAATGTTTCTATGCAAAAAGCAGTTGCTTCAGGTGAAATTAACAACGGTGTTATATCTTTAAAACCAATTCCTGGTTTTGGAAAATCTTGAATATCACGAATATAGTCTTGTAAGTTCATTTTTATTTACTTTTTTTCTAGTTAGGGTTTGCAATTTACACAATTATATCTATATTTGCACTCACAAAATCGGCCTCGTGGCGCAACTGAATAGCGCATCTGATTACGGCTCAGAAGGTTACAGGTTTGAATCCTGTCGAGGTCACTAAAATAAGAAAGTCTGTTGATAGTCAAAGTATTATAATTTATAATACAGATTATCGCCAGACTTTTTTTAATTGTCGCCAACTAGGATTAGTTATGCCAAACACACAAAAAGACATACACAACTATAAACCTGCTAAACTGGTAAAAGGTTCAAAAAATAATGTACCTACTTACTATGTTGAATTTTCCGCTTTTAATGCACTAACTGGCAAACTACAACGAAAAAGATTATATACAATTAATGAAATAGAAAATCTTACACAAAGAGAAATACAAGGATGTAAACTGGTTAAAGAA
>NZ_JMLU01000070.1 GCF_000686885.1 Flavobacterium sasangense DSM 21067 | reverse complement strand
TTTATGAATATCGTAATTGTAAATAAAAAAAATATTATTTTTAATAAAATGCTTTTTCTCATACGTTATGTTTTTTAAAGGTTTCTGCCAACGTTTTGGGTATTGCCGAAGGCGGGGAAATCGAAGCGATAAGTTTCGATTTTGCACCGAGGCGAGCCAAAACGAATTTTTATGAGATAAATTTAAGAAAAAAAACGAATAAAATTCGTTTTTGGCGGAATAGTAGGGCAGAACCTTGAATTTAGCTCTTTAGCCCCGCTTTTGGCAATACCTTGTTAGCGGTAGTTTTTTCTTATTTCGTGTAGGATTTCGTTCAGTTTTGTTTCAATATTTAGTTCGTCAAATAGTTTCTCCGATAAATTTAATGAGTTTTCAAAAGCTAAAATTATGTTTTTAGGATTTAAATCCGATGTTATTGTTTTATACGCAGAATACCAAGTCATATCAATATCCTTTTCAAGACTTTTAGTCGGACTTTCCCAATGTTGGGTTTTGTTTATTCTTGCTCTAATAAGCCAGAGCAAATATTTCTGAACGTTTGATAAACTATGATGAGCGTGAGCAAATTCCTCTCTCTTAATTAAGTTACTTGTTGTCAGTACAACATTCAGTAATGATTGACTTAACCACAAGATGTTTTCATTTGTTATTCTTTCGGGCGATTTCGTTTTGATTTGATTAAGCGTTTTCGTTAAATGTCCGTCTTTGTCGATTAGGTTCATTTGGTCAAAATCGCTAAATGTAACTATTCCGTCCCAAGATTTGATAATTTCAATTTCCTCTGTTTTTAAAAAATGAAATTCTCCTCTGACCAAATTCTCAAAAATAGCAACTTCGGTTCCATATTCATTTATAAAATATAAAGCCACAGGATGAATTTGATTTACCCATTTTTCTGCTGAGAAATTTTCTTTATTTTTTACAAAGATGTAAAATTCGATGTCAGAATATTTGTCTCCTTCGTTTTTGGTAAATGAACCATACATAAAAACAGCGGAAATATTTTCGTCTTGTTGAGCTATAGATTTTGTTTTGTTAATCATTTGTAACTGTGTCATTTTTTCTAATTTTTAAAAGTTAATAATAGAAAATTCCATTACTTTTTGAAAGCAATGAAAAGGTTTAAGTTTATATATTTTGGACAGTTACTTATAGCTTCATCGGATTATATTTTTTTATGTTCAACATTCTGTTTGGTAAAATTACCGCTAACGTTCCACGGCTTGTTTTCAGGTGGCAAATTCAGCACCAAGCCGTTACAAATATAAACAAAAGTTTAAATTTAACAGCGTCGTGTCAAAAAT
>NZ_JMLU01000069.1 GCF_000686885.1 Flavobacterium sasangense DSM 21067 | reverse complement strand
AAGATTTTTCGGTAACAATTTCAATAAATTTCTTTCGGAAAAAATAGGAGAGAATCGTTCAGCGTAAGTTCGGAAAATATATTGTATACAACGTTTCTGCAGCTTGGCGATGTGGCGGATTAATGAGCCTAAACTTTCGGTTAAAGTCTGATTTTGCAAGTACAAAACAAACTTCAAATTAAGCATAAACCCGCTATATTGCCAAACTGCTGTTGTGCGTTCGTTGTTTTTTATTTTTTATGGATATAGTTTACGTAATAATAAAAAGCCAAAGCTAAAATGGCAAAAATTGAATAAAACCATTTTGCAACCTTTTTATTTTTAGATGTTTTGGCTATTATTTCTTTATTTTGACGTATTATGATTTCATCAATTTCTTTATCACTTTTTCCGATTGTTGAAGATATTAAGTTTATGATAATATCAAGATGATTATTCGCATTTGTTACCTCGAATGATTTGTTAAATGTTCCAATTTTGCGACTAATTGTAATGTTAATTTCAGTTTTATTAGTATCTATTTCATTCAGACTTATATCAACATAAGAACCTAGGTCTAAAGTTTCTGATGCAGAAAATTTATAATTTTCGATTGTTTCATTAAAGTTTTCTTTTTTGTAATTTGAGTTCAATCTTGATATATTACAAATAGCTTTTCTAGTTTCACTTAATGAGAAATTAACTTTAATATTTTTTGTTGGATTTGGAATTGCAAATATTGCCATTTTTTATTTTTTTTAATTGTTTATAGTTCATTGATTGGTATGAATGTACTTTTTGTATCAGTAACAATAGCACCCATTTTATTTTTTGCTCTATAAGTATAGTCTACATAAAGCATAACGCCTTTTTCGACTAATTCAAAACGTTTTATGTTTTCTTTATAAAGAGCGATTGCTTGATTGTGTTCATTAACACCAAATTCTTTATTACTAGAAAATTTTAAATCAGCCATTTCCAAATTAAGTTTCTCTGAATCCTTACAGCTTTGGATTTTAGATTTTTCAATAATTCTTACTTTTACTAATTCAAAACTACTTGGGTCATCTAGTTTTTCAGAAACAGTTTTAGTTATAAATTTTTCAACTTTACTTTGTTGTGAACAGCTAATTAAGCTAAATATTAATATAGCTCCTAATAATAATTTTTTCATTTTTTCATTTTTTTTAAGTTATTAATATTTTTTAAATCTATTGTTTTTTTATTTAATATTTAATTGAATTTTACGATTCTACTACACAATGACGCACAACGTTCCCAGGCTTTGCGTCTGTTGCGTATTTTCAAGACTGGCGTTAACAAATATACCGAAAACTTTGAAAGAAAAAACGTGATTGAAAGA
>NZ_JMLU01000067.1 GCF_000686885.1 Flavobacterium sasangense DSM 21067 | reverse complement strand
TTGTGTGAGCTTGTTAGTTTTTGTCAATTATTATAAGACCAGGATAGTTGGTTAATGTGCTGCTTACTTGTTAGATTGTAATTTTATCAAATTTGTTAGTAAAATCAGTATCAATAATAAGTCCTAAAGTTTTTAAATATTTCATAGTAGTATCAATAGAAGTATGTCCGTTTTGTTTCATAATAGAATAGATATCAATACCATTTTTATAGCTTGTTACATTGCCGGTATGTTTCCACGAATACATAGTATAGCATTTGTCAAAATTCAAAAAATCTAATTCTTTTCTGTATCTGTCAGCTAGTGTGTTTGTTCCTATTATCTTGTTTGGATTTTCTTTGTTTAAGTAGAATAATAAATTTGTTTTAGGTTGGTTTTGTATGTTCATTTCAATAAATATTTCTTTTAGTGGCTTGGATATGTATATAAATCGTTCACGTTTTGTTTTGCTTTTAGCTGCAGGTAAATAGATAAGGTTTTTTTCTAAATCTATGTTTTGTATTTCAATTTGTCTTATTTCGTTTGGTCTTGCGAATGTGTAGAATATGACTTGGCAAAATCTCCATATTAGTAAATCTTTTTTTATTAAATGTTCCTTTATTTTTATTATTTGTTGTGGGTTATATGCTATGTTTCTATTAGTAGTTATTTCTTTTTGTTTCTTCAGTCCTTGGAATATATTTGTTTTAATTATGTTTCTTTCAAGTAATGTTGAGAATAGTGAACGTATTTGAGTAATGAATGAATTTATAGTTTGTCCTTGTAGTGTGTTTTTTCCAGTTAAATAATCGAGTAAGTTATAAGCAAAATCTTTTTCTAGTTTGGTAATGTCAGTATGTCGCAAAGAATAGTTATCAGAGAATATTAAAAACCTTTCTAATGATGATGAATAATTATAATAACTTCGTTTTGATAAATCACTTTTTTTTATTTCTAATGCTTTTTTTAGTCCAGTTTCTAAAGTATAATATTTGTTATTGGTATTTTTAGTTTGTAGGTATGTTTCGTTTTTTAGTCTAGTATCGTTGAAGTGAAAGCCATTATTAAGCAATTCATTAATTTCTTTAACCAGTTTACATCCTTGTATTTCTCTTTGTGTAAGATTTTCTATTTCATTAATTGTATATAATCTTTTTCGTTGTAGTTTGCCAGTTAGTGCATTAAAAGCGGAAAATTCAACATAGTAAGTAGGTACATTATTTTTTGAACCTTTTACCAGTTTAGCAGGTTTATAGTTGTGTATGTCTTTTTGTGTGTTTGGCATAACTAATCCTAGTTGGCGACAATTAAAAAAAGTCTGGCGATAATCTGTATTATAAATTATAATACTTTGACTATCAACAGACTTTCTTATTTTAGTGACCTCGACAGGA
>NZ_JMLU01000066.1 GCF_000686885.1 Flavobacterium sasangense DSM 21067 | reverse complement strand
ACGGAAAATCCGCTGCTGAATGGAATGTTTTGTTATATTTGTAATGGCTTGGTGTTGGTGCAACGCCACTGAGAGCAAGCCGCAGAACGTTAGGCACAATATTAACATCAGAAATTCTAAAATGAAACATCTTTTCAACTTGATTTTGTTTTTAAGTACTGTTTGTTCGGCACAAATTGATAATACTACTTTGAGTATTCAATACAGGAAGTTTGGCGTAATTGGCAAACAAATAAATGTAGAATTCAAATTGATTAATTCGGATTCGATTATAGTTTACAAGGTAATTGACAAAAAAATAGAAATACCTTTCAAAATAGAAAAGGCAAAATATGATACATTAATTAAAGAGTTACAAGTTGCTATAAAGTTGAAACCGAAAGAAGAAGAAATTATTTGTTCGCATGGGAACTATCTTAAAATATTTTATAAAGAAAATGACAATACCAAAAATATCGAGTCAGAATGTATTTCGCCAAAAATGAATTCTTGGGCTTTTAAAGTGTTGGAAAGTTTTTTAGCGGTAATAAACGAAAAGGAAATTTTTTGAAAAATACTGTGCCTAACAGCCGTTTGGCTAGATTGGGGTTTTAGGCTGAATTTAAAGATGGTTTTGTGTTTGGGAAATTTGTGTTTAACCGAAAAATCCCGCATCTTTATTCCCCAACCTCGCCAAGCGCCAAGACGTTAGCCGTTATTTTGCAGGAAAATCTAAAAATGAAAAAAATATTTAAAATAATTCTTGTTATAATTCTGATTTTTATCACGTTACTTTTCATTCGCCCTCAAAAGGTAATTTATGAAGCGAATGTTAATGGAAAAGTAGTTGATGAACAAAATAGACCAGTTCCAAATGCAACAGTTTACAGAATAGAAAAAAAATATTACATAGACGAAAAGATTGGCTCCAATGAATCTAGAGATTTGAGAACTGAAAGTGTTAAAACGGACAAAAATGGAAACTTCAAGTTTTATGAAAAATCAAGAATAGATTGGTTTCATACACCTTTAGATTTGCCAATTGCATATTGTTATGCGGAATTCGAAATTGAAAAAAGTGGATATGAATTTTATAAAACAAAGTTTGGTGAGTTTGAACAATACAGAATTGAAAATTGTTACGCTTGTGAAAAAGTTTTGTTTAAGCCTATTATTACGTTGAAAAAGTCAAAAGAAATAGAAACAAGAAACAGAATTGAAAACAGAACAGAAAAATAAAAACAACGGCTAACAGCGGTTTAGCTCCATTACGCCTGTAAGGTACTATATTTATTGATATTTTTAGTTTTCAAACATCCATTAGTACAACATAAGTACAACAAATCAGAACTTTTTTACATGCTTGTAAATACCTCTTTTTTTAAGTTGTGCTTTGCGATTCATTT
>NZ_JMLU01000065.1 GCF_000686885.1 Flavobacterium sasangense DSM 21067 | reverse complement strand
ATTTCACAACGGATTTTCCCAAATACGTAATTTCAGCACAAAAATTATTGACAAAGTTCGGTTCGGTTTTCAACTATCACGCAAAATTTTTCGGTAATAATTTCAAGAAAAAGTCTTTCGAAAAAATAGGAGAGAAGCTTTCGGCGTAAGTTCGGAAAATATGTTGCACACAACGTTTTGCGGCTTAAAAATGTGGCGAAAATGCAACACCAAGCCTTCACAAATATAACCAAAACTTTAAATTAAACAACTGCGCCATTTTAGAAAGTTCCCGAAACCAGCCATATTTTTAAACCGCTGTTAAATGCAGTTTTATATTTTCGGAACTTAAAAGACAACGTAACATTTTACTGCAAAGTTTGGTTTTCGGCTTTCCATTGTCACGCAAACTTGATCTGTCACGCAAAGGTTAGTTTCCCGCAACGTATTTTCAACACAAAGTTTTTCGGCAAAGTTCGGTTCAGATTTCACTTATCACGCAAAAATTTTCGGCTAGTTTTTTAAAAAAATAACAAACAGAAAAATAGGAGCGAAGCGTTCAGCGTAAGTTCGGAAAATATATTGCATTTAACGTGTCGCCGCTTCACGAAGTTGCGGATTTTCAACACTTTTGATTACAAATATAGACAAAATTTAGTTTCAAAAACTACCAATTCTGATAAATCCCAAACCCCGCAATTTCGTGAAACGGCTGTTGGGCGTTCGGTTTTCTTTTTTTGGAGTTGCAATAATTCTAAACCCGCATGGTATAATTCTAAACCTGCATGACATAATTCTAAACCCGCATGCTATAATTCTTTCCGCGGTTGCTATATTTCTTTCCGCAGTTGCTATAATTCTTTCTGCGGTCGCTATATTTCTTTCCGCGGTTGCTATATTTCTTTCCGCGGTTGTTATAATTCTTTCTGCGGTCGCTATATTTCTTTCCGCGGTTGCTATATTTCTTTCCGCGGTTGCTATATTTCTTTCTGCGGTCGCTATATTTCTTTCCGCGGTTGCTATATTTCTTTCCGCGGTTGCTATATTTCTTTCTGCGGTCGCTATATTTCTTTTCGCGGTTGCTATATTTCTTTCTGCGGTCGCTATATTTCTTTCCGAGGTTGTTATATTTCTTTCAGAAGTTGCTATAATTCTTTTTGTAGTTGAATTGTTTTGACGTGTGTTTTTTCGCTCCACCAAACTGACGCCCAACGTTTCGCGGCTTGAAAATTGTGGCGAAAAACCAGCACCAAGCCAACACAAATATAACCAAAACTTTAAATTAAACAACTGCGCCATTTCAGATTTTCCCGAAACTAGCCATATTTTTAAACCGCTGTTGTGTGCTGCATA
>NZ_JMLU01000064.1 GCF_000686885.1 Flavobacterium sasangense DSM 21067 | reverse complement strand
CTAGGTACTATCTTTAATTGCAAATTTATGTTGTTATTTTTTTTAACTTTGTTACACCGAGAGGAAGCTTCTTGCGATTATTCACTGGATGTTTACCTTGTGTAGCCTCAACTTGTTTGGGGCTATTTTTTTCTATTTTGTCTTCTACGAAGCCACATGCCCGAGAGGATAACTTTTGCTCCTCTTCTTGGATATTTATTTTATAGTTATCATCATAAGGTTCATTTTTGTTCCATAAATAATAAATCATTGTTAATAATTTCTTTTGAACAGCTACATAACTTTTCATTTTTATACCATGTTTTTTATAGGTTCTGTCAAATAAATCTTTGAACTGTTTAACCTCACATTGTATAACTACCAGTGATGGCATATGTAACATTCTTCGTATTCTTGAATTTCCCTTTTTAGAAATTTTGGTTTTACCTACTCGTGTTCCTGATTGCGCTTCTACAACATCATATCCTGCGTAAGATACAACTTGCTTGTAGTTTTTGAACAGATTAAATCCATTTGTTTCTGCCAAAACTGTTGCTACAGACAAAACACCTAAACCTTTCATTGTACAAATATTTTTAACTCTTTCTGCTACTTCTTGATTTGATTTAATATGTTGTAAAATTGCTTTATCCAACTCTTTTAGTTGTGATTCAAACAATTGTATGGTTTGTTTCAATTGATCCGTAACAGAATCCAATTTATGCATAGCAAAACTCAATGCATCCAATTGATTTTTAATCACAGTCTTTAATTCCGTAATATTTTGATACTGTCTTGTCAATAAACGTAACTCATAAAAAAAGGTGCCCATAGGCTGCCATCTTTCTAAGAATTGCTCAGCTCCCATTCGAGATAGTCCTTTAGCATCAATGCTATCATTCTTTGACTTTAACCCTATTGCTTCTAAATACTTTTTTGCCTTATTGGGTAAAATAATAGAAGTATCAAATCCCTTCTCAAACAAATAATACGCACAATTTTCATGATAAATACCAGTTGCTTCCATACAAATAACCACTGGTATATCTTCTTTCTTGTGTTTAATAATCCACTGCGCTAAATTTTCAAAACCTTTTCTTGTATTAGTAATTTGAGTACTAGATTTAACAACAACTCTTTGTTTCTCATCAATAATACTCATACAAGCGTCAATTTTTTTACTTGATACATCAAGTCCTACAGCATACTTTAAATTCATAACTCTTTGATTTTTAGATAAACAAAAAATTACAGTAGACTTTGCTCATTTTTTATACAGCATCTTTCTATTAAAGCAAGTGCTTAAGTACTATTGTGACTATAATGTAATTAAAACCAAGTAGATTACCCTAGTGTATGCAATATCATCTATGATGTATTTCGCCCCGATAGTATTTTGCAACTTGGTTTTGTTTATCAATTATTACTATTTCAAAGATAAATAATTCATATTTTTAAATCTTAACAAAGATATGAGCCC
>NZ_JMLU01000063.1 GCF_000686885.1 Flavobacterium sasangense DSM 21067 | reverse complement strand
AAGATTTTTGGATAACAATTTAAAAAAATTTCTTTCGGAAAAAATAGGAGAGAAGCTTTCGGCGTAAGTTCGGAAAATATGTTGCACACAACGTTCCGGCGCTTGGCGAGGTTGCGAACTTCGGAACCGATTATATTCTATCAAAGATAAAATTTCTTGCAAAATGTAAACGTGAATTTACTACAAAATTCGCAATCTTGCCAAACGCCTGTTAGGCACAGTTATTTTTCAATTTCAATTTCTCGAATGAAAATATTTATATGTTTCGTAAATCCAGTTTCTTTGTAATCTTCTTCTTCACAGATTCCACTAATTAAATAATTATTTCCTGCTTTTGCAATCGAAAAAACACTCAAATTATGTTGAGAATACTCTTTATTAAATTTATAATAACGAGAATCCTCATTATCCCAATTCCAAACCATTTTTTTACTTAAATTAATTTTTGTAATCCAAGGTTTACCATATGAATCTCCGACTACTAAAATGTTTTGAGCATTTTCAAATTCAAAATCGTTAACTTCATAAGAAGTTATATATTTTTTGTCAAATTCTTCCTTTGTCGGCGGTGTTGTAGCCCAACTTCTTATTGCTTTTTTGTAATCATAATTTCGAGGTAGTTCTATTTCAGATTTTTCTATTAGGTTCAAATTATTGTCTAACTTTCCGAAAATCAATTTATCAGAAAGATTATTAAAATGTCCTAAAGCAAATAAAGTATTGTCTTTTGATTTTAGTTTCTTGATTATAAAATCTAATTTTTTGTACTTCCTTTTTCCACCGTTTAAATTTGATGAATATAAAAAAGAAATTGATTTTGAATTGTAATAAGCTAAAATATAGAGTCTATTTTCAAAAAGAACTATTTGTTTTGGTGGTAAAAATGAAAATTCATAATCAACATCTTGTTTAAACTTCTTTTTCCACAAGACTTTACCATTTGTATCAATAGAAAGTTGACAAATATTTTTTGAATGAAAAAAATGACCAACAACATATAAGTTGTCTTTGTCAGAAGTTATGGCGTCAAATGTCAGATATTTTTTATTGAATTTATTAGAATAGTCTTTATTCCAAATAATTTCTCCGTTGGAGTTAAATTTAGTTATTTCACTTCCGCAACTAAAAATAATATTATTGTTAGAGTCTATTAATATTCTTTGTTGAGCGCAAGTTTTTAATTCTTTACGCCAAACTATTTCTCCGTTAGTTTTTATTTTAGCTAAAGTTCCATTTTGAGATAAAACTACGTTATCGCCATTAGAAAATTTCGCCATTTCGATTGGTGGAAATTTTTGGGAGTAATTTGATGAGTTATGAGTGTAAGTGTCAATATTCAGATTCCACGATTCTGAAATTTGACTTTGAACACTAAAAGTCAGTAGAAATATTAATATGATTAATGTGTTTCTCATAATTGTGCCTAACGTTTCGCGGCTTGAAAATGTGGCGAAAATGCAACACCAAGCCTTCACAAATATAACCAAAACTTTAAATTAAACAACTGCG
>NZ_JMLU01000062.1 GCF_000686885.1 Flavobacterium sasangense DSM 21067 | reverse complement strand
TAACTTACTCTCATCTCTTTTCACTTTATTAATGCAAATTTAAAAATCATAACAACTTATAAATTAACTTTGCAAACATAGGAGTCATATAAGTTAAACTAAGTCAAACGGAACGTTTAAGAAAGTTCATAATAGATTTTAAAGATTACTCTAATTTTTATAATCTGTGTTCCAAGAACTTGAAACCTGAAACCTGAAACAAAAAAAATATGAAAAACTGGAATCCCATAACTACTGAAGAACAAGTAAGAGAAATTGTTGCAAAATCAAATGATAAACCTCAAATCATCTTTAAAGATAGTGTGACTTGTGGTATTAGCGCTTATGCAAAAGAACGCTTGGTTAACGGAAATGATTTACTAATTGCTAAAGCCGATTTTAATTATTTGGATTTACTTTCGTATCGAAGTGTTTCTAACTTCATTGCGGATGAATTGAATGTGATTCACCAATCGCCACAGATTATTGTGTTGAAAGATGGGGAAGTGGTGTATCGAGTTTCGCATCATAGTATTCAAGCGGATGAGATTGCGAAGTTTTTGTAATTTATTTTTTATATCGGAACCAGTTCAATAGAGATACGATTACTTGTTTTCGTTCTGATATTGGTTTTGCGAAATTGATATCTATACAATCGGTACATAACGAAACCGCATAATCAGAGGATTGACATTCAGAAAGTACCGTGCTTAAGTCCTCAAATTCTCCTAAGTAAGAAATGGATTTTGTATTTTGGATATGAGGACATTGTTCCAAATGTAGTCGGAAATTGTTGTTTGCGTCGGGTTCGGTATGCAAGTAGTAGTTTGGCATAAAATAAGATGATTTTATACAAAGCTACTCACAATAAAAAAGTAATCCGTACGGAAATCCGTAAAATGAGATTTTCATATGATGCCTAGGTCTTTTGAAAGTGAAACTAAATGAATGGTTGTTTTAGCTTTAAAAATGTCTTTTAGTTTACTGATGCGTTTTTCAATGTAACTTTTACTGTTGGGTTTGATGTCTTTATTTTTGAATAATTGTTCCATTTCCTCAATGGTGACACCATTTGATAAATGCGTTAAAACCTGTATATCGTATTCTTCAATTTCATTAAAGGAATTTTCTTTTAAGGCATGTGCCAAATTTTGAGATACAAAAGTGCCACCAAATAATATGGTTTCCATGGCTGTTTTTAATTGGCTAATACTATTTCGCCCTTTGTGAACAAAAGCATTTACTTTTAAATCTTCGACTAATGATTTAATGACAAAAGATTTGTCTTCCACTGTGTAAACTAAAACAGGTATGGTGGGTTGAATTTGTCTTATGGCTGCGATTAATTCTTCTCCACTTTTCAAAGTCACTGTTCGGTAGTCGGTTTCAAAAGATAAATCACTGATTAATAAATCAAAGGGAGTTTTATCTTGTATTGCTTTTTTGGCTTTTAAAAGCGCATCATCACAATATTTAGCGTGTTCAATTTCTTTCACGCCCATACTTTCAAGGGTTTGAATTAACGCGATGTTGATGCTGTCAAAATCTTCTGCTATTAATACTTTAGTAAACATACTTATTTCGGAATTGTAATTTTTACTTTAAATCCGGAGAATTCAATAACTTAATGCAACAAATGATAAATTTTATCTTTGTTGAATTATGGAAAAATTACGCAGGCGATTAACCTTAAATGAACGGATT
>NZ_JMLU01000061.1 GCF_000686885.1 Flavobacterium sasangense DSM 21067 | reverse complement strand
CTGCGGAAAATCCGCAGCTGAATGGAATGTTTTGTTATATTTGTAATGGCTTGGTGTTGCATTTACGCCACATTTTTAAGCCGCAGAACGTTAGCCGTCATTGTATCGCAGAACGCAGAAATAAAACGAAAAACAGAAAAATTTATGAAGAAAATAATCACGCTTTTATTAATTTTAGTATCAAATTTTGCTTTTAGTCAAGATTTTTTTGTTTACAAAATAAGCAAACCATATTGCATTTTTAATTTTATGGAAACTGCAACAAATGGAAATGGAACTTCTTCACACTTTAAAAAATATATTGATGACAAAACCCAAAATAACCTCAATTTTAAAAATCTCTGTGAAGAATATAAAAAAATAAATTTAAGTTATAATTACAAACGATATGAATTTCCTGATGAACGAAGACCAAATCGCTCAACTTATGATTTAATTTCAATAATCGCAGTTAATTCAAAAAACTTAAAAGAGTTTAAAGAATCTACAATTGGTATTTTGCCAATTATAGAATATCAAAAATTATTTAAAATATTTTCTGATGCAGAAAATATTTATGACGAGATTATTTGGAATGATTATGAAAAGAAAATAGTAAATCAAAAAAATAGATTAATAAAATTAAAAAACGCAAACGTTGAAATTTTTAACAGGTTTAATAAATTCTATAATTCAACTTGGACAAATGAAATTCCATTTCAAATTGCTTTGTATCCAATTCCAGGAAAAAAAGGTTCAACAACAGCAACGCCACACGGAAATAGCCTTTGTATTGGAGTTCTAACTGATGAAACTGATTATACAGGACGAAATGGAGTAATTCTACACGAAATGTGTCACGTTTTATATGATGAACAATCAAAAGAATTTCAAAAGCAATTAGTCTCCTATTTTGCGGATAACAATTCAGAATATTCAAAATTTGCAAGTGCATATTTTGATGAAGCTTTAGCAACTGCTTTAGGAAATGGATGGGCATATAAAAATATAAATGGAAAAATTGATGAAAAAGAATGGTATAGCGATACTTATATTGAAGGATTTGCTAGAGGAATTTATCCTTTAGTTGAAAACTATTTAAACGAAAACAAACAAATTGACAAAAATTTTATTGATAAATCAATAGAAATATTTGGTTTAAAATTTCCAAATGCAAATGCTGATTATTCAATTTTATTAAACAAGTTATATTTATATTATGACAATGAAGATGAAAGCGAAATCACAATTCCATTACGAAAGTATTTTAGATTAAGTAATGTGAATTCTTCATCTCCAATTTTACATCCTTATAGTATTGAAAATCTAAACGAAGGTTCTGGTAATCAATTAATCATAATTAATGAAAACCAAAAAAATACTCTTGATAAATTAAAAGAAATTTATCCTGAATTATCAAAAATAAACTTTGAAAACAAACCTTTAAATTTAAGTTTTTTTGATAAAAAGGGAAATGCAGTAATTATACTAATTGTAAATAATAAAGTAGAATTTGAAAATTTAATTGAACAAATGAATAAAGAAAAATATTTTGATAAAACTAAAGTAAAGCAAAACTAAAAAAACAACGAACGGCTAACAGCAGTTTGCAGAAATGGCGGGTTTTGGACTTGATTTAAAGTTGGTTTTGTACTTGCAAAGTCAGTGTTTAACCGAAAGTTTAGGCTTCCTTAATCCGCCACTTCTGCAAGCTGCAAAACGTTGTGTGTAATTTTAAAAAGAAATGAGACAGAAAATTTTATTATTATTATTGACTTTTATAAATTTTATAAATGTTCATTCCCAAAAGTTAAATGGAACTTGGATTTTAGAAAAAA
>NZ_JMLU01000060.1 GCF_000686885.1 Flavobacterium sasangense DSM 21067 | reverse complement strand
TTAGTTAGTGTTTGATTTAAAGTCTGTTTTGTATTTGTTGTTTCCGCTCCGAAATCTGCCGATTTCTTCGCTACTGCTACAAGCAAAGGAACGTTATGTGAAAGAATAAAACGGCACCTCCAAAAAAGAAAGTACCGTTTCGAAATCAAATTTACATTATTCTCAATCCACTATTTCTGAAACAGTTGATTTTTCTATTAGGAAAATCCCATCAAAAGAATCTACTATTTCAGTTTTTAGATGTATAGAATCAAAACGAATCTTACTACAATTTTTTAATTCCTTACTTTTATTGATTATTAAACAGCATTCTTTTCCTGATAATTCCTGCATAAAAAATTCAACAGAATCCGACTCTGGAGAATCAAGTGGAAATTTATCAACCCTAAAACCAAATTGATAATCATTATCAGGATACAATGCGGCAGTTTCTCCACGTAGATTAGTTATTGCAAATGCTTTGTATTTTTCTCCAAAAGTCATCGAAAGTCTTTGCCCCATTGGATAACAACTAATAAATCCGTCAAAATCGACCGGAGTTTTTTGAATGTGAGCATTGTGGGCAACTAAAATAATCTTTTTACCAAGTGAATTTTTCAAAAACCAATCAATACTTTCTGCCATATACTGGTCTTTTGCTCCCATATCTCCCTCAATTCCCTTTTCAGTAATGAAGCTTTCCATAGCATCAGCATTATAATTCATATAAATCAAGCCTTTAACTTGATGAAGTATCGATTGAAACTCTAAACTTTCCAGTTTTGGTTGAAGAGTGACCAAACGAATGTAAACTTTTAATAGCAATGCTTTTAATTCATTATGTTCTGCTTCGTCAAAAAGCGATAAATTTAACGCAAGCTGAGAAGTCGAATAGAAATCAAATTTTTCAGCAAGATTTAAAATCTTCTGTAAGACATCAGAAGAAACGATTGAAAGTCTTTGTAAATAATCAGACACAATGTGAAAGTTTGGAAAATAAGAACCTCCATTTTTAGGAATATCAACACCCAAAAAGGTAATTTGATTATTATTGTCTTGATTATACCGACGAAGCCATAGCAAAGTATCTTTAAACTCATTTGGATAATAAAAGTGTGACAGTAACTTATCCAAATCGTCGAATGGAATTTGTGATTTTATCCACTTATCAACTTCTAATCCTTCAGAAAAACCAAACTCAAATGCCAAGGTGTCAAAATCACATTCAGTTACTAAAAACTCAATAACTTGATGTCTGAATTTAAAAAACTCTTTTATAAAATGTGAGTTTTCGCCTAAACCAACAATTGTAGAAGAATCAAAATATTCTCGAAATTGAAAAAGACTTTGCTTTATAGATGTATTATTTTCCGAATTAAACGGAAAAGTTAAAGGTTTTATATTTTTCATTATTAACTTATTTTAAATTAAAAATTAACGTACTAAAAAGTAATCATCTCAAAAAAGACGATTTAATCATTTACTTTAATTTTTAATTACCAAGGCTTGCTGAAATACATAAAATGTGAATTATTTGAATACAAAGATACTAAAAATTCCTTCACATAACATCGCATTGGCAAAATGGCGGGTTAAGTGCTAACTTAAAACTTTCTACATTTTATTCCGCCGAATGTGTTCCACATTCAGCTTTTTTTTAATAATTTAGCTTCTGTGAAAACACATCGGCTACGTTACTGCTAAATTGAACTTTCCGTCCAATTTATCCGCCACTTCGCCAATGCGTTTCCCGTTGGCAGAAACCTTAGAAAAACGGAACGATAAAAAAGTAATGAATATTAATAATCTAAATAAGTAAAAATTATGAAAAAAATAATACCGTTTATCATTTTAATATTGAATTTAACA
>NZ_JMLU01000059.1 GCF_000686885.1 Flavobacterium sasangense DSM 21067 | reverse complement strand
TTTGAAATGGCGCAGTTGTTTAATTTAAAGTTTTGGTTATATTTGTGTTGGCTTGGTGCTGGTTTTTCGCCACATTTTTAAGCCGCAGAACGTTGTGCGTCAGTTTCGAGCGACAGAAATTCGAAACAACATCAACTTAAAATAGACATTTAGAGAATTAATTAACCAAATGAGGAAAACCGTAAAGTTTTTCATTTTTGAAAACTTAAATTTGAAAAAAATAAACAAAAAATTAAACTAACAGAAATATGAAAATTTTCAATCAAATAAAAGATTCGTTTACTTCTTCAGAATTTGAAGTTGAAAGTACAATGAAAGTTACGGATTTAACAAAACAATTTAAAAACAAATTCGGGCTTTCTTTAAGAGTTTATAAAGGGAAAAAACTTGCCGACGATGGAAGAATGACTTTGAAAACTTTAGACCAAAGAACAACTCAAACTTCCGTGAATTTTGACTCAAGTAAAATGAAAATTAAAGCAACACAAAAAGTTTTAGAAGTCGAAAATATGTTTTTAGAAAACTTCGGTATTGTTGTGCAAATTGCTGATGTAGAAAACAAAAAATTATTAGCTGACGACATTACATTAGGTGATGCAAAAAGAATGAAATTATAAATATTAACTAAATACAAAACTAAAACTATGGCAGATTTTTCAATTTCGGGTAAAATGAAAGTTAAAACTTTAAAAGCAAATTTTAAAGAAGAATATGGCTCAACTCTAAGAGTTTATAATGGTAAAAAATTCGCAGATGATGACGCTACTTTGGCTTCAATCAGAAAAGAAGATGCAAAAGGCGGCGAAGTAAAAATTAACGGAAAAATGCTTGTGGGTAATTTTGAAAAAAAAATCTTGGAAGAATTTGGAATTCGCATACAAGTTGCATCACCAGACGATTCTAAACTTGCAGATGATTCTGTTACATTAACAGCTTCGGGAAAATAAAAAGGTATAAAGTGAGTTGCTTCGCAACTCACTTTATTAATTTCAATAAAACTAAAATAAATGGGATTTTTCAGTTCATTAAAAGGTCAACTTGGTAGAGATACAGGAAGATTAATTTCTAATAAAGTATATGGGAATAGACACGCAACAAAATATCAACGAGTTGATAATTCAAAAACTATTGCTAAAAATTTAAAACTTGAAAAAAAATATGAGTTAGAACTTTTAGAAAAAGAAAAAAATATTGAAATTGACTTTTTGAAACAAAAGGAAGAAATCAAAAATATTCAGGATAAAAAAACATTTGTTGACCAAAACTTGAAGAAAATTATTGGAATGAAAGTTCCAAATTCAAAAGATGGAATAATTGACAATTTGCATAGTTTGTCTGTTGAAATTACTTCAAACAAATGGAAAGATTCTGAAGACGAAATAAACAAAATTTCAAATGTTTACACTGATGCTTTATTTAAAAAATATGAACAACATTTAGTCACTCTAAAAAGTAAATTTCCAAGTGCTGTTGAAATTCAATATTTCGAAAAACAAAGTAAAGCTTTTCAAAAGCAAGCTTTTTTTCAAAAATATAAACTTATTTTTATAGGAATAATTTTAGCAATTATTGCAGGTGTTGGAATGTTATTAGAAGATGAACAGCCAAAAGAGACACCAATCAAAGACTTTTTTAAATCTTTAAACAAATAGAAATCTTAAAACCGAACGCACAACAACAGTTTGCAAAAATGGCGGGTTTTGGGCTTAATTTAAAGTTGGTTTTGTACTTGAAATGTCAGTGTTTAACCGAAAGTTTAGGCTTCCTTAATCCGCCACTTATGCAAGCTGCAAAACGTTATGCAATAGTTTATCCAAGTATTGCGTTAGGTAGTGGCGTAAAAGAAATGTCTAAATAAATTTCATTATCTACATAACCGTTAAATTT
>NZ_JMLU01000058.1 GCF_000686885.1 Flavobacterium sasangense DSM 21067 | reverse complement strand
TGTTAAATGCAGTTTTATATTTTCGGAACTTAAAAGACAACGTAACATTTTACTGCAAAGTTTGGTTTTCGGCTTTCCATTGTCACGCAAACTTGGTCTGTCGGCAAAGCTTGGATTCACGCAATGTATTTTCAACATAAAGTTTTTCGGCAAAGTTCGGTTCAGTTTTCACTTATCACGCAAAATTTTTCGGCTACATTTTTAGAAATTATCTAACGGAAAAGTAGAAGAGAAGCTTTCAGCGTAAGTTCGGAAAATATATTGCATTTAACGGTCTCGGCTATGAGTAGTTGCGTGGTTTAGCACTTAACTTTGCAAGTACACACCAAACTGAAAATCCGCGAGGATTTTCAGAAGTAGGCGAGAAAAAGCAATTACTTATAGCCATTGTTGTGTGCTGTGCTTTTTAATCCGATTAATTTGTTTAAAGTTATAAATCTTTGTCCTGAAGAGTTTATTTTGTTTGCATTGTTCCAAGCCATTTCTCCGTTGCCAAAATAAATTTCCTCAAATTCCAGATTTTCTCTGTTTAGTTTTAAAACTAATAATTTTTGAGGTTTATGTCGCATTCCAACTTTATTTTTTTGTGTAACCTTAATTTGTATTTCATTTCCCTTTTTGTCCGTTGCGTCAAAACATTTTTTTGAAGAATTCTCTAATTTTAAATTGTATTTCTCACAAGCGTAAACTTCTCCAATGCTTCCAAATAAATGACCGTCCAAAGTAAATTTTCTTTCGTGATGTTTATATTCACTTTCCAAGTCGTCAACAACTTTTAAAATTTGTTTTAACGATTGTTTTATAAATTCCATTTTATTCTGGGCAACTTTGTCCTTCAAATTCTACGCATTCTACATTTTTGTTGATGTAGAAAAATGCACCATTTGGGAATTTTACTTTTGCCAAAGTTCCATTATTAAACCTGTAACTTGAAATGTCACTAAAATTTTGCTTTAAGGCTTCTTTACCGTTAAAATCAATAATGCCGACTTTGTAGCCTGAACCTGTGTTAGTAGAAACTCTTATCCATTCGTTTTCGATTGAAACCGAAGTTGGTCCGTCAAATTGATGCAAGATTTTCCCATTCGAGTCAATTATTTTAGATTCTCTCGTTCCCATTTCCAAATATCTATCTGAAACAGCTAATTTTTCGTTTGGTGTAATTTTAATTTTTTCTCCAAATTGCCCTTTGTATAATATTTCGCCTTTTTTGCTGAAAAGTATAGGCAACTTTCCAGACATTCCAACATCTCCTTGGTCAAGTACATTGCCAAAAAAATCTTTTTGAACATATTGATAGCCTAAAGATTTCCAACTTGAAGTATAGACTAAAATAAAGTTACCGTAGCAATCATATCCTTCGTTGAATTTTGGCTGAATAATCATTTTTCCAGTTTTGTCCACATATCCAACTTTATTGTCTTTTAAAATTCTTGCAATTCCGTTTTCATAACCTAATACTTCGTCAAATTCAAATTTTGTTAATATGTTGCCTTTGTCATCCGCCATCGCAAGTTTTTCATTTTCGGCTAAAAATGTTCTGTCTCCTATAAAATTTGTTATAAACGAATATTTGAAAGGAATTACGGTTTTGTTGAGAGTATCAATGACACCAACTTTTTGATTTTTTAAAGCCACAAATTTTCCGCTTGAATATTCTCCGAGAGCATCATATTCCGCTGGAATTATTACTTTGCCGTTTTTAGTAACTCCAACTTTTGTGCCTTCCATTGTATTTTTTTCAATGGTTTTGTACTCATTTTCTTGTCCGTTAGCAAAGTTTACTAAAAGGCAAAATAAGATTGTCGTAGTAATAATTTTTTTCATTGATTTGGTTTTTTGATTTTTAAAGGATTTTTTCCGCATTGCACACAACGTTCCCAGGCTTTGCGTCTGTTGCGTATTTTCAAGACTGGCGTTAACAAATATACCGAAAACTTTGAAAGAAAAAACGTGATTGAAAGA
>NZ_JMLU01000057.1 GCF_000686885.1 Flavobacterium sasangense DSM 21067 | reverse complement strand
AGCGGTTTGCTTCAATGGCTACTTCCGGATTTTCCTACGGAAAATCCGCTGCTGAATGGAATGTTTTGTTATATTTGTAATGGCTTGGTGTTGGTTCAACGCCACTGAGAGCAAGCCGCAGAACGTTAGCGGTTATGGTAGGACGACCGTCAACACCAAAATTAAAAGAGAAAATAACACGACAATGGACAAAGAAATTTTATACACGGAAAGACAAAGGTTTAAGCAATGGTGGTTGTGGTTAATTCTATTGGGAGTTAACGGACTATTTTTGTTTGGAGTATTTAAACAAGTTATAGGAGGACAACAATTTGGCGACAAACCAATGAGTAACACAGGACTTTTAGTAGCGACAGGACTAACCTTTGCTTTGACACTTTTGTTTATAAACTTTCGACTTGACACAACTATTAAAAAAGACGGAATATATGTTCGCTTTTTCCCATTTCACTTAAAGTTTAAACATTACACTTGGGAGAGTTTGACAAAATCATTTGTTAGACAATATTCGCCATTGACTGAATACGGTGGTTGGGGTTTAAGACTTGGACTTTTTGGAAAAGGAACAGCGTTTAATGTTTCGGGCAACATAGGTTTGCAACTTGAATTTAAAGACAAGAAAAAATTGCTCATTGGGACAAATAAGCCAGACGAATTGACCGAAATACTTAACAAAATTGGACAACTAAAACAATGACGACAAAAACCACAAACCGCTAACAGCAGTTTGGCAATATGGCGGGTTTAGACTTAATTTGAAGTTGGTTTTGTACTTGCAAAATCAGTGCTAAACCGAAAGTTTAGGCTTTCTTAATCCGCCACTTCGCCAAGCTGCAAAACGTTGTGCGTCAGTTTGGCTGAACGCAGAAAACCTGAAGTTAAATCGAAAAATAAATTAATTAATGTTAGATAGTTTAAATAAAAAATATATTTACTTATCAATCCTAATTTCAGTTATAATATTCATTTTACTGAACTTCATTTTAGGTCCAACTTCTGTTTTTGGACTAGCAGAATTAATACAGAATAAAATTGGTTACTTTTTCGGAGTTGACATAAATACTTTAGATTATCTTTTAATCTCATCAATTCCTATTTGCAGTTTAATGTTAACTGAAAAAAGAAAACGGGTAAAATTAACCAAAATTCTAAAAGCTAACTTAATTATTTGTTTAAGTTGCGTTTTAACTTTTATCATTGGATTGTTCATACTGATTTCGGAAATTGGAAGTCCATCAGAAAATCCGCTGATTCCAAAATATTTACGAGTAGAACCATTTAAGCAATATTCATCATTTTTCATTATTTTAGGTTTAATATTACCATTTTTATTTACACAAAAAGTAGTTAAAGAAGTGAAAAGCGAAATTGAACTAATTAAAAAACAAAATGAGTAAAAAAATATTTTTAAGTTTTATTTTTCCGCTATCAGTAATCATATTTATACTTTTTACTAAATGGTGGATTGTAGATGTTGTTGATGGAACAGATGGAATAATGTACGGTTTTCCTTTTATTTATAAATCTCCGACTTTTGCGTCTTCAATGGCTGAAGAGTATTTTATAACTGAATTAATTATTGACTTTACAGTTTATTTGGGAATAATTACGGCAATAATTTATACAATAAATAGATTTATATATAAGTTTAAATTCAGAAAAATAGTTTTTGTTTTTTTAATCGTAAGTTCTTTTTTATTGGTAAGTCTAGAACTATTTTTAGCTTTATGGCCTGACAATATGATTTCTTTAAAAAGAGATTATGAAATTAAAATAAAAGAAACTGGATTAAAATTTTATTTTGATAGTAGTGAACGTAATAATTTTGACAATTATCATAAATAAAAAACCGAACGCACAACAGCGGTTTGCAGAAATGGCGAAAAATGTGCAAAAATCACATTTATTTTTCGCAAGAAATATTATCTTAGCGGAAAATAATCGGTCACGAAGTTCGCCACTTCTGCAAGCCACAAGACGTTGTGCGTCATTTTGGCGGAACGAGGAGAATTCAATAACTTAATGCAACAAATGATAAATTTTATCTTTGTTGAATTATGGAAAAATTACGCAGGCGATTAACCTTAAATGAACGGATT
>NZ_JMLU01000056.1 GCF_000686885.1 Flavobacterium sasangense DSM 21067 | reverse complement strand
TTTTTTTTTTGATGGTTTAGCAATTCTCAAAGGTTCGTATCATTCCACAAGCAAGGCACTTGGCACAGCAACGCTAAACAATGTTGACCGTACTCTGTCTATCACTTTTTTGACAATGGGAAGGGGGAGTTTGTACTTGGATGTTCGTGGTACACTGCACCAAGTGCCTTGCTTGTTCCATTACCTTTTTTTAATGGCTTGGTCTTGAATAGAATTAAAAAATCATATTTTTTGGGTTGTTTTTTTTGATTTAAGCAATGTTTAGGGAAAATATAATATTTCTTTAAGGAAAAAAAAATATTCCTTTAAAACTTGTTTATATTGCTTTTAATTATATATTTGCAAAGTCTATTTTAAATAAGTAATCAATAAATAATATTTATAATGTTACAAATTAAATCACATTTAGTAAATTTTGTCAGCGGTGCAGTTGGTAGCGGTGTGGCATTTACGGAAGTTGCTCCAGCAGTTCAACCACAAAATATACCAACTGATAACAATTCTTTAGTAACTGCAATAGTTACAATCGTTGGCGGGTTAGTTTCTACTTTGTTAACTGGATTGTTAAAAAAATGGTTTGGTAAATCGAAAGAAACTGAATAATTAAGTTAGTAGTTTCTTCGCTTCATAGTCGTATCATATTCGTTCGTGGTCGCCTTTGAGCAAAAACACAAATGTATAACCGTGCAATGGCACATAAAAGGTCTTAAAGATGGCATTATTCAATCCAAAAGGGGCTAGTAAACAAGCAAAGGGAGTGCCTTACAAGGGCAAACCTAACCCACAAGAAGCAAAGGCAATGGCTTTGAAAGAAGCTAATGCAAAAAAAGAAATGGCTTTGAAAGAAGCTAAAAAAATCGAAGCTAAAACCTTTAAAAAGGCGGAAGTAGTAGAGCAAAAAGTTTCGGAAGAAACACAAGAAAAAGAGTATTAATCTATTAAAATTTAGTCAAAATGGCAATTTTTAAAAATTCAACGTTTGGTAACATTCGTAAATCTATCGGTGATGATGTCGCTTATAGAAGTGGTGGGCAGAACATTGTTCGTAAAAAACCAGCACAAGTAAATGATGCTAATTCATTTGCACAACGTAAGCAAAGAAATGCTATGCGTGAAGTCGTGAACTTGTTTCGTGCTATTGGCTCGCAAACAAAAGGGAATTTTCCACAGCGTGATGCTAAACATAGTGCCTACAATGCATTTGCAGGTAAGGCATTAAAAGAAGCAATCGTTTTTACTGGTGACCAAGCTACTATTGATTTAGCAAGTTTATCAGTTGCAAAGGGAACTTTACCAATGCCACAAGTATCGGCTTTTGCTGATGCTGGTACTGGTTCGGCATCTGTATCTTTTGCGGATTTAGTAGATAACGTTCAGTTATTTCCTAACGATAAGTTAGTTATTACCAAAATTGGTAATATGGGTAGCGCACCATCGGCACCAGGAAAATTTGATTTAGGTTCTGCATTACCTACTTCAATTAATGGTTTCGGTTCAATTAGTGGTGAAGTAGTATCAATCTACGCTCACAACGAAAGTGAAAACGGAGCGAAAGTATCTGATAGCATCTATTTAGGTACTATTGAAACTGTCTAGTATAGTTCAATAATTATAAGAAAACCTCGATTTATCGGGGTTTTTTTAGTTTAAAAGCAATATTATGAGAATTTACACATTAGAAGAATTAGAGTTGGCAAGTGAAGTATTTTTAGAAAGAGTACAAATCTATAACCCAATTCAAGCAAGTATATATCAAAATCAAATCAATTTAGGTTGTAGGTTTAACGATGTAATGAAGTTAGAAAAATGGACTATTGTAAATGAATTAACAGTGTCTTTATTGCCACAAAAAAATAATAGTTTAAGAGTATTTAATAAGTCAGATTTAGATGTAATGTTAAGGCATCAATTAGAAAATAATTATAATTTATATTCAAAAACAAGCTATTCGGATGCTATTTCGGTATTTTACAGAATGTTTCCACTTCCTAACATAAGAGTAAAAAACAAACCAATAAAAACGCATATATTTCGGCATATAAAAGCAAAAAGGCTAAAAGCTAACGGAATGAGTGATAATGATATTAGGTTATATCTTGGCGAAAATATGCAAAGGTCAGCAAACGATTATATTTATAGTCAAGTTTATACTTTTGAATAGTTTACATAGTCCGGATACCAGGCATACATTATTTTTTTTTTT
>NZ_JMLU01000055.1 GCF_000686885.1 Flavobacterium sasangense DSM 21067 | reverse complement strand
GTTTAAAAATATGGCTGGTTTCGGGAATTTTTGAAATGGCGCAGTTGTTTAATTTAAAGTTTTGGTTATATTTGTGAAGGCTTGGTGTTGCATTTTCGCCACATTTTTAAGCCGCGAAACGTTAGCTGTCATTGCGGTGCAACGCAGAAAAACTGAACTCACAGAAAATTAATTAATCCAAAATTGACAAATTCCAGCAAAATATTTTCCGAAATTGAACTTATAAATGATCGTGTTTTTCAGGTTTGCGGAATAGTACTTGAAAATGTAGAAACTGAAATTGAAAGCCAAGAATATTTCGCACATAATTTTGAGCTGAATAAACAAAAAGCAAAATTCAGAATGGCAAAAATTACACCGACTAAAACGGGTCAATTTGTAACAATTTGGAAACGAAACGAAAACAAAATAACTGAACCGTATAATATCGACGACGAATTTGAATTTTATATAATAGCAACTCGACAAGAAGAAAAATTTGGAGTTTTCATCTTTGACAAAACAATTTTAAGTGAAAACAAAATTCTGACAACTAAAAGTGGACAAGGAAAACGTGGAATAAGAGTTTATCCTACTTGGAGCGTAACAGAAAGCAAACAAGCACAAAAAACTCAAAATTGGCAAACAAAATATTTTGTAGAAATTAGAACCGAAACCGACATAAACAAAGCAAGAAAGTTGTTAAAAGAACTAACCTAAAAAAAGCAACGAACAGCTAACAGCGGTTTCACAAAATGGCGAGAATATTAGTAAATTCATATTTGTTTTTCGCTATTAAATTTTATCTTAGTGGAAAATTTATTGTCCCGAAGTTCGCCACTTCGTGAAGCCGGCGGGACGTTATGCGGCAGCTTAAAAGACGACACAGAAACGAATGACAGATAAAAGAAACATACAGACAATTGCACCATTTTTGGCTGACGACTTTGTTGACTTGGACGAACCAATCTTCAACACAGACACTTATTCAGCTTTTTTGGAGAACAACGCAAACCGACTTGGGACTTTTAAAAAGTATTTGATTTGCAAACTACACGACAGTTGGATAATTGACGTGAATGAAAATATTGATAAGTTTAGCTTAATACTTAACGACTATTCAACTTACGTTTTTGCCGACAAAATAATTGAGAGATATAACTTGCCTATTGACTCTGACAACATTGCATTTCCATTGACAATTGAACTTACAGGAAACGTAAAAGTTGAATTCAATAAAGTTGACGAAGATGGAAATCTTATTCAAATTAACAAAACACAATTAGACGAATATCTTTACGAGCAAGTAACACATATAGACAAAGAACAAATTGAAATCGTTTTTCACTTTTGGAAATCAAACTTAAAAGACGACAAGCCAGGAGAAAGAATAATTGTGATTGTTTCTGCAAATAATTTGACTTTAACAGAAAATCAAGACCAATCTTGGACAGAAATTTTTGGCGACAAGTTTGTTGAACTTTATAAGTATTTTAAGGAGCAATTTGACAGTGACAGATATGTTTCTGACCAAAACGAATGCGAGAAATTAATTGACGAATTTGAACAAAATCAACTGACGAATGAAAGAAAGCCGACCGCATAACAGCCGTTTTGCAAAAGCGGGGGTTTCGTACTTCTATGACAGTGAAGTGCAAAATTCAAGTTTTGTGTATCTAATGAAGTTTAGTGCTGAAAAACCCCGCCTTCGCAAAGCGGCAAAACGTTGTAGCTAATTTTTGAATACCTATGAGTAAAAATGACAAACCTTGGAATGAATTGACATGGAATGAAAAAAAAGATAGATTTAAAATTTTTACATTTATATTCCTATTCCTTTCAATTTTTACATTTTTTTCAGTTAATCACCCAAATCTAAACGAACTTGAGAACATTAATATTAAACTCACTGAGGAACCAGCTTTTAAAAGTTCAAAAGGAAAATCAACAAGTTATTGGATTGAATTATATAGTAATGAAGGTAAGTATGAAATCTCAGGAATAGACTATAAATACATTTCAAAAGAAAAATTCTTAAAATTAATCCATAAAGACACTACTATAACAATTAGTAAATTTGGTGAAAACATTTACAAACTAAAAGTAAATAATGAAGAATTACTTGACTACAATTTGGCTGGTTTTCATAAAACCAAAAATAAAAACTTTATGAGAATAATTTTCTTTTCAGGTTTTATTTTATGTTTAGTACCATTTTTTTTTAAGAATCCCCCAAAATTAAATAATACTGAATTAAGTATTGTAAAGCTTATCGCAATCTCTTGGATTATTTCTATAATAATTGCAATAATTTATCTAGACGATATGAAATACATTTCAAGTTCAGAACCTTTTATTCAATAAAAACTAGCTACAACAGCGGTTTAGCTCCATTACGCCTGTAAAGTACTAAATTTATTGATGTTTTTAGTTTTAAAACATCCATTAGTACAACATAAGTACAACAAATCAGAACTTTTTTACATGCTTGTAAATACCTCTTTTTTTAAGTTGTGCTTTGCGATTCATTTTTTGAAATTCTGCTAATCGTCCACAATAATATTCGTCTGTTGCTTTTGCAAATCCATTGATCAAAAGCAAATCATT
>NZ_JMLU01000054.1 GCF_000686885.1 Flavobacterium sasangense DSM 21067 | reverse complement strand
TCAAAATTAACAACTAATCAAAAAAATCTTTTATCTTTGAATTATTAACTAAATACTCTCTTAGCAAAAGTCCAATTTAGTTTGAAGACGTACAAAAGATACCATTAAATGATAAAAAGTAAAATTAAATTATATTTGAAGAATGAAAAAAATAACATTTATTCTCGCACTAATACTTGTCTGTTCTCATATTTTACTTGCACAAAATCCAAATGAAAATAAAAAGCCAAGAATAGCATTAATATTAAGCGGTGGTGGTGCAAAAGGTATAGCACATATACCAGTCTTACAAATGCTTGATTCTTTAGGTATTGTTCCTGATTTAGTAGTAGGTAATAGTATGGGAAGTATTGTAGGAGGTTTATATGCAATGGGGTATTCTGGAGATAGTATAGCTCACATTGCAAAAACAGCAAATTGGGACAACCTAATTGGAGGCAATGTGTCTTTAAATAATGTTAGTGTTGAAGAAAAAACAGAATTTGGAAGATATTTAATTGGCATGGGAGCTAAGGATGGTAAAATAAAATTAACTCCATTTCTTTTGAATGATCAAAATCTTAGAACCTTTCTTGCAGATTTAACCTACCCTGTTTATACAAACACTAATTTTGATAAATTATCCATCCCATTTCGAGCTATTGCGACAGATATTGTGAATGGAAAAGAAGTTGTTCTTGATAAAGGTGATTTAGCTTTTGCAATGAGGGCTAGTATGTCTATTCCTGGAGCTTTTATACCAGTGCCATACGAAAATACACTTTTGATTGACGGAGGTGTCCTTAATAATTTTCCTGTTGATGTAGCAAAAAAATTAAATGTAGATTATATTATAGGGAGTGATGTTGGAGGTGGAATGGAACCGAAAGAAAAATTAGACAATATAACAACATTGCTTTTTCAAACAGGAATGTTGCATAGTAACCTAAAGAACCCTGAAAATAGAGCTTTATGCGATATATTAATTGACCATACATCATATCTTTCATTTTCAACTGGTGACTTTTCTAAGAGCGAAGAAATATATGAAGAGGGCAAAATTGCGACAAATTTAAATTTAAATGCACTTATTAATTTATCAAAAAAAATAAAAGAGTTTAAACAATTAGAACATAAATTACCAATTGTAAATGAAGAAATTATTTTAGATACCATTGTTTATAATAACATAAGTAAATATAATCTTGCGTTAGTAAAAGCAAGAACAAACATTAAAACAAATAAAAGTTATACAAAACAAGATATTTTAAATGGTATAAATAGAACTATGGGGACAACCATTTTTAGCCATATAACATTTACATCTTTAACAACAAAAAATAAAAGAGGATTACAATTAAATGTTTTTGAAAAATCTAAAAATCAAATAAATGGGGCTATTCATTATGACAATTACCACGGTATAGGGTTAGTTGTAAATTATACTGGCAGAAATGTTATAGGTGCTGCCTCTCGCACATTTGTAACTTTAGATATTGCTGAAGCACCGAGATTTAGAATTCAACATCAAAAAAATTTTGGTTCTGATAGGGAATGGTGGTGGAGATCAGAGTTATTAGGACAACAAATAGAACAAGATATTTTTATTAATGGAGAAAGTGTAGAAAATATGAAATATCGCTTTTTTGATTTCAACAATCAAATTAATAGAAATATTAATTCTTTAAAAAATTATGTAGGTATTGGTATTACTTATCAAAACACAACTTTAAAACCTAAATTTAATCCTCAATATAATAATAATGTATTTGAATTAAGTAAATATAATTACAGAACTATGGAAATGGATTTTCATTATGTTCAAAATAGTTTTAACAAAGTATTTTTTGCTACTAGCGGCACTATTTTAAAGGGCACTTTAAGTCGCTCATTATTAACAGATATAGCTGTTGATTTTTATAATTCTACTCATTCTAATATTAATGGTTCTACAAATAATTTTAGTAAGTTAAAATTTGAATTTGAAAAAAGATTTTTTTCAAATGGTAAAACTACTGTTATTATTGGAGCAACAACTGGTTTTACATTTCAAGACAATAGAAAAGATAACGATATTTCTTTTACAAATTATGGAGTAGGAGCAAAATATTTTTTAGGAGGAATTTCATTACAACCTAGAAATGACAATTTTGTATTTCCAGGATTATTTGAAGGAGAACTAATAGCTAGTCAGTTCATAAATTTAAATTTAGGCTTACAAATCAAAACTGGAATTAATAAAGTTTATATAACTCCTCATTTAAATGCCGCAGCAGTAGGGTTTAATAGCTTTAAGGATTTTTTTGAGAATTCTTATAAAATAAAAGGTAAATGGCAAGACTCGCTAGAACCTAGTTTGCTATTATCTTCTGGAACAACCTTTTCATATGATTCTTTGTTTGGTCCTGTACATCTAGATTTTTCCTGGGTTAATAGTATTAATAAAGTAAGATTTTTTATAGGTGTAGGTTTCAATTTAGGCAGATCTAATTAATTTTTGTATTTAGAATCAAAGTCATTTTGTTAATTAATTATTGTTTAGCGCAAAGTAATATCAGTAACAGTATTTAACATATATACATCGTCTTTTATAATGTCGACAATTCAATAAGTTTAAAAGAAAAAACAGTAAAAAGACCACTAATAAGATTAGGTATTTATTTCTGAAAAGCACTCATAATTACCTCTAAAACAATTTGAATAAAAATTGAAATTAACTTTTTAATAGATTTAATAAAAAGATATTAACTCATCCAAAATAAGAATATGACACAAGTAGGCCATTGTAATGCAAAAAATAAGGTTACCGCGACTGCTCCAAATAAACCTAAAATGACTGCGTTTATTAAATGTTTTCATATTTCTTTGATTAAGCCATACCGCCATTAATACCTATATTCTGAGCATTTACCCACTTAGCTTCATCAGACCCCCCGCTCCCGCGCGAATCACTTCGCGTGGTTCTACAATTTAAAATATTGAAAAACACAAACATTGTCTAGTAATCCTTTTTC
>NZ_JMLU01000053.1 GCF_000686885.1 Flavobacterium sasangense DSM 21067 | reverse complement strand
GCTAACGTTCTGCGGCTTAAAAATGTGGCGTAAATGCAACACCAAGCCATTACAAATATAACAAAACATTCCATTCAGCTGCGGATTTTCCGCAGGAAAATCCGGAAGTAGCCATATTTTTAAACCGCTGTTAAATGCAGTTTTATATTTTCGGAACTTAAAAGACAACGCAACGTTTATCCACAAAGTTTGGTTTTCGGCTTTCCATTGTCACGCAAACTTGATCTGTCGCGCAAAGTTTGGTTTTCCGGAATGTATTTACAACACAAAGTTTTTTTGGCAAAGTTCGGTTCAGATTTCACTTATCACGCAAAAATTTTCGGCTAGTTTTTTAAAAATTAACAAACAGAAAAATAGGAGCGAAGCGTTCAGCGTAAGTTCGGAAAATATATTGCATTTAACGTTCTGCGGCTTGCTCTCAGTGGCGTTGCACCAACACCAAGCCATTACAAATATAACAAAACATTCCATTCAACAGCGGATTTTCCGTAGGAAAATCCGGAAGTAGCCATTGAAGCAAACCGCTGTTGTGCGTTCGTTTTTTTATACAGTTTTTTTTAATTTTTCTAAAGTTTCAACCAGCCAATCTTCATTCACTTTTTTCAAAACTTTATTTTTTTTAATTTGTTCTTCAATTAATGCAATGAATTCTTTATCATTTAATTCTTCAATTGCTTCCAAAATTAATGAACCAAATTCGTCAATTTTTAGAAGTTCATTTTTTAAAATATCTTTAATCTTTTGGTCTTTTCGCTTTGCTAATCCGATAATTGCTTCAAATCGAGTGTTTTCATCAGAATCATTTATTCTTTCCCATAAAGTTTCTCGAATTATGAGATTATCGGTTTCAATTTGTGTTCCAATTCCAAATGTTGCCCAATCTCTGATGTCTGAATCTTTATCTTTGGTTAATTGAATTAATGTATTTATTGGTTTTGTTTTATCAATTGCAAGAATTGCGGAAACTAATCCATGTCTGACATTTACACTTTTATGATTTTTAAAAGAACAAACTATATCAATCTGCTTTTCGGTTAATTTATCATTGTTATGTCCAATTCCATAAAGTATTGAGCTAATTACATTTTTGTCTTTTTCAGTTTTAAGTAAACTAAAATATATTTTTAAAATTTCTTTTTGATGTAATCTTGGATATCCAAATTGAGCTAATACATTAATCCCGATTATTTTTTCCTTTGATATTTCCGATTTTGTTAACTCAATACTTTTTTTAAAAATATCTTTTGATTTTCGTTTTCTTAATTCACTAATATATTTCCAATAATTTTTATTTGACTTATTATTTAAAATTCTGTCAAATAGTTTTTCGTTAGAATAATTAGTTAAACTCATTCAGATTTAGTTTAAAATTTCGCTCATCTAAAATGACGCACAACGTTTGGCAGCTTGGCGATGTTGCGTAATTTAGTACCAAACTAAAACAAATATAGACTAAATTTTATTTCAAAAATAAACTTTTTAAAAAAGCCTAAACTAGCAATATTGCCAAACTGCGGTTGTGCGTTCGTTTTTTTAATTTTTCTTTACATATTCAAAAACTGGGTCTATTCCATTTTTGTAATCATTGTAACTATTTTCTATCTTAATATCTGGAACAATTGTAACATCGTTATCATCTGTAAGTTTCCAAAATTCAGAAGAATATCTTACCTTAATTTCTGAATAAGGTAATGTAAATGATTTAACATATCCATAATGATTAGGTTTTCCACTTGTTTCTTCTCCAATAATTATTGCATTTGTTTTATCTTTAAAGTAAATTGTGTTAAAAATAGCTGATGAAAAAGTATCGTTACCAACAACTACAAATAATTTTCCTTTTTTATTTATTTTTTTGTTAGCTGCAATTTTATCTATTAAGTTTTCTGCTAAATACGAACTTCCACCACCATTAAATCGCATGTCAAAAATTAATTTTTCAATTTCAGAAGTTTCAAGTGTTTTTAATACCTTTTCTTCAAATTCAGAAAATGAAGGATATTTATGTGCAGTTTCTTTATCGCCATATTTTTCTATAGTTTCTCTACTTACACATTTATTATACTGAATAAAGTAAATTTTTTCATTTGGAAAATATTCTTCTTTAAAACTTTTGCCGCTATTATTTCTGTAAAATGGTTTTTCGTTGTTTATTTTAGTAAATACTTTATTTCTTTTCATATTCATATCATTTTCAACTTCCATAAGTTTGTAATGAAAAATATTATTATTAACATCTGAAAGTTCCAAATCATAAATACTATCATTCGGTTTAGAAAATCCAAAATATTTTAATAGAATATTACTATCTAATAAACGTGAAGAATTAGTGTTTATTAAAGCAATGTTTTCATCAACGAAAAGCGTTCTTAAACTATCTATTATTGTTTTAGTTTTAAAACCATTGATTGAAATTAGTTTTTTATCTAATATTTCATAGTTGTCTTTTGTAGTTCCTGAAATGAATAATCCTTCTTTAAACCACATAAAGTCCAAAGGAATTATTTTTCTTTTTGTACTAATATGTGAAGTACTCAAAGTAGTGTGAGAATCACCAATTTTTGCAATTAATTGATTAAGTTTAAGAGATGTTTCAATATCAGTATCTTTATCAAGTTGTTTAATTATTTTTTCAATTTCGTTTTCAAATTCATTTTTGGATATTTTAAAGAAAAGATTTTTATGCTTTTTTGGTAACTCTGATTTAAGAAAATTTAAGTCAGTTATCCAATTCTCAGTTTCTGTTTCTTGCGAGTAGATATTAATTGAAAAAATTGTCGCAATTAAAATTATTATTTTATTCATTATAACCCGTTGGGTGAAATTATTTGAAGTAAAATAAATTGAAAAAATGTTGGTCAAGATACTGAAAATCAGTATCTTGAAGTCGCAAAACAACCAACATTTATGACAAATATAGTTAAAAATTATTTTAGAGTATTAGAAGTTATAAGTTCTTTGAATTTTGAGTTGGATTTTAAATCAGGAATTGGCAGAAAGCCAAAAATGTCTGACATAGAAGTAGTTGCCTTGAGTTTGACAGCAGAATTTATGTCAATAGACAGCGAAAATTCACTTTTCAAACAGCTACTACCAGGTGAAATTTCCAATCTAATTGAGCGTAGTCAATTTAATAAAA
>NZ_JMLU01000052.1 GCF_000686885.1 Flavobacterium sasangense DSM 21067 | reverse complement strand
AAAAAAAAAACCAAAAATTAAAAACTCATATTTTTTTCTAATTGGGTTTTAATTTATGGTTAATTTCTCAAACGAAGCCACTAGCAAAGGAAGTGAAAAGCAAAATCAATAAAAGCAGCCGAAGGCGTTCCTACTAAAGTGCGCATGAACGAATGGTTGCGTCCGACACTTTTTTTTAAAGAAGAAAAAAAATTACCTAAACATTGTTTTTACACTGAACATCCTTTTTTTTTCTTCTTTAAAAAATGCCTGTGGCGGAACATTAACGCTCGCCACCACCACCAGTTGTTGCAATGCCAAAGGATAGATAAAAAAATATCCTATCTTTAAAAGTGGAGGAACGGAACGCCACTAAAATTTAAATTTTTTTCTCTATCCTTTGGGATTGCTTACAAATGGTGCAGGAGTGGGTGGTGGCGAAACCTATTGTGGCACGAATGGTAAATTATGAAAAAAAGTAAGTTCCGATTATAAAAAAATGTGCTAGCCGTCGGCGATTGAGACACACAAAACTAATCCACTACCGATTTATTTTTTAAGAATAAAGTTCAAATTTAAGACTGACGTAGCTAGTGCCTTTTTTTTCTAAAGGCTCTAGCGGTTGTTAAAAACCTTTTGGCAAGTGGAATAGCATTTTTTAAATGCTATTTTGCTTGACAACTTAAGTTTAGTAAACAATTTTCTACAATCATTTCGCAAAATGGTAATGGGTAAGATTGCCTTTGTCGTAAAGTTAAATTATCAAAATTCACTTTAGAATATCTTCCGTTTTGTCTAGTAACCGGATTATGAATTATTGGAATATCTGAATTTGTAAATATATAGGTCATTTTTTGAGTAGGAAAACCAAATGAACCTAAACTAATCCTGTAGATGTGAGCTTGATAATTCTTCCAATGATTTAGAAAATAATAATTATTACACAGACCGCCACTAGGATTCTCAATATAAAATACTTTTGGTTCCAAATATTCTATTATTTCAAACATTCTATTTAACATTTCTATTGATGTAAACGCCATATCAGTTAAAGGACAAAATCCATTTTTAAAATGTTTACCTCCCGATGCCTTTGAAAAAGTAGTACAAGGAAAACCAAAATACAAAAAATCAAATTCTTTGCTATTGTAAGCTTTATAGTTGAAGTCGAAAAAATCAATATTAAAATCTAACTTTCTTGCACCTCTGACCTGGTGATTATCCAATGAAAAACACTGAATATTATTGTTATTGAAAGTAGTTGTTAATAATTGTTTACCTGCAAAAAACTCAATTCCTTTCATAATGCGCTGCTTACTTTCACTATTATTATTTAGATTTTTTAACACACTTCAAGTATATTTTTAATATGATCATCAAGAACCTTTTTAAGATTTGGCGTTTGATTTATGTCGAAAAAGAAAGTATATACTATTTGGTCGCCGATAGGATGCTCGTGAATATAAGTTGCTATTTGTGGAATAATTTCGAAATCTGGAATACATCCAGTATCTCCAACATCACTATAATTTTCGCATTTGCTTAATACTTGACTACAACCCCATATTTTACCCTCAATTCCTTGCGCTTTTAGTTCCGATAGTTGTTTTTTATATTCTTCAATATTTTTGTTATTACTCTCAATTTTTAATGATAATTCTTTGTATTCTATAGTTTTTGAATTTGTATTTAGAAGTGAAAACGTTAAATCATCATTGCTTTTTTGTAATTCATCAATAATTAATTCAATTTGGTTCATTTGTTCTATTCTTGCGGTTTTGGTAACACCTTTCGCTAAATACTTACTAATGTATGCTTGAATATTTTTGACTTTATATAATGCGTGAATATCTGTACTATTAGGATTTCTATAATTATTATCTACTAATGTTTGGAATGCTTTTTTTTGTTGGCTTTCAGTTCTTTTATCCTTGGAATGTGTAGACAATCTAAACCCATTTTTGTAAAATTCTCTCATATTACTTTCGTATCTATCAACGTAACCCAATTTATTAACTATCCTATTCCAACACTCTCTAATTTCTTTCCATTTTATGTATTTATCAGCGATGATGTGAAAATGAATATTATTGTTTTCTTGCTTTTCGGCTTTCCAGATGTAACGACTTACACCATAGTTTTTTTTCAATTCTATTAGAAACTGGTTCAAGCATTTACTTTTTATTTCATTATCGGAATGGATTTGCTTACTTGGAAGTGTTAAAGTGATAAATGTTAATTTGTATTGTACTGTATTTTGATAAACTTTTGATTTTTGGTATTGAGTAGTGAAATTTTGTTGTTTGGCTATTATTTGCTTTCCTTGGATTTCTTTATTTTCTGTTAAGTACATTAAATAATTTAGTTTTTTTTTCAATCTTTTTTGAGCGTGGTTTGATAGTTCACCGTATTTGTTAGTGTTATCTTCTAAATTTTCCCAGCCTTTATTATCCTTTACGTGGTACGTTTTTTTATCGGGAAGATTGTACAAAGTCAATGAATTAGGACTTATTGAATAGTGTGGAATAAATTGTATTTCTTGCATTTTTATAGAATTTGAGTTGTGGGCGTTAAGATAAACCAATGACAACTTAATGGTTACTTTGTGGAAAATAATACTTTACTTATACCATATTACTCGCATAGGTAAGCTATCATCGTTATCACAATGAATAAATGTTTTATAAATACCAATTCTTTTAAATCCTGCTAAAATCAAAGCATTCAAAACAATATATCTTTCTCTATCATTTTTTATTGCTATATCACTCGCTTTGCCTTTTGTATGTGCAGAATTAGGAACGCCACCGATAAACTTATTATATTCTTTTGTTCTGTAACCGCTATTTATTACAAATGGAATTCCTGCTATTTCCCTTGCTTTTTGTAGTTGCGCGATGAATTGCTTATCCATCAACATACCAGTACCTTTTGTATCTCTACTATCGAATTCTTCACTATTAAAATTTTTTGATAATACCATAATTTCTATTTATTAACTAATTGATTTACTTACTACTACTTTTTTATTTAAAAAAAACCAAAGGCGAAGCGAAGCGTTACGCCAATGGATTTTTATTTATGTGCTTGAATTTTTATAAAACCAGTTTTTTGACCATTTGGAACATAATCTACACGAATAAGTAAACTATCTAATTCACTATCTTTTTTCTTGATTTCATCAATACTATGCGCTATTGAAGTAACTACAGCATTAGTATCATACATCATAATCAGATTTAAAACCTTTGTTAATTGTATAATTAATTCACTTCTTTTTTTAACTACATATTCAACTACTTTAGGACTTTTTTTATACTCAATCAATTCATTTTCTAAACCATCAATAACACTTAATAATTCTTCGTAAGGACTTACTATATTGCTCATAATCACTATTTATTTATTTAACTAAACCGATTTTTTTACCTAGCTTTTTTTGTTCAATATTACCTTCATCAACTATCTTAATTTCTTCAATTTCATAATTAATCATTTCGTAAGGTTCAACATTAAAAAACACACATAGTCTTAAAAATTCATTTAATGGAATGTTTGTTTTGTCATTGGTAGTAGCTTTTAAGTATAATTGTAGTGTTTGCCTTGATATACCTAAAATACTTGGTAATTGTTTCTTTACTTGTTTTGCTTCGTTGTATGGCAGATTATAGAGTAATTCAGCTAGTTTGTATTTAGGTTGTTCAAAAAATATTCCGTTACCTACTTTTCTTTTACCAATTTTTGTTACATTTGTTGTCATTTTCGCAATTGTTTAAGTTAATACTATTAATAATTATAACGCAAATGTAAAGAAATATATTCCATTAATCCAAATAAAAGTAATAAAAAATATTCCATAAACGCCAAAATAAAATATAACATTATGAATTACAACGATTTACACATAGGAAAAAATATTGAGTTTTTAATTTCAATTAGTAAACACAAAAAGTTTGAAATAGCTGAAATGTTAGGAATTTCAAGACAACAATTAAGATTAATTGAAAAAAGTGAAGATGTTAGTACTGGAATGCTCAAAAAGATTGCCTTTGTACTTAATATTGAAATAATTGATTTTGTATGTGATTTTGATAGTTTAGAATTAAAATATAATCCTAATAACCAACAGAATAAAGAAAATAAAGAAGATAGCACAACTAACCCTAAAATATTAGAAATACAATTAGAAGCGTATAAAAATGAAAATGCCTTGATGAAAGAATTACTTAAAACTAAAGATGAATTAATTAAACTATTAACCCAAAAAAAATAATATTATGCCTTATTATAATTATGAAAATGGATTAAATGATAGGATTAAAAACGGTGCTATTGCTGGAACTGCTATTGCCTTAATTGCTTATGCTATATCCTTGATTACCAATACATCGCCAACATCGCCAAAAGAAGATACTACTACAAAAACACTAACTAACACAATATCAAATAAATAACAAAAATGAAAAGTAATAAAAATTCCATTCCTGTCGAGGTCACTAAA
>NZ_JMLU01000051.1 GCF_000686885.1 Flavobacterium sasangense DSM 21067 | reverse complement strand
AGTTCTACTACTTCATCACTTGTGGCTTCCCTTGTGGTATCGCCTGCTAAACGCTTTTTACCAGCTTCTAAAAACTCTTTATTCCATTTGTAAAACTGAGATTCATTAATTGAATACTTACGACATAATTCTGCAACTGACATTTCTGCACGTAAAGCTTCCATTACAATTTGGATTTTCTGTTCGGAACTAAAGATTCTTCGTGTATTTCTACGAATGTCTTTGATGAAATTCTCTGCTGTTTTTTTCTTAGGTGTTTTCATACTATTTCAAAGTTAATAATTTTTGAAAACACTCTCTTAGTTTTGAACTAAATCAGTCCACTTTTTGCTGACGATTTACATGGTGGTGCAAATCAAACAATAACATTGAATGCTTCTGGATCTGCTTCGGTAACTACTCCAGTACTTTCTGCAAACTCAACTTATACATTAGTTAGTGTCGCTTCTGCAACAACTCCAATATGTACACAATCACTTTCAAGTAGTGCTGTAGTTACGGTTTTACCATTGCCAACAGCTTCTGTGTCAGCTAATACCATCTGTTCTGGTAATACTGGAACTGTAACGTTTTCTGGAACACCAAATGCAGTGGTAACATATACTGTAAATGGTGGAGCCAATCAAACGATTTCATTAAATGCTTCTGGAGCTGCGACTTTAACTACTCCAGTATTAACAGCTAATGCAATCTATCAACTGGTAAGTGTTGTTACATTAGCAACTCCTGCTTGTAGTCAAAATTTAACAGCAAGTGCAACAGTTGTAGTAACGAGTTTACCAACAGCTTCCATTTCAGGAACTACTTCGATTTGTTCGGGTGGAAATACAATCATCAGTTTTTCAGGAACTCCAAATGCAGTGGTAACTTATGCTATTGATGGAGGAGCCAATCAAACGATAACCCTAAGTGCTACAGGGCTTGCATCTTTAACAACTCCTAATTTAACAACAAACTCAACTTACCAATTAGTAAGTATAAATGCGGCTTGTTCAAATACTGCATCAGGAAGTGCAATTGTAACAGTTTTAGGATTACCAACAGCAGCTGTTTCAGCGCCGACGATTTGTTTCGGAACTTCTGGAACGGTATCGTTTTCTGGAACACCAAATGCAGTTGTAACTTATACTATTGATGGAGGTGCTAATCAAACTATAACATTAAATACGTCTGGAAATGCCTCAGTGACAACTCCAGTATTAACTGCAAATTCGATATATACTTTAGTTGATGTTACATTAACTACACCAAGTTCTAGTTGTAATCAATCTTTATCAACAAGCGCGACTGTTATTGTAACTCCAATTCCAGATGTCATTGCAAGTCCTTCACCGCAAACGATATGTTCAGGAACTTCAACTGGTATCAATTTAACTAGTTCTGTTGCAGGAACTACTTTTAGTTGGACCGTAGTAAGTCAAACAAATGTTACAGGAGCAACAGCAGGAACTGGTGCAGTAATTTCAAATACATTAACAGCTACGACTGCTTCAAATGGAGTAGTAGTTTATGCAGTTACCCCAATAGTAAATGGATGTTCTGGAAGTCCAATTACAGTTCAAGCAATTGTAACACCATTACCAACAGTAATTGCAGCAAATTTAAATCCTAGTTTCTGTTCGGGAGGTACAACCAATATTCAATTGTCAAGTAATATTGCTGGAGCTACTTTCTCGTGGACTGTTACAGGAGCTAATATTACGGGAGCTGCTGGAGGTTCAGGAACTAGTATCAATCAAACGTTAACCACAACTTTAGGTACTACAACTGCTGTAGAAGTAGTGTATGAAATTGTTGCTTTTGCCAATGGATGTTCAGGTTTACCACAACAAGTTCGAGTTACTGTAAATCCTATTCCAGATTTATCCATACAAAGTAATTCTGCACCAATTTGTTCTGGCCAAAGTACTAATATATCATTTACAAGTAGTATTTCGGCAACAGTTTTTAATTGGGTTGTATCTAATAGTTCAGGTGTTTCTGGTGCTTCAAATGGAACAGGTTCAAGTATTCAACAAGTTTTAATTGCTACAGGTTTATCACAAGGTTCTGTTACATACCAAGTAACACCAAATTTAAATGGTTGTTTAGGAACTCCTCAAACGGTTACAGTTTTAGTGAACCCAACACCAGAATTATTCGCAAATCCAATTCATCCGCCAATATGCAGTGGTGTTCTTTCGACTAATATATTTTTATCAACATTTAATGCAAGTACTGTATTTAACTGGACAGTAAATTCTGTTGGAGTTAATGGTGCAACTGCTGGAAGTGCTCCTGGGCCTACATATACTATTATTCAAAACTTAACGACTTCGGTTGATAATGTAGCTGGTTATGTAGATTATATAATTACTCCAACATTTGCTGGATGTTCTGGTACACCAATTACTGTAAGAGTAGTTGTTAATCCTTTACCAAAAC
The DNA here is from genome assembly GCF_000686885.1 of Flavobacterium sasangense DSM 21067. Classification (GTDB taxonomy): domain Bacteria; phylum Bacteroidota; class Bacteroidia; order Flavobacteriales; family Flavobacteriaceae; genus Flavobacterium; species Flavobacterium sasangense. The sequence continues at coordinate 2,760 of NZ_JMLU01000051.1, read as the reverse complement.
CAGTTTTAACTGATGGATCAATTTGTGTGGATGAATTTGGCGTTCCGTTCCAATCGTATACCTTAAATAGTGGTTTAGATAATGCAGATTACGATTTTGTTTGGTACTTCAATGGAAATCCGATTCCAAACTCGAATAATTTCACTTATACAGCAAATGCTGTGGGAACTTACGGTGTAATTGCTACCAATATGACTACATTTTGCGTGTCAGACCTCGTTAGTGCAACAGTAGGTTCAACAACTCCAGCATCTAGCTTTACTGTAGCTCAAAGTAATTATTTTAGTGATAATGCCACTTTAACAGTTACCGTTGCATTAGGTTCAGGTACGTTATTGTATCAGTTAGATGAAGGTACCTTACAAGCTTCAAATGTATTTATTAATGTAAGTGCTGGATTGCACACGATAACAGTTATTGATTCTCAAGGATGTACCTATTTAGTGCAAACCATATTCGTAATTGATTACCCACAATATTTTACACCAAATGATGATGGAATTAATGATGAATGGTTTATTGCGGGATTACAGGATACTGATGCCATTTATATTTTTGACCGTTATGGTAAATTAATCAAACAATTGAGAGGTATTGAAAAATGGGATGGAACTTTCAATCAACAACAATTACCTTCTACAGATTATTGGTTTACGGTAGACTATGATGAAAACGGAGTGAAAAAACAATTCAAAGCACACTTTGCCATGAAACGATAAAAAAACTAAAAGACCTTGTAAGTAAGGTCTTTTTTTATGCCTTATACTTACGTTAAATTATACACAATCATTTCATTTGCATATTTCCATTAAGTACCTTTGTATTAATTCATTTATGGAATACGTTTAAATCATGAAATTTCATCTCAACGATACATTTAATAAAAGTCTCACGGCCGATACTGATACTTCAAATACTCGAAGACAAGTTTTTGGAGCTTGTTTTTCTTATGTAACGCCTCGAGTTCCTAGCAATCCTAAATTACTTCATGTTACTGCTGAGGTAGCTGAGTTGATTGGTTTGTCTAAAGAAGAGGTTACATCTACTGAGTTTTTAGAGGTAGTTTCAGGAAGTAAAGTGTATCCAGAAACCCAACCTTATGCCATGGCCTATGCTGGACATCAATTTGGAAATTGGGCGGGACAACTTGGAGACGGGAGAGCGATTAATTTGTTTGAAGTATTGCAGAACAATCAACGTTGGGCATTGCAATTAAAAGGAGCAGGAGAAACTCCTTATTCTCGAAATGCTGATGGTTTGGCGGTTTTGCGTTCGTCTATTCGGGAGCATTTGTGTAGTGAGGCGATGTTTCATTTAGGGGTTCCTACAACGCGTTCGTTATCTTTAGTAACTACTGGCGATAAGGTATTGCGTGATATTTTATACAATGGAAATCCTGCTTATGAAGATGGTGCGGTGGTGTGTAGAGTAGCGCCTTCGTTTATTCGTTTTGGAAATTTTGAATTATTAGCGGCTCGAAAAGATATTGTAAATTTACAAGCTTTAGCCGATTATACAATTCAGTATTTTTATCCTGAAATAACTACATCGGGAAAAGAAAAGTATTTGCAGTTTTATCAGGAAGTGGTGAATAGAACGGTGGAAATGGTGTTGCATTGGCAACGCGTAGGTTTTGTTCACGGGGTAATGAATACCGATAATATGTCGATTTTAGGACTTACGATTGATTACGGTCCGTATGGTTGGTTAGAAGATTATGACCCAGATTGGACACCAAATACTACCGATGCAGAAGGTAGAAGATACCGTTTTAGAAACCAACCTGATATTGCATTGTGGAATTTGATTCAGTTAGGAAATGCATTGTATCCTTTGATTGAAGATGTTCCAGCAATGGAGGTTATTTTGAATAGTTATAGTCATCGTTTTGATGCGAAGTTTCCTGTAATGATGCAAGAGAAATTGGGCTTAACATCAGAATATGAATCTGATTTTCAGGATGAATTGACAACTTTGTTAACCGCTTCTGAAACCGATATGACGATTTTCTATCGTAATTTAGCTAACGTATTAAAATCAGATACTCCTGAGATTGCTTTATCGAAAATAGAATATGCGTTTTACCAACCTGATGCTTTGGTAGCTACATTGAAAACGAGTTGGATTAATTGGATGGAACGTTATTTGCAAAAGTTAAATGATGAATCGATTTCGGATGCTGATAGAAAAGCTAAAATGAATAGGGTTAATCCAAAATACGTATTACGAAATTATATGGCGCAATTAGCTATTGATGCTGCTGAAAAAGAAGATTATACTTTAATTGAAGAACTTCACGAGTTACTAAAACATCCTTACGATGAGCAACCAGAAAATGAGAAATGGTTTGCAAAGCGACCTGATTGGGCACGCAATAAAGTAGGGTGTTCGATGTTGTCTTGTAGTTCTTAGATTTGGTCACACAAAGGTTAATTTAAACATATAAGATTCTGTGTTGATTTCAAATTTAAATCTTAATTTTTATTACTTTTGTTTTTCAAGACAGTCATTGAACTAGTCTCTATAGCGTGTTTAAACCATTTGTGTTTGCGCGCTATTTTTTGTTATATATTCTTTATCATACACTGTCTCATTTTTGAATAATATATAAATAAGTTCAAGTATTTTTCTCTGAACAGCGACTAATGCTTTCATTTTAATTCCGTTCTTTGATATGAGCCTAGCGTAAATATTTTTAAAATTTTCGTCCCATTTTACTGCTGTTAAAGAAGGTAAATGCATTGACTTTCTTAGATTTCT
>NZ_JMLU01000050.1 GCF_000686885.1 Flavobacterium sasangense DSM 21067 | reverse complement strand
AATTTTCAATTTTGGAGACATGACAATAAACCAATTGAGTTATGGAGTAATGAGGTTATTCAACAAAAAATAGATTATATTCACAATAATCCAGTTGAAAAAGGAATAGTTTTTAGACCCGAAGACTACAAATATAGCAGTGCTCCTGACTATGCCGGAGAAAAAGGATTACTAGACAATGTTTGTGTTTTTCAATATTTTAAATTGTAGAACCACGCGAAGTGATTCGCGCGGGGTAGAACCACGCGAAGGGATTCGCGCGGGAGCGGGGAAGGGATTCGCGCGGGAGCGGGGGATTCGCGCGGGAGCGGGGACTTTTGAATTGACTTTTAATAACTACATTTTTTAAATTCTCTTTAGCTTTTAAAGTTATCTCAATAGCCTTTTCACAACGCTTAATTTCATTGTCTATTTCAAGATCAATGAAATTAAGTTGTTCATTTAGGTCTGTTTGTAGATTTATTATTTTTTGATTCAAAGTCTTAAAATATTTAAAGATATAGTTTTAATAATTTGATGAGTTCCTAATCGAATAAATATTTATATTTTATAAAGTTCCTTTACTTCATTCAGAATTTTTACTATTCTATCAGATGTAATCTGCATTTTTTCTAATACAATTTTATTTTCATAAAGTTCTTTAACTAAAATTATATCTTTAGAAATAAGAGTTGTTTTTTCGTCTTTTGAAAGATTTATTAAAGTAGTAATTGGATAAAGATCAAATGAATCAATATTGTCTTTAATTCCGTTATTTAACGGATAATCCCAACTAAGTAAAGTTAAACCAACGCATTTCGCATAATTTATTGCATCAATAGTAAACCTGGTATTAGTAACCAACCAGCCTTGTTTGAGATGTGTAGTGTTTTTAGAATTAGTATTCCACTGTTTTTGGATGTCTAAAAATCTTGAATTAATGTATAAAGGAATTTTTACATTACTAACTGCATTAGCGTCAGAATGAAATTTGCATTCAATTGCATAAACGCTTCCTTCTTTTTCAGCTAAAACATCTATTTCGTGGGTAACGCATTCGCCATTTAAAATTACACTGACAGAGGTTTTAAATCCTTTTTCTCTCAATAATGCTGCAACTAATCTTTCAAAAGGATAACCTGTAGGACCTAAATCAAAAATGGCACGTTTTAGACTATATCGAGAAGCAGATGTTCTGTTTGATTTTTTTAAATAAGCATACGCTTTTTTATATATTTCATTTGTAGAAATTCCGTCATAAATATCTGGTTCTATTTTAGATATAATGTTTTCAATTTCTTCTTTAGTTGCACCACTATGTTGAAGTGATTGTTCTAGTTTATGAGTTAAAAAAGGTTCAACTTCTTTATTACTCTTCTTTATAAATATTGGTTTTTCTTTCATAAATATTGTTTTAAAAACGTAAAGTTTCGGTCATAATACCAAATCTAATTGAGCTGATTTGATGTTGGAAATAAATATTATAATAATCCATACCTTGATAGAATTGAACAAAAAATCCAATGTCTTCTAAAAATTTGGGATGATAATAAACAATTAAACTGGCATTAATTCTTTTTGAATTAAAAGTATCCCAATTGTTAATATTATCTAGCATCAAAGTTGTTTCTGCTTTTACAGAAAAGTTTGCTCTTTGTTCACTACTTTTTACAAGGTTTGTTTTCATAGGAAGTTTATAAGCTAAAAAAGTATTGTGCCATCGCAATCCGCTATATTGACCATGAAGTTCCTCTAACATCCAACTCTTTGGGTGAATTTCAACAGAACTTTTTATAAATTTGAAAGCTTTCAAGTTTTGACTATATGATGATTGTAAAAACCCTAATTCTAAATAGTTTGTTGCAAAATTTCCTGATTGTAAATTGACTTTTCCATCATCTGTATAAAAATTACCATCTTGACCATTAGAATGATGAGCAATTTTACCAAATAAAGTTAATTTATTGGCTGCATCTTTATGTCCTGTTAAAAAATAGAACGCAATTTGAGGTATGTAACTAGGTGTTCTTACTGGATAAGAGTATTCGTCATACATTCGTATAATAATTTGAGAAGTAAGCACTGCCATTAATCTAGAATCTTTACGTTCTCTAATCTTAAAATTAGGGCTAACATTTGCCTCAAACATTAAAGGTTCTAAATTTCCAACATCAAAAGGAAAAGTAACATAACTTTCTTCTTGATTTACTTGTGCAATTTTATCTAAATTAAGAGTTACAATTGAATCTGATAAGGTTTGTGCAACAATACTATTTGTATACAAAACAGTAAATAAGTATATTAAATTAATTCTTTTCATAAATGATATATTTATATGTTTCAAAATCAATTTTAAACAACTCGATAAATTTTTAAATGTTACTAATTATTTATAAATTATTTTAATATCTTTTGAAAGGTTTTTATCTATTTTAAAACTAGCTTTAGAAAAATTAGGTCTATTTGTTAAGTTGATATTTTGATAATTTGAAAAACCTATTCCTTCTATAGGTAGAATGAATTTTTTGTCAATTTTGCCATTTTTATTTTCGTCATGAAGTATAAATACTGCATAGTTTCCTTTAGGAATATTATTAAATGTTATAGTTGATGAATTCATAGAAATTGTACCAACTTCTTTTTTATAATAGTTTTTAATTTTCTCATCAGGTATTGTTCCATCTTTATTGTATAATAAAAAAAGAATGTTTCCATTAGAGTTTCTTAAATCAAAAACATTAACTGTTAAGGAATAGGACTCTTGACCTTGAGAATAGTTGGATAAAAGAACTAAAAATAATGTTGTTATTAGTTTTTTCATTTTTTAGATGTATTTTCAAAAAACCACCATTTTGGTTTAATTTGTTGTTTGATTAATCCAAATTTTTCAATTGCGTGAGTTTCCAAGTGTGTTACTAAATCAGGTATTGAATTCGTAACATAAAGTAGTTTCATATCTTCTGGACTAATGCTTTCATTTTCGACCATAATTTTAATATGATGACAAAGTTCTTTATGATATTCCGAATCAAAAATAATTATTGGAAAGTTTTTAATTACTTTGGTTTGTATTAATGTAAGTACTTCAAATAATTCATCTAAAGTTCCAACACCACCCGGCATTACAATAAAAGCGTATGAATATTTTATTAAAACAACTTTACGAACAAAAAAATATGGAATATCTATCCATTTATGTAAGTATGGGTTAGGTTTTTGTTCTCGAGGCAATACAATATTGCAACCTACAGAATATCCGCCATTTTCAAATGCTCCTTTATTTGCCGCTTCCATTATTCCTGGACCACCACCAGTCAAAACAGTAAACCCTAGTTTAGAAATTTCTGCACCAATTTTTTCTGCATTTTGGTAATGTTCTGAATCAGGTGTAAATCTTGCAGATCCAAAAACAGTTACACAAGGACCAATAAAATGTAGTTTTCTAAAAGCTTTTATAAAATTAATTTGAACTTTAAAAGTGAATATTAGTTCTTTAAATCGAGATAATGGCCCTCGAATAAATAAAGACTCATTTGTAATTAATTTATTTTTATGTTTTTTCATGTTACATTATTTTAGTTGTCAGAGATTATAAATCAATCTCTTGTCCCATTAAAGAAACAACGCAATCAAAACCATATTTTTCGTTTATTTTTATTCGAAGTTCATCAGCTGGAATATTTTCTCCATGAACCAAGAAAACTTTTTTAGGTTTATTTTCTAAATTTGATAGCCAATTGATTAAATCTTCTTGGTCGCCATGAGCTGATAGTCCCTCAATTTCAAGAATTTTTGCTTTTACTTCGTAATATTTTCCATGAATTTTAATGTCTTTTGCACCTTCTAATAGTTTTCGCCCACGAGTTCCTTCAGCTTGATATCCAACGATAATAACAGTTGTTTCAGGCAAACCTATATATTTTTCTAAATAGCTTAATACTCGACCACCTGTAACCATTCCACTAGCAGCAATAACTACTTTAGGTTGTTTATCATAAATAGCTTCAATTGTGTCTTTATATTCGGTAATCATGGTAAACATATTACACATTTCAACACATTCGTTTGGTGAAAGTTTGTGCCATTTTGTGTTATTTTCAAAAACGTCTAATATTCTTATTCCCATTGGTGTATCAATGATGTAAGGAATATTTGGAATTTTTCCTTCACTTTTAAGTTGCCAAAGCAAATACATTACCGTTTGAGCTCGTTCGACAGCAAAACTTGGAATAATGATTGTGCCGCCTTTGTTGACTGTATTGTTAATGTAAGTTTCTAACTCATATTTTGTGTCTGTATCTGGATGAATTCTATTACCATAAGTGCTTTCAAGAAAAATATAATCGGCATTTTTCGGTTTTGTTGGGGCATACATAAGTACATCGTCATCACGACCAATATCTCCAGAAAAAACTAATTTTTTATTTTCAATCATTAAATCTATTGTGCAAGCTCCAATGATATGTCCTGCATTTGTAAAAAATGCCTCAATTTCAGCATCAAGATTGACAACTTCATTCACTTTTACTACTCTAAAAAGAGGAAAAACTTGTTTGGCTTGTTCTACTGTATAAAGTGGTTTTGCAATTTGATGTTTTGAATAATGTCCTTCATTAGCTTTGTTAGCTTCTTCTTCCTGAATTTTTGCACTATCCAATAAAATAAGTTTTGCGATATCTTTGGTTGGACTCGTACAGTAAATTTTACCTTTAAAACCCTGATCAACTAATCTAGGCAACCAACCGCAATGGTCTAAATGACCGTGTGTAAGTAGAACAAAATCAATTGTTGATGGTAAAACTGGTAATGGTTCCCAGTTGAGTTCACGTAAGGGTTTTATGCCTTGAAAAAGACCGCAATCTATAAGAATTGTTACTCCATTACTTTCGATTAGTGTTTTTGAACCCGTTACAGTTCCTGCACCTCCAATGAATTTAATTTTCATAATGTTTTATTTTTTACTGCATTTAGCAAATTATTTTAAAAATTATCTATGTTATATTTCCTTATACAAATTGTACGTCTTCAAACTAAATTGGACTTTTGCTAAGAGAGTATTTAGTTAATAATTCAAAGATAAAAGATTTTTTTGATTAGTTGTTAATTTTGATTTTTGGTACTCATTTCTTCGGTTTATAATAGCCATTTTCTTTAATCGTTCACGTTCTTTTAAAATTAATTCACCTCTTCCAAAATACACGTCTGCAGGAGTTAAGTTGTTTAATGATTCATGATAG
>NZ_JMLU01000049.1 GCF_000686885.1 Flavobacterium sasangense DSM 21067 | reverse complement strand
AAAAGAATTTTTGTTAGATTATTTTAAGAAAGAAGCTGAAAAAAGTTCAAATACAACCAATTTTCAATTTTGGAGACATGACAATAAACCAATTGAGTTATGGAGTAATGAGGTTATTCAACAAAAAATAGATTATATTCACAATAATCCAGTTGAAGAAGGAATAGTTTTTAGACCCGAAGACTACAAATATAGCAGTGCTCCTGACTATGCCGGAGAAAAAGGATTACTAGACAATGTTTGTGTTTTTCAATATTTTAAATTGTAGAACCACGCGAAGGGATTCGCGCGGGAGCGGGGTGAAAAAGGATTACTAGACAATGTTTGTGTTTTTCAATGTTTTAAATTGTAGAACCACGCGAAGGGATTCGCGCGGGAGCGGGGGAAGAAGTGAAATTGAACATCGAATTGCAATTGATCAAACTATAAATCAATTCATAAAACTGATTTGGGTTAAACACAAACCTCCCTACTTTTCAATGATGTAGGGAGGTTTTTTTATGCTTAATAAAAATTAAACCGCATAGGAGAATTCAACCTCCTAGTATTTATAATCTTCTTGAGTTTTATAGGCATCCATAATCAACTGTACTTTAAAAAAACAAAGAGTTGATTCGGCACCTTGATTGATGTTGACATTTTTTTCTTCAAGACCATCATAAGACGCTCCATTTACGGGATTGTAAATAATCTGGTGGAGATGATTGTTTCCCAAGAACCACGAAAAAGCCACTTTCAGTTGTTCCTTGTATTTGACATTTCCCGTAATTTCATAAAACAAATGCAGGGTAATAATGGTTGTCGCCACTTCAATGGGTTGTTCGCCGTAAGTGTTTTTATGACTGCCTTTGACAAACCAACCTCTATTGGAAATGACGCTGAATTCTCCTTTCATGAAATAATGCGACAAAAGAAAATCGAAGGTTACCAATGCAATTTTCTTGTATTTCAAATCTCCCGTGGCCAAAAAACTAAAAAGCATGGCTTCGGGCAGAACATTGTTGGCATAGGTCATATAATCTTCATACCAACACCAATCTTCGTCGGAATTGATGTGGTAATGATTCAGTAATTTATCGGCGAGTTGCACAATACTCTTTTTGACATCTTCCTCTTGATGCACCAAATGGTAGTAATAAAGTCCCTTTAGCGTATAAGCAATTGCCCGAGGAGAACCAACTTTGTGGATATGCACGACGGCTTTGTCCCAAGCTTTTTGGGCTTGCTGAACCAAATCTAGCGGCAATTTTTCGCAATGGGCCAATGTAAATCCCAAACTCCACAAAGCTCTTCCGTTGGAATCCTCCAGATTTACCAATTCATTTTGTGGGGTCAATTGTCGATTAAAATCTTTGTAATTGTCAAAACTGCCGTCTTCCCTTTGGATTCCCGTGATAAAATTCAAATAAATGGCCGCCAATTTCAAGGCAATCGGTTCGGCGCTTTTATCGTGATACATCACCATGTCAATCAATGCACGGGCATTGTCATCCAAAGTGTAACCATAAGAAAGGTCGGGTTGACTAAAATTCGAAAATTGAAGAATGCCGTAATCCGTCGTTAGCTCCTTGACGTGGTCCAACTTTATGGGCGGAAAATTCAAACTTAATGCTTCCACGCTTTCCGTTACTTCCGCAAACAGGAATCCATATTTCAAGGCAATGTTTTCCCAAGTGGTTTCGTGGGTCAAAGCATAGCCATTTCGCCCCATTTTCATTCGTTCTTTTTTGTTTTCGACCAATTGCATTATGGCTTTTCGAAACGCTTCGGGTTGGTCAAAACTATCCAACAAAATTCCCGTTCCTGTATTCAAGGCCTCGATGGCGTGCGGAATCGGGGTTGAAATTATGGCACAACCACAGCTCATCGCATAAGCAAAGGTGCCACTCACGGCCTGGTTCGGGTCTTTGGAAGCAAACAAATAAATATCGGAAAGGATTAAATAGTCCTACAATTGTTTCAACTCCAAAAACTCGTTGACAAAGAACACGTTGTTTTCTAATTGAAGTTTTCGGGTTATTTCAATAAGCATGTTGCGGTAATTTTCCCCATCTTTTTTCAAGACTTCGGGATGGGTTTTCCCCACTACCAAATAAACCACTTCGGGATGTTTTGCGATGATTTCGGGCAAGGCATATAAAACGGTTTCAATGTTTTTGTTTTCACTTATCAATCCGAATGTCGATAACACAATTTTGTCCGAGAAGTTAAATTCTTTTTTCAAATCTTCTTTTTGATTCAAAAGCACCATGTGGGTACCGTGCGGAATCAGCATTGTTTTGGATTCCCGGCAACCATAATCCCGTATCAAAATCTCTTGCGATTTATTGGTCAGCACCACAATTTTGTTGGACAAATCAATGATGGCTTGAACCACTTTCTTTAATTTATCATTTGGTCCCGGTAAAACGGTATGAAAAACTGTCGCAATGGGTTTATTCAATGCCAATAAAAAAGAGAGTAAATAATTGCCGTATTCCCCGCCAAAAAGTCCAAACTCGTGTTCAATGCAAATCATTCCGATGTCGTCACGATTATTAATCTTTTCGGCCAAATGGCGGTATTCGTCAATCGAAGTAACATTTAAAATATATTTTACCTCGGATGGATATTCAAATTGATTTTTATGGTTTTGCAAAGCGCAAACTTCTATTGGAAGCGAATCCCCAAAAACTAAATTTACGAAATTTACGACATCATTAGTAAAAGTTGCCAATCCACATTCTCTTGGTGGATAGGAACTCATTAGGAGCATTGCCTTGTTTGGTTTGGTTTTCATAGCAAGATTTTTTTACTATCCTTCAAAGCATCGAGTAATTCTTTCAAGTCAACCACGGCATAGCTGGAAGCATAATCCGAAACGGCATAAGGCAATATCAAACTCTTGTTGTGAATTATTGACCCGCAGGAATACACCACATTGGGCACATAGCCTTCGCGTTCATCTTCCAATGGAGTCAGTAAAGGTTCGGAAAGTCTGCCAATTTCCTTGGAAGGATCATCCAAATCAAACAAGGAAGCACCAATGCAATAACGACGCATCGCTCCCACTCCGTGCGTGATGATCAGCCAACCTTCCTCTGTCCACAAGGGCGAACCACAATTTCCCACTTGGGTATATTCCCACGGATATTCAGGTCTCTGGATCAGTTGCGGATTTTTCCATTCGTTGGGTCTAACGGAATACATCAAATAATTATTGACACCATCCATCCTGCCCAACATGGCATATTTACCGTTTATTTTTTTAGGAAACAAGGCCATCCCTTTACCCAATGAGCCTTCGCCATACAAAGGCATCACACGAAACGTATAAAAATCTTCGGTGGTGATTAACTTGGAAAGTACTGCATTTCCGTTATAAGCCGTATATGTTCCCATTACGCTATCGGAACCATCGTCATCAACAAAACGAACAAAGCGGGCATCTTCTATTCCTCGGCTCTCGGTATCCGAAACCGGAAATATCACGCGTTCGGAAATATCGGAATCATGGTTGAATTGAATATCATAAAATGAATCCATCAACCAAATCACTTCTTCATAAGCTTCTCTTTTTTCTTTAGTGATAATTGGATTGGCCAATTCTATGGTCAACGCATTTTTTAATGCTGAATACTCGAATACTTCCGGTAAATCATTCAAGATAGTGGAATAAATATCCATGGTGTCCATTTCTGCCAATTTGGACATGATCCGCTTTTTGTTAAACATCATTTTGTGCAAAATCTCGGCCTTTTCAATATCATCACCTATGCGCATCATCCTTAGATTATTGTCCTTGTCGATAATTCCCCTCCTGAATACGATGGATGAAACATGGCCTTCTCCGGTAGCCCGAAACGAAATAACTACCCGCACCTCTCCCTTTTCCAAACTTGACTGATCAAAATCTTTCACCATCGAAGGATTGAAAAACGCCGAGGATTCGATGGAATACTCCATGGTAAGATAAGATCCAATAAGCATTTTCCTGTCCTCAGACAACTCAGCCTCATTAATTTGCATCTCGTCAATTATACCCCTAATATTTTCATAATGTTTATAAAATATAGCCGAAATACTTCGATGCCGCCGGGCAAATCCCCTATTGATTTGTTCCAAGGTATGGGTGACTTCCTGATTGCCCATTACCAGTATACGACCAACCAGTTCTTTGGTTCGTTGATTTCCACTATTAAAATATCTAGCGACAACTCTACTAGAATCAGGTAAAAACTTGATGTTTTTTCGGGTAACGGAAACTTTCATAAAATTAACTTTAATTATAAATCAAATAAGTAAATACACATGGGTTGCAACAAAAAAATTCTGATTTATCATTTCCTGTCATAATAACAGTTGAAAAGATTCCGCCCTACTTCTGCATAAAAGACGCCATAACAAAATGGCCGGGATCAGTTTTTAGTTTTGGCAACTCTAAATCAAATAGTTGGCTCTAGGCCTGACCGAATCTTTTTGAAAAATAAAATCCAAAATGAAGAAAACTATTTTATCAGTATATCTATACTACCAAATGTACGAAATTAAAAAAATAAAAAAATGATTTTTAACGAATTACACCCCATATTTATATTCCATCTTCTTCAAAAAATTAAAAAACTTTCATAAGCACAAAACGGAAGAATCTTTTTTTGAACACTTTTTCTGCCACGAAAGGATTGAAATAAGGACAAGCCAACTGTTCTAGATTTACAAAAAATTGCTGCTCCTAAAAAAAACGGTTCTATATTGTTTATAATGGGTAAATATAAAAATATTATTTTTGTTTATGCAAAATTCAGTAGAAATATTTTCCATAGCATTAGGTTTAGTAGAGCCTTGGTATGTTAAAGAAGTTGTTTTTGACAAAGAACGCCTTCAATTAGATGTTTATTTAGGCTTTAAGAAAGGTCATTTGTTTTTAGCAGATGATACACAATATTATACTGCTTATGATACAGTTGAAAGACGATGGGAACATCTTAACTTTTTTCAGCATAAATGTTATCTACATGCTAAAGTTCCAAGAGTAATGCAGTCTGATGGGAAAATTAAAACCCAAGAAGTTCCATGGGCAAGAAAAGGAAGCGGTTTTACTCTATTGTTTGAAGCTTTTTCAATGTTGTTAATAGAAAACGAAATGCCTGTGAATAAAGTTGCTAAACTCCTACAAGTTTATCCTGCTAGAATTTGGAATGTCTTTGATTATTGGATTTCTATTGCTCATAAAGAAGATGTTATTGATTCTTTAACCAAAATAGGTTTTGATGAAACTTCGGTTAAAAAAGGACATAACTATATTACTCACATGGTTGATTTAGAGCAAAAACGAGTACTGTTTGCTTGTGAGGGAAAAGGAGCAGATTGTATTGAAAAGAGTGTTGATTATCTAAAAGAAAAAGAAGTAGAAATTGCAGAGATTAAGCAGGTTTGTATAGATATGTCCCCCGTTCCCGCCCCCGCTCCCGCGCGAATCCCTTCGCGTGGCACTTGATTAACAAAAAAGCTTTTACTATTTTTGATAAAAAGAAAAAATGAGTAGAAATTATAAGTTTCATAATTCCGAAGGATTATATTTTGTAAGTTTTGCTGTTGTGGGTTGGCTGGATGTCTTTACAAGAAATGAATACAAAGATTTAGTTTTAGAAAGTTTAGAATTTTGTCAAAAAAACAAAGGAATGGAAATACATGCTTGGTGCATAATGACCAACCATGTTCATTTAATTTTTAGAAGTATAGAAAATCAAAAACCTGAACTTTTATTAGGCGATTTTAAAAGGTTTACAAGTAGAAGCGTTGTCAAAGCCATACAAGAAAACCCAAAAGAAAGCAGAAAAGAATTTTTGTTAGATTATTTTAAAAAAGA
>NZ_JMLU01000048.1 GCF_000686885.1 Flavobacterium sasangense DSM 21067 | reverse complement strand
AACCCGACAGCAATCCTTTGTAAACGAAGTGTTTAAGTTTTTTGTGGGTGTTTATTTTGTCCTTATTTCTTTTATTTAAGTAATCATCTTTAGCAAAGAAATCTGCAATAGAAGCTTTGTAAATATCTGTTGGTTTAATAACCCAATTATTAACTTCACGAGTAATTGTAGATCTGTTTCTATTGAGTTGTTTAGCAATATAGCTTTTAGACTTGTTTTCTTTGAGTAAAGTCTCAATAACAATCCGTTCATTTAAGGTTAATCGCCTGCGTAATTTTTCCATAATTCAACAAAGATAAAATTTATCATTTGTTGCATTAAGTTATTGAATTCTCCCGGGTCGTTTTAGCCTGACCGCTAACGTTTCGCGGCTTGAAGCAGTTGGGGTTAAGGAAGCCTTTACTTTCGGTTTAAGACTAAACTTTGCAAATACAAAACCAACTTCAAATTATGCCCTAAACCCCCAATTGCTTCAAACCGCTGTTATATGATGCCCTTTTTTTCTGTTCCATTTGGCGGTTGTTATTATTCTGTTTGCGGAAGCTATATTTCTAATTGCGGAAGTCATATATCTTTCTGCGGATTGAATAATTCTAAATGCGGTTGAAATAATTCTAAACGCAAAGAAGATAAATTTTATTGCGGTAGCAATAAGTTTGTTTGCGGAGCAAACAATCCTTTCTGCGTTTAGTATATTTCTTTTTGCGGTTTGCATATTCTTAAAAGTGGGTTAGACTTTTCTGTTTTTGGTTATGTTATTTTTTTGCTTTCTTAAATTCTATTCCTTTTACTTGTGCAAATTCTGGACTTGATGCTCCGTAAAGTGATTTAATGTATTTCTTTACTTCGGTTGCTATTTCAACTAATCCTGTGCTGTCTGCATATAATGTGTTGTTTCTTGCAATTCTTGAATTGCTTATGTTTGTGTATGCTGTTGCTACTTCATTATTTTTAGCAGTTAAATTGGCTTGCAATGCTGTAAGCGTTGCAGTTGCTAAAGCGGTTTCGTTTGGTGCATAACTTGGCTCTGAAATTAAAACAGATGTTAGACCTGCCAAATGTTGTATTTGTTGGTCATACGATTGCTGACTTGTAGAAATGGTTGCTGGTGCTGGTGTGTTTGGGTCGATAGGCGTTGTAGCTGTTGATGCTCGTTTGCCTTGTAACTTGCGATTAAAACCTTTTGCATCTTTTATAACTTGTGCTGTTGCATCGGTAGTTTCTAATGCGTTTACTAATCGAGTTGATAACGCTTTTAAACCGCTGAAAGCGTTAACTCTTTCGTTTACTTTATTATTGTATGCTGTATTTTTGGTAATTACATCTGCTAAACTTGTTTGCGATGCTGTTGCTAATGCGGTAAGTTGTGGTAACTTTAAAGCATTTTTTGTTGGGTTGTAGGTTGCTCCGTAGCCTGTTACGAATGAAATTAAATCTTGTAAGTTTGCTACGTTTTTAGCGTGTCCTGTTTCTGATACTGATGCCATATTTTAAGTTTTTTAATTGGTTATAGATTTCAAAAATAAGTAATTTATTTTAAAAAAAATAGTTTGCTATTTTAGGTTGATAGCCATTCCTATACCTATTTGTTTGCCATTATAAAAAGGTGCTATTATTGTAGATGAAACATTTTTATTAGATTTAAAAATATGTTTGTTAATGTAAGGAAACATCCAATAAGCAACTTTTGTGCTTAAAATTCCTATTCCTGCTCCTGCAACTACATCTGTTAGCCAATGTTTGTCGTTATAAATTCTAAATGCTCCTGTGCCTGCTGCAACTAAATATCCTGTTATACCATACCAAATTGAAACATCTTTGTATTCTTGCCACAAAAATTCTGCGCTTGCAAATGCTGTTGCGGTATGACCTGACGGAAAGGAATTGAAAGCCGAACCGTCTGGTCTTTCCACTTTAGTAATTGATTTTAAACTTAATACTGAAGCGGACATAATTAAATAAGATGTGCCTAAAATTATTGTTCGTTCTTTAAAATTATGTTTACCTTTTATTCCTACCACGTTTAAACCGTAAACTGTAATTGCTGGTGCATATTGTGAAAAATCATCAATTGTAATTTTTTGGTCTATATTTTCATTTACTTCTTCTTTTATGCCTGAATTGATAAATTTTAAGCCATCACTTTCAATGCCAATTACACCATAACCAATTAAAACTGTTGGAATGATTAATTTTTTTAATTTGAATACTTGACTGTTATTTTTTTAAGAGTATCAATTTTAGTTTGTTGCCCATAGATTGCGTTTGCTAAAAATATAAATATAAAAACTATTTTTCTCATAAGTTTGTTTTTAAAGTAGGTTACTGCATTATTATTTCTAATCCGTTTTTAATTATTGAAACATCAATTTTGTTGGTTTTTATATTGTAATATTCTCCATCAATTTGTATGTCTGTGTTTATTTTGTTTGGAATTTTAATACTCATTTTTTGGATTAATGAATGCTGTGCATTTTTGAACTTCTCGACTTTATTTGATAGTACATACATTCCTAAAATGAGCTTGTTTATAAAGTTTAACTTTGAAACAACTACTAAATCTAACCAACCATCTTGTAAACTTGCTTTAGGTGTTAAGCTCATTCCATATCCCATTTCGTTAGAATTTGAAATGAACAATAGAAAAGAATTTGTATTTATAATTTGATTGTTAAAAGCAAGTACAGTTTGAATGGGTTTAAATTGAAAACTTGATGTTACTGATGCTTTTATGTAAGCAATTAAAGTTCTTTTTTTATAGGTTTCGTACTTTTTAATAATATGAGCATCGATACCGATACCCATATTACTAAAAAAATAGTGTTCATTTACTTGTCCCACATCAATTGTTTGACTATTTCCGTTTCGGATAATTTCTGTTGCTTTTTTTATCTCTTTTGGAATATTTAGATTTGAAGCTAAACCATTGCCTGAACCAACTGGAATAATACCTAACTTGATTTTTGTATTTATCAAACACGATGCTACCTCGTTTATAGTTCCGTCGCCACCACAAGCTACAATACAGTTTGGATTGTTTTCTATTGCTTTTTTAGTGAGCGTAATTGCGTGTTTTTTATGGTTAGAATAATCAACTTCAATTTTAAACTTTTCCTTTGAAAAATATTTTTCTAATTCTGTTTTGCCAATATTATGATTACCATTTCCCGAAATAGGATTTACTATAAAATGAATGTAAACCATTATTTCAATAATTTATTTGTGAATAAATAGTCGGCAGTTTGATACCAAGAAATTGTTTCATTAAGAAATGATTTATCCATTGGCAAAGGTTTTAAACTATTATCTGTTTTGTTCCAATAGTAAAAAGATTGCCTTTTTTGGTCAGACAAAATCATTACTTTTTCTTTTTTCATCAATACTAATTTTCTGTAGGTTCCAACAAAAGCACGTTCTTCAAAGTTTTGATTAAATACATTTTTGCCAAAGAAATTGCTTTCGTAACTCCAATTCATCATTGAAAAAAATGTTGGAAAAACATCTATTTGAGAACATTGTTTTGATACTTTTTGGTTCATTTCTTGTGGAAAATTGACAATAAAAGCAGGAATGTGATAATTGGCTACATCAATTTCATCTTTACCTGCACTACTTGCACAATGGTCGGCAATAATTATGAAAACCGTGTTTTTAAACCAAGGTTTATTCTTTGCTTTTTGAAACATTTTTTTTATAGCGTAATCAGTATATTTTACTGCTCCTTCACGTCCACTACCTGATGGAATATCAATTGCATTGTCAGGGTAAGTAAAAGGTCGATGGTTAGAAGTTGTCATAACAAAATTGAAAAAAGGTTTGTTATTTTTGTGATGTTCATCGGCAACATTTAGCATTTTAGAATAAATATCTTCATCGCAAATTCCCCAAGCGTTTTCAAAAGTTACTTCGTTGTCGTTGATATTATTTCGAGTTGTTTTAATTTTATCACTCAAGACACTTCCGCGTCCACGATCATAAATTGTAAAACCATTTCCACCAAAGTAAGCGTTCATATTATCAAAATATCCATCGCCACCATAAAAAAAGTTTGAATTATATCCTTTGGATTTAAAAACATTTGATACAGTAAATAAGTTTTGATTTTCTGGACGTTTCACAATACTTTGTCCTGGTGTTGGCGGAATACAAAGTGTCATTGCTTCCATACCACGAACGGTTCTTGTTCCTGTGGCATATAAATTATCGAAGAATACACTTTTTTGAGCTAAACTATCTAAAAACGGTGTTATGTTTTGCTGGTTGCCAAACTCTTTCATAAAACTGGCACTTAGGCTTTCTACTAATATAAAAACTACATTTTTTTTACTTGGTGTAGCATTTGTAGTATCAGAAATTGTCCTGTGAATAGATAATTTATTAGATTGAAATTTACTGTTATTGTCCGTTAATTTATTTCTAATGATATTGAAAGCTTCTTTGTCGTTTACAGATGTGTAAAACTCATTATAAACCATTTGATTGTTTCTGAAAGCAGAAAAAAACGAATAAATTCCTGATTTTGAGATTTCGGCATTATACCGATTAGAAGACCATTCGGCGTGATTGTTTGTTATAAATGTTGTAAAAAACAAACAAGAAACTAAACCAATTACTAATACAATACTTTTTTCTTTTAAAGTTGCTGTTTGTGAGAATGTGTTTTTGAAGGCATTTCTTTTATAAAACAGAAATAATACTAAAAAAACAATAACCGAAACTCCAATTATTAATACTGGTATTGGATATGATTCTTGAATATTTTTAACAACTTCGTGTGTGTAAATTAGATAATCTACAGCAATGAAGTTAAATCGGGTTTTGAATTCGTCCCAAAAAGTGATTTCGGCAAAAAAGGTAAATACTAATATAAAGGTTACTAATGTGGTAAAAAACCAAATGAATATTTTATCAACCCAAGAGCCAATAAATTTATTTGGAAAAATGAAGTAATATATAATGGCAGGAAATACAATAAAACTTATTGTACCAATATCGAAAAACAATCCTGTTAGAAGTGTACCAAGTGCAGTAAATATATTAAAGGAAACTTCATCGTATTGCCATACGAAAAATATAATTCGTACTATTTGAGAGATAGCAAGAAACCATATAACGAAAGTTAACAGCAAGGAATACCTTGTTGAAAAGTTGATTTTTTTGAACATAATTGATAAATTAAATTAATTTAGAAAAGATTAGTTAAGCAAAAAAAGCACTGCACACGAAGTGTGTTGTGCTTAAATTATTAGTGCTAACTAATTTTGTCTTTTGTTATTAAATTACCATTGTTGTCAAAAAAGATGTCTTTGCCTTTTATTTCGGCTTCATATATTATATTACCTTTTGCAGTAATAATTTTTGCTGTTTCTTTTACTTTTTGATTTTTATAATTTTTTATAATATAATTTACAGCTTTTTTTGGAAGCTCATTAAAATTAATTTCGACTTCTGTTTCTAAAATTTCCCCTTCATTATTAAATACTACGGAATTTGCAATTTTATTTAACTTAAAACTTGCTTCAAAGTTATTATCTTCTTTATCCCATTTTACTTTTTTAGCATTTGGGTAAGCAGAATTGAAAGCAGTTATTACTGCTTTTGGTGTTTTGCTTTGTGCAAAACTTGATGTATAGCTACATATAATAGCCAATACAACGAAAAAATATTTTTTCATTTTATTGATTTGTTATAATTTAAAAATGTTTTAATTTTCCTTTGTAAAAAAAGGAACTACAGTAATAAATTAAACAAATATTGGTGGGCGAAAAATGGAAAGAGTGTGGTTGAAAGTATAAATAGCTTTTTTGTAATTTGAAATTACAATACTATTTTCAATTGTTACTTTAATACTCTTGAATTCAAAAGTGTTAACTTCTTGAAAGAAAAGTGTGGCAGTAAAATTACTAAATGTGAAGTCTATATTTTTGTGTGGCTTTTGTTCATCTCCGTTGTCGTGTTTGTCGAACAAGCCATCAATATTTATTAAGTGGTCAGTAATAAAATCGAGTGGTGTCATATCGTGATGTTCGTATTCTTTACAATTATTATACATTTTAGGAATGTCTTGTAAAGTTGAAAAGTCTCCCATTGGTAAAAATATAGTTCCCAATGAGTAATAAAAAAAGATAAATATTTTTAATGTACTTTTCATTATTCAAAGAAACGAAAAATTTTGATTTTTATTGTATGTTTTTTTCAGCGGTTTGTGTAGCTCAAGGGTATCATATAACGTTTCGCGGCTTCATGAAGTGGCGATGAACCAAGACCAAGCCTTCACAAATATAAACAAAACTTTAAATTAATAACCTTTCCGATTTCAAAT
>NZ_JMLU01000047.1 GCF_000686885.1 Flavobacterium sasangense DSM 21067 | reverse complement strand
GAGGATATCTGTCTGATAGTATACAACTCGATTTATTCCAATCAGCAAATATTAAATTGGAAACGCCAAAAAGAATGAATCAAGTGAATTATAAACCACAGCCGTATGTTTTCAGAAAAGCAAGAAAAAGAATTGAAACTTTATTCTCGCAACTGTGTGACCAATTTTTAATTAGAAGAAATTATGCTAAAACTTTTGAGGGATTTAAAACTCGAATTCTAGCCAAAATAACAGCATTAACTCTAGTTCAATATATCAATAAATTTATCTTTGATAGACCAATAAATAAAATCAAAAATCAATTAATTTAATTTCACCCAACGGGTTAATCAATATATTGTTTCAATGTAGTCAACGGATATTTATCAGGGTGTGCAACAACTTTTAAACGTTTTTCAGGATTACTTCCCGGTATTTGTATATAGATTCCTGTAACAGCATCTCTTAAATATCCTGTGGTGTCCTCTAATATAAATCCGTTTGTATTGTTAATATATAAACTACCATTTTCATTTTCTAAACCATTATTGCTTACTACAAAATAACTATTCCCATTGGTATTATCTTCTTTCAATAATCGATCTCCGTTTTTCAATTTAAAATCTCCATAAGTTGATTTATCATGTGTATGGAAATATCCAACAGGACCAGCTGTTCTAAATCCATAAGTGTATGGATAAGACTGAATAGTAATGCCATTATCTACATTATCTTTCAAGATAAAATGTACGTAATAACTAGTATCTGGTCTCCAGATAGGTTGAATATATTTTGTTATTCCATCTATTGCCGCTTGCGCATCTTCTGCAATAGCTTCTTGTGATGGTATGTTAATATTGTATTCATAATCTTCAACTGACATCCAACAAACTTGATGAATCATCGTGAATTCTTTTGGTGTACATTCACAAATACAATTACCAACCTCATTCAAATAAGTAAGTATAGACTCAACCGCACCCCATGCTAGTGTGTAATTTTGAATATCTTTTTTACTTAAAAACTGATTAATTAATTCCAATTCATAGTTAAGATATTTAATTAGATTATAATTAGGATCAAATGCCGTTATAAGATTCTGAATCTCTCTGTAACATAAAGAAACTGTTTCAAAATTTGACCCTGTAATAATTTGTGGGTCAATCAAACAACTTTCATAAATGGTCAAAATCTGTTGATAAAGTTGACAAACTTTAGGATCCTCTTCACCACATCCTTCTTCTTTACAATATTGTTTTATTTCAGAAGTGAATATTTCAGAATTTGAAGAATGCTCTTTTAATCCTAATTCGTAAGTTTCTTGTTTTGCATCAAATTTTATAATCCCTAATTCATTATTAATTAAACCAGAAATACTCAGCACATTGGTTAAACAGCTTTGTAAATGAGAATTAGTGTGAACAACTAGTGACCCTTCATTTTGATTAAAACAATTTAAAGTAATAGCATTACTTGCTCTATTAAATGTAAAATTCCTAATTCCGTTTGTTCCGCTATTTAAATGTATTTCTTTACTCCAAATTACATTAAAATCATAACTCATTTTATGTAAAACACCATTATAATCGTTATTCTGAAGCAAATAAAAACCTTCATTATTTAGCTGGATAGAAGAGTTATGATTTGAAGTCGAAGGAAATTGATAAGTGGTATAAACTCCTTCTTCATTAATCAGTAGCGCAAAAATACCATCTTGTTTACTATCATATCCTGATAGTAAATATGAACCATCATCCATAATTTTAATATCATGAATAGTAGTGTAACGTTTATCAATTTTTAAAGAAGAAATTATTTTTAAAGTGCTATCCAATTTTATAATAACACCAACAGAATCATTGTAATCACCTTCAATATACCTTCCTGCTACAACAAGACCTTTATTATCTTCACAAATAGCATTAATAATAAATTCTTCTTTTTCAATTATCAGTAGAGTTCCTTTGATCAAAGTTCCAGATGAATCAACAACGGCCACGAATGGTTCTTTTTTGGTATCAATTTGGTTTCTATCTGAAAGGGTTAAATAAAACTGAAACTCCTTTTTTGATGGTGCAATATGTACAAATATATCTTCATCTTTCCATTCAATATGTTTAAACCATATGACTTTACCATCTTCAGGATTAAAACTTAATAAATAATGGTCTTTTCCTGTTGTGGCATAAACAATATACTGAAACTGATTCTCCTCTGATTTTTCAATCTGAATGATACGCTTGAAAATTAGTTTTTCATTCATATTCTCCAGAAGTTCATATTTTCTTTCCCAAATCAAAGTACCATCAGTAGCAATTTTACTAATTAATCCTTTTTGTTCAGTTGTACCTATTGAATAGATAAAGTTGGAATCTTTTTCAATAAACTCTTTTGAATAATAATAATTTAAGGTATCTTTCTTAGAATATCTAGTAATAAATGATGATGAATTTCCATTATCACTTGCTCCACAAATCAATTGATGCAATTCTTGTTCTAATAATACAGTCGAAAGAATATCACCATCAATGGCACCAATAGAAATCAAATTATTATCATTTTCAATAGTAGCAATTTGATCGTTGATTAATGCTATTTGTTGATTAATACTACTATCAAAAATAGGTTCAACTACAATGCGGGTAATTGGTCTCCAGTTTTCATGAATAGGTAGCCATTCTCCAATAGCGTTAGTGGTGTAATTATATTTTATTTCTTCGTTTAATGAGTTTCCAAATAAAACCATTTCATAAGGTTCATTTACATTTGATGCATTTGGATTTGGATTTCCATAGACCACATTAAACATTACATCATTTTGAGGACTCTGTAGAATAGAATAGAATTTTACTTTAACCCCATTACTATAATTACTCAATTTTAATCCAGTCATTATAGTGGGTTGAGGCAATAAAATTTCCAAGCCATTCCAATTATTGAAAGCTAAAGATTTAGGCAAATTAAAAACGTTTGCCTCATCAGTTATATAGGCAAAATCTTCATCTGGATTTGGTGTAATCAATTGAAAAGATACATCATTTGAGAAAAGAGGTGTATTAACATCCCCACAATAATACTTGGCATTCAATGGTTTTTGCAAAAATTTAGCACACTTATGCTCTTTATGTTCTGCTTCACAAAACAAGGAAGAGGCATTTACACCATATTGTTCAGGTACATACCAACCTGGCTCTCCTTGCTCAGTATATGAAAATGGAGTTGTTGCTAATATTCGTACGGCATTATATATCCCATCTGTTTTTTGGAATTGCCCAACTTTCAGATTGGCAATACTAGGCTCATTAGGATATAACGCCTCATAAGGATGATAGCTTTCCCATATATTTTTAGTTTCATTCCAAAATTTTATTTCTAAATGATCAATAGTATATTGATGTTTAACTTGTCGAATACTTCTTCCTTTAATTGTACTTACCGGTGGAATCAAATCCACATAATTTGCTGGAGCATTATTAATTCCCCCTATTAACTTTCTGACCGAATTATTTGGGTCTTGAGCGTTACCAGGTAATAATCCTTTTTGTGTTTTAATATCAATGTAAGTATCTAAAGGTATAATATGATTCAATACTTCATTAGGCAATACATTTACGGCTGGAATTGAATTTAAGTAAGCTAATACAAAAGTTTCATTTGATAGCATATTAACCCCTTGAACCAATTCTGGTATAGCAGCTTGATTAGATATATTAATCAATGGATTAATTGGAGTTCGGTCAATATTTTTATTAAAATTCCAAACTACTTCAAGGTTTCCACTGAATTTAAATAAAGTTATGCGCTTACCAAATATCTTAATACCAACCTTAACTCTAAAATAGAATTTACCATAGATCAAGAATGGTTTTGGTGCTTCTACACCAAACAAAATTCCTATTTCTAAGTTTAATGTCACGAATAGAACTCTAACTCGAGCACTAACTCCTGCCATTAAATAAGCCCCCATTTGAGGTCTTTCAAAACTAATTTTACCACCTACTTCAATAAAAGCATGTGCTTGCACTTTAATGACACCATAATTTCTATCAAAATTAAATTCACCACGAGCGCCTGCTTCAATACCTTTTGCCGATAGCATTACATAACTCTTGATAGTAAGTAATGTTAATATTCTGGCAGTAATAGGATTAACATTAGTACCAATATTTACATACCAAGGTTTCTGATTTTTAAAGAAGAAACCAGCCTGAACATCTGCATAAACCGTTAATATTTTTCCATTTCCAGGCAATTTATAATCAGCACCAAATCCAAATTCTAACGAGTTGTCTCCAACTGCTACAAAAGCAAAAAATGGAGGATCTTTAGTATCATCAAGTCCTAAACGAGCAGCAAGTATATTTGCTCTTCCGTCTATCATAAATAGAGAAGGTATAGAAAATAAAGCCATTGCTTTTATACTAAAAGTATATCCATCATCAGCAGATGTCCCTAAAGTAGCCCCTGCACCCAAAGAAACAAGAGTATTGTAGTTTACACTCTTATCTGGACCATTAAACTTCTGTACATTTATTCCTAATTTTGGAGCCTTATAGTATTCATACCAAGTATTATCTGATGTTAATCCTGGTACTGCTTGTTTCTCAGCAAC
Source organism: Flavobacterium sasangense DSM 21067 (assembly GCF_000686885.1). GTDB lineage: Bacteria > Bacteroidota > Bacteroidia > Flavobacteriales > Flavobacteriaceae > Flavobacterium > Flavobacterium sasangense. The sequence goes on along the minus strand of NZ_JMLU01000047.1, from coordinate 2,973 downwards.
ATAACGATAACCTAATAATCCTCTAAAACCATAAATGGCAAATGAACCTAATGGAATAGGAACGGGCGGTTCTAACTCGCAATCAATTATGAATGCTGGATATTTTGGCATCAATTTAATATCTGCCTTTCCTGCTAAATTCACAGAAGGTATTTGCAACGTGATTCCACCAGCATACTCTTTAGAAACTCCTGGTTCAGGAATAGTTACCCATCCATTTATCTGAGCTAAAGAACCTGAGTTAGCTGGTATAGTTAAATCTAAATATAAAGTTTGTATATGTAGATATGGATGCGGTTTATTTTCTAAATCATCTACACAATAATAATATTTAACCCCATCTCCACGAACTTCAATTCCAAGTGGATCTATACTAACGCCTCCATCAAAACCAAAGTAATTAAACTTACGCATTACACCATTAACCTCTTTTTGGTGTGAACCATAATGTATTGCTGAAACAGTAATTTCAACTGGACCAAGTGGTAAAACAATTGGATCTATAAGTTGCACTGAACCTCCTTTAAACTCAATAGAACCATCACTATAAATACGTAATCTTTCAATTTCAATTGGACCTAAATTTAAAGTTTCTTTTAAAAATCCTTCAAATTGTAAAGTTCCTGAGGTACCTATATAAAAATCATCGTCTTCTTTACCAAGTTCAACGCTTTTCATTCGATAAGTGAAAACGTTAGGAAACTCTATTGGATATGGTGGTTTTGCAGAAGCTGTTAAGTTAAAATCACCATCATCACTTAAATGACCGTTTATATCAATATAGACAGTTTGACCACTAACATTTTGATTATTAACTATAGTATTGGGAGGATAAACAAATTTTTTTATCTCTAAAGCCCCTTTTATATTGGAGGATACAACTTTATTTTGCTTGAAAGAAATGTCAAATTTATTGAAGCCAACTCTAAATCCTTTGTCAGCAGAACCTATTTTCTTCCACAATGTGGGCAATGTATCTACAGAATCATTAACAGATAAACTATTCAAATAGATTTGATAATCTGTTATTGTATCAAATGTTTTAGTACCACCAGTTAACGGTGATAATTCAGTCAATGTAACAGGAAATTTAATTGAACATGGTGGAGTCGAATTATTGGGAAATAATTTTGTCTTAAGCTCATTAATATCTACAACAATTACTTCTTCTATAACTTTTGTAACAGAATTCTTTTCAAAAATCGTTATTGGAAAATGCAAATCAAATTTATCTTCAAAATAATATGTAGTTCCACCTGTAATAATTGAAGGTACAGTTTCCAGCATAAAAGTACCAGAAACACCTCCTGTACCAATCAACAAATCATAACCACCTAATCTGAGTGTTGTAGAAGGGGTTCCTTGCACAGCATCATCATGAAACCATCTTGCAGGTAATGTAATAGATAATGCTCTAGCATAAACGCCTGTAAAATCTTCTGGTCTACCATCTGCATCGGCTTCAGGAATGTTTGTTTTTTTGCTTAAATCAAGTTTAAGACTCTCTATTTGAATTAATATTCCTGTATTACCAATTTCAGCAAAAGTTGATGGTTTCAATGTACCCCCCATTTCTAATTTATATCCAATACCTGATTCAGTATCAACATAAAGTTGAGCTTCGGCAAAAACAAAAATTGATTTTTGATTAGGAATTAAAACACCATTTGGTTCAACTGGTTTTAATATTTTTTCTGGAAACTCTATACCTGCACTCAAAGCTAATGTAGCTTTTGCTTTAGGTGTAATTATTTTCTTTATATAATTTTCAATACCTTCTGGGACTAACTTATTGAAAAAGTGTTGTAGTTTAATTTTAGTTACCTCTAAATCTGTGTCAATTATATATAATCCAAAAAGTAACAATGAAAATGTCTTATCAGGAATATTTAATGCTTTTACAGCTTGAACAATTGAAATTACTGATGGGGAATTTGGTAAAGTTAAATCTGGAATATCATCATAATCTGAATTAGAATTTTTAAAAATATTAAAATCGTAGACAAATTGTTCAAATATTGTCGTTTGCTCATCTATAGGGTCGACAAAATAACTAATAATGTATGATAAAACTTCATCCTCCGAAATTCTAAAGACTTGGAGTCCTATAGTATAAAAATCTTCTAATGTAAAAGAAAAATTATCTAGATTGAAGGTCTTTAAAAACGCTAATATCTCCCACTGATATTCAAGCGTAATTGGAAAAGACGAAATATTTGGATTTCCATCTGGATCAGGATTGAGTACCAATCTCATATCAAATGGCAAAGGTATTGCCATCTCTCTACTAACAATTTCTAAACTGTAAAAAGCGGCATCTCCATTTACACTTTTAGAATATTGTAAATTTTTATAATGTATTTTGTCAAAAATGGCATTTATACCATTCTCTACAAAAGATAAAAATTCTGGCAAATCATCTACCGTAATTACCTCTGATAATCTTGGATAATATCTTGCTGTTGGTAATATATTAGGCATAACTTTATTTTTTTAAGGTGATTGTAAATAATATTAGTCTATTATTCCTTTATAAAAACTATGTTGATTTTTACTTTTTAAAAATCAATTTCATCATTAATCTGAAAACCTATAGATTTTTAAACAAACAATTAAAACTATCATTTTGTCTTGAATAATCTTTCTTTGTAAATCGTCAGCAAAAAGTGGACTGATTTAGTTCAAAACTAAGAGAGTGTTTTCAAAAATTATTAACTTTGAAATAGTATGAAAACACCTAAGAAAAAAACAGCAGAGAATTTCATCAAAGACATTCGTAGAAATACACGAAGAATCTTTAGTTCCGAACAGAAAATCCAAATTGTAATGGAAGCTTTACGTGCAGAAATGTCAGTTGCAGAATTATGTCGTAAGTATTCAATTAATGAATCTCAGTTTTACAAATGGAATAAAGAGTTTTTAGAAGCTGGTAAAAAGCGTTTAGCAGGCGATACCACAAGGGAAGCCACAAGT
>NZ_JMLU01000046.1 GCF_000686885.1 Flavobacterium sasangense DSM 21067 | reverse complement strand
ATCACAGAACCATGAAAAATGTTGTAAAACTTGATAATTACTTCGCTCCAGAAGAATTAGAAGCTGCTTTAGAAAAGTTTGTTTATCGTTATAACAATGAACGCTATCATGAATCATTAAACAACTTAACTCCTGCAGACGTGTATTTTGGAAGAGGTGAATTAATTTTAAAAGAACGTGAACGATTAAAGAAAATGGCTATTATAAACCGAAGAAATGAGTACCAAAAATCAAAATTAACAACTAATCAAAAAAATCTTTTATCTTTGAATTATTAACTAAATACTCTCTTAGCAAAAGTCCAATTTAGTTTGAAGACGTACACTAATTCATTCTTAAATGGTTGCTCAAATTCTCTTAAAAAACTTTCTAGTTCAAATTTTTTCTGCTCAATCACACTAATCTTTTTATCTGAATTTAGGATGTTAATAATTTCAATTAAATGATTAATTTGTAATTTTAAATCATTAACAATGGCACTAATTCTATTTTCAGAAGACCCTTTTATATCTATTTGACCATACAAAGGATATACCTCTTTAAATACAATTTCTTTGAAGTTGTAATCCTCTCTTGCACTGTCTGAATAAAAATAATTTTTAGCTTCTTTTTTAAATTTCCAATATACACTTTTATGAATTGAAGTATATTCTTTTTGAATAATTGCCTCCATTTGATTTATCATATCGTTAGTTTTTTTTTCAACTGTGTCCGATAAGTATGGCAAGATTAATTCTAATTTGTTAGCATTTACAGAGTTTAAAGCTCTAACTGTAGGTGAAGCTAATTCTATTAAACCCAATAGTTTTTTGTCCTTGATAACAGGAGCTAATAAAAAACTTTGAACCCCCTGTTTTATCAAATGATTAGAAAAAAGATTATTATTTTGTAGAAATGCATACTCTTTAACATTTGGAATTATAAAATGTTTTTTGTTTTCAATAAGATTTTCATAAGAACACCCACAAAGTGCATTTTTACAATCTGCTTCTTTTTCATTTAACAGAATAAAACTTTTCAAATTTTCATTACTAAACGGAGGCTTCATGAATAAATCCTCCTCTTCATCATAAAAAGTGAAACCTATTTTTAAATCAGGGATTTTTAAAACTGATCTAAAAATTGATTCAAAACTTTCATTAAGTTCTGCTTTATCTGAATCTGATTTTAGTAAATTTGATTTTAAATTTGATACTGCATTTTCTACTGTTACATCAACTAAAGAAACAATTGCAAATCCCTTTAAATTCCAAGAACCCTCTGGAAATGCCTTTTTCCATAACTCTAAATTGTCATAATTATCAATTAATTCTTCTATTTCTGTTTGATTTAAAAACTTAGTATTTTCCGTTGGAAATATTTCTAAAAAATCAGCATTATATAAAATTTTGTAATGCTTTAAAATACCATTTTTATCAGGAATATCATAAAATAGTGGTTTTCCAAAATCAATATTCTGATTGTAATAAGCGTTCAAAATAAGCGTACAATTCATTACATAAAATTGATGTTCATCCATATCTCGAATGCTCATGTCAAATGAAACGTCAACATCATTTACTATTTTTTTAAATCGCTCAGAGTAATTAAATGTAAAATCGTAAAATGGAAGAGTAACTGCTTTTATTTCATTGTTTGTTAGTGCTGTGGGAAATAAGTCAGCTAATAAATATCTAATTAATTCTTGATTGTTTTTAATTACATCAAGATTATTAATTCCATCTCTAAACTCTGTCTTATCTTTAATTTGGCTCAATAGTCCTTTTGCATAATTAGATCTATAGTCAACATCTGAAAGTGCTATTTGTTCTAATCCCTCAATTAGTTTATGAAAAGAAATTAAAATTTTAAATGGACTTATATATTTGTAATTCTTAATCATAGAATGGTTTTTTTATCAAATTTAAGCATAATTTTTTTTTTTAATCATAAAAAATTTCTCTTGCTTATTATTTATAATATTAATAAAAATCAATCCTCTTTAAATGAATCATAGCTTAAAATTTAATTATGACAAATTGCTTGGAAATAGTATTCTATGACATTTAAAATTATTTAATATTACAGTAATTCGTCTGTATTTTCCATACGTCTGATTAATTTTTCTTTCATCCCATTTAAAAACTTTGTTTTATCTGTTTTTCTCATCCTAATCTCAAGAAAGGCTCTGTGATATTGACCTAAATCTATGCTAAATACATTTTCAAAATATTCTGCAATTTCTTTCAAGTCTGAAGTACCATTATTGAAGACACCTTCGGTGTGTAAAGCGTATAAAAGTTCTATTAATGCGACTTTAGAGCCTGTCCAATTTTGCTTTAACTTGTGATTTACTTGTGATTTTTCTCTTGGTTCTTTATTCTCTATCATTAATAGCATATCTTCCAAATAAACTTGAATTAAATCGTGAGCCATAATTTTAGCCACTTTAAAATCGTGAGATGTTGAAAATGAATGGTCTGCCTCGAAATAGAAGCTATCTAACGCTAACTTTATATCAAATTTTCCTCTGGTGAAATATTTGACATCTAAGTAATTACTTCCTGTTCGATAATATCTATAGAAATCTAAATTGCTATCAAAATAGCGTTTTAATTTTTCTAACTCGTTGTTTATATACTTTTTTACGATACGTTCTCCACCATGAGGTTTCTTAGTTTCAATCTTATAAATTGCATTATAATAAATTAGCTTTGATGTGAATTTTGGCTTGATATTTTTAAAGAAATCAATTTCTTGTTCTTGAGATTTTGTCTTTTCCTTTTCAAAAATTATTTTTAATTTTTCAACTGCATTGATAATGATATTAACTGCATTTTCACTTCTCTGTATTGGGTCATCAATTTCTATGTCCGTAAAATTTAATTGCTCGTTTAACTTTGTTAATAAAAGTATAGACTTGGTGTTCAATATTTATTTGCTATAAAATTTTTAATTATTTCTTTATCTTCATTTGGATTTGATTTAATCGCCAATGTTAATGATTCACCAAAACATTTAATTTGTAATTTTTCTTCTTTAATACGAATTACGCAAAAACCTGCTGATATCACATCGCCAAGACTATAAGCAACTTCATAATGAGAGAATGGCTCCCTAGGAAAAAGTATTGGCGTGTTTTTATTCTTTAAAATGATATATTTTAGAATCATAAGCGATCTATTTTAAACTTTATGATTTCTATTGAGGTCGTATCTTGCATTTAAAATAACTTTAATTAAAACTTACTTTTTCTTTCTTAAATCTGGGTTATATGAAAGTCCAATATTGAAAAATCCTTTTGCTTCTTGTTGATTAGAATAATAATATTCCCTAATAGGTTGGGCTTTTTCGGTAAGTCGAGAAGTAATAAAAGATGAAACTCCTCCACTGATAGTAATAATACACTTTTTATTAAGGAGATGTTCGTAAGTAAGACCTGACTGCACTTCGATTTGAGCGTATTCTGATGTGTTTGGAAGCAGAATATTTCTTCCGTCATTATACACATAAAATCCTGAGGGAGCTAACCTACTTCCTAACGATAAACGAGCAAAATGGCTTATGTTTTTTCTAAAAAAAAGTCGTTGAGGTAAAAATATGTCTAGTTCATAATTTGAATTTTCAAACTTTTGATTATAACTAATAATTGGTAAAATAGGCATTATTGCCGTTGGATCAATGAAAACTAGCGTACCTATTGAGAACACTTTATTTTTAGTGGCTTTTAGAACTATTGAAGCTCCTATTATTCCTTTAATCCTTTCAAAACCTTGTTCACCTCCATCCAAAATTAAACTGCCATTATAGATGAAAGGTTTGTTAAATAATTTTGATGTGTAAGTTGTGCTTAACACTATAGCGAAGGTGTGAAACTGTTCATATTTGTTACTTGTATAATTAGTAGAACTAGATACATTTTCGACATCAGAGAAAACAAACTCATTAAACCTGTAGTTCAGTGAGCCTGTATATGTCCATTTTTTGTTTTTGTATAATGGAATGTTTGAAATAAAATTTACTTCTCGCTGACTATCAATTGTACCTTTACTAAAGTTCTCATCAAATAGTTTTGAAGTGAATGCCGTTGGTCCTTGTAGATTGTATTCGAGGTTAAACATTCTTGTTTTAGGAAATTCTCCTTTAATTTTTTTACTAAAGGTAGCTTTTAAAATGGAGTCATTATTTTGAGCCAAAAGTATAGAAGCACTAATTAATGCTATGAATGTGAATTGAAGTTTTAACATACTATATTTAATTAAAAGTCGATCTGAAATCTTTGGGTGTTACCTTGGTTTTATTTTTAAATAATTTACTAAACGATTGCGGATGCTCAAAGCCTAGCTGATACGCAATCTCACTTACAGATAAGTTAGTTGTTACTAATGTTTCTTTTGCCTTTTCTATTAATTTGTTGTGAATATGCTGTTGTGTACTTTGTCCTGTGAGTGTTCTCAACATATCACTTAAATAATTGGAAGAAACGTTCATTTTTTCTGCAAAATATTGAACTGTTGGAAGTCCTAATTCTATATGTTTATCTTTTTTAAAATAGTCATCAAGCAATTCTTCCATTTTGCTCAATAAGTCATTTCCTGCTTTTTTTCTCGTTAGAAATTGTCTGTTGTAAAAACGATTACAATAATTCAACAATAATTCAAGATGCGAAACCATTACATCTTGACTAAACTGATCTATTGATGTCTGATATTCTTGCTCTATATTATTAAATATTCCTTCGAGCATTTTTTCTTCTTTTTCTGAAAGATGTAGGGCTTCGTTTACTGCATAAGAAAAAAAGCCGTAGTTTTTTATAACTTTTCCTAATGGATAATTTAAAATAAAGTCAGCATGAAAAACTAACCAATATCCTAAGACTTTGTATTTATCTTCGCTGCTTACTGATAAAATTTGTTTTGGTGCTGTCATTGCCAATACACCTTCATCAAAGTCATAGTAGTTCTGTCCGTATTTTAATTTACCACTTACATTTTTTTTCAGGGAAACGCCATAAAAATGAAGCAGAAAATGTAGTTCTTCTGTTTTTTCAGATGATTCTACATCACCCATATTAATCAAACTGATTAACGGATGAAGTGGTTTAGGTAATCCCATTAAGCGATGCAGCTCTGAAATGGAATTGATAGCGAAATGATTTACAATTTTTGCCATTGGTCAAATTAATAACAATCAACAACACTTGTTTTGAACTTACATTGTTGACTTTTAAGGTTACTATTATAGTAGATTACTTTTTCGCAAATATCCAAGCCCACGCAATAAACAGAAACTGAATAGGTAGTCTTATGATGCTTGCCACAAACTTCTCATTACCTGTTTTGTAGTAGCCTATGCCTTCAGGAATGTGAATTGCAAATAAAAATACTATCAACTTTGCAATTATCAACTTTGCAGCAATTGCTCTTGTTTTAATTGGTATCAACAGCACTGCTAAAAAAATTTCCACAATGCCACTAATAATGATTAAAGTTTTTTGAGCTGGCAACCAAGAAGGCATCATTGCAAAATACTGCTCAGGTTGTATAAAGTGCATTGACCCCATAAAAAGAAAGAAAGTTACTAACAGGTAGAGTAATACGATTTTTATTGTTTTCATATTAAAATTCATATGTAAGGTTCGTTAATTTTTCAGACACTTTCCATAATTTTTTTGCTAAATCTTTGTCATAAGATTTATCACTTGACTTTACCAATTTAGGGTATCCTTTCAATTCCATCATTTTGGTTGGTCCAAAATACTCAGAACCTTTTACATTCTCGTCTGTGGCTGCTCGTAAAATGGGCAGTGTTCCAATTTTGACATTTTGGGCAAGAATATTATTTAATATAACAGACATTAAAAACCCTGAATTTGCTTGTAGGTTTGTTTTTGTATAACCTGGATGTGCCACAGTTACAATAGTATTGATATTGTTGGTTTTCAAACGTCTGTCTAATTCATAAGCAAAAAGCAAGTTAGCCAATTTGCTTTGGGCATAAGCTTGGTCTCTGTTATATGATTTTTCAAAGTTCAAATCATCAAAGTGAATATCAGGCTTCATACTTTCTGTTTTATGAACGATGCTGCTTTGAACCGAAACTCTTGAATTTGGTGTGTTTTTAAGTATATCCAAAAGCAAGCCTGTAAGTAAGAAATGCCCTAAATGATTAGTGCCAAATTGAACTGAAAAATGCTGTTTTGTTACTTCTCTTTTGGGTGGATTCATCACACCAGTATTATTTACCAAAACATCAAGTTTTGAATACTTGGAATGAAATTCATTTGAAAAATTTCGGATTGAATAAAAGTCAGCCAAGTCCAATTGCATTAAGTCTAATTTTGCATTTGGATTTTCTTTCTTGATAGCTTCTAAAGCTTCATTCCCTTTCTGCAAGTTTCGAGCGGTCATGATAATGTGAGCCCCTTTTTTACTCAACACTTTTGTTGCTTCAAAACCAAGTCCACTGTTTGCACCTGTGATTAAGAATGTTTTTCCTTGCTGCGAAGGAATGTTGTTTGTTGTCCAATTTACATTTTCCATATTATTAAATATTTTTAATTAGAGTGTAAAATTGAGTTGTTTTCAAATTTTATAATTAGCTTAATCAAGGAATATTGTGTTTAAAACACTTGACTTTAGTTGTAATTAAAATGAATTTTAAAGTTTAATCATCCTAAAAACTAAAAAAAATGAAGGTTTTGTTTAGTTTCAAATAATAGAGAAGGTAACTAAAGAGCAGTTATATAAATAATAATAAATTGAAACTAACGAGCAATATAAAAATACTCCTCGTTAGTTTAATTTTGAGCGCCTTATTGAATATGTTTTGGATTAAATCCGTCTTCACTCAGTTCCTGATGAACATAATCGGCAACCATTTCAGCTTCATAATCTACTTTTTCTCCTTTAGAGAATTTAGCGATTACTTTCTCCATGATTTCATAGATTACAGGAACTACAATTAAGGTTAAGAATAAAGATGAAATTAATCCACCAATAATTACCCAAGCCAAACCGTTTTTCCATTCTGCTCCAGCTCCAGAAGCCAATGCAATTGGGAACATACCAAATACCATTGCAATAGTAGTCATTAAAATTGGGCGTAATCTTGCATGATTGGCTTGAATCAATGCAGTTCTGATACTTTCTCCAGCTTTACGTCTTTGATTGGTATAATCCACTAACATAATTGCATTTTTACACACCAGACCAATTAGCATGATGATCCCTAATATGGTGAAAATATTTAATGTATTATTTGTTAAAGCTAATGCTAACATCGCACCAATGAATGAAAGTGGAATAGCAAATAATACTACAAATGGATGCACAAAACTGTCATATAAAGAAACCATTACAAGGTAAACTAAGATAATAGCTGCTAATAAAGCAATTCCAAGTGTTCCAAAACCTTCACTTTGGTTTTCCATATCACCACCCCAAATGTAATCTACACCAGTTGGTTTTTCTAGTTTATCAATTTTCTCTTGCCATTGCGTTACAATGGTTCCCGAAGCAACTCCCACATTTTGACCTTTTACAGTTACAGATGCTGATTTGTCTCTTCGTTCTAATTCACTTGGTCCAGAACTTTCCGTTACTGTTGCAAATTGTATTAATTTAATTTGTTCGCCTCTATCGTTAATGAAAATTAAGTTACTTACATCGGCAATACTTTTTCTGTCGAACGCATTATATTTAATGTTGATGTCATATTCGTATTCACCAGCTCTAAATTTTCCATCGGTATTTCCACTAAAAGCAGTTTGCATGGTCATTCCCACTGTTTGTAAACTTAATCCAAGAGCTGCCATTTTATCTCTATCAACCTGAACGTTTACTTCTGGATTTCCATCTTCTACAGATAATTCTATTTCTGTAGCTCCAGGAATCGTACGCAATTCTTTTTCGGCAGCTTTTGCAAATGCCATAGCTGTTTCTACATTTGGCCCCGTAACAATTAAACCTAAAGTTGCATCTTCTGCAGTTCCTAAAATACCTACTGGAACCGTTTTAACTTTTGCACCAACTAAGATTTTTTCTAATTTACGTTTTGTTTTGGCAGCATAAACATTGGCAGGCTCATCACGTTTATCTAAACCAACCATTTTTACGTTAATTTCCGATTTGTAAGCAGTTGCTTGAGAAGCCCCTAAACCTTCACTGGTTTGCCCAATTGTTGTAATTTGACTTTTAACGTATGGTTCTTTTTTCAAGAAAGCTTCTGCTTTTTGTGTCATGAAATTGGTTTGTTCTAATGATGCATCTTTTGGCATTTCAATTTGAACTAAAAACTCACCACTATCAGATGCTGCGAAGAATTCACCTCCAATAAATCCACCACCCATTAATCCGATTGTTGATCCAAAAAACAATACTAAAACAACTACAATAGTTTTTATATAATGATCTAAACACCAAGTTAACAATCCTGAAACCCAGTCTGTAAAACGAGTTAAATAGCTTTCAAATCCAAGAATGATTTTTCCAAACAAGTTTTTACCTTCAATATGTTCTAACTTTCCATAACGAGAAGACAACCATGGAATAATTGTAAATGAAGCTACTAATGACAATAAAGTAGAGATGATAACCGTAACGCAGAATTGCGTAATAATGTTTGAAACTAATCCTG
>NZ_JMLU01000045.1 GCF_000686885.1 Flavobacterium sasangense DSM 21067 | reverse complement strand
GTCAATATGACAGAGTTGCTAAAGTTCCAGTTAAAGAAGAAATCAAAGTGGAAGAAACTACTGAAATCCATAATAATCATGTAAACCACAATGAAACTTCAAAGATGGTACTTCAAGAAGTTAACCAACTTAAAGTTGTTTTTGATAACTATTTTGTGGTAAAAGATGCTATGATTTCTTCTGATGGTAACACAACTTCAATTGCTTCAAAGGAATTACTAACTGCAATAAATAATGTTAAAATGGACAAATTGGATATGGATGTTCATATGGTTTGGATGAAAGTTGTAAATCAAATTAAAAAAGATACTGAACTGATTTCAAAATCAAAAGATATTAATAAACAACGAAATCACTTTACAACATTATCAAAAGACATTTATTCATTATTAAAAGTTGCAAAGTATGAGGTTCCAGTTTATTTCCAACATTGCCCTATGTACAATGATGGTAAAGGTGCAAATTGGTTAAGTAAAGAAAATGAAGTTAAAAACCCATACTATGGCAACAGAATGCTAACTTGTGGAAAAACAGTTGAAACCATTAAATAATGATTTTGCATATTAAAAATATGGTGTGCGATCGTTGTAAAATGGTCGTTAAAAATGAAATCGAAAATTTAGGATATTCACTAGTAAAAGTTGAATTAGGAGAAGTTGAACTGAATCAAAAGATTACAGATATTCAAAAAAAGGATATTAAATTAAATCTTGAGAAGTTTGGTTTTGAATTAATAGACGATAAAAAAAGTAGAGTTATTGAAAAAATTAAAGCATTACTAATCGATCTGATTCAAAACAAAAATGCAGATTTAAACCAAAATTTATCCTCTTACATAGCCGATAATCTAAATCATGATTACAGTAAACTCAGCAATCTATTCTCAGAAGTGGAAGGAATTAGCATTGAAAAATATTACATCAACTTAAAAGTTGAAAAAGCAAAAGAGTTAATTATGTATGATGAATTAAGCTTAAGTGAAATTGCAGACCTCCTAAACTACAGTAGTGTAGCACATTTGAGTAATCAATTCAAGAAAATAACAGGATTTACACCAACACATTTCAAACAAATAAAAGAAGTAAAACGAGTTCAAATTGATAAAATTTAGAATGATGTAAATCATAGCCATAATTATACAATTCATACCCGGTTTTTCAGTAGAACTTTGTACAAGTAAATTAGTAAAAGATGAAAACAGTAAAAACACAACCATATGCAATCCCACTCGAAAATGTGGAAAGCGAACATTGCGCTATGATTGTTAATAAAGGATTGCAGTCTGTAGAGGGAATTACACAGCATAAAGTGGAAATAAACAACAAACAGGCTATCATTGAAACCGAAAAACCTGAAATAGCCATACCTAATGCCGTGAAAACCATTCGTGATTTGGGCTATGATGTTGCAACAACCACACAAATAATTCCAGTTTTGCAAATGACTTGTGCTTCTTGTGCTGTGAGTGTAGAAAGTATAATTAAGTTCTTACCTGGTGTGGTGAACGCTTCAGTAAATTATGCTTCAGCAGAAGTTAAAGTAGAATACATTCCTAGTTTAGTTACACTAAACCAAATGCAAGTAGCGGTACAAAGTATTGGCTATGATTTATTTATCAATCAAGATAATAGTCAATACGAAACTTTAGAGGATATCCATCTTAGAAAACAGAAACAACTAAAAGCAAAAACACTTGGAGCCATCATTTTATCGGTTCCATTAGTGGCAATTGGTATGTTTTTTATGGATATTCCGTATGCTAATTATATCATGTGGATATTGGCAACACCAGTCGTGCTTTTCTATGGAAAAGATTTCTACATAAATGCCTGGAAACAGTTAAAACATCGTTCGGCTAATATGGACACACTAGTAGCATTGAGTACAGGTGTAGCCTATATTTTTAGCGTATTTAATACGCTTTTTCCAGACTATTGGCATTCTAAAGGATTACACGCTCATGTTTATTTTGAATCTGCAGCAGTGGTAATTGCTTTTATTTTATTAGGTAAATTACTGGAAGAAAATGCTAAAGGAAATACTTCTTCAGCCATTAAAAAGTTAATTGGCTTACAACCCAAAACGGTAAACATTGTAGATGCCAATGGGAACCAAATGGAATTACCAATAGAACAAGTCGAAGTTGGAATGACCATCATAGTAAAACCTGGAGAGAAAGTAGCAGTAGATGGAATTGTTTCTCAAGGAAGTTCTTTTGTAGATGAAAGTATGTTGAGTGGCGAACCCGTTCCAGTGAGAAAAGAGACAAATGACAAAGTGTTTTCGGGAACTATTAATCAAAAAGGAAGTTTTCAATTCAAAGCGGAAAAAGTAGGAGCCGATACCATGCTTTCTCATATAATTAAAATGGTGCAAGAAGCACAAGGAAGTAAAGCTCCTGTTCAAAAATTGGTAGATAAAATAGCGAGTGTTTTTGTTCCAATTGTCATCGGCATCGCCTTACTATCGCTTATTGCTTGGATAATTTGGGGGGGTGAAAACGGATTCACTCAAGGATTGTTAGCTTTAGTGACAGTTTTAGTAATTGCATGTCCGTGTGCTTTAGGTTTAGCCACACCAACAGCCATCATGGTAGGTGTAGGAAAAGGAGCAGAGGAAGGAATTCTAATCAAAGATGCGGAGAGCTTGGAATTAGCTAAAAAAATCAATGCCATTATTTTAGATAAAACAGGTACAATCACCAAAGGTAAACCCACAGTAACCGATGTAATTTGGGCAGAAGGAAATGATAGTTCTAAACAAATTTTGATCGCTATCGAAAAACAATCAGAACACCCGTTGGCAGAAGCAGTTGTAAGTTTTTATAAAGATGAAAATTCAGTAAATGTAAATCACATTGAAAGCATTACTGGAAAAGGGGTGAAAGCCCACTATAACGGAGAATATTATTTTGTAGGAAATAAAAAATTACTTTTCGAAAATGGTATAAATATTTCTGAAAAACTAGACCATGAGGCTTCAAAGTGGCTATTAGAGGCTAAAACCGTGATTTGGTTTGCCGATTCTAAAAATGCGTTATCCGTTTTAGCCATTGCCGACGAAATCAAAGAAACCTCCATAGAAGCCATTCAAGAACTTCAAAAAATGAATATTGAAGTGTATATGCTAACAGGTGATAATGCAAATACAGCCAAAGCCGTTGCTGAAAAAGTAGGAATTACCAATTTCAAAGGAGAAGTTTTACCAAAAGACAAAGCCGATTTTGTAAAAGAGCTACAAGCAAAAGGCAAAATAGTAGCTATGGTGGGTGATGGTATCAACGATAGTACCGCTTTAGCACAAGCTAATGTAAGTATCGCGATGGGAAAAGGAAGTGACATAGCTATTGATGTAGCCAAAATGACCATTATCTCATCTGATCTTTCTAAAATTCCATTGGCAATAAAGATTTCAGCAAAAACCGTGAATACCATTAAACAAAACCTTTTTTGGGCTTTCATTTATAATATTATTGGAATTCCACTTGCAGCTGGAATTTTATATCCAATAAATGGGTTTTTATTAAATCCAATGATTGCTGGAGCTGCTATGGCATTAAGTAGTGTAAGTGTGGTAGCGAATAGTTTACGATTAAAATATTTTAAAAATTAAAACAACATCAAAATGAAAAATAACACATTAAAATTCAAAACAAATATCAATTGTATGGGGTGTGTAGCCAAAGTAACACCAGAATTAGACCAAGTAGCCGCAATTGAAAATTGGGAAGTTGATATTCACAACAAAGAAAAAATACTAACCGTTGAAGCTTCATCAGAAAAAGAACAGGAAATCATGCAAGCGGTGGAAAAAGCAGGTTTTAAAATCGAAAAAATCAATTCATAAGTCTTTAGTGCTACTTGAAACAAAGTAAGGTGGCATTTTTATTAATCTTTGAAAATATAAAGATGAAAAAACAAAAAAGTGTTTCAAGAATAGTGGGAACTATGCTACTTATGTTAGTTGCGATACCCAACTCATTCGCTCAAAAAATAGTACGATACGATTTATACGTTCGCGATACAATTGTCAACTATTCTGGAACTGAAAAAAGAGCTATTGCGGTGAACGGTCAAATTCCAATGCCAACCTTAACTTTTACAGAAGGCGATATTGCCGAAATTTACGTACATAACGAATTAAATGAAACTACTTCGTTGCATTGGCACGGATTATTTTTACCTAACAAAGAAGATGGAGTACCGAATTTAACCCAAATGCCCATTCAACCTGGCACAACGCATAAATATACGTTTCCCATCATCCAAAACGGAACGCATTGGTATCATTCGCATTCTGGATTGCAAGAACAAATAGGAATGTATGGTATGTTCATTATGAATAAAAAAGAAAACGATCCTACTTTTAGAAAAGGTATCGATGATTTACCAACTGTTCCTTTAATTTTAAGCGAATGGACCGATTTAAAACCCGAAAACGTTCACCGAATGTTGCACAACGCTTCCGATTGGTTTGCCATCAAAAAAGGTTCCACACAAAGTTATAGTGAAGCCATTAAACAAGGGCATTTTAAAACAAAACTAGGCAACGAGTGGAAACGAATGAATGCCATGGATGTAAGCGATGTCTATTACGAAAAGTTTCTAATCAACGGAAAAAATGAAAGCCAATTAACACAGTTTAAAGGAGGCGATAAAGTCCGACTTCGTATTGCTAATGGAGGTGCTTCCTCTTATTTTTGGTTGACCTATGCAGGTGGAAAAATTACGGTTGTAGCTAGTGATGGTAATGATGTAGAACCTGTTGAAGTAGATCGATTACTAATTGCTGTTTCTGAAACCTATGATGTCATAGTCACAATTCCAGCCAATAATACGTCATATGAATTTTTAGCTACTGCCGAAGATAGAACAAAATCCGCATCCCTTTACATTGGAAACGGTATCAAACAATTGATTTCACCCTTGCCAAAATTAAAATATTTTGAAGGGATGAAGATGATGAATGACATGATGAAAATGAATGGAGAGTTGGATGATATGGGAATGAGCATGTCGTTAAATCAAATGGATATGAACGTAGTTATGTATCCCGAAATTACTGGAGAAGCTGATAATAAAAAGAAAGAACAAACACTAAAGGCAGCAAGCCATCAAGAACATTCAAAACATAATAAGTATGACGCTAATGCATTGGCGAACATCACCACATTGAATTACGCCATGCTTAAAGCTAC
The DNA here is from genome assembly GCF_000686885.1 of Flavobacterium sasangense DSM 21067. Classification (GTDB taxonomy): domain Bacteria; phylum Bacteroidota; class Bacteroidia; order Flavobacteriales; family Flavobacteriaceae; genus Flavobacterium; species Flavobacterium sasangense. The sequence goes on along the minus strand of NZ_JMLU01000045.1, from coordinate 8,111 downwards.
TGAAAAAACAACATTGCCAAAAGACGCTCCAGTTAAAGAACTTCGTTTTGAACTTACTGGAAACATGAACCGTTATGTGTGGAGTTTAGATAATAAAGTAATTTCAGAAACCGATAAAATCTTAATTAAGAAAGGCGAAAATGTTAGAATTACGCTCTACAACGGTTCCATGATGCGCCATCCGATGCATTTACACGGACACGATTTCAGAATCATTAACGGACAAGACGATTACGCACCTTTAAAAAACGTAATGGATTTAATGCCAATGGAAACCAATGTAATAGAATTCAATGCTAATGTTGAGGGCGATTGGTTTTTTCATTGTCACATATTGTATCACATGATGGCAGGCATGGGTAGAATTTTTACGTATGAAAATCAAGAACCCAATCCATTAATTCCTAATCCAAAATTAGCCCAACGCAAATTGTACGCAGATGACAGAGCTTTTCATATCATGGCAGAAAACGATTTTGCTACTAATGGAAACGATGGTATGGCAATGATTCAAAATACACGATGGAGTTTAGGTGCAGAATGGCGTTTAGGATACAATGACATGCACGGTTATGAAGCAGAATTTCATTTAGGAAGATATATTGGAAAAATGCAATGGTTAATGCCCTTTATCGGTTTTGATTGGCGTTACCGAGATATGGAAGGTGAGATAGAAAAAAACATTTTCGGACAAAAAAACACCAAAGACCATAGAGCTGTTTTAAGTGCTGGATTTGCCTATACCTTACCCATGTTAGTTCAGTTTCAAGCAGAGGTGTTTCAAGATGGAAATCTAAGATTACAATTAATGCGAGAAGATATCCCTGTTTCCAAACGATTACGAATGGGCTTCATGGTCAATACTGATACCGAATATATGCTAGAAGCACGATATATTCTAAAACGAAATCTCAGCCTAAGAACACATTATGATAGCGATATGGGATTTGGAGTAGGGTTGAATTTAAATTATTAATAGAAAAGAGCGTTTTCAATTGTGCTCTTTTTTATCTAAAATTATTTTTTATTATTTCTTCAAAATCCTCTTTTATAAACTCCCAATATTTTCCTTTATAGCAAATTGGGTCAAAATCATCATCAGCTTGTTCAAAAGAAATAAAGTTTTGAATGATTAAATCTTTATCATGGCTATAAGGGTATCTTTGTTCGTGTAATTCTATCATTTGGCTTATAGAATAGGAATCAAGTAAATTATGTAAATCCCAATAATCCTTTTTTCTTCCGCCTCTTTGAATGACATCTATCTTCATAGCAATAATTTCTTCAATAGTAGCCATTCTTATTCCATCTACTTCGATAAAAGGTTGAATAAATGTATCGGTATAAAATATATCTAATTTTATAGTGTTATTTTCATTATTTCCAACGAAATATGCCTTCCCCATTGCAGGTGGAACATCTAAAAAATCAACATAGTCAAAATTGTTTTTCAAAAAATCTTCAATCTCTTTAAAATTTAATGTACCATATTCAGCATCACTAAATAAATCAATATCTATGGATTCTCTATGCCCAATTTGAAGACTTAATGCAGTACCACCAACTAATCTAAAGTTTTGAAAAATAGGAGCATCCATTAGAGTAATGAGACTATTTTTTAGCAAATCATTTACGGTATTGTAATAGAGCATTATGCTTTTTGTTTGTTTTTATTAATAGTGTAAGGTTTTCTTCTTGAGTTTTGAAGAGCCACACTAATCTTAGGTAAACCGTAAAATGCTTCTAGCTCTTTTTTTTCGGTTTCATTTCCTCTTTCGTAAACACGTTGAATAATTGCTCTGTATTGCTTATCCCAGTTAATTTTAGAAATATCGGTATCCCAAAAAAGTGATTTTCTTAGATTAGATAAGTTAGGAGTATGGAGTGATTTCTTTTTTTCTTCAGCTATTTCATAAAAAGTTTGAAGAAATGCCATTGAACCTTCTTCTAAACCGAGTGCTGCTTCAATTTTTAAAGCTAATGCAGTATTGAGACTTCTTCTACCTTTTGTAATAGCATTAATGGTTTGTGGATGTTCTCCTATAGAAAGGGCAAAAGGACGCTGAGAAATCTCTTTTTTTGCTAATAAACGCTCTAAAATGATTCCTGGATGAATACCTTTATATTTTTCTAATTCAAAACTCATAATACAAATGTAAACAAATTTGTTTACATATTGCAAAAATGTTGCCAGATTTAGATTAAAAGGTAAAATTTATGTAATCAAAAAAAAGTAAGAAATTTCTTTCTATTTGCCGATACAATATCTTTTTTCTCTTTATTCATAAGGGTTGAAGAGGGTGGAGGTGTACTTGGGGTGTTACGAAAATTAAATATTAAAGGAAAAAAATAATTTTTACAAATTTACAATTTTTTAAACTTTTGAAAGTAAAAAGATACTATCTATTTAAATTATGCGGTGAATAGGAGAGTTATTCGCCGCATAATTCATTTTGTTATTGTTTTTTTAAAAGTTCAATATCTTGAAGTTTTCTACCTAAAGTGTCATCAGCAGCCAGTTTTAAAAAATCATCTTGAAGACCCAGTACTCTCAAAACATTAAAGTAAGCTCCCATTGACACACTATGATTTCCAGATTCTATTAAGTATAATGTCGAACGAGAAATATTAGCACGCTCAGCAACTTGTATTGTAGTTAATTTTCTTCTTTTGCGTGCCAATTTTATATTTTCACCCATTTTTTCAAGAAGTAAATTGTATTTTGGAAAAATAACTTGCTTTTTAGTGTTCATACAAAATGATTGATATTATATACAAAAATATTTTTTTTGTATATAATATCAATCATTTTTTAAAAATGTAAACGTTTTATTTTAATTATAATAAGCAGGATTGTAAAAGCAAACTCTAGGGGTAAAGAAAAAAGGCTGATTATCAAAATAATCAGCCCTTTTTTAAACTATTTTATAATTATTAATTTACCTTTTACTTTTTAAAAGATCTGGGACGTTAATAATTGGTAGTATTATTGAATTCAAGTAAGTGTCTTTCCAAAGATTAAACATTATACCTCTTAAAGTAGAATATGAAATCGCTAGTAATGTACACACAAATACGCCTCCAAATAATGGCTTCTCATTGTTAATTTGATAATGGTCTTTTAAATCTTCAATCTTAAAGAAAAAATCAATTTCATAATTTCCACCCTGATTTATTGTCTTTCCATTAATTTCAGCACTTACATCTAAATAAAGTCTAATTTTAACTAATTCTTTATCAAGATTATGCATCATATTATGAGAAACTTGTATATCATAAGTAGGTTTAACATCCAATTTTCCATTAAATAAAACTGTGTTTTCTTTAACTGTTTTTATGTTGGTTAAATGGATTTTTGATGGAACTATTTGGGTATTTTCCATGACTATGATACTTTCTTGTCTAAACCGCCTTCAGTAGCAAATACTTCAGAGTTTTCAAATGATGTTTCTTCAATTTCTTCTTCGTGATTAACATATACTTTTAAGTAAACAATTTCTCTTTGTGCCTCTATGTGTATGATATCCTCTTTTAAAACTGTTTCAATTTTAGTAATAGTTTTAGTTGTAAATGTGTGTGTGCCTGAAAGCCATTTACTTATTTCAGAAGGTGTTTTTTTGAGCATGCGAGCTAAATCAGCTGGTTTTAATCTTCGCTCTTCCAGCATCTCGTGAATTTTATTAGCGATTGCTAAATTCTTTTCTACAAGCTTTGCGATTTCTGGATTACCATTTTCTTGTAACCAGTCGTTTATGATGTTGTTTTTTGGAAACTCCATTTTTTAAAGGAATAATTTTAAATCTGATGAACAGTTTATTAAAGTGAAATCGTCATTCCATACGATGTCTTTTTCTACAAAAGCTAAATCAATAGCTTTTGTTAGCCGATTTGCCAAATAAAAGTGCTCTTTAACATTTTGACAGTCTTGTGCATAACGTGTAGTTTTTATGTCGCCATTAAATAAAAATACTACATTTTCATTTGCTCGGAGGCAATATAACCTAATGTTATTTGCTTTGGTCTTTCCCAATTCAGTATAACTTGGTTCTCTGTCTTTGCCTTTTGGAGGCAGTGCAGAAGCGTCTGCGATAGAAGCCTCTGGTCTAAATAAGTGATTTTGTGCACCATATTTATCTCCTATAATTTTTATCCATTCTAGCACGTGATTTAATTTTTTTCTATTATGCTGACTATGATAATCAATAAAATCTTCAAAAAGAGAAGTTTTACTTTCATTAATACATACAGAATAATAAGCTACTTTATTGTAACGTGCTATAGGTTTTATGTGTGCAAATGTATTCACTTATAAGTTAATTTCCAAATTTTTATTCACTTTTAAGTGAACTTTAGTAAAATATGTTATTTTGATGTTAATCAAATTAGTGCTTTCAAATATAAGCAAAGTTTAAAAGAAATATATTTTTAATTCATTAAAACACCTGGTAAATTATTAATTGTATTATTTCATTATTTTTAGAGAAAAAAAGAGTAATAATGAGAAAAGCAATTGTTTATGTTCACAGTGATAGAGCAGGGGTGTTAACTGAAATTTCTCCAACTGAATATTATTTCGAATATGATGATAACTACAAAGGTGATTTAGTTTCACTAACAATGCCCATTAGTCAAAAAGAGTATAGTTATAATTCATTTCCGCCTTTTTTTGATGGGTTACTTCCTGAAGGATTCATGTTAGAGGGCTTATTGAAAAATACAAGTATAGACCCTAATGATTACTTTTCTCAATTATTACTAGTTGGAGATAATTTGGTTGGAATTGTAACGGTTAAAATGGAGAATGAAATTTAGATTGCTATAGAACTAAGATTATTATTCTAAATTACAAAAGCTTCTCTCTTTTCGCACTTATTACAATTTGTTCGGAGCAACGATTTGTATAATCTCCTTTGTAATCTAATATTTTAAGTAATGCTACTTCGATATACCAAATACAAATCTGTAAAGCTTCGTATTTAGCCATATTTTCTATTTTATTTAGTTTTGCTCTTTTTTCTTCTTGAGAATGTACAATTGTATTTCTTATTTGAACAACTGCTTCTGGAGCGTCAACTAATTTTTCAGCCTTGAGAAATTTATCTAAGTATGTGAATTTTTTTGGAATAGAATAATTGAGATTTAGTTGAGATAACAATAACCTAATTTTATTTGAAGCATTAATATTTTCAGAATCTTTGCCTATCAATAGTTTTTTGTTTTCTATTATGTACCAATTATATAATAGCTCTAATGCTGTCTGAGCCATTATTAATGAACCTTCGACAAAACCACTACTTTTATTACATTCCAAATACCAATGAATAGCTGTGTTTAAAACATCTTTATCATTCTTATCTTTCCATTTTTTACTAAATACTTGCCATAATTCATTTATATATTCAATAGAATGTGAATTTATCCAACTAGGTAAATCATCATATCTGTCAACATAATAATTTGAATAATCGCACCAAATTTTTTCATTATCAAAAATGCCGTGAATTAAAATTGCAGAAGTTCTTTTTCCATTTAAAAACGACAAAAAGAGATTCAAGCAATTTAAAATTTCTTTTGAGTTTTCATATGTTAAAGCTCCTTTTTTTGAAATTAATTCACCTGAATGAGTAATTATATATCCTCCATTTTCGGTTACAGAACTATACAATTCTTTATATTCAAATCTTTTGTCAATAGTGATTTTATATCTATCATTTTCTAATATTAATCTATTTCTTAAGGTACTTCTACTTGTTTTGGTAATTTTTTTTACTGATATCCCTAAAAATTCTCTAAAATTAGGTATACAAAACTTTATTTTAGAAATAGGAATTGTTTTTTCGCCAGTAATTACTGTATGTCTAAATACTCCTTTTATTGAAATCTGATTATTAATATTAAAATTTGAAATTATTGCAACTCCATAATTTTCACCATTTACAACTATTTCAAAATGTTCAATATCATTTATTGTCTTTATAATTAAATCTGAAAATTCAGTAGTAACCCCCTCAAAGACTACTCCAATACTTGGATTCCATTTGTATTGAATATTACCCTGAATAATTATTTCTATTTTTTCATATTTCATAAGAAACAAACCGTTATAAACTGAGATTGTTTCGTTTGCTGTATTCATTTGAACTGGAGATTCTAATATATCATCAACGTCATTCATAAAATCGTTTAAATAAGTTTCATCAATCATTAGTTAATTATTTAATTTTTATTAGATAAAGGATAAAAGTACATTTGAAACCAACCATTTAATCTTTTTAAGCTAATTTGACCTAAATTAGTTTTCCAGTTACGTCCAAACCAATCTTCATCGCTTTTTATTTCTCCTAATTCGTAATAAGATTTTCCATTTACATCTAAACCAAGTTTGTCTGAGAATAATTTCAACATTGCTTCTAATTCTTGTTGACTAATGATATAACTTTTTGAAGGACTTTCTTTTCCTAAAATAAATAAAGCCTCATTTACTTCTGGATTCGGGATTAATATTTTATTAAAAAAATTAAAAAAATATTGACTTGTGAAATTTACCAAGCCAAAATTTTCTCCATTTTGATATTTTTGTTCTTGAAAATTTTCAACTCTATTCATTTCATCAATTATACTTATAAAATGATCATCAAAATTATTTATATTTAGAAATGAGTTGTAGTATTGAATAAATTCATTTGGTTTTAAAACAATAGTATAAATTCCTAATTTTTGAAATACTGCTTTTGTTTTGTGATAATTTTTATCATCATTAGTAATATAAAATTCACATATAGAAGCAAATGCAGAGTGAGATGCATCTTCAGTTGTATTACTAAAAGTGTTTTTCTCTTTTTCAGTAACTTTTACTTTATCAGCTTTAAAACCGTGCATATCTAATTTGATATATTCATTTGTTATTTCATCAAACCATTCTGGGGCATTTTTACCTTTTTCAAAATATTTATCAGGTTCAAAATTTTCTATCCCTGTTTTCTTATATGCTTTTTCAATTACTTCAAAAGGATTTTTGTGTTCATTGAAGTGTCCACTATTTACACCAATTTGTTGTACCATATTTCTTAAATCTTTATAGTCTTCTGTTTCATTCATATTGTGAAACATTTTACCAAAACTCTTAAAGAAACCATTCATTGTTTTGTCTTCTTTTAGCCCAGGAAACATTTTGTCTAACATTGCAGCACTCTCGGGATTTTCGAACGCTTCCTTAAATGCTGAGTCTAATGGTATTGAAGAAATCATATTTTTTATTGAATTAACTATTCCAAACATTGGATTATCTTCTTCAATTGAACTAAATAAATTGTCTAGGCTAAAATCTTCAAAAAGAGGAGCTTCACTAATTCTGTCATCTAATAATTTTCCTGGTTGGTAATGGTCTAAAACTACATCTTTTGAATTATTTATTAAACACAAATCATCAGTCAAATATGTTATATAATCTAAATCTTCTCGAACAATTTTTTGTTCTTCTTCACTATGGTTTTTGATACTGGAGAAAATATCTCCAATGTGTGAAGTTGAATACAATAAGAGAAATTTATCCTTGTTTAAAATTATTTCATTTAGTTCTCGGAAATGATTATTTTTCATTCCTGACATAACATTCCAATCTAAATAAACTTTAATCATGACTAATTGTTTTGGAAAACATTAATTTAAAGGTACTTAAGTCTATTAGAATTCAACTTTCAATCTCTTCTTCAATTTAATATTTAAATTTTCTACACCTAAGTCGTGTCTAATCAGTTCAGATATTGACTCTATTTTATCTAATAATTTATCAAAATAAGTTTCAATCTCTTCTTTTGAACCTTTCAAATTAGTTTCTTCAAAAAACATTTCATAAAAAACTTCAATTTCATCTATAATATTTTGAGGAAGAAACAAACTATTTTCTATGACTGCTTTTCTAAACTCATCAAATTGAAAATCTATTTTTATATTAATTGCTTTTTTTGTTTCTTCATTAAACTTGTCGTTTTCTTTTAAATCAAAAACTTCATTTATAATTGTAAATCGTCAGCAAAAAGTGGACTGATTTAGTTCAAAACTAAGAGAGTGTTTTCAAAAATTATTAACTTTGAAATAGTATGAAAACACCT
>NZ_JMLU01000044.1 GCF_000686885.1 Flavobacterium sasangense DSM 21067 | reverse complement strand
ACTTGTGGCTTCCCTTGTGGTATCGCCTGCTAAACGCTTTTTACCAGCTTCTAAAAACTCTTTATTCCATTTGTAAAACTGAGATTCATTAATTGAATACTTACGACATAATTCTGCAACTGACATTTCTGCACGTAAAGCTTCCATTACAATTTGGATTTTCTGTTCGGAACTAAAGATTCTTCGTGTATTTCTACGAATGTCTTTGATGAAATTCTCTGCTGTTTTTTTCTTAGGTGTTTTCATACTATTTCAAAGTTAATAATTTTTGAAAACACTCTCTTAGTTTTGAACTAAATCAGTCCACTTTTTGCTGACGATTTACAAATTTTTGCTGTTTGTGAATCTGCAATCAACTCTAAATCTTTCTTAGCGTTTGATTTAGTAGATAATCCACTTGCCAGTTTTTTTAAATTTTCATTTTGCATGATAATTATTTTTTTTATTATACCTACTCGTTGCTGGCTTTTCGGTTTCCGCCATTTATTTTATTTTATTCTATTTTGTTCTGTTTCGTTACTAAATTTTCTTTTAGTAGTTTTTATTTTACTATTTCCTAGTTTGTAGGTTAATGAAAGTCTGAAGAAACGTTGGTCATAATAATTATTATACTCTTGTTTTATATTGTTAGAATATGATATGTAAGTTGGTCTATTACTACTAAAAATATCGTTTCCTATTAATGCTAATTGTAAGTTTTTTTCAAAAAAGAAAAACTTCATAGAAATGTCTAATTGATTAGATGTTGTGCTTTCATCTAAATCACTTACGCCATTTGGACTTAACCAGAAATTTAAGTTCAAGATTATTGTTTTTTGTTTATTTATAAAAAAAGTGTTGTTTGTTGAAAAGTAAGTATTTACCCCTTCTCTTTTTTGATTGGTAAAACTCAATAAAGAGTTTGTTTTGTTGTAAGTTAAATCTAATGAATTATAACTTTCCCAAAATTCTATTTTATCAAATGTATACGATTCAGATAGTCCAATGATTGTAGTATTGAATGAATTTAAATATTGCGTAGCTTGAATGTTGGAATTGTTATCAATAAAAGTTACTTGTGAAATACCAGCGTTGGTATTACTAAAATAGATTTTACTTTCCCAGTTTTGCTTATTTGTATAAACAAATTCTAAATTGTGTGTGTAAGATGGTTGTAAAAAAGGATTTCCTTCAGAATATGAAAATTGATTGCTATACCATCTAAAAGGATTTAAACTAAAGAATAGGGGTCTGTTAATACGCTTACTGTAGTTTAATGAAAACATATTATTTTCATTCTGCTTATAAGTTATATAACATGTAGGAAATAATTTTGTGTAGTTATTATTGTTTTGTTGATTTAAAGTATTTGAAATACCTGTTGTAATTGTTGATTCCATTCTTAAACCTATTTGCGCTTCCCATTTTTTGGATATTTCTTTTGTTCCTGAGAAGTATAATGCTACTATATTTTCATCATAATTGAATTGATTACTTTGGCTTTGATCAAAAACTGGATTACCATTTGTTAAATCGAAATATGAAACATCACTATTGTTTTTATTAAATGATATTTTTCCACCATAAGAAAGATTTGCCCATTTTAAAGGCATTTCCACATCTATGCTACCAGAGTAATTTGAAAAATAATTTTTATTTTTATTATTTGCAGATATATGTGTATTAGGTGTTATGTTTCCAAATGAATCTAAAGAATTTGATTTAAAAATCCTATCATCTTCATTATTATATTTAAAGTAATCAAAATCTATTGAAATTTTTGTTCCAATAGTATCAATTTCATATGCTGTATGCCAATTTAAGGAATTTGCATAATTCTTTCTCTTATTATTAGCATCTGTTTTAATAAATGAATTGATTTGATTTAAATTGTTTGTTATAGAAGTTAAATTATTTTCATCTATATTTGGTTTTGAACTACTGCCTAAATACTGAAGTCCCATAGATACCTTTTTTGATATTTGATAATCAATTCCTATTCTAGCATTTATATTATTAACAAAATCTTTTCGGTCACTTTTGTTTGACCAAAGTTGATTTGGGTAATATATTCTTGAAGTTTCAATAGGTGCGGTAGCACCATTTGAAGAGTTTACATTTGAAAATATTGAAATTTTATTTTTTTGGTAATTAAAATTTCCCCCAACACTTCCTGTTGCATAAGTAGCTTGTCGATATGCTGAATTTATAGAAGCATTCCAACTGTCTTTTTTAGATTTTTTTAATTTTATATTAACTAATCCGCTATTACCTTCTGCACTATATTTTGCTGGAGGAGTTGTAATAACTTCAATGTTTTTTATATTATCCGAAGAAATTGTTTTTAAGAAATTAATCAAATCATCACCCGAAAGTTGAATTAATTTATCATCGACCATAACACCCATTTGATTTTTACCAATCATGGAAATTTGGTCATTTTGAATCCGAATACTAGGAGTAATCTTTAAGGCATCGATAGCATCACCGCCGGAGGCGGAGATACTATTTTCGACATTGAAAATTAATCTATCCACTTTTCTTTCCATGAGCTTCTTTTTTGAAATTATTACAACTTCTTGAAGTTGCTGTTCTTTTTCAGTAATATTAATTATCCCTATAAATGTATCTTGGTTTACATTTATCTTTTGTTTGTGATAAATCACTCCTAATTGTCTAACAATCAATGAATATTCTCCTTTTTCGGTTTCTATTACAAATTTACCCTCTGCATTTGTCAGTTCACTTTTAAATATTATAGAATCTTTATTTTGTAACTGAACTTCGACAAATTCAATAGGGTTATTCTTATTGTCTTCAATTTGCCCGCTAATTTTTATTTGCGAAAAACCTTGGTATTGATATAAAACAATTAGTAATAATGCTAGTAAATGGCTTTTTGTCATTATAATATGATTTGATTTATTTTTTTATTTGTAATAATTATTATAGTATGTTATAGAAATATGCTTTATTCTCATTTGTGTGTTTTGACTGTTTAGAATAAAAACAATATTAATAAGTTTAAAAAATATATAATTACGGTGTTTTGGAGTTTTTTTTACGGTGTTTTTGATACAATAAATTTGAATAACATATTGCTTTACATATATTTAATCATAAAATGTGTGATTTATTATAATATAAAAAAGCCTCTATAAGTAGATATAGAGGCGTTCCTTTTAATTTTAAACTTTGTTAGATAAAGCCTAATTTCTTTGCGCTATCAATTAGTTCTTTATCTGTAGCATCTTCAAGAACTAATTGTTTTTTAATATTACATTTTCGTTTCTCAATTGCACTTAAAGATAAAGGGATGAATTTTGGTAGGTTAATCGTCTTAATTCCATCAGCAATTAATTGAAGTATTTTGCTGTCGTAATTGTCCCAATTGATATTTTTTTGAATCAATATCTTTTGTGCTAAAACAATCGATTGACTCAAATATATTTCATTGTCTTCAATACTTTTAAATATTTCGGGAAAGCATTTATAATTAATGTCGCTTTTAGCAATAAAACCTTCTGGATTTAATTCTTTAATAATTTGATTTACCCATAAAGGTTCTTTGTGCATAGAGATAATAATAATTTTACAGTTTGGAAATTTTTGTCTTATGAAAACAGCTACGTCGCTTCCTGAGTATAGTTTTTTATCTTCATAAGAAGGAAGACTAATGTCTATGAGTGCAAAATCAATTGCTTTCTCATTTAAATAATTATTATTTACTGTATTAAATGCTTGCTCACAATCATATGCAAACAAATAACTTGCCTTTTCATACCTCTTTATTTTTTTTAAGAGTGCGTGATAACTATCCACATTAATTGGATGGTCATCTACAATCAAAAAAGACTTTTGAGATTTATTTTTAACATCCATTAGACTCACTTTACTATCAAACAATATCAAAATTAGTTAAAATTAATTAAAAAAATTACGGTTTTACCGTAAAATCAACTTTTTGAATCCAAATAAATTGCAAAAAAAAATGCAGTTTTCTTATATATTAGTTGATCAATCAGAACTTACAAATGCTATTTTAGAGCATATTAAAGAATTTGATGAATTTTTATGTGTTTCTGTTTGCACTTCAAGAAAAGAAGCCATTAATAAAATACTTGAATTACGTCCCAATTTAGTATTTCTCTCTCTTTGCACTTCTCAAAATGAAATAAATGCTATTTCATTTTCTATAATGAGTGAGTTGCATGAATTTTTAGAAGAACTACCTTCTTTTATCATATTAAACCCAACGAAAGATTTAGCTTTTGAAGCTTATCAAAGAGGAGCTACTGGCTATTTATTAAATCCGATTGACCCCAATGAGTTAAGGAAATGTTTGTTGCGCTATCAAAAAACTCATAAGGCCCTTCATAAAGATACTATTTCTATTAAATCTAATGGCGATTATAATTTTATAAAATCTAATGATATCATTTATCTTAAAGCTGATAGTAATACTACTGATTTTTACTTAACATCCGGAAAAGTAATAACTGCTTATAAAACTCTTAAATATTTTGAAAAGCTATTACCGTTTTACTTTTTTAGAATCCATCATGGTTATGTTATTAATATTCAACATGTAAGCCGAATCAACTTAGGCAAGAATAGTTGCTATTTACAAAATAATGAAATCGTTCTTCCATTTTCTAGAACCTATAAATCCAATATAGATACCATTATTCTTAAAATATCTTAACTAAAATCGGTTGAGTTATTATTAAAAAACTACCAGTTGCTCTTATCGATAGTCTAGTTACTAAAGAAGATTAATAAATTGATTTTCAATTGATTAAACTTAATAAATTTGACTATTCCAAAATCGGAATATTAAAGCTTTAATAGGTGTTTTAGTGTAGGGAAAAGACATTAAAACGCTGCTGTGAAGACTTCCCTTCTTTTCAGAAAAATCAAATGAAATGTTGTGTCCAGAAGACATGACATAAGAAACTATTTCTAATTTTTAAACTGATTTTTTATGAAAACCAATTTTTTATTTAAGCTATTATTAGTAGCTATTACATGTGTAAGCTTATATTCTTGTACCGCAGATGAAATTGAAACAACACCAGAAACCAAAATTCAAACGAGTAGTACTGCTAGGGAAGGTAACCCATCATTAACAAACCCCAGATAAAAATTTAAAAAATTGACTATGAAACATAGTCAATTTTTTTTCATATTTTTGAAAAAAAACAACTTGACAAAATTTAAATTTTTATATTATTTTACAATATTGTTCCTAGTGTTTTCATGCCAAAAAGATAAAATTGGTATTGTAAATTCTTCATTATTTCAATCAGTTAGTTATAAAAAAAACAGCTCTTTTAAAAAAATAAAATTATTAGATTCTCTGGTAAGTATTTCAAGTCAAAACAGAAATGATTCAACATATAGAAAATTTTTGTTTGATTTGTCAGATGAATACTATTACAATAATGAAAATAAAAAATCATATAATATAACTCAAAAAGTACTTAGTCTTTCCATTATAGCTAAAGATACCATTTCGATAACAAAAGCATATTCCTACATAGGTGATTATCATCAGATATCTCATAAAGATAGTGCCTATTACTATTATCAAAAAGCTGAAAAACTCAATAGACTTTTGAATAGAAATTATCATGTTGGGAAAATGCTATTTAAAAAGGCCTATATTTTATTCTTTGAAGGTAATTACATTGAAAGTGAAGCACAAGTAGCTAGTGCCTTACTTTATTTAAAAAAAGAAAATGATCCCGAAATGCTTTATGTTGCATATTCATTACTTGGTTTGAACTTTGAAAAACTTGAAGAGTATCAAGAGGCTCTTAAATATCAATTACTTGCAAAAAATGTAATCAATAATATTAATGGGACAAATTCTAATCTTGAAAAAAAATATTTATATAATATTGAATCTTCCATTAATATAGCGAATATTTATGAAAAAACAAAACAGTATGATAAATCTTTACAAATTCTAAAAACCCTTTTGACTCCAAAATTGAAACAAAAATCTTTATTCAATTATATTTTAGTTTTCGGAAATATTGGTTATTCAAATATGAAAGGTGGATCATTGAAAGGAACTGACAACTATTTTAAAGAGGCTTTAAATCTATCTAGAGAGAATAATTTTAAAAACAATATTACTTATCAATTATTAAATTTAGGAGAATATTATGCAATTGTTAAAGACACCTCTTCATCTATTAAATATTTATATCAGTCCCTTCAATTAGCACAAAAGCTTAAAATGGGTGAGGAAATAAAGAAGTCCTTACAATTACTTTCACAGGTTGATTATAAAAATGCTACTTTTTATGATAAAGAATATATTGCTATTAGTGACAGCTTGACAAAAGCCCAAAGAATTAATAGAAATAAGTATGCTCGAATAGAATATGAAACATCAGTTGTAGAAGATGAAAATAAGTTATTAAGTACTAAAAACACTTACATTTTGATTGGTTCCATTGTATTGATACTCCTTTTAGTTTCTTTTATAATTTATCGATATATAAAAAGTCAAAAAAGAGAAATTGAATTTAGAAAAGCACAACAAAAAGCAGAAGAAGAAATATTCGATTTATTAAAAGAATATCAGCTTAAGTTGAGTATAGCAAAAGAACTTGAACAAAATCGAATTTCTAAAGAATTACATGATAGTGTAATGAATAAGCTCTATGGTGCCCGAATGCAACTCGGTCTTCTTAATGAATATAATGAAGAAGAAATAAAAGAAAAAAGATTAGTTTACGTGGATTTACTTCAAGAAATAGAACAAGAAATTAGAACAATTTCACATGACTTACATACTGAAATTAATGAGACACAGTTTGACTATACTAATTTACTTTCTAATCTAATTCATTTGCAAAATGAGATTGGATTCACTAAATTTTCTATTGAAATTAAGCCAGAGATAACTTGGGATTCTATAGACAGTTTAATAAAAATTACTATTTTTAGAATTGTTCAAGAGTCATTATTGAATATTTCAAAACATGCTAATGCAAGTACTTGCCATGTTAGTATTTTATTAGATGATGATCATTTAGCTTTGGAAATTAAAGACGATGGGATTGGGTTCGACTTGAGTGCAACAAAACAAGGGATAGGTTTACAAAATATCCAAGAAAGGGGTAAAACGATTAGCGCTATTTTAGAAATTATTAGTAAACCCAATATAGGAACAACAATCAGGATGAAAGCAAAAATCGGAAGTTTATAAAACTCCCGATTTTTTTATAGTAGTTTCCCTATAAACAAACTTATCCTTTAAAAGTTTCATATCTTCACTTACTTTTCTATCCAGGACTTTTGCATAATGTTGCGTAGTGCGAAGGTTTTTATGTCCTAGCATTTTACTTACACTTTCAATAGGAACACCGTTAGTTAGCGTAACTGTTGTGGCAAAGGTGTGTCGGGCAATGTGAAAGGTTAACTCTTTTTCTATTTCACAAACAGCTGCAATTTCTTTTAAATAAGCATTCATTTTTTGGTTGGATAGGATAGGTAGTAGCTTATCTTCATTATGGCATTGTGGATGGTTCTCGTATTTATCGATTATCATTTGTGTAACTGGAAGGATTGGAATTTTAGATGCACTTTCTGTTTTTTGGCGGTGGGTAAATATCCATTTCTCACCATCAATTCCATAGCTTATATGCGACTTTGTTAAGTTTTTGACATCTATGTATGCTAAACCTGTAAAACAGCTGAAAAGGAAAATATCGCGTACTAGAGAAAGTCTTTCTGTTTTGAAATCTTTGTTGATAATGTTTTGAATTTCGTCTTCAGTTAGATAAACTCTCTCAACTTCTTTGACTTTTGATTTGTAATTAGCAAATGGGTTTTTATCCAACCAGTCGTTGGCCAAACAAAGCTTAATAATTTTATTAAAGTTCTTTAGGTATTTGACCGCTGTGTTATTTGCGCAGTTTCTAACGCTTCGTAACCAAAACTCATAATCGGTTATAAACGCATGATCAATCTTTGTAATATCTATATCCGAAACGTTGTATTTCCATTGCATAAACTCAATGGTATGCTTGAGCGAAGTAGTGTAGCGTTCTAATGTTCCTGGAGCGTATTCTTTTCCAACCAATTCTTTTATTTTGTTGTTGTGGTCTTGGAAGATGGGAACAAGCATGCGTTTGGTTTCAGTTAGACCAAATAATTCATTCTTTAAATTCTCAGAAGAAACACTAATGTCTTTTTTGATAAGCTTTTTTTCTGCTTGTAAGATTTGATTTTTTAAATAATCAAGGTGACTATTGATTGTTCTAGCTTCTTCAGAAGTACCTTTAACTTTACTACCTTCTGAAGACCATTTATCTGGATTAATAGATTTGTTGGTACTAAACTCAAATCGTTTAGCGTTCACTGTAACTCTCGTGTAGATTGGACAAACTCCTAAATTGTTGACTTTTGCTCTCTTGATGTAAAAGAGAATGGATACGGATGTGTTCATTATTGGTGACCTTAAAGTTAGTATTAAATTTATACGATTTAATAACTACACACAAGATGTACATTTTTTGAATATGTTATTGAACACCTTGTCGTAGCGGTGCTTTCGATGCGAGGAGTCACTTAAATTTTAAATTTTTAGTGACACCTCGAAAGACACCTAAACTTTGAGATTTAATGAATAATTTGGAATAACCTTAAAAGAAAAAACCCACTAAATTGTTGAATTTAGTGGGTTTTAGTACCGTTTGTATTTCTACTGGCGGAGAAAGAGGGATTCGAACCCCCGGACCTGTTACAGTCAACAGTTTTCAAGACTGCCGCATTCGACCACTCTGCCATTTCTCCAATAAGTCGCGCGCTACTTCCGTATTGCGAGTGCAAATATAGAACGATTTTTTATTTCTGCAAACGTTTTCAAAAGAAAAAAGTAAAAAAAATACACTTTCCTCCTAACCTCTTTTCCAACCATTTGAATGTCAGTAAATAAATAAAACTAAAATTTTAAGAAAAAATCAAGAACAAGAGCAAGAACAAAGTCAAAGTAATCAGTTGTATCATTTTTTTCTCATCCTCATCATAGTTCAAGAGATGCTCACCAGCATAACAAACTAGTCGTGTAGTCTTATGTGAACTATGTCAAGTAAAACGCCTCTAAACACAACCCACTTAAAAAACTATGCAACTATGTGTTTAAATATAAATCCGCCACCACCAGCGCTCTGCCTATGCGGACCCGTTTCATCCGCGTGCCAAATCATGTGAAAAGTCTCCTCAACACAATCCACTTCAAAAAACCACGCAACTCCATTCATTACTCTAATAAGAACTACTTCAACCGTTGCCTGAGGCACTCGAAGGCAAAAGGTAATAAAAAATCCGTCACCACCAGCGTTTTGCGCAAGCAAACCCGTTTCATCCGCGTGCCAAACAAAATGCAACGTCTTTGCGTACTTTACGAAAAAACTTTGCATACTTTGCGTTAAAAAAACACGTGCCAAAAATTCAATATCTTTGTAAAAAAAAAAATGCAATCAAAACTATTCTGCCTAGAAAGCGTCCCTGATGTCACTTCCCAAACATCTAGTATCATCTTACCTTCTCTAGAAAAATTAGCGCTGCAATACAACATCACCAACGTGTACCAAACCTGCGACAGCATTGAAGGATTAGAAGAAAGTCTAGGCACACTGCTTTACGAAGACCGAAACTTCAGAGATTACGAAATCATTTATTTGGTATTCAAAGGAAGAGATAACAACATTATTATTGATAATTATTTATACAGCCTAGAAGAAATAGCAGAGTTCTTTGAAGGCAAACTCACCAACAAACGCATCCATTTTGCCAATACCTTACAATTAGATCTAGATTCCGAAACCGCTCAATACTTCTTAGATGTCACAGGAGCCATTTCCATTTCAGGCTATCGCAACCCTGCTCCTATACTAAGCACCATTATCGACAATCCGTTCTTCGGCTTATGCCAAGAATATGATGAGGTAACCGATATTGTAGAAGAATTATTCGAAAAGCATTACACCTTAGCCAAAGGAATGGGGTTTACTTTATATTATTAAAATCAAAAAGACCTTCAAGTTAGTTTGAAGGTCTTTTTATTTTAGCTCTTAAATAAAACAGCCATAATCTCATCATAGGTTTTCAATTCATCAGGATGAACTCGCATTTTAAAAACCACTTCTCCTGAACGGGCTTCTAAATTCTTAAAATCCGATGCGGTAAAATACGCTAGCTTTCCATCTTCAGTAATTCCCCATAAAATATTTTGACTTTCTGGATTAAAATGAACCGTTTTCGTATAACGATACAAAGCATTTACTCCAAGTTCTACCAAAACAACTTGCTTCAATACTATTGGTTTCCCATTTTCATCTACAAAAGAAGCATCCAGTTTAGCTCCCTTTGGATACACATGAGGATAATCTAAATTCACTAATCCAAATTGATTCACCTCTAAAGTTCTCATTATTTTACTCGCACCGTTGAGTTCTTTAATCTCTTTTCTAGCAAAAAAGGCTTTATACTCGATATGTTTTTTATTGTAATTAGACCAAGCGTCATCAATCGTTTTTCTTGTAGCTTGAATTTTAAACAACAAACCAGCGTATTTTTTTCTATAGTTATTTAAAGCTTTTGAATACTGCGCTTTATCTTTAAAACTCAAATAACAAATACATTTTGTTTTAATAGTATCGGGTAATTTACCCCAAGGCACAAAGGTTACTTCATAAGTACCATTCTTTAAATCTTTAACCAATATATCTTTAGAATCAAAACCACATTTCTTTCCATCAACAGGATCAAACCATACGTCTCTGTATTCTTTTAATTTGTCATTTTCATTTAACTTATCAAAAACTTTAAACGAAAACTTACCCGCAATACGAGGAGCTTCAGGCACTTCAGGTAATTGCTCCAATTCCTTTTCTTTTGTAGTTGTTTTAACCACATCTTTACCTAACTCCTTCCAAGTATTACTTTCCGAATCAAAATCATAACGATTGAATTTAGTATCTTCAGAATAACTAACAACATCCACTTGGATTTTATTTTCTGGATTCACATTTACAGCTTTACCTTTGTTGAAAGCATTCATTTCAAACATTCCAGCTGATTCAAACACCATTTCTTCACCATTATCATTTGAAAATGTCATAGGAATTCCCGCAAGATAAATCTCCAATGGATTAGAAAACATCCTAAATTTTAAATCTACAGGAGTTGTAATCACATTCCCTTTTTCATCTAAAAAGGCATTCTTAGGAATCGAAATAACAGAACCCGATTTGTGATAAATCACCGTATCCTTCGTAGGTGTAATACGATATTCATCTGCCACAATATTGGCTTCTGGAATTGGTGGAACTAATCGTTCTTCAGTAGCAGCTTGAGGTTTAGCAGTTTCTTCCTTTTCTTTACAAGAAAACAAACTCAATGAGAATACTACAAAGAGTAAAAAATGTTGGTTTTTCATAATAAATAAGATTGGGTTAATAGGAGAACGTTAATAAATGACAATTAGTGCATAACATTTTTAAAATTAAAAGATTACAATATGAAATCCGTACGTATTTCCGTATCAAACAAAAAATTAAAAGTTTCAACGCAACTTGTACCATAAAAATTTTTAAAACTATAAGAAATTGCCTATTTTCGGGCGATATAATCCAATCGTGATGTCTTTCTTAAAAATTGGTTTTCTTGCCTTCTTATTCCTAATTACTTCTTGTAAAAACCAAGAAGAAAATCCTGCGCTTGATGCGAATTTAGAACAAGCAGAAAATCTTTTCGCCACGAAACAATATCGAAAAGCCTATTATTATTACAATCAATCTTTTCTCTTCAACAAAGAACAAAACAATACCAAACGAGCTGTTTTTAACTTGTTACGAATGGCACACATCGAAAATTTAGAGTGCGATTATATAGGAAGTGAAGCCACAACTACACAAGCCATAAAGCTTTTTGATAAAACTATTCCGATACCTTATCAAACCAATGCTTATATTTCATTAGGATTAAATTATATGCATCTAGCCAACTATGAAGATGCCAAATCAATGTTCGAAAAAGCAATTCAAATAACCGAAGATTCATTAACCGTTTATATTTCAAAAAACAACATTGGGTATTTATACATCAAACAAAAAGAATATCAAAAAGCGGTTCGTCTATTATCCGAAATAGAAAACGAAAAAATCCTTCAAGAATCACCTTTAGATTATGCTCGCATATTAGATAACAAAGGAATTGCGTTGTTTCACTTAAATGATAAATTGGCATTATCCTATCTAGAAAAAGCAAAAACAATTAGAGAAGCCAATAATGACGATTCGCAAATCGTATCATCTTATATGCATTTAGCCGAATATTATAAAAACCAAGAGCCCGAAACCGCAAAAGAATGGACTCAGAAAGCATACCATTCAGCTACAAAAGCATTTATTCCCGATGATCGATTAGAAGCGTTAAACCTTCTCTTTACCACCACTACTAACAACAACCTAAAAAACCAATATCACGATACTTATATTCACATTAATGACAGCTTGCAACAAGCCAGACAACAAGCTAAAAACCAATTTGCTAAAATCAAATACGATTCCGAAAAAGCGGAAACAGAAAAAACAGCATATCAATATAAAATGTATGGTTTTATAGTTTTATTAATACTAAGTGTAGCCGTTTTCATTTTGCTTTATCGCCTAACAATTCAAAAAAATAAACGCAAAATTTTAGAAACCCAATACACTACCGAAACTAAAATTGCCAAACGTTTACATGACGAATTAGCTAACGATGTTCACAATACCATTGCCTTTGTCGAAACTCAGAATTTAGAAAACGAGCAAAATAAAGAATCCTTGTTAGAGAGTTTAGATACCATTTATCAACGTGCTCGCAATATTTCCAATGAAAATAAACAAATTAGCACAGGAGAAGCCTTTGTAGAACAATTGAAGCACATGATTCATTCTTACAGCTCAGATACGAGAAATGTAATTTTAAATACTGCGGCATTACAGGATATCCAATTAAAAGACGAAGTTAAAATTACGCTATATCGTGTGTTGCAAGAACTCATGGTAAATATGAAAAAGCACAGCGAATGTTCGTTGGTGGCGATTGCTTTTAAAAATAACGGTCAATTTCTAGAGATTAGCTATTCCGACAATGGAAAAGGAAGTCAAAATCAATTACATACAAAAAATGGTTTGCAAAATGTGGAAAACCGCATTTTTTCTATCAACGGAACTATTACTTTTGATACCGAACCTAACAAAGGAGGCGGATTCAAGACCTTAATGCAACAAGGTCAATAATTAGTTAATATATCAAATTTAGTTTTTTATTTCAATTTTGCATAATTTCAGAATAACTTTTTTTGGCTTTTTCAAGAGCCAAAAGTTATTTCCGAAATTGGCTTGTTTTATGCTGCATAATTATTGATTTCTTGGTTCATAATTTCTCCTGGTGTTTTGTATCCTAAAACCTTTCTAGGTCTGTTGTTTAAAGCTAATTGAGCTTGTTTAAGCTGTTCAATTGTTATTTTATTAAAGTCAGTTCCTTTAGGAAAAAA
>NZ_JMLU01000043.1 GCF_000686885.1 Flavobacterium sasangense DSM 21067 | reverse complement strand
TTTTAGTAGTATCATAAGTTAAAGTGGCCATCTTCGAATCTTGATCCCAATCTACTTTAGCTACTTTTTTGATATTTCCTGCATTTTCGATTTTGGTTTCGCACATTCCACAGTTTCCATAAATCTTAACTGTTTCTGTTTTTGCATTTTTAATTTGTGCATTGACAGCAATACTAAGCAATATAAAAGTTGCTAGCATTATATTTTTAAATGAATTTTTCATTTTAATAATGTATTAGTAATCAAAGTGAATTCCTTTGATAAGTTGATAAAAAAATAATGAATAACAGTTTACAAGTCTATCTGCTTAAAATAATTAAAAATAAAAACGGAAAGTAAACTGATGATTAATCTGATAGCAAAATGCTATAAATTTGACACACTAATGGCTGTCAAAAAAAGAATTTAGCCTATTTTAGGTATTAGCCAAATAGAATGAAAACCATCTGAGATTGATGGTGCCGTGTATGAAAACTTAACTTTCTCTATTGAAGAATATTGAATAAAGTTAATTTTAAAAGTAATTTCTGGTATAAAAATGATTGAAGAAGAAGCACAAGTCATAGAACAACCACAATTTGCATGACCACAATCACCTTTGCATCCATTTTCATCTTTGCTTTCAGAACTGTCATTACTACAACAACATTTCTTTTCAGTTTTTTTAGATGAAACTTCTTTTTCACAAGAATGTTTTGAATTAGAGTTACCACAAGCCATAGCCGTACTAGGCATTAAAAACATGCCTAGTAAAACTATTAATATTATG
The DNA here is from genome assembly GCF_000686885.1 of Flavobacterium sasangense DSM 21067. GTDB lineage: Bacteria > Bacteroidota > Bacteroidia > Flavobacteriales > Flavobacteriaceae > Flavobacterium > Flavobacterium sasangense. Next base: position 12,799 of record NZ_JMLU01000043.1, on the reverse strand, counting down.
TGATATTTTTTCATTTTTAATTTTAAAACATCACAAATGTATAAAAAATGAATTGTTGTTTGTATAAAATATTGTTAAATAGAGTTTTGGCAACTACGTCGATTTACATTGATTGAAAATTTATCTTTAAGTATTTTCATATCCTCACTAATTTTCTTGTCTAAAATCTTAGCGTAATGCTGCGTTGTTTTTAGATTAGTATGTCCTAACATTTTACTTACGGTTTCAATTGGAACTCCGTTACTCAATGTCACGGTAGTTGCAAAAGTGTGTCGGGCAATATGGAATGTTAGTTCTTTATTGATTCCGCAAACCGTTGCAATTTCTTTTAGATACGCATTCATTTTTTGATTAGAAAATATCGGAAGTAATTTATCTTCATTTACACAAACTGGATGATTGGCGTATTTATCAATAATGAATTGGGCCGTCGGTAATATCGGAATTCTAGAACTCGTATCGGTTTTTTGTCGGTTCTTGTTTATCCATTTATCGCCATCGATACCCAGAACAATGTTGTCCTTCGAAAGTTGTTTGACATCAATATAAGCTAATCCCGTAAAGCAGCTAAATATAAAAATATCGCGAACCAATTCTAAACGATCCGATACCAATTCTTTTTCCATCAAATCTTGAATTTCTTTCTCGGTCAAGTATTCGCGAATTATTCTTTGACTTTCGATTTGTAATTTGCAAATGGGTCCTTAGTTAGCCATCCATTGGCCAAGCAAATGTTTATAATCTTGTGGAAGTTCTTAATGTATTTTACCGCTGTGTTATTAGCGCATTTTCGGACACTACGTAAATAGAACTCATATTCGGTTATAAACGAATAGTCAATCTTTTCGATACTAATATCTGAAATGTTGTATTTCCATAGCAAGAAGTTTTTCGTGTGCTTCAATGAAGTTTCATAACGCTCCAATGTTCCGGCTGCATATTCTTGTCCAACCAGTTCTTTAATTTTTCGGTTGTGTTCTTCAAATATCGGCATTAGATATCTGTCTCTAGCCTTCTTACCCAAATATTCGTTTTTGAAGTTTTCAAGGTTGATTTTAATTTCGCCCATGAATAATCTTTTTTCGATTTCATAAACTTTGTTTTTCAGCAAATCAAGTCGGCTATTTATTGTACGGGCTTCTTCAGAATTGCCCTTCATTTTGCCCATTTCGGTGCCCCATTTCATTTCTTCTACGAAATGTCCAGTACTAATATCGAAGCGTTCTCTTTCGATAGTTATGCGTTGGTAAATTGGCATTAGCCCTTGAGAATTGACCTTAGATTTTCTTAAATAGAAAAGGACGGAGATTTTTGTTGTCATAATGGTAACCTTTAAATTGATAATTAATGTACTTAATTTGTCAATATAGGTCAAGATGTTTAATCTTTGAACACCTTATTTTACAAGGGTTAAGAAAAAAATCGGTGCACTTTTTTTGAGCACTACCTAGGTGCACCAAAAGTGCACCTATTATTTGCAAAAAAATGAATAAATTGGCTAAATGGTAAAAAGAAAAAACCCTTTAAATGCTAGGATTTAAAGGGTTTTAGTTCATTTTGAGAATTCTCTCGCGGAGAAAGAGGAACAAACACCTACTTTATTTCACTTTATCAAATCTTGTCAAAATAAGCCTTAACCCTTATAAAATAAGGGTTTTTTAATATATAATAGTTAAGTAAAATTAAGTGAATTATATATAAATATAGTCAATGTGGGGATTATGTGGGGATAATTTTGTATCTTTAAAGTGTTGAAAAACCTAATAATTCTGTAAAAATGGCAACTATTAACTATCTAATTAAAGGAGAAAAAAACGCAACCAATATACTTTTACGTTTCAAGAATGGCAGAAAATGTGATTTAACTGCAACAACAGATTTAAAGGTAGAACCTAAAAAATGGAGTGCAGCTAAACAAAAAGTCAAACTTACTGCTGATGATACTACAAAAGACGAAGTTAATCAAAAACTTGCAGAGCTTGAAAAGTTCATATTTGATGAATTTAATTCAGACAATAGTAAAGGCGAATTTATAGACAAGCACTGGTTAAGAAAAAAGATTGCAAGTTTCTTTAATAGACCAATTGACGAAACAGCAGTTGACCAAATATTTTTTATTCCTTTCATTGATACCTTTATTAAGAACGCTCCAACACGTATAATAAAAGGCAAAAATAAGGCAATTGCAAAAGGAACTATCACAAAGTACAATACAACACTCAACAAGCTAAAAGAGTACGAAGACCGCTTTAAAACAAAGCTAAAATTCACTGATTTAGATTTGACTTTCTATGATAGATTTATAAACTTTTTATCACAAGAACAGAAAATAAATTTAGGTACAATCGGAAACTATATCGGAACTGTAAAAACCATTGCGAGAGATGCAAAATTAAAAGGTTTACCGGTGCATCCGCATATTGAGCATCCTAACTTTTTTGTTCCAAAAATTACAGCTGATAGTATCTACTTGAGAGATGAAGAAATCAACACGATTTTCAATCACGATTTTAAAGGAGTAGAAAGATTAGAAAATACAAGAGATTTATTTATCATTGGATTAAGAACAGGATTAAGAATTTCAGATTTTTTAAGATTGAAAGATGCCAATATCAAAAATGGCTATATTGAAATTGAAACTCAAAAAACAGGTCAAACAGTTACAATTCCGCTTCATAAACAAGTCAAAGAAATTTTAGAAAAAAGAAATGGATTTCCAAGAGCTATTTCAGACCAAAAATTTAATGAACACGTTAAAGAATTGTGCAGAGTAGCAAAATTCACAGAATTAACTCAAGGTTCTAAAATAAATAAAGATACCAAGCGAAAAGAAGAAGGTATTTTTGCAAAATGGGAATTAGTATCATCGCACATTTGCCGTCGTTCATTTGCTACCAATTTATATGGAAAGTTAGACAATCTAACTATTATGGGAGTTACAGGGCATCAAACAGAAACCCAATTTTTGAAATACATTAAAATAACTAGTACCGAAAAAGCCGAAAAACTAAAAGACTACTGGAACAAGCAAAACGAAGAACAAGAAATCGAAGAGAAAAAAATGAAAGTAGTAAAGTAAGATAAAGTTTAATATATTTAAGCCTTCAAATCCTTTTATGCAAAGTATTAACTCCTTTATCAACATTATAGGTAAAAACTATTATTCAGAATTTTTAATAAATATTGATTCTGAAATAATAGATTTTAAAAAGTATGATTTATTGGTAAAGTATAATGGTTCGTTTTTTTTCGAACTTAATGGCAATGAAATTTTCTCAAAGCGAAAAGAAATTTTTCTAACAATCAAAGAGCAGCATCAACAGGCTTTAAGTGAATTATATTCTTTGATGCTTTCTCAAGATAAAATTAAACTTAACTCTTATTTAGAAATAACCACCAAAACGCTAAAATCTCATTTAAATACTTTAAAAAAGGATTTTTACATAGATAGTGAACAATCTCGATATTATTCTACTTTGGAAGATAATCCAACTATTCAAGATTTAGAGTTTATTTATCAGGAAAATTTAAGGAATGATAATTTTGAGATAGATGAAGGCGTATATGAAATTATAAATAATGCAAAGTCGAAAAAAGTTGAAAGTTTGTATTTTTTAGGCTTTTTATACCAGAGATACAAAACAATAAGTTTTATACCGTTTTCATTATTTCAAATTGGCAAAGAATATTTGAGAGAGCTTGATAAAGTACGATTATTAATTGATGATAATAAGAATATAGAAACTATAAATTCTAAAAATCAACCTGTAATGAAAGATACCTATTTTGATAAATTTTGTGAATTGATTGATGATTATACAATTCTAAAAAAGAGTACTGCTATAGGCGTAATGTTAGATTTAGAAGATTGTATTAAAAAAATCAAATCTGAAACACTTTTAGAGCTTCAAAATAAAACCGACAATCGAGACGATTATTTGGATTACTTAATAAATGAAATTGAAAAACAAAGTTATCCTAAAAATGCCAACATTTCCTATGTTCAAAAGTGGCTTGATGAATATAAAATAAGCATAGAAGATATATTTAATAGAGATTTTCAAAATAATAGTATTGAAGCCGTTATTGATAGGCACTATAATGATATGGATAAGTTTTCTCCTGAAAAGGATAAAGCTCACTCGGTGCAATTAGACTTTTATCAATATATCTGCAAACATTATGCTGATGAGTTGATTGCATTTTTCAATTCTAAAAAAGACAAAAAGCAAAGTAATATTCCATCAAAATCTCAAACACCTATGAAACTTTTTAAAGACGAATATCTAAACGTTTTCTGCAAAGAAATAAGTGACGAAAGAGTAATAAAAGAAACCTGTTTCGATTTAGTCTATGATGGCATTGTTCATTACGTTCCATATTTAGAATCAGAAGTAATGGAAAATTTATTGGTTTTGGGTAATGATAAAAAGGATGATTATTTAAACTTCGCCATAGATAAAATTAAGAAAACACCTTATGTGGGTAATGACCAAATAGATATTGACAATTGGGTTAATAAATATGATCTAAATATAGATGAATTTCCAAAGTTCAATAATGAAGAACTTAAACATTGGTTAGGCAGATATTACAACGGATATTCACAAACGCCGGATGATTTAGATTTTATTCTCGATATTCAAATAGATTTCTATTGTTATGCTGCAATGATTGAAGCTAACAAAATGATTGACTTCCTAGAAAGCAAAAGAACCAATGCAAATAATGGCTCAAATAAGATTGAAAACTCTGATGAAACTGAAAATCAACTATCAGTTAATCAAGCTATCATACTTTTAGACAGATTAGGTTTGTTTAGTTCAACTATGCTTGAAAATCTACCAAACACTAAAAAAGCCAAATTGATTAGTCAATTAATTGGTAAAAATGATAAAAACATAAAAACTGCAATTGAAAAGCTCGAATTAAAACCAAGCGAAATAAAACCCAATCATCAAAGAGATATTGATAAAATTGAGCGTCTTTTAGGCAACTTGGAGTAACCTCTGGAGTATCTTTTGGAGTTACTCCAACGATAAGAAACGATAAACCTCTCTTTAATTTTGTTTCATCAAAAACGATAAAATATATATCAAGATGGAACAAAGTAAAATGACACAAGTATTCGGGGTTTCACCTGACGAGTTCAAAGAAAGCATCTTATCAGATGTTAGAACAGAGCTTAAATCTTTAGCTCAAAATTTCCAACCAATCGCACCGCAAGAGTACCTTACTCGACAAGAAACTGCCGAGATACTAAAAGTATCTTTGGTTACTCTTTCTGATTGGAACAAAAAGAAAATCCTAAATCCATATAGACTAGGAAACCTCATTCGTTACAAACGTTCCGAAATTGAATTAGCCTTAATTAGTATCAATCCTAAAAAAGTCTAACTATGGGAAATCAATATCAAGAAAGTTTAGAAAACATAGAAGCTCGTTTAAAGACAATCACAGATTTGATTACTAAAAAACAAGAGAAATTTTTTGACAAAGTTTTTATTGACAATGACGAGTTTCAAAGACTGTTTAAAATTAGTCCAGGCACTGCATCCAATTGGAGAGAAAAAGGACTAATTGCATACAGCCAAATAAACAATAAAATAGTCTATAAAATAGAAGATATAAATAAGATGCTTGACGATAACTATCGACCATTTAAAAAATAATTAAAATATATTTTTAGATAAATGATAGATTTCATCAAAATAAAAATATCGGATGAAGCTCTTATAAATCAAGTTTGGAATAATGAAATTCTAATATACGAAGGTAAATCAGAAAAGCGATTTGATGATGAAATTAAAGAACTCTTCACAAAGAGTTACAAAAACTTGTATTTTACAAAATTTCAAAACAGACTTGAAATAAAAGGCTCATTACACTATTTCTTTAATGGTGGTTTACACAATGCTAACGATTTCAATATTTATGATTGTATTGGAACAATTGAGCAAATAAAAGAGTTATTTAAACTCGATTTATACAAGTGTAAACTAATTAATTTAGAATATGGTGTAAATATTAATCCTATTATTAAAGTTGATGATTTGGTACAAAATTTAATCTATCACGAAAAGCGACAATTTACAAGACCAACAACACATTTTAATTACAAAATTGCAGGAAATGAAGCTTATAAACAAATCAAAGCTTACGATAAAAGTGTGCAATTTCCAAAACAATGTTTTAATACATTTCGATTTGAAGTTAAAACCAAACAAGCTAAATTCATTAATAGTCTGGGGCTTTTTACACTTCAAGATTTAACAGAAAATAATTGCTACAACAAATTAATAAATTCATTGGTAAACGAATGGGATAATGTATTACTATTTGACAAATCCAAACAAGTTGATGAGAAATTTTACAACACAAACTTTTGGGAAGATATTCTAAAAAACGGAAACCGAAACAAATTCAACAATCAGAAGAAAACTTATTACAGAAAATTAGGTATAGATAATCTTCATTCAAACATCAAAAAAAGAATAGAACAAAAATCTAATATTTTAAAAAGTGTGCATATTCCAACTAATATAGACTTGGAAACTGCACAGATTAGAATTTCATTTTAAAGATAGAATTTGATTCTTTTTGTTATTTATTATCTATTACTCAAAAAGTTTATTAAATTTAACCCAATTATATTCCATCTTTATAATAGAAATTTCCTTACATGTCATTATTTCAAAAGTCGGTACTTAACAAGTATATCAAACAATTAGAAAAGCCAAAAGTAGATAAAGCATATAAAAAGTATGCCAATCATTTTTTGAACCTAACTATTCAAGAAAATATCAGAAATTCTAAAGAAGAAGAATATCAAGGAATTTTTCTAACTGACTTATTTGTCAATATTTTAGACTTTACATTAAAACCAAATCCTAACTTTAATTTAGTAGCTGAATACAAAAATCAAACTAACTCTCGAAAAGCTGACGGTGCTATTCTTATTGATGACAAGGCTGTAGGTGTTATTGAATTGAAAGGAACAAATACAAAGGATTTAGAAAGTATCCGTAAACAAGCTTTTGATTATAAAGCCAATCAAAAAGAATGTGTTTATGTAGTAAGTTCAAATTATGAAAAATTAAGATTTTACATTAACGATGCTACAGAATTTGAAGAGTTCAATCTATTTGAATTAACCAGAGAACAATTCGATTTACTATATCTATGCTTACATAAAGACAATATCGTAAATAACATTCCTTTAAAAATAAAACAAGATTCATTACTTGAAGAAGAAAAAATTACCAAAAAATTCTATCAAGATTATTCTGTTTTTAAGCGTGAGTTGTATCGTGATTTAGTAAAACGTAATACCAAAAGAATTAAAAATACATTAGGAAAGTTAACTAATGAAACAAATGAAGCTGATTTAGATGAAGAAACTAAAGCTGAAATAATTAAACTCGAAAAGAATGTTAAGCTAAATCTATTCAAAAAATCACAAAAATTAATTGATAGATTTTTATTTGTATTCTTTGCTGAAGATAGAGGATTACTACCTCCAAACAGTACTTTACAAATCTTAAACAAATGGAAAGCAGATATTGATTTTGGTGATGAAAGACCGCTTTACGATATGTTTAAGCAATACTTTAAATTTCTTGATATTGGTAGACAGGGAACAACTAATAGAGCGGAAATATACGCATACAATGGTGGTTTATTTAAAGAAGATATTGTTTTAGACCAATTAGAAATTGATAATGATTTATTATATAATCATACTAAAATATTAGCAGCTTATGATTTTGAAAGTCAAGTTGATGTTAATATTTTAGGTCATATTTTTGAAAATTCACTTAATGAAATTGAAAGCGTAAATTCAGAAATTGAAGGAGGTGATTTTGACAAACAAACAAGCAAACGTAAAAAAGATGGCGTTTTTTATACTCCAAAATACATTACAAAATACATTGTAGAAAATACAATTGGTAAATTATGTACTGAAAAGAAAAACGAATTAGGGTTTAAAGAAGAAGAATACTTTAAAGGAAGAAAAAACCGCCTACAAACAACAATTATTAAATTAGTTGAAATACTAGACAATTATAGAGATTGGTTACTACAACTAACTATTTGCGACCCAGCATGTGGTAGTGGAGCTTTCTTAAATCAAGCTTTAGATTTTTTAATAAAAGAACACAATTATATCGATGAACTTAAAGCCAAAATTTTAGGTGGTGGAATAGTTTTTAGTGATATTGAAAATACCATATTAGAAAAGAATATTTATGGAGTTGACTTAAACGAAGAAAGTGTAGAAATCGCTAAATTATCTTTATGGTTGAGAACAGCACAACCTCGAAGAAAGTTAAACAACTTAAACAGCAATATTAAATGTGGTAACAGCTTAATTGAAAGTAAAACCTTTGCTGGAGATAAAGCTTTCAATTGGAAAGAACAATTTCCAAAAGTTTTTGATAAAGGCGGTTTTGATGTGATAATTGGAAATCCTCCATATGTACAGCATAGGAATTTAATTGCGTTTTCTACATATTTTAAAAGGCACTATGAAGTTTATACTGGAACTTCTGATTTAAGTGTTTATTTTTATGAAAGAGGGATTGGAATTTTAAAAGCGGATGGATATTTTGGTTTTATAAATACAAATAAGTTTTTCAATACTGAATACGGAAAACCATTAAGAGATTATTTGTCAAAATACCAAATAGATCAAATAGTTAATTTTGAACAAGTTTGTATATTTAAAGGAGCTTTAGTTTCTAGTACTATTAATATCATTAAAAAGACTATATCAGATAAAGAGGTAGATTATATCGAATTTTCAGAAGAGACGATTGACTCTAATACATTTGACAATGAAATTATTAAAAGAATTAGAAAAATCAATAAGGAATATTTAATAAATAAAAGTTGGATTTTTGAAGACACTAGAGTTGGAAATTTAATTAATAAGATAAAAAAATCTGGAGATTACTTTAATAGTTTAAAAGGCGTAAAAATAAATAGAGGGATTACTACTGGATTTGATGATGCATACATTATTGATGAAGATGAGTACAAAAAAATTCTTAGGAATGACCCTTCAACTGATACAATAATAAAACCTCTACTAAAAGGAAAAAATATAAATAGATATTTTATTGAAAATTCAGGTTTATGGTTGCTTAATATACATAATGGTTTAGGAGATGAAGTCCCAAGAATAAATTTAGAAGAAAACTTTAAATATTTATTTGAAAGATTTTATAATTTGAATAATGAAAGAGGTGGAAAAATTGAGAGTAGAACAGACAAAGGCAAGCATTGGACTAATTTAAGAAGTTGTGCATTTTTAAAGGAATTTGAAAAACCAAAAGTAGTTTGGGGTTTAATTTCTGGTAATTGGAGTTTTTCAATTGATAATGAAAAGAATTTTTTAACTAGTGCCTCTTATTTTTTAACTTCAGAATTTATACCAATTGAAGTTTTTAATGTTTTAATGAATAGTAAATTATTTAAGTTTTATTTTGAAAATGTAGGGGAGAAAACAGCTGGTGGAGCATATGTTTTAAAAAAAGTGTCAGTTGAGAAATTTATATTGCCAAGAGGGATTGAATCACAAATTATTAATATTAAATATTATTCAAATGATATTGCTTTAAAAGTTAGTTCTTTCAATAGTTTAAATTCAAAATTTACAAAATACCTGCAATCTCAATTTGCTATTGAAAAGTTTACTAAAAAGTTAGAAAATTGGTACGAATTATCTTTTGGAGATTTTATAAAAGAAGTAAACAAAGCCATTAAAGAAACCAATAAAGATAGAGTTAAAAATAATCTACAACCAATTAAAGAACTTACCAAACTTGATGAAATGGATTGGATGGAAGTATTTGAAACTAAAAAAGAAGAAGCACAAAATCTAAAACAGCAAATAAGAACTACAGATAAAGAAATTGATGCTATGGTATATGAGTTATATGGTCTAACAGATGAGGAGATTCTAATTGTAGAAAATAGTTAATTATGGGAAAAAAAGTTAAATTTTCATCACCAGCTCCAACAGGAGCAATAATATCTCAATTCTATTTAGCACTTGAGAAATGTTTTGATATGGATAAAAATGAAAGTATCTATATTGAAAAGGATGGTGATGTTAGTTTAATAAATAATATTGATAAAGAAAAAGGAAAGCAAACAGAATTAAAAGAATATTCTGAAAATGATAATCTAACCGATTCACATTTAAATTTTTGGAATACATTAAACAATTGGTTGTCATCAAATTTTGATTCCAAAAAATACAAATTTTTAATTTTAGCCACTACTCAAGAAATTGGAATCAAATCATATCTTCAAAAATGGAATACTGCAAATACAAACGAAAGAGAAGGAATATTAAATAATATATTAACTGACGCTGAGAGTAGATACAAAATTGCTTTAGAAAAAGACAAAAAAGCAAGTTTGCCAGAATCATTGAAACTAATGAGATTAGTGCTTTCTGACAATAAAAAGTTACTTAATATTATCGATAAAGTATTTATTGATAGTTCTGTTCTTAAAAGAAATGAGTTAGTAGTCAAATTAAAAAATGTTAACTTAAAATTTGTTCCTGAAGATAATAGGGAAAGTGTTTTAAATTCGTTATTAGGCTATATCATACAAAGTGAGGAATATAATAAAGGTTGGGAGATTAGTTATGATAATTTTTCACTAGAACTAATAGATATAAATAGTAAATATAACATTAATTCAGGATTGTTTCCTTATGTTAAAGAATTAACAATAATTCCAGAAAGTAAAAAACAGGAATTAGTTGAATATGATTTTGTTAAAAAAATTAAAGAAATTAAATATGATTCAGTTATTCCAAGAAGTTTAAAACATTATTGGTTTACATTTAATACTATAAATAATGAGTTTAAAACAAGAACTCAAAGAGTTGATTCACTTCTGCAATTTCAAAACGAATTAATAGATGATTATTCTAGTGTTTATGATAGAATGTCAAGAAATTGTAATGATCTAGAAATTGACAGTAAATCTCAAGATTTCTTTGATACTATTATGGAAAGAGATATGATTAATATTGACATTTTTAATAATACGCCTCCAACATTTAAAAAAGGTATGTATCATATTTTAGCAGACGAAAAAGATGAAATAATATGGAAATTAAAAAATAAATCAAATGAGTAGAGCGATTCAAAATTTAAATATTCTTTATAATAATCCTTTCATATTAACACCAATAATAATAACGTTTTACGAAAAGTATGAAGGAAAACAAGGAAAAGATATGTTCCTAGCTTATTTAATATTGCCATTAGTTTTATATGAATACAGCAAGATAGTTTTAAAAAATAAAAAGAAAGAATTGCGAACATTTATAAATTTTGTTCAAAAAGAAGATATAGAAAGTAATAAAAGTGAAATTAGAAAAAGTGATAAATTGTATGGTTTGCCTGGTAGAGTTGAAGATTTTAAAGAGTTAACAAATCTATGTTTGCAATATGCTTTTGATACTGGCTCTTTAAGATTGAATAAAGATTTATCAATAACATTTATTAAAAATGATTTTAAACCTGATAAAACATTAATTGAAAACTTTAAGGCTTCACAAAATTTGGCATTACTATTTAAAAATGAGAAAATCACTCATATTTATATGAGATTAGGTATAAAAAAAATATGAAAGCATTTATAAAGTATATTGGAGTAATAACTAATGATGATAAAATTCATCACGTTAATTTTAAAGAAGGTGTAAATGTTATTACAGGACGCTCATCTACGGGCAAAAGTGCGATATTAGAAGTTTTCGATTATTGTTTCGGAAGTTCAGAATTTATAATTCCAGATGGAGTAATAACTAATAATACTGTTTTTTATTTTGTTGTATTAAAATTAAAAGAAATTTATTTAATATTAGGTAGAAGCAAAAACAAAAAAGATTGTTTTTTAGCTTCAACATCTGATAATTCATTTATTGAAAACATAAGTAATTTTAATATTGATTATTTTCATTCATTAGATAAATATACTTTAAAAGATTTTAGGAAAGAATTAAATAAATATTTTAAAATTGATATTGATGATACTGATGAAGATTTAGAGGATAGAAAATTTAGAAATAATAATGCAAAAAAAGCCGCTCCATCATATAGGAATTTCACCTCCTTTATGCTTCAACATCAGAATTTAATTGCTAATAAACATGCTCTTTTTTATAGATTTGATGAAAAAGAAAAAAAAGAACAGGTTATTGAGCAATTTAAAATATTTTTAAGTTTTGTTGATTCTGAGTACTTTCCATTAAAACAAAGATTAGCTGAATTAAATAGAGAATTGAGGCAATTAGAATTTACAAAAGAAAGTACCCAAAAATACATTAATGAGAACAAAGAAAAATTAAAATTTTTATTAGAAGAATTTGAACTAATTACAAATAAGAGACTCTTTAAAAAAAATATAGATTCTATTCTATTAAGTCCAAATGAAAGTTTAGAATATTTAGACAATTTTATTTCTAGTAAAGAAAATATTATAAGTAACCCGTTGGGTGAAATTATTTGAAGTAAAATAAATTGAAAAAATGTTGGTCAAGATACTGAAAATCAGTATCTTGAAGTCGCAAAACAACCAACATTTATGACAAATATAGTTAAAAATTATTTTAGAGTATTAGAAGTTATAAGTTCTTTGAATTTTGAGTTGGATTTTAAATCAGGAATTGGCAGAAAGCCAAAAATGTCTGACATAGAAGTAGTTGCCTTGAGTTTGACAGCAGAATTTATGTCAATAGACAGCGAAAATTCACTTTTCAAACAGCTAC
>NZ_JMLU01000042.1 GCF_000686885.1 Flavobacterium sasangense DSM 21067 | reverse complement strand
AGGAAATAGAAATCTAAGAAAGTCAATGCATTTACCTTCTTTAACAGCAGTAAAATGGGACGAAAATTTTAAAAATATTTACGCTAGGCTCATATCAAAGAACGGAATTAAAATGAAAGCATTAGTCGCTGTTCAGAGAAAAATACTTGAACTTATTTATATATTATTCAAAAATGAGACAGTGTATGATAAAGAATATATAACAAAAAATAGCGCGCAAACACAAATGGTTTAAACACGCTATAGAGACTAGTTCAATGACTGTCTTGAAAAACAAAAGTAATAAAAATTAAGATTTAAATTTGAAATCAACACAGAATCTTATATGTTAAATTATAAAATGACACATTCCGAGTTAAAAGAATTTCTAGACGAAAAAGTCGAGTTGTATAACAATCCGAATTTCATTGAAAGCGATCCGATTCAAATTCCGCATTTGTATTCTTTCAAAGAAGATATTGAGATTGCTGGATTTTTAGCCGCAACCATCGCTTGGGGAAATCGTAAAATGATTATCAACAATGCGAAGAAAATGATGGATTTGATGGGAAATTCGCCTTACGATTTTGTCATGAATCATTCAGAATTGCAATTAGAATCGTTAGAAAATTTCGTTCATCGAACTTTTAACGGGCAAGATTTTGTGGGATTTGTAAAAGGATTGCAACACATTTATCAAAATCACAACGGATTAGAAGCGGTTTTCTCGAAACAAAATCCTACGATGCAACATACAATTTCCGAATTCAAGCAATTGTTTTTTGAAATTCCGCATTTATCTCGAACGGAGAAACACATTTCAGATCCTTTAAATGGTTCAGCCGCAAAACGAATCAACATGTATTTGCGTTGGATGATTCGAAAAGACAATAAAGGAGTCGATTTGGGGATTTGGAACAGCATCTCTCCTGCTCTATTATCTTGTCCTTTGGATGTCCATTCGGGAAATGTGGCGAGGAAATTAGAATTATTGACGCGCAAACAAAACGATGCTAAAGCTTTAGCTGAATTGGACGAAAATTTAAGAAGATTAGACCCAAACGATCCTGTAAAATACGATTTTGCCTTATTTGGATTAGGTGTTTTTGAAGGATTTTAAAAAATATATTTATGCACGCAGATTACATTATTGACCAAAATTTTTCTGACATTACCTTTTCAGAAAACGATATCAAATACAAAGAATACGAAAATTGCACGTTTACCAATTGCGATTTTACTTCTTGTTTTTTTGTTGCCGTTACTTTTATCGATTGTAATTTTTTGGATTGCAATTTCAAAGGAACAAAAATCAATCATGTTTCGTTGCGTGATGTTTGGTTTACGAAATGTGATTTTACTGCTGTAAATTTTGCGATGACAGACCAAATTTTATATGAATTCCACTTTAAAGATAGTTTGCTGGATTACGCGCAATTTTACAGTTTGAAATTGAAAAAAATGCAATTCATCAATTGTAGCATGATTGCCGTTGATTTTATGGAAAGTGATTTATCGGAAGCGCTATTCGATAATTGTAATTTAAGACACGCGGTGTTTATTGGAACAACTGCAAACAAAACCGATTTTTCAACCAGTTATGATTTCACTATCGACCCTGAGAAAAACAAATTAAAACGCGCCATTTTTTCGACTGAAAATTTAAAAGGATTACTTCAGAAATACGATTTAATCATTAAATAATCATCATAAATCTAAAATAAAGTTCATTTAACACATACAAATAGTATATTTACCTAAATTTAAATTTAAAGCAAATAAAAAAAATTCTCTCTTCAATCTTTTTATTAATTTCATTGTTTACTTTTTCTCAATCAACGGATTTAGACAGACATGATTTTAATTATTCTTTCGTACAATTACCAAGTAATCCAATTTTAGAAGTAAAAAATAGAACCTATTCCTTTACTACCAATATTGACCGTAACTTGATGTACGATAAATCTAAATTCTTTTTTCAAAATCAAGTAAACATTAACGGATTGGAAAAAAAGGAAAAAAATGGTTATATCAACATTGACATTACCTTACTTACTCCAACGGTTGTTAAAAAAAATATTGCAACTAGAACAAGTTCTACTAAAGACAAAAATGGAAATGTAAGAAATACATATTACTACACCGCAGAACTAACTTATGACCAAAAAGGTAGTGCAAAAATAAGTAGTACTGATGGTAAGATTCAAAAAACAATTGACTTTACCAGAACTAATAATCTAAAAAGTAAAGAATACGATAGCTATTCTAGTGCTGAATCTTATTACTACAATATCAACAGAACTATTTACAATAATTTTGTAATGGAAGTTGTGAATGCCTTAAACACACAACTTAATAATGAGTACGGTTATGCTGTTAAAACTGGAACTGATTACCTTTGGATATTAGCCAATAAAAAACATCCTGAACAAGCAGCTGAATACAACGCGTATTTAGAAGTTAAAAATGTTTTTGATAAAATGACATTTAACAATGCTGTAACTGGTTTTGAAGTAGAATTACAAAATACAATTCAATATTTTGAATCGTTACCAAAAAAATATGCAGAAGATTCAAAAGCACATAGAAAAATTAGATATAGCGCTTATTTCAATTTGGCTAAAATTTATAATTATTTAGACCAACCAAGCAAATCAATAGAATGGTCAAACAAACTTATTGCTAATGATTACGACAAAAGTGATGGAGTTAGTAATATTGAAGACTGCAATAACTTAATTACACTATTTAATGTAAACAAAGTTAAAACAAGACATTTCAATGTTGAAACGAAGAACTTCTTCTTTGAAGAGACTACAGCAGTTGTAACAAACAACAATTCAAGTTACAATGCTTCTACTGCTCCTTACAGTATTGAAACTGATCCTAATTATATTTTAGCTTATTTGGCTACTATAAAAAAAGACACGGTTACTGGTTATATTCAAAAAAACAGAACTTTGGCTTTAAGTGATGCAATTACAGTGACTGTTAAAGATTTTCAAGGGAAATTTTCAGAAAGAACTTTTAAGGCAAATGAAATTAACCGTCTTACTTTAAGTAACGGAGAGGAATTTGCTTCTGTTTCTTTTAAAGTGGCTGTTGATAATGGCGGAATGACCATGTCTGGAGCTACAAAGAAATTTGTAAAAGAAATGTACATTGGTAAAAAAATAAGTGTATTCCAATATTTTAACGGTGAAATTATTATCAAAGGTGCTAACGAATCTGAAGGAAAATCAAATGCAACAGCTTCTTGGATGATGTCACCAAAAAAACGTTTTGAAGAATTTGCGCAAGGTTGTCCTGCACTTCTTGCTAGAGTTGAGAAAAAAGAATTTAAAAATAATTTAGAGAGCTTTATTCAATTTGCTGAAGCATTAGATGCTTGTAACTAATCATAAAACATTCTACATTATAAAATCCCGAGTACTTCTCGGGATTTTTTTTGCTTTACAAAGTCAATAAACACAAGAGATTTAAAAATATTTATCAAAATTAATTAAATTTTTATTGTTTTTCAATAAATTTTTATTGAAATTTGCATCATCAACTTTTAATATTTACTTCTATGGAAATTAAAATTAGTGCACAACAGATGCTAAATGTATTGTATGTCTTAGCTTGGATTATCTTTATTGGTCTTTCAATTGATGCTGGCGGATTTCTTGTAAATACCTTTTTTACTTTGTTTATTAATCCGATTGGTTCATCGTATTTTTGGAACCATATCGATTTGTCTTCATTGTATCAATTTAACCAAAGTCATTTTGTGACGTTAACCTCGTTAATGAGTATTGTGGCGGTTTTAAAAGCCATACTATTTTATTTGATTATCAAAATCATACACGATAAAAAACTCAATTTAGCCCAACCTTTTAATAAAGATGTTAATCGCTTTATTTTTAGCGTGGCTTATTTGACTTTAGGAATTGCCTTATTTGCTATTTGGGGAACCAACTTTTCAGAAAACATGGTAAAACAAGGCGTTACGATACCGTCTATTCAGCATTTAAAAATTGCGGGTGGCGATGTTTGGTTGTTTATGGGAATTACGCTTTTGGTGATTGCCCAAATTTTCAAACGCGGTATCGAACTTCAGGAAGAAAACGAATTAACAGTGTAAATTATGGCAATAGTAGTAAACTTAGATGTGATGATGGCGAAACGAAAAATGTCGCTCAACGAACTTTCGGAAAAGGTGGATATTACGTTAGCCAATTTATCCATTTTAAAAACTGGTAAAGCAAAAGCCATACGTTTTAGTACACTTGAAGCCATTTGCAAAGTATTAGATTGTCAGCCAGGTGATATTTTGGAATATGTAGCAGACTAAAGCCTAATTATTGATTGTTTCATTTACATTTAATTTCAGTTGGATTTCCATATCTTTACACCTCATTTGAAACTGTGTTTAAAAGATTGTTATAAATCCAATTAATACCGATTCAGAATTTTAAAAACAACTATTTATGGCAGTTCAAATTTGTACGTGTGAAGGTTTAGATGTAAAGTGTAAAAAGTGTTTTGGGAGCGGTTATATCAATACCGACGCTCCTGAAAAAGCAATAAAATCAGTCCCTAAAAAAGGAAATGTAAAGCAAGAATCTTTTCTTCCTGAGAATTTGAATTCATTATCAAGAAAAGAAATTGAGAACATAGTGCCTAAAATTATAGATACTTTGGATTTAAAATCGAAGAAACAAATGCAAATTCTTAATTCGATTCCATTTAACACCACCACTTTTAGAAGAGATTTTAAAGACAAATTTGCTTTTTTACAAAAAATAGAAGAGGAAAAACAAGCATTACGAAATGACCTTGATGAAATTGCTACAAAGTTAACTACCTCAAAATACACGGTAGCATTCAAATATGGTCATTTTTTATCTGACAAAGACATTGATATAACTTCTAACCGCGAGCTTAAAACTTTAATTAGAGCATACAAAAAGCTTAAAAAATAAAACCTCAAAAGACAAGTTTTACTAATTCCCTTTTTTAATTACTGATTGAAAACAGGAAATTTTGAATTCAAATTTTGAAAAACGAAAGAATTTTCGTAACTTTAGGTATTATTAATTTATACCCTTGTAGCTATGTTAGTTCAAATTCACACCGACAAAAACATTGAAGGCGGAAGCCGTTTTTCAGAATTCTTTAGTAACGAAATTAAAAATGAATTAGCAAGATTTGACGAAATCGTAACCCGAATTGAAGTACACGTCTCTGACGAAAATGGAAACAAAGCAGGTCAAAAAGATAAAAAATGTGTTATTGAAGCCCGAGTAGAAAAAAAACAACCGATTGCTGTTACCGCAACAGCCGATAGCCCAGAAAAAGCATTTTTTGAAGCTTTAGAAAAAATCCAACGTGTTTTAGATACGACTTTAGAAAAAATTAAAGAACATTAAAAATTAAGAATCCCGAGTTTAGGCTCGGGATTTTTTTTGTTTATAAGGTGTTTTATTATTTGTAGGAAATTTTTATTATTTTTGAGAAATGAAATATGTAAAACTTTCGCCTATCTTGACAAGATGGGATGATACTAGTTCGAAAGCTTCGCATATAAACAAGTTGGCAGAAACCTTGGAAAAACAGAACGCAAAAAAACGGAAATTTGAAAACAAAAAAATACTTTTTATTAGTTTTAAGCATAGTGTTATTTTCTTGTAGTGAAAATGACGACATTCCAAATCAACAATCAAATTTACAATCTGGTGTTGTAATTTCTTTTGATGATGATTATGTAGACGAGTGGTTTGAAGTAAATAATGTTTTAGAACCTTACGATTGGAAAGCAACATTTTTTGTAACTAAATTTAATCAGTTATCGACAGCTAAAATACAAAAGCTAAAAGATTTGAAAATTGACGGTCACGAAATTGGTGGACACGGATTAAATCATTTAAACGCACCTAATTTTATTTCAGCAAACGGAACCGCCGAATATTTAAATCAGGAAATTATTCCAATGGAAACTTTAATGAATAATAATGATTTATCAACAACATCATTTGCATATCCTTATGGTGCAAGAAATACAACAACTGACAATTTGCTACTCAATCGATTTGAAATAGTTCGCGGAACAACATATGGAAACGCAAATCCAGCTTCTCAAAATTGTTATTACAATAACAACAATCTTGTATTTGGTTTAGGAATTGACAAAAATTATTCACATTTCAGCATTTCATATTTTTTATCACTTTTAGAATATGCAAAAAACAATAATAAAATCGTAATATTTTATGCTCATAAACCAGTTCCGACTTTTCAAAACAATTATGAAACGGAATACCAAACTCTAATTCAAATTTGTAACTATGTAAAAAATAATAATATGAAATTCTACAAAATATCCGAATTATTCAATCTACAAAATAGTATATAAAACGGCAACAGAAAAAAGAAAGGCATCTGCCAACACACGTTTGGCGCAATTGCGAATTTTGTGGTAAATTCACGTTCACGTTTCGCAAGAAATTTTATCTTTAACAGAAAATAAGCAGTTCCGAAGTTCGCAACTGACGCCAAGCGTGGGAACGTTAAAAAATCAAACTTAAAAAGCTGTTTATGGCTACTCGCCATTTTTAAAGTATAAACAAAAAAATCCCGAGCTCAACACTCGGGATTTTCTATTTTAAAACCTGACAGGTTTTGGAAACCTGTCAGGTTTGGATAAAATGCTATTTCAAACCAGCTAAACTTTGTTCTAAAGTCGCAATTTTTGCTAAAGCGTCGGCTTCTTTTTTACGTTCGTTAGCAATTACTTGTTCAGGTGCGCCGGCTACGAATTTCTCATTAGACAATTTCCCTTGCACTGAGCGTAAGAAACCTTTGGTGTAATTTAACTCTTCGGTTAATTTTGCAATTTCCGCTTCTACATCGATGTTTCCTGTAATTGGAATAAAATATTCATTCGATTTCACACGATATGATAACGCACCATCTACTTTATCTGAAACGTATTCTAAAGTCGTAACATTTCCTAACTTCTGAATCACCGAATCAAAATAGGTTGATGCCTTTTCGTTGTTCACCACTTTTAATTCCATCGCATCTTTAAACGGAATATTTTTGTCTTTACGAATCGTTCTAATTCCAGAAATAACTTCCGTTGCGAAATCAAAATCAGCAATTAATTTTGCGTCAAACGCTTTCGCTTTTGGCCATTCTGAAACGATTAGCGCTTGTTCTGGCGTTCTTTCGGTAATGTGTTGCCAAATTTCCTCTGTTAAAAACGGCATGAACGGATGTAACAATTTCAAGTTGTTTTCTAACATTTCAATTGCTTTTTCAAATGTAGCGCGGTCAATTGGTTGTTGGTAACCTGGTTTGATCATTTCTAAGAACCACGAACAAAAATCGTCCCAAACCAATTTGTAAATCGCCATTAAAGCGTCTGATAATCTGTATTTATCAAAGTTATCTTCGATTTCGGCTAAGGTTTGTTGCAACTTCGCTTCGTACCATTCAATCGCTACTTTTGAAGCTTCAGGTTGTGCGATATCCGCTACTTCCCAACCTTTGATTAGTTTGAAAGCATTCCAAATTTTATTAGAGAAACCTTTTCCTTGGTTACATAATTCTTCATCGAATAAAATATCATTTCCTGCAGATGCACTTAATAACAATCCCACTCGAACACCATCAGCTCCAAATTTTTCAATTAGTCCCAATGGTTCTGGCGAATTCCCTAAAGATTTCGACATTTTACGACCTTGTTTATCACGAACTAATCCGGTTAAATATACATTTGAAAATGGTTTTTCACCTGCATATTCGTAACCTGCAATAATCATACGCGCTACCCAGAAGAATAAAATATCTGGACCCGTAACTAAATCATTGGTAGGATAGTAATATTTAAAATCTTCGCTTTCTGGATTTAAAACACCACCAAAAACAGCCATTGGCCATAACCATGAAGAGAACCAAGTGTCTAATGCGTCAGCGTCCTGACGTAAGTCAGCAGTGGTCAGTGTTGAGTTGGCAGTTTTTTCTTTCGCAAGCTCAAGGGCTTTTTCGATGTTTTCTGCTACTACGAAATCTTCTTTTCCATCACCAAAATAGTAAGCCGGAATTTGTTGTCCCCACCACAATTGACGTGAGATATTCCAATCGCGAATGTTATTTAACCAATGCGCATACGTATTATTAAAACGACTTGGATATAATTTGATTTCGTCTGATTCTAAAACGGCTTTGATAGCAGGTTTTACTAAATCTTCCATCTTTAAGAACCATTGGTCAGATAATCTTGGTTCGATTACCGCTTTGGTTCTTTCAGAAGTTCCTACTTTATTTAAATGCATTTCGGTTTTTGCTAAGGCTCCGATAGTTTCTAATTCTTTCGCAATTTCTTCACGAACTACAAATCTATCTTTTCCTTGATAATGCAATCCGTATGAATTCAAAGACGCATCTTCGTTGAAAATATCGATGATTTCTAAATTGTGTTTATCACCTAAAACTTTATCGTTGGTATCGTGAGCAGGCGTTACTTTTAAACATCCTGTACCGAATTCTACATCTACATATTCGTCTTCTATGATAGGAATTACTCTACCGCAAATTGGAACAATAGCTTTTTTCCCTTTTAAATGCGAAAAACGTTCGTCATTCGGATTGATACAAATAGCAGTATCACCAAAAATAGTTTCTGGACGCGTAGTTGCAACAGTTAAGAAATCTTCCGAACTTTCGATTTTGTATTTGATGAAATATAATTTTCCTTGACGTTCTTCAAAGATTACTTCTTCGTCTGATAACGTTGTTTTCGCTTCTGGATCCCAGTTTACCATTCGGTAACCGCGGTAAATCAAACCTTTGTTGTACAAATCTACAAATGAGTGAATTACTGATGCTGACATATCGTCATCCATGGTAAATTTAGTGCGACTCCAATCGCAAGAACAACCTAATTGTTTTAATTGCTCTAAAATTGTTCCGCCGTATTTTTCGGTCCAATCCCAAGCGTGTTTTAGGAATTCTTCGCGCGTTAAATCGTTTTTATTGATGCCTTCTTCTTTTAACTTCGCTACTACTTTCGCTTCGGTTGCAATTGAAGCATGGTCGGTTCCTGGCACCCAACAAGCGTTGAACCCTTTTAAACGCGCACGACGAATTAATACATCTTGAATGGTGTTATTCAACATGTGTCCCATGTGTAAGACTCCCGTTACGTTTGGTGGCGGAATTACAATGGTGTACGGCGTTCTGTGGTCGGGTTTGGATGTAAAATAATCGTTTTTCATCCAGTAGTCGTACCACTTTTGTTCTACTTCTTTAGCGTTGAATTGTGCAGGAATCATTATATTTTTTCTTGTTTAATTGTTGAATCATTGAACGATTGAATCGTTCGTTTTAACATTCCAAAACTTACTTTGGTATGTTTTTTGTATTACTTACTGCAAAAGTAACTATATAACGAAAATAAAAAAAATGTTAGGAGTAGTTTGTTGGTTGCTTATATTTAATTATTTTTACAACAACCTATTAATTTATAAGATGATGAAAAAATTACTTGTTTATTTAACTGTATTAGTTGGGATGGCTTCTTTTGCTCAAACGGGTCCAAAGATTGAATTTAAAGAAGAAACCATCAACTATGGTGAGGTAGAAAAAGGAAAAGATGATGGAATTAGAATTTTTGAATTCACAAATACAGGTGATGCTCCACTAATTATTACCAATGCAAAATCGAGCTGTGGTTGTACCGTGCCTGAATGGCCAAAAGAACCAATTGCACCAGGTAAAAAAGGGCAAATTAAAGTTCAATATAACATGAATCCAGGTCCGATTAGTAAAACGATTACTATTGAAAGTAATGCGGTAAACAAACCAAATGGTATGGTTCCGTTACGAATTAAAGGAACGGTAATTGTTAAGGAAGAAATTAGTCCGTTAGTTAAAAAGAAAACGTTTCCAAATTCATAAATAAAAAGTCCCAATTCGTTGGGACTTTTTTTATAGGATTTTTTCGAGTTGAAATTTTACTGTGAATCGAATTCCAGCCCTATCCACTATCATTGTTATCCATTTACCATCTTCTGATTGAAATAAATCTGTTATACTTTGAATGGTTAATTGATAGTCCATTTTATTATTGATTTTAATAATTTTATCTCCAACAAGTAATCCTGCTTTATCTCCTGGAGAATCTTTACGAATAGCATAAATGGTAAATACTGGTTTTAATTCAAATTTCTGAGCAAAACGTAAATCATTGTTATCAAATACAAATTCATTTAAATTTACTTGATTATTTTTAGTTTCTAATCTTACCAATTCTTTTACTAATTGAGAACCTGCGTGTTGTACTTCTATACCCGACATATTATATTCAAATGGAAGTGAGTATAAATTATTCTTTTTACAATAGAACACTTTATTTTCGTAATCTAAAAACCAATTGAATCGTTTTAAAACATCGCCACCCAAAGATCCATTTCTGTCTGCTCGTATTGTAATTTGATTGAAAGAAATACTATCAGGATAGGAAACCAAGACTTTACTAAGGGATAATCCGGGGAAATTAATTTTTTCGATTCTAGATCTCTTACCTTTGATTTCTCCAGATAATCCAACACCTAAAATATCATTAAAAAATTGTGTTTCACATTTAATTGTATCGTTTTCAAAGAGCCACAACCCATCCCCTAATCCACTATCAAACAGTAATTTATATTCATTTTGCTTATTATTTATTTCAATTGGGATTTTAATATAAGGTTTTCTCTCATTAAAATCAATTGAATTAGATTTGTATTTTCTTATTCGAGAATCATTTGATTTAAGTTTATTCTTGTGAAATATTAATAGATTTCTACTGTAATCTATTTCTAATAAACCCGATTCAAAAAAACTACTCCCTAAAATTCCATTAATTGGGATTCCTATCTTATTAATTATACTTATATCTTGATACGGGAGTAAGAGTAATTCAAAATTAACATCTTCATATTCTTTAATTTTTAACTTATTCTTTTTAGACAAATAAGCATCTATCATTTCGCCACTTCCTACTCCTTTAATTTTAATCTTATCTGTTTCATGTAAAACCAATGAATCGTTCTCTGGAAAGCTAAACAAAATACTGTTTTCAGCACCCGTATCTGCAATCATTTTTAGTGGAATACCATTAAAATCAACATCAACAATAATTAGATTATGTGTTAACTCAAAAGGAATTTTAATTTTATCCTTTTTTGATTTCCAATTAAAATTAGACTGTGACTGAAGCGTTACAGTAACCATGAATAAAAATACTATTTGAATAATCTTTCTCATCTAAAAATTTATTACCTAAATGTAAGAAATTAAGACTACACTTTTATGTTTTTAACATTTTTTAGTATCCGTTTTTAGTTATATCACAAAAAAAAATCGCAATTTTGTGCATCTTTAAAAAACAGATTATGCCAAAAGTTTCCATTAAAGGCCAACAAATGCCAGAATCACCAATTAGAAAATTGGTACCTTATGCTGAAATTGCTAAGAAAAAAGGACATAAAGTATACCATTTAAATATTGGGCAACCTGATATTAAAACACCAGAAGTTGCTTTAGAAGCTGTAAAAAAAGCTGATATTTCAGTACTTGAATACAGTCATTCTGCAGGTTTTGAAAGCTACAGAACTAAACTTTCTCAATACTATAAAAATCATGGGTTACCTATAGATACTCAAGATATAATTATTACTACTGGAGGTTCTGAAGCATTACTTTTTGCTATGGGAAGCACGATGGATGCAGGTGACGAAATTATCATTCCTGAGCCTTTTTACGCTAATTACAACGGATTTTCAACTGCTTCTGGAGTACATGTAGTTCCTGTGATTTCGGGAATTGAAACTGGATTTGCTTTACCTCCAATCGAGGCTTTTGAAAAGTTAATTACGCCTAAAACAAAAGCAATCTTAATTTGTAATCCAGGTAATCCAACTGGTTACTTATATTCTCAAGAAGAAATTTTAAAATTAGCAGAAATAGTTAAGAAACATGATTTATTCTTAATTGCTGACGAAGTTTACCGTGAGTTTATTTATGATGGTGACAAACATTTTTCAGTAATGAATGTTCCTGGTTTAGAAGAGAACGCTATTATGATTGATTCGGTTTCTAAACGTTATAGTATGTGTGGGGCACGAATTGGTTGTATTGTTTCTAAAAACAAAGAAGTAATGGCAACAGCAATGAAATTTGCTCAAGCTCGTTTAAGCCCTCCTACTTATGCTCAGATTGCTAGTGAAGCTGCATTGGAAACTCCACAAAGTTACTTTGATGATGTTATTTCAGAATATAAAGATCGTAGAGATACTCTTATAACAGAATTAAACAAAATTGAAGGAGTTAAAGTAGCGACTCCAAAAGGAGCATTTTATTGTATCGCTAAATTACCAATTGACAATGCTGATAAATTTGCACAGTGGTTATTAGAATCTTATGACTTAAATGGTGAAACCGTAATGGTTGCTCCAGCCGCAGGATTTTATTCAACACCAAATGTTGGTTTAGACGAAGTTCGTATTGCTTATGTATTGAAAAAAGACGATTTGATTAGATCTGTTCAAATTTTAAAAGAAGCAATAGCTGTTTACAACAAACTATAATTCAATATAAAGTTATAATAAAAAAGAGTCCACGTATTTGGACTCTTTTTTTATTCTTAAGCCTTATATTTTGCATAAAAAAAGCGGCACTGAGTACCGCTTTTTTTTGTTTTAATTTTTTAATTATCGTTTTAACGAGAAATGTGCTTTGAATTGTTTCTTAGCTCCGTTCTCTAAATAATCAACAGTGAACCAGTAATCCGTTGATGGAAGGTTTTCTTGGTTGTAAGTACCATCCCAAAACTCTTCACCTCTTAACTGTTTGATTAGTTTTCCGTATCTATCAAAGATGTAGATTACATCGGTATCTTGTAAGCCTGCAATAAACCAACCATCATTGATACCATCTCCATTTGGTGTAAAATAATGAGGATAATCAATCACCAATAATGTATAAGTTAAATAAGTACATCCTTGTGTATCAACTACTGTTATAGTATGAGGTCCAGCACTTACATTGGTAAACACATTAGAAGATTGTAAAGTTCCCTCATCTAATGAATACATTAATGTTCCGCTTCCTCCTGTTACATTCACTGTTAAAGTGGCATTTCCACTAAAATAAGCACTTTGGGTTACAGTCATACTTACCGCTGGTGTTACAGATGTAACATTTGCAGTTACCATAGTTGTAACATCTGAAGAAACACAATTCGTAATACTATTTGTAGCAATTACACCATACGTACCTACTGCATTTGCAGCATAAGTAGCATTATTTGAATTTGGAATCGCTACTCCATTGAAATACCATACAAAATCATAAGTAGCATTATCTAAACCAGAATCTAATGTGTAGGATTGGAATGGAACTCCAAATTCATCCACACAAATCGCTCCATCAGTTAAAACTGGTTTTGGTAACGGATTCACATATACTCTTACTATTATTGGTATACCTGAACATCCTGCAGCTGTTGGAGTAATTGTATAATCTACATAACCCGCTACATTATCTACTGAAGTAGTTAAATTTTGGATAATAGTATAAGTTGGTCCAGGGGCACTTCCTGCAGTTGCGCCATTAACTCCAACGGCATTGACTGTCCAATTGAAAATAGTTCCAGCATTAAAAGATGATACAAATATGTTAGTTGGAAGAACACCACTACATAAAGGTGGATGCGTTGGATTAGCAAACAACTCTGGACGTGGATTAACTAAAACCGTTACCGATTGTGGTGTTCCTACACATCCATTGAAAGTTGGTGTAATTTGATACGTAACACTTCCTTGTGATAATCCCGTTGTTGTTAAAGTCTGTTGAATACTTGTTCCCGTTCCATTTGAAGCACCTGCTACTCCTGAAATACTAGTTATTACCCAACTAAACACGGTACCTGGAATAGTGCCAGTAAAAGAAATATTTGTAGTTTCTCCTGAACAAATTGGCGATGGACTACTAGCAATTATTACATCAGGAATAGGGTTAACTTGAACTCGAATTTGAGTTGGCGTACCTGCACAACCATTTGCTTCTGCAATAACTGTATAGACAACTTCTACTGTTGTTGTAGTCCCTGGACTAACAGTTAACAGTTGATTAATTGAATTACCTGTTCCTCCTGCTGCTCCTAAAACATTTCCTCCGGTTACCGTCCATGAGAAAATCGCTCCTGGAACATTACTACTTAACTGAATGTTAGTCGTGCCTCCTGAACAGAACGTAGGATTTAAATTCGTTGCAATAACAGTTGGTAAAGGCGTTATAGTAATCGTAGTAGAAACAAAATAAGAAGCACATGGACCAGATGCTGGAACTAAATAACTAACTGTATAAATACCTGGACTACTAGCACTTGGATTGATCTCACCTGTTGTGCTGTTAATAGATAATCCTGCAGGACTAGCACTATAAGTACTTCCTAAATAATTTCCTGTACCTGATAAAGTAGCTGATACATTAGAAGAGCTAACACAATATTGAGGTTGTGGATAACTAATTGTTGCTGTATTTGGCACACTAACTGTGATAGTTCCCGTTGCTGTTGCTGGTGGACATCCGCCTGTTGTAGTAACAGTATAGTTGAAAGTACCACTTGCTGTTGGGGTTCCACTAATAGTAACAACATTG
>NZ_JMLU01000041.1 GCF_000686885.1 Flavobacterium sasangense DSM 21067 | reverse complement strand
CCTTTACCATCATTGTACATAGGGCAATGTTGGAAATAAACTGGAACCTCATACTTTGCAACTTTTAATAATGAATAAATGTCTTTTGATAATGTTGTAAAGTGATTTCGTTGTTTATTAATATCTTTTGATTTTGAAATCAGTTCAGTATCTTTTTTAATTTGATTTACAACTTTCATCCAAACCATATGAACATCCATATCCAATTTGTCCATTTTAACATTGTTTATTGCAGTTAGTAATTCCTTTGAAGCAATTGAAGTTGTGTTACCATCAGAAGAAATCATAGCATCTTTTACCACAAAATAGTTATCAAAAACAACTTTAAGTTGGTTAACTTCTTGAAGTACCATCTTTGAAGTTTCATTGTGGTTTACATGATTATTATGGATTTCAGTAGTTTCTTCCACTTTGATTTCTTCTTTAACTGGAACTTTAGCAACTCTGTCATATTGACAACATCCATGAAGATTGTCATAGACATCATCTGGTGCAAGAAACTTATCACTATCATATCCTGCTAATGCTATTCTTTTTAGTATTTCGTCTGGATTAGTTTTAGTAGTATCATAAGTTAAAGTGGCCATCTTCGAATCTTGATCCCAATCTACTTTAGCTACTTTTTTGATATTTCCTGCATTTTCGATTTTGGTTTCGCACATTCCACAGTTTCCATAAATCTTAACTGTTTCTGTTTTTGCATTTTTAATTTGTGCATTGACAGCAATACTAAGCAATATAAAAGTTGCTAGCATTATATTTTTAAATGAATTTTTCATTTTAATAATGTATTAGTAATCAAAGTGAATTCCTTTGATAAGTTGATAAAAAAATAATGAATAACAGTTTACAAGTCTATCTGCTTGAAATAATTAAAAATAAAAACGGAAAGTAAACTGATGATTAATCTGATAGCAAAATGCTATAAATTTGACACACTAATGGCTGTCAAAAAAAGAATTTAGCCTATTTTAGGTATTAGCCAAATAGAATGAAAACCATCTGAGATTGATGGTGCCGTGTATGAAAACTTAACTTTCTCTATTGAAGAATATTGAATAAAGTTAATTTTAAAAGTAATTTCTGGTATAAAAATGATTGAAGAAGAAGGACAAGTCATAGAACAACCACAATTTGAATGACCACAATCGCCATTACATCCCTTTTCATCTTTGCTTTCAGAACTGTCATTACTACAACAACACTTCTTTTCAGTTTTGTTAGATGAAACTTCTTTTTCACAAGAATGTTTTGAATTAGAGTTACCACAAGCCATAGCAGTATTAGGCATTAAAAACATGCCTAATAAAACTATTAATATTATGTGATATTTTTTCATTTTTAACTTTAAAACATCACAAATGTATAAAAAATGAATTGTTGTTTGTATAAAATATTGTTAAATAGAATTCAAAAGCATTTGTTAACTCCAATTTACTTTTAAATAATTGTATCCATTTTAAAATTAAACAACTATTTTTTAATCCAAGATCTTTATTTTTTTACTTATTTTTGTTAAAGTTTTAAAACTTAAATAAAATTAATTTTCGCAACACCCCTAGTACACCTCTATCCTCTTTAACCCTTATGAATAAAGAGAAAAAAGATATTGTATCGGTAAATAGAAAAAAAATAATACAATATACGTATACAATTAAACACAACCATATTCAATTAGTGTTCCAAGTTTCCGAAAATACTTTTAGTAGAAATGAAAACATTGAATTCAAATACACTGCAATCTTAGAATTCATAAAAATGTTTCTAACAAAATCAATAAAAGGTTTATCGAATCAAAATTGAATCGGAATTAACTCACCTATTCAACCTATTCCTTATATTTGCCTAAATTTATAAATCATGCAACACATTATCGACCGCTTCATAAGCTACGTTACAATAGATACCGAATCAGATCCAAATTCTGACACTACACCAAGTACTAAAAAACAACTTGACCTAGCCAATCTTTTAGTAAAAGAACTAAAAGCAATGGGAATGACAGATGTAACTATCGATAAAAATGGTTACGTTATGGCAACTTTAGAAAGCAATGTTAAACATGAAGTTCCTACTATCGGATTTGTATCTCATTATGATACTACTCCTGATTTTACAGGAGCTAATGTAAAACCGCAAATTGTAAAAAATTACGATGGTGGTGATATAGTTTTAAATAAAAAACAAAACATCGTTTTATCACCAAGTTATTTTAAAGACTTGTTACAATACAAAGGACAAACTTTAATTACAACCGACGGAACTACGCTTTTAGGAGCTGATGACAAAGCCGGTATTACCGAAATTATGTCAGCAATGGAATACCTAATCCAACATCCAGAAATCAAACACGGAAAAATTAGAGTAGGTTTTACACCTGATGAAGAAATTGGTCGTGGTGCTCATAAATTTGATGTAGAAAAATTCGGTTGCGAATGGGCATATACGATGGATGGAAGTCAAATTGGCGAATTAGAATATGAAAATTTTAATGCCGCTGGAGCTAAAATCATTTTCAAAGGAAAAAGTGTTCACCCAGGCTATGCAAAAGGAAAAATGATTAACTCGATGTTGTTAGCGAATCAATTCATTTCTAAATTACCAAAAAACGAAATTCCTGAAAAAACAAAAGGATATGAAGGTTTCTTTCACGTAGTTGGTATTACTGGAAGTATTGAAGAAACTGTAGTTGAATTAATTATTCGCGACCATAGTGCTAAAAAATTCAAAGAAAGAAAAGAGTTTATCCATGAATTAGCGAGTAAATTCAATAAAAAGTGGAAAAAACAATTTGGCGAAGAAATTGTAATAGCGGAAGTTAAAGACCAATATTACAATATGAAAGAAAAAGTAAAACCTGTTTTCCACATTGTTGAAATTGCAGAAAAAGCCATGAAAGAACTAGGAATCAATCCTATTATAAAACCAATTCGTGGAGGAACCGATGGTTGCCAATTATCTTATAAAGGTTTACCTTGTCCAAATATTTTCGCTGGTGGTCATAACTTCCACGGAAAATACGAATATGTACCTGTTGAAAGCATGGTAAAAGCAACAGAAGTAATTGTAAAAATTGCCGAAATTACAGCTGCAACTAAAAAATAAATCAACACTAGAATAGAAAACTATTATCGAGACAAGCTTTTTGTAGCTTGTCTTTTTTTGTATATTCGTACATCATTTTTATTCATTACAAATAAAAACCAATTATGTTTCAAATTATAAATCTTAGAAAAAGCTTATCGATAGCTGTAATTACTTCACTTTCTATATTTTCTTTTGCTCAAGAAAAACATCTTAAAAACATCAAACAATTAACTTTCGGTGGCGATAATGCAGAAGCTTATTTTAGTCCTAATGGCGATAAATTAACACTTCAAGTTACCAATAAAGCTTTTGGCGTGTCTTGTGACCAAATCTTCATGCTAGATTTAAAAGCACAAGAATTCAATGAAAAAAGCTTACAATTGGTTTCAACAGGAAAAGGAAGAACCACCTGTTCGTATTACATGCCCGATGGAAAACATATCTTATACGCTTCAACACATGCTGCAGACCACGCATGTCCGGCACCACCGAAACCTATTGACGGAAAATATCTTTGGGCAATTTATCCAGAATTTGATATTTACATTGCCGATTTAAATGGAAACATTACTAAACAATTAACTAATTCTCCTGGTTATGATGCTGAAGCAGTAGTTTCTCCTGATGGTAAAAAAATTGCCTTCACGAGTATTAGAAGTGGCGATTTAGAATTGTACACCATGGATATTGACGGAAGCAATTTAAAACAAATTACAACTGGTTTAGGTTATGATGGCGGATGTTTCTTCTCACACGATAGTAAAAAATTAGTATTCCGTTCGTCACGTCCTAAGACGGCTGAAGCGATAAAAGAATACAAAGATTTGTTGGCGCAAAACTTAGTTGCTCCATCTGAAATGGAAATCTACACATGCAACATCGATGGTTCTGATTTAAAACAAATTACGAATCTTGGAAAAGCCAATTGGGCACCTTTCTTCCATCCTTCTGATAAAAAAATTATCTTTTCTTCGAATCATCATTCTACTCGTGGATATGATTTTCAATTGTTCATGATTGATATTAATGGCGAAAATTTACAGCAAATTACTTATCAAAGTGAATTCAATGCCTTTCCAATGTTTTCACCTGATGGAAAAAAATTGGTTTTCTCGAGTAACAGAATGCAAAGCAAACCAAGAGAAACTAATGTTTTCATTGCGGATTGGGTTGAAGGAGATGCCGCTGAAATTGCACAACCAAAATCACTAAAAAAACATATAACTTATTTAGCTTCTGATGAATTACAGGGTCGCTTAACCGGTTCGGAAGGAGAGAAAAAAGCAGCCGATTATATTGCAAAAGAATTCAAAGCATTAGGATTAAAACCTTATGCGAATAATAGTTACTTCCAAAAATTCAATTACAAAGTAAAATTGAATCCTCATGCAACAGATGGCTCTGGCGATAAAGCGAATCATGGAACCAATGTCATTGCCTTCTTAGACAACAAAGCGTCTAAAACCATCATTATTGGAGCTCATTACGACCATTTAGGTTTAAACGAACACAATCATTCTACGAAACCCAATTCTCATGGCGAAATTCATAACGGAGCCGATGATAATTCATCTGGTGTAGCGGGAGTTTTGGAATTAGCTCGTATGTTATCTAAAAACAAGACCAAAGAAAATGCAAACTATATTTTTGCTTTATTTTCAGGGGAAGAAGATGGTTTAATTGGTTCTAAACACATGGCCGAAACCTTAAAATCATTATATCCAAATGTTATCACAATGATTAATATGGACATGATTGGACGTTTAAATACAGATAAAAGTTTAACCGTTGGTGGTATTGGAACAGCTCCTGAATTTACAAACATTATAAACAAAAATAAACCAGCAGGTTTCAATGTAACTTTAGACAATGCGGGGCAAGGTCCATCTGATCATACTTCATTTTATTTAAAAGATATTCCAGTTTTGTTTTTCTTTACTGGAACTCACATGGATTATCATAAACCAAGTGACGACGAGGATAAAATTAATTATTACGGTGTGAGAAACATAACAGATTATGTTTTTAGAGTATGTTCGGATATTGAAAATCTAGATAAAATTACATTTACTAAAACGGCTATGGATGCTGGAAAAACAGTTCCAAAATACAAAGTAACATTAGGAATTATGCCTGATTATACAGACCATGGAGACGGTTTACACATAGATGGCGTTACCGATAATCGTCCAGCTCATGCAGCAGGAATTTTAGCTGGAGATATTTTAGTAAAAATTGGTGATTGCGAAATCAAAGAAGTGTATGGTTACATGGATTGTTTAGGGAAATTGAATGCTGGAGACGAAAAAGACGTAACTGTAATTCGAAATGACAAACCAATCACAGTAAAAGTAAAATTCTAAAATCAAATTAAAGAGGACTTTGTTCCTCTTTTTTTTATCAAGATTTTTTATATTTGATAAACACAAAAAATAACTGTTTTGGAAAAAAATCCTTGGAATAAAACCAATCAATGGGAAAATGAATTGGAGCAATTACATGCTATCATTCGTAAAACACCTTTAGTTAAAACTACGAAATGGGGCGGTCCTGTTTACACGTACAACAATAAAAATGTGGTGGGAATCGGAGGTTTTAAATCCTATTTTGGAATTTGGTTTTACAATGGTGTTTTTTTGAAAGATGAGAAAAAACTGCTCATCAATGCGAATGAAGAAAACACAAAATCTCTTCGCCAAATGCGATTCAATTCGGTTAACGAAATTGATGAAAAATTAATATTAGCATACATTAAAGAAGCTATTGAAGTTGAAGAAAAAGGATTAGTCATTCCAAAGGAGAAAAAAGAAACCATTATTCCTGAATTATTACAAAACGAATTGGATAGAAATTCGGAACTAAATGACAAATTCAATACATTTTCACCTTATAAGCAGAGAGAATTCATTGAATATATAGTAACTGCCAAACAAGAAAAAACTCAAATTTCACGACTTCAAAAAGTCATTCCTATGATATTAGAAGGTCGAGGCTTAAACGACAAATACAGAGCATAAAAAAAGCCGAATTTCAATTGAGAAATTCGGCTTTACTTTTATTTTAAATGAAAATTATGATTTTAATTTAGCACTCATTTCCATTGAAATAGCAGATTTTTCCATTTTGATTTTTCCAGCCATTGTTTCAACAACGATTGTATCTTCATTCATTTCTGCAATTTTACCGTGAATTCCTGCTTTAGTGATGATTCTATCACCTACTTTTAATCCGGTTTCAAATGCTTTTTCTTTTTTGGCTCTTTGTTGTTGTGGTCTTATTAATAAAAAATAAAACACAGCAATCATTAATACAATTTGTATTGCTAAACTTGGATTCATACGTTGCTTATTAATTAGCTACTCCTGTAGCTGGTGTTACTTTTGCTTTTATTTTAAACGTTTCATGACCGTTTTCTGTATTAGTCGTTAACGTTACCGTTTTTTCTTGTTCTCCTGGTTTATTTTTAGAATCGAAAGATACTTTTATTGGAGCTGAGTCACCTGGTTTAATTGGGTCTTTTGGTGGTTCTGGAACAGTACATCCACAACTTCCTTTAGCATCCGAAATAATCAAATCAGAATCTCCTACATTTTTTACAATAAATTCTGTTTCAACTTTATCTCCTTCTTTAATAGTACCAAAATCATGAATTTCTTTATCTAATTCAATTTTTGGTAATTTACCAATTAATGCTTTTTCAGCTTCAATGGTTTGCATATCAGCATCTGTAATTTTATCTGCAGCACTTTCTTGTTTACAAGCAGTTGCTAACACAACTAATGAAAGGGCGAATAACCCAACTGATTTTCTTATCATATTTTTAAAATTTTATAATAAACCTCTACCTGCTTTTTGTAATTTTCCATCTCGGTCAAATTCTTTTACCAAGTTGTCTAAAATTCCGTTGATAAAAATACTACTTTTTGGTGTAGAATACTCCTTTGCAATTTCTAAATATTCGTTAATTGTTACTTTCGTTGGAATAGATGGGAATTTCAACAACTCACAAATTGCCATTTTTAAAATAATCGTATCAATTTCGGCAATACGTTCTACATCCCAATTTGGAGTTTTATCGATGTATTCTTTAGATAATTCAACTTCATTTAAAACTGTCTTTCTAAACAAATTCTTTACAAACTCTTTATCGTCAGAATCTTTATATACTTTAGGAATAACCAAAGCCTCATGTTCCGATTTTAATTGTTTGATTTGCTTCACAATTAAAGTATTAATTCCAGGCAAATCATCTACCCAAGTTAATTTATAATCTTCTAAATAATCGTATAAACGATCACTTGGAGCAATTACTTCGGTATATAAATCGGCAATGAAATTTTTATCATCTTCAAAACTACCGACAGGTTTCTGCATGTAATTTTGATATAATTCGCTTTCTTTAATAGTATCAATTAAAGATAAAATAATATCATCATTCAATTTCCAGTTGTTGATGTTATTATCATCTAAAGCCGTTTCTAATGCTTCGGATTCTGATAATAAAACCAAAACTTTATTATTGATAAATTTTAAATTGGGATTGCGCTCTTCTTTAGTAGCTAAATGTTTTTTAGAAGCCAAATCGATGTATTCCTCTTCTTTCTTTTTGATTTCGATAAGTGCCGAAAGCAATAAAAGATACAAGTTTTGGGTGTTTTCGATACTTTGAAAAAGGAATTTTTCTTCTTTATCCAAATTATCAGATTGGTGTTGGTGCATTGCATAAATACTTTGCATCACTTTTACTCGGATATGTCTTCTGTTTAACATACTAATTAAGAACTTTATAAAATTAAGAGAGCGAAAAAGTTTCCTCTTTCGCTCTGCAAAAATACAATTTTATTTAAAACGAATTACTTCTTTAATTCATTTTTTGCATCATCAATACGTTTTTGCGCCATTGAGAAAGCCGCTTGATGCGTAGTGATGTTGTTATCATCTGCAAATTTGAAAATCTCTAATGCTGTGTTGTAGATGTTTTCTGTTTTTTCCATAACCTGAGCATTCGTCCATTTAACTAATTCAGAATACACGTTGATAACACCACCTGCATTGATTAAGAAATCAGGTGCATATAAAATACCTTTTTCTTTTAAGATTTTTCCGTGAACTGCTTCGTTAGCTAATTGGTTGTTAGCCGCACCAGCAATAATAGAAGCTTTAATGTTGTTGATAGTAGCATCATTAATAGTAGCTCCTAAAGCACATGGTGCGTAAATATCTACATCAGCACTGTATAAATCAGCACCTGTAAAGATTTTAGCTCCGTACTTCGCTCCTACTTGATGTACTCTATCTTCGTTGATATCTGTAATCGTAACGATTGCACCACTTTCAGTTAAGTGTTGTACTAAAACTTCGCCAACGTGACCAATTCCTTGTACTAAAACACTTTTACCTTCTAAATTATCAGAACCAAATTTATATTTAGCTGCTGCTTTCATTCCCATGAAAACACCGTAAGCTGTAACAGGAGAAGGATTTCCAGAACCACCTCTTTCAACAGAAATACCAGCAACGTGTTTTGTTACTTCATTTACTGTATCCATGTCTTTGGTTTCCATTCCTACGTCTTCAGCAGTGATATATTTTCCAGATAATGAATCTACAAATTGTCCAAAACGACGCATTAATTCAGGCGTTTTTTGAGTTTTAGCGTCACCAATTATAACCGCTTTTCCTCCACCTAAATTTAATCCTGAAATTGAGTTTTTGAAAGTCATTCCACGAGACAAACGTAAAACGTCGTTTAACGCTTCCCATTCGTTTGTATAATTCCACATTCTAGTTCCTCCTAATGCAGGTCCTAAAACTGTGTTATGAATTCCAATAATTGCTTTTAATCCTGTATCTTTGTCGTGACAAAATACAACTTGTTCATGACCATCAAAAGATACCTGACCAAAAACTGGATCTACTTTATGAAGCTCATTTGCTTTTAATAATTCTGCTGTCATGCGATTTGAGTTGAGTTGAAAATTATTCAATATTTAATTACAATATTACGAATAATTTTAAAATGATTCAAAAAATTATATTTATTTTAATAATTTAGCAATGAAAAGCTAAAAAACCCGATAATCGTTCATTATCAATTGATTATCTTTTTAATGAATTTGATACAGAAATGTTATTGCACTAAAGAATACTATGAAAGAATTACAATATTTAAACAAATACTTTGTCAAATATAAATATCGTTTCCTACTTGGAATATTTATTACAATTGTAGCGCAAATCTTCTCTTTATTTACACCTGAGTTGATTGGAAACTCCATTAAAGTAATTGAAGACTATGTAAAAAGTCCTGATGGGGACTTAGTTAACTTCCAAAAATCATTGTTTCACAACATTTTACTGATTTTAGGAACTACTATTGTTGCTGGATTTTTCACGTTCTTAATGCGTCAAACTTTAATTGTAATGTCGCGTCATGTAGAATTTGATTTGAAGAACGAGATTTTCAATCATTATCAAACGTTAACACAAAGTTTCTATAAACGTAATCGTACTGGAGATTTAATGAATCGTATTAGCGAAGACGTTGGAAAAGTAAGAATGTACGTTGGTCCTGCCGTAATGTATTCGTTAAATACCTTAATGCGTTTTACAATTGTGGTGATTTACATGTACAACATTTCGCCAAAACTAACTTTATATTCTTTATTACCCTTACCGCTTCTATCGTACAGTATTTTTAAAATTAGTTCGATGATTCATAAACGTAGTGGTGAATTTCAAAAGAATTTATCAACGCTTTCTTCGTTTACACAAGAAATTTTCTCTGGAATCCGAGTAATTAAAGCCTATGCCATTGAAGGTAAAAAACAAAATGAATTTACTGATTTAAGCAATGAGAGCAGAGTAAAAGCAATGGATTTAGCTCGAGTAAATTCGCTTTTTGGTCCGTTGATGATTTTACTTATTGGATTGAGCAACTTGGTCGTAGTTTACGTTGGAGGTTCTATGTACATCAATAACGACCCCGAAATTGCAAGTATTGGAGTAATTGCCCAATTCATTTTATACATCAACATGTTGACTTGGCCGGTGGCTTCATTAGGTTGGGTTTCCTCATTAGTTCAAGAAGCAGAAGCTTCACAAAAACGTATTAATGAATTTCTAAAAGAAGAACCTGAAATTAAAAATACAGTTAGTAGTCACACTTCAATAGAAGGCGCCATTAAATTTGATAAGGTTTCTTTCGAATACGAAGACACAAAAATTAAAGCGTTAGACGAAATTTCGTTTGAAGTTAAAAAAGGGAAAACGTTAGCTATTCTAGGAAAAACAGGTTCTGGAAAATCAACTCTTCTAACTTTAATTAGTCGTTTGTATGATACAACTTCAGGAACGGTTTCTATTGACAACAAAGACATTAAAGACTTAAATTTATTCGATTTAAGAAATCAAATCAGTGTGGTGCCACAAGATGCTTTCTTGTTTTCGGATAGTATCAAAAACAACATCAAATTTGGTAATGAAAATGCTACTGATGAAGAAGTTACGGAAGCTGCTAAAAAAGCCGTAGTTCATGATAACATTATGAATTTCAATCAGCAATACGAAACCATTTTAGGAGAACGTGGTATTACGCTATCAGGAGGACAAAAACAACGTGTTTCTATTGCAAGAGCTTTAATTAAAAATGCTCCTATACTACTTTTAGACGATTGTTTAAGTGCTGTTGATACCGAAACCGAAGAAACCATTTTGAACAATTTATTAGACTATTGCAAAGACAAAACTACTATAATTGTGAGTCACCGAGTTTCTTCTGCCAAAAATGCAGATTGGATTATCATTTTAGACGAAGGAAAAATCAAGGAGCAAGGCACTCATTCCCAACTATTAGACCTTAATGGGTACTACAAAGAGTTATACTTAAAACAACTTTCGGAAAAAGAAATTGACTAAAATTTTGTTTTATCCGATTTTTTTTAGATTTTTGAGACGCTATAACACTAATTAATTGACAGTAGGATTATGAGAGAAAATGACATGTTAGAAAAAGAAGATATTTTTTCTAAAGTATTGCGTGCAGGAAGAAGAACGTATTTCTTTGATGTAAGAGCTACAAAAGCAGATGATTACTACATTACCATTACTGAAAGTAAAAAGTTTACAGAAGAAGATGGTTCATTTCACTTTAAAAAACACAAAATTTATTTGTACAAAGAAGATTTCGCTGCTTTCAGAGAAATTTTAGATGAAATGACTGATTTTGTTCTAGACCAAAAAGGAGAAGAGGTAATCTCAGAAAGACATCAAAAAGATTTCAAAAGAGAAATTTACGCTGAAGGAAACGACGAAGTAAAATCAGCGGAAAGTTTTACTAATATTGATTTTGACGATATTTAATCGTAAGATTACAAAATACAAATCCCAAACTCTTAATTGAA
The DNA here is from genome assembly GCF_000686885.1 of Flavobacterium sasangense DSM 21067. Classification (GTDB taxonomy): domain Bacteria; phylum Bacteroidota; class Bacteroidia; order Flavobacteriales; family Flavobacteriaceae; genus Flavobacterium; species Flavobacterium sasangense. The sequence goes on along the minus strand of NZ_JMLU01000041.1, from coordinate 3,245 downwards.
TTTGGGATTTTTTTTATTCAATACGCAACCCATTTTCAACCCGAATATCAGAAGTCAGCAAAACAATATCGTTCTCCTCGCCTACTGAGCCCAATACCAAACATTCGCTCATAAAATCGGCTATTTGTTTTTTAGGAAAATTGACAACTGCAATAATTTGTTTCCCGATTAAATCTTCTTTAGTGTAACGTTTGGTTATTTGAGCCGAAGATTTTTTAATTCCTAATTCAACACCAAAATCAATAGTTAATTGATAGGCAGGTTTCTTTGCTTTTGGAAAATCTTGTACATCCAAGATAGTTCCAACGCGCATTTCAACTTTTTCAAAATCGTTCCAAGTTATCATAGGGTATAAAATAAAAAAGTACAATTTACCGAAGTAAATCATACTTATACTATAATTTGATAAATTTTTATTTTTTCGGTTTTACTTTACAAGTATTAATTCCTAACAAAGTGTAAAGTGGACAAAATTGTACAGAAGCTGTAACAACCATCACGGCACCTACACCTAATGCTACCCATTTCACAGTTCCTTCTAACATTCCTGAAAGTCCTAAAATTAGTGCAATAACCCCAATCATGACGCGTAAAAAACGGTCACCTGTACCTACATTTTTTTTCATAATTTAAAGTATTAAGTTTATTTAACTGTTGGTTTATTCTCGTTTGTCCAATTGGTGATTCCTCCTTCTAAATCAGAAATATTTTTGAATCCCAATTCTTTTAATCTCGTTGCCGCTTTAGAACTTCTACCTCCAAGTTTACAATAGACCATTACTGGTTTTTCTTTATCTAAACTAGCTACTTTAGCATCAAAATCATCAGTCGTAACATCAATATTTATTGCATTTTCTAAATGACCCTCATTAAATTCTTCTGGCGTACGAACATCTACTAATTGAACATCAGGCTGTACCATTTTTTTCTCATATTTGGCTACATCTAATACTTGAACACCATCTGCTTGATTCTTCAAACAAGAAGTCAATCCAAAAAATAGAATGACCAAACTCAATACTTTTAATTTCATTATTTTTATGTTTTTGTTTGTTTTCGTTTATAAATATACAAAAAATCAATTTAAATGATTACTAATTATAGCTGATAAATCTCTAGCACTCAAAACTCCTGATTGGCGCCATAACATTTTTCCTGTTTTAAATAACATTAAGGTTGGCACTCCTCTTACCATAAAATGACTTGCCAAATCTTGATGTTGGTCAACATTCACTTTAATAATTTTTACAGCATCTTTTAAATTCAATTTTACTTCTTGCAATATAGGAGACATCATTTTACAAGGGCCGCACCAATCGGCATAGAAATCTACTAAAACCAAATCATTACCGTTTATTATATCATTAAATTTCGCATTCATAATCTATTATTTTTCTACTTCAAAGATACGATTTGAAAAAGCTTTCTTCTGTAATATTTGTTACACAAATCAAATATGACAATTATCATTTTTTATTTTTCAGAAGCGCTTTAAGTTTGTACAGTACTAAAAATCTATTGCTATGTCAGTCTCAATTGTCCAAAAATATAATGTTCCAGGACCTCGCTATACAAGTTATCCAACTGTTCCTTACTGGGAAGAGGAAAAATTCCATTTAGAAGATTGGAAGAGAACTTTGTTACAATCTTTAAAAGAATCCAATGCTACTGAAGGTATAAGTTTATATATTCATTTACCATTTTGCGAAAGTTTGTGTACGTTTTGTGGTTGTAACAAAAGAATTACCAAACGCCATGAAGTAGAAGATCCCTACATAACAGCGGTGATTAAAGAATGGAAACTATATTGCGATTTATTCCCAAGAAAACCGATTATTAAAGAAATTCACTTAGGTGGCGGAACTCCAACTTTCTTCTCTCCAGAAAATTTAGAACGTTTGATAAATGGTATTTTTCAATACGCAACAAAAGCTGAAGAACACGAATTTAGCTTTGAAGGACATCCAAACAATACCACAAAACAACACCTACAAAAATTATACGATTTAGGATTTAGACGCGTAAGTTTTGGCGTGCAAGATTATTCGCCAAAAGTACAAGAAGCCATTCATAGAATCCAACCTTTTCATAATGTGGCTAAAGTTACTTTTTGGGCAAAAGAAATTGGATATACGTCAATTGGTCACGATTTAATTTTCGGATTGCCTTTCCAAACGTTAGCGGATGTAAAAGATACTATTGATAAAACCAAATCTTTACAACCTGATAGATTAGCTTTCTACAGCTATGCACACGTGCCATGGATTAAAGGAAACGGCCAACGCGGATTTAAAGATGAAGATTTACCAAAAGACGACGAGAAACGCATGTTGTATGAAGAAGGTAAAAAGCAATTAGCACAAAACGGTTACCACGAAATTGGAATGGACCATTTTGCATTAGAAAACGACAGTATGTTTACTTCATTTAAAGAAGGAAAACTACACCGTAATTTCATGGGCTATACCGCTTCAAAAACGCAATTGATGATTGGTTTAGGTGTTTCTTCTATTAGTGATAGCTGGTATAGTTTTGCACAAAACGAAAAAACAATCGAAGATTATTACACGCATTTAGCCGATAATCAATTACCAATTTTCAGAGGTCATGTTTTAACGCCAGAAGATTTAATTATCAGAAAACATATCTTGAATTTGATGTGTCAATTTACCACTTCTTGGAAAGACAAAGCTCTAGATTTTCCTGAGTTACCTTCGGTATTAGCTAGCTTAGAAGAAATGCAAGACGATGGATTTTTAACGATTCAAGACGATACCATAACCGTAACCGAAAAAGGAAAACCATTCGTTAGAAATATCTGTATGGCATTCGATTTAAGATTAATCAGAAAAGCACCAGAAACTAAGCTATTCTCAATGACTATTTAAGTGAAACCTGAAACTTGAAATCTGAAACAAAATTTAAAACATATAAGATTCTGTGTTGATTTCAAATTTAAATCTTAATTTTTATTACTTTTGTTTTTCAAGACAGTCATTGAACTAGTCTCTATAGCGTGTTTAAACCATTTGTGTTTGCGCGCTATTTTTTGTTATATATTCTTTATCATACACTGTCTCATTTTTGAATAATATATAAATAAGTTCAAGTATTTTTCTCTGAACAGCGACTAATGCTTTCATTTTAATTCCGTTCTTTGATATGAGCCTAGCGTAAATATTTTTAAAATTTTCGTCCCATTTTACTGCTGTTAAAGAAGGTAAATGCATTGACTTTCTTAGATT
>NZ_JMLU01000040.1 GCF_000686885.1 Flavobacterium sasangense DSM 21067 | reverse complement strand
GTTGTTCCGCCAGGAGCACTGCAGAGTAGCTACGTCGGGAAGGGATAAGCGCTGAAAGCATATAAGCGCGAAACCCACCACAAGATGAGATTTCTTTTAAGGGTCGTGGAAGATGACCACGTTGATAGGCTATAGATGTAAAGGCAGTAATGTCATAGTCGAGTAGTACTAATAACCCGTTAGCTTATGTACAAGCCTCCCCGCTTTGGCGGGGAGCGAAACTTTCTTACCTTCGAGTAACCTCAGGTAACTTTTTAAACGATTTATCTCAGTATGTTAAGATATTGTTTTAATTATTAATTGTTAATTGTTAATTATCAATTATTAATTAAAAAAATTGCTCAAAGCAATTTAACCTCTTAAGGTGGTTATTGCGTCGGGGCTCACCTCTTCCCATTCCGAACAGAGAAGTTAAGCCCGACTGCGCAGATGGTACTGCAGTTATGTGGGAGAGTATGTCGCCGCCTTTCTTTTGAAAACCCTTCATCTATCGATGAGGGTTTTTTTGTTACCAATATGCCGTCCCAACGGGACTGAAAACACCACCTCAATAGGGTGGTTTTTTTATTGGTTTAAGTTTTTAAAATAGTTACAATGTATATTTATCGGACAATCATTACATTTTGGATTGGTTGGTCGACAGATTTCCCTGCCTAAAAATGAGAAAGCCATGCCTATTTCGTTCCAAATTTCATAAGGGAGTTGTTGCATCAATAGTTTTTCGATTTTATTCCCGTCTTCATATTTTGGTGTTAAGCCAATTCTTGGTGCAACTCTAATAACGTGTAAATCAACTATTATGCCTTCTGTTTTTTGATTGGTTTCTCTCAATATTACATTAGCTGATTTTCTTCCAATTCCTTTTAAAGCAACTAAGTCGATTAAATTTATGGGAATATTATTATCCGTTTTTAGAAGTTTAGCTATTTCAAATATCCAAGTTGTTTTAGTTGGGTAATTTTTAACTTTTGTAAAGTACGGAGTTATCTCTTCAATGTTTGAATTTGATATACTTTCCAGATTTGAATATTTTTCAAAAAAAGGAATAGTGATATTGTTAATATTCGCATCAGAATCTTGAGCAGATAAAATCACCATTATCAGTAATTGATAAGTGTTGTTATAGTGTAAAGGATGCTTTCTTCCTTTATATTTGTCAATTAAGGGTTCCAGATTCTCTTTCCAATTTTCAAATAGCATTTTTATTTTAAAGGTAATAAAAAAAAGAGTTCAGCAATTAAGTTGAACTCCTTTAGTAAATTATTTATTTTAGACTATTTCACTAAACCTCTTGAAATAACAATTCGTTGAATTTCTGAAGTTCCTTCGTAAATCTGTGTGATTTTAGAATCACGCATCATTCTTTCAACGTGGTATTCACTTACGTAACCATTTCCACCGTGAATTTGTACAGCATCATTAGCTACTTCTAAAGCGATTTCTGAAGCGTATAATTTTGCCATAGCACCAGAATGTGCAATATCTTCACCATTATCTTTTTCTGTAGCTGCTTTGTGAATTAATAATCTAGCACATGTAATTTTTACATGCATATCCGCTAATTTGAAAGCAATCGCTTGGTGATTGAAAATTGGTTTTCCGAAGGCTACACGCTCTTGAGAATATTTTAACGCTAATTCGTAAGCTCCTTGTGCAATACCTAACGCTTGAGATGCAATTCCAATTCTTCCTCCATTCAAAGTTGACATCGCGAAAGCGAATCCAAATCCGTCTGCACCAATTCTGTTTTCTTTTGGAACTTTTACATCATTAAATAATAAAGTATGTGTATCCGATCCACGGATTCCCATTTTTTTCTCTTTTGGACCTACTTCAAAACCTGGCATTCCTTTTTCTACGATAAGAACGTTAATTCCTTTGTGTCCTTTTGAAGCATCAGTTTGAGCAATTACTAAATAAGTAGAAGCTGTTCCACCATTCGTAATCCAGTTTTTAGTTCCGTTTACTAAATAATGGTCGCCCATATCAATAGCAGTTGTTCTTTGCGAAGTTGCATCAGAACCTGCTTCTGGCTCTGATAAACAGAAAGCTCCAATTTTTTCTCCTTTAGCAAGTGGAGTTAAATATTTTACTTTTTGTTCTTCTGAACCATATTTTTCTAAGCCAGCACATACTAATGAGTTGTTTACCGACATGATTACCGCTGCAGAAGCATCCACTTTTGCAATTTCTTCCATAGCTAAAACATAAGACAAACTGTCTAATCCAGCTCCTCCGTATTTTGGATCTACCATCATTCCTAAGAACCCAAGTTCTCCCATCATTTTCACTTGTTCTGTTGGGAATTTTGAATGTTCATCTCTTTCAATAACTCCAGGTAATAATTCTGTTTGAGCAAAATCTCTAGCAGCTTGCTGAATCATTAAATGCTCTTCGGTTAATTTAAAATCCATATTATTTAGATGTAATGTTTGATTATTTTGTAATTTCAGGAACCAAATGTAAAGATTAATTACCAAATTTTCAATAACAATTTGTAATTTTAACCCATGTTTAAAGAAAACTACAACGTTATCGGAGTTATGTCGGGCACATCTTTAGATGGCGTTGATTTAGCTTATATAAAATTCAAACATTCAGATTGTTGGAAGTTTGAAATTTTTCAATCAGAAACTGTTTCGTACTCGGAAGAATGGCTTACTAAATTGAAAAATGCGATTCATTTTAATCCATCTGAATTAGAAGAATTGAATGTTAGTTATACAAAACTTTTGGCTTCGATAATTTCTGAATTTATTTCTAAAAATCACCTCGCTGAAATTGATGCCGTTTGTAGTCATGGTCACACAATCTTACACCAACCTCAAAACGGATTTACACTTCAAATTGGTAATCTTCCCATAATTCGAGATTTAGTTAATCAAACGATTGTTTGTGATTTTAGAGTACAAGATGTACAACTAGGAGGTCAAGGTGCGCCATTAGTACCGATAGGAGATGAATTACTTTTTTCTCAATATGATTATTGTTTGAATTTAGGCGGATTTTCGAATGTTTCCTTTAATGAAGATGGTAATAGAATTGCATTTGATATTTCGCCCGTAAATACCGTTTTGAATTTTTATGCGAATGAATTAGGTTTTCCATATGATGATGCTGGGAATTTAGCAAGATATGGAAATGTGAATCATGAATTATTGCATAAATTGAATGATTTGGATTTTTATAAAGCACCATATCCAAAATCTCTCGGAATGGAATTCGTAAATGCTGAAATTTTTCCTTTGATATACTCGTATTCAATTGATGTAAAAGATAAGCTTAGAACTTTTGTTGAACATATTGCTGTTCAAATTTCGAAAATATGTTCAAAACCAAATGCAAAATTATTTGTCACAGGAGGAGGTGCTTATAATCGATTTTTGATTGAAAGATTGCATAATTATTTACCTACAACAGAAGTGGTAATTCCAGATGATAAAACGATTCAGTTTAAAGAAGCATTAATTTTTGGATTTTTAGGCGTATTGCGATTACTAAATGAAATTAATGTATTGTCTTCAGTGACAGGTGCTAGTAAAAACCATTCCTCTGGAGTAGTCTTTATGTAAATGTTATAAAAAACTAAAAAATAGCGTTTAGGCTTTAGTCCTTAAACAGATTATGTATATTTGTAAAACGAATAAAATTTAACCAACACAATGAAAGATTTATTAAAGAAATTTGAAAACAAAGAACCAGAAATAGTATTTAATTGGAAAGACCCTGAAACAGAAGCTGAAGGATGGACAGTAATCAACTCGTTAAGAGGTGGTGCTGCAGGTGGTGGAACTCGTATGCGTAAGGGATTAGATATGAACGAAGTACTTTCATTAGCAAAAACTATGGAAGTTAAGTTTTCAGTTTCAGGACCAGCAATTGGTGGTGCTAAATCAGGGATCAATTTTGACCCAAACGATCCAAGAAAAAAAGGTGTTTTAGAAAGATGGTATAAAGCAGTTTCTCCATTATTAAAAAATTACTACGGAACTGGTGGTGATTTGAATGTAGATGAAATTCACGAAGTTATTCCAATGACTGAAGATTGTGGTGTTTGGCATCCACAAGAAGGTGTTTTTAATGGTCACTTTAAGCCAACAGAAGCCGATAAAATCAACAGAATTGGACAATTACGTCAGGGAGTTATCAAAGTAATTGAAAATCCAAATTTCTCTCCAGATGTAAATAGAAAATATACAGTAGCAGATATGATTACTGGATATGGAGTTGCAGAAGCAGTTCGTCATTATTATACTATTTATGGTGGTGATGTTAAAGGGAAGAAAGCAATCGTTCAAGGTTTTGGAAATGTAGGTTCAGCAGCGGCTTTTTATTTAGCGCAAATGGGAGCAAAAGTTGTTGGTATTATTGATAGAGATGGTGGTGTTATCAACGAAAACGGATTCTCATTTGAAGAAATCAAAACGTTATTCTTAAACAAAGACGGAAATAAATTAGTAGCTGACAACATGATACCTTTTGCTGAAATCAATGAAAAGATTTGGTCAATGGGTGCACAAGTTTTTGCTCCATGTGCAGCTTCAAGATTAGTGACTAAAGAACAAGTTGATAGCATGATTGCTTCTGGTTTGGAAGTGATTTCAAGTGGTGCGAATGTTCCGTTTGCTGATAAAGAAATTTTCTTTGGCCCAATTATGGAAGAAACCGATAAAAAAGTAAGTTTAATTCCTGATTTCATCGCAAATTGTGGAATGGCTAGAGTTTTTGCTTATTTCATGGAGAAAAAAGTACAAATGACAGATGAAGCTATTTTCTCAGACACTTCAAATACAATAAAAAATGCAATTCAAAAAGCATATACTTTAAATGCTGATAAAAAGAATATCAGTGCTACTGCTTTTGAAATTGCATTAAAACAATTGGTATAAAAAAATAAATCATGGAAGCAATATTAATACTTCTTTTTGTAATAGGATATTTGTCAATAACCCTGGAACATCCTTTAAAATTGGATAAAACAGTTCCGGCATTATTAATGGCTTCCTTAATGTGGGCTTTATTAGCTGTAGGATTTCACAAAGGTTGGTTTTCTGTTATTGATGGTTATGGGGCAGTTTTTAATATTAATTCCGCTGATATTCATAAACAGGAGCATGGGTTTGAAGGTTTGCTTTTACATCATATTGGAAAGGTAGCTGAAATTTTGATTTTCTTAATTGGGGCTATGACCATTGTTGAGTTAATCGATTTGCACAGAGGTTTTGATGTGCTAAAAGACATGGTTAAGACCAAAAGTAAAATCAGACTTTTATGGATTACAGGTATAGTAGGTTTTATATTGTCTGCTGTAATTGATAACCTTACCGCTACAATTGTATTGATATCTTTACTGAGAAAATTAATAAATAATAGAGAAGAGAGAATTTGGTACGCTTCTTTAATTGTTATTGCAGCAAATGCTGGTGGAGCTTGGTCGCCAATTGGAGATGTTACAACAACTATGCTGTGGATTGCTAAAAAAGTTTCTGCAGGTGGTTTGTCAGAATATATTATTATTCCTGCAATTGTTTGTTTTGTAGTTCCTTATGCATTAGCTTCAAGAATGAAAATTTTTAAAGGAGAAATTGTAGTTGATGAAAAAAACCATGAAGACCGCGAACGTTTGCTAAGTAGTAAAACTATGCTTTGGTTAGGATTAGGTGCAATTGTTTTTGTTCCAGTTTTTAAAACGTTAACTCACTTGCCTCCTTATGTGGGAATGATGCTTAGTTTAGCAGTTGTTTGGATGGTTTCTGAGTACATTCATCCAGAAGATAATTTTGATAAATCGAGAAAGCATTTATATTCTGCTAATAAAGCCTTGTCACGTATTGAAATTTCAAGTATTTTATTTTTCTTAGGAATTTTAATGGCGGTAGCTGCTCTTGAGAGCTTGGTTTTTGGATCAATTAACGGACAAGAAGTAGGTACTTTACGTTATGCTGCTGAGAGTATTTCAAATGCAATTCCAAGCATGGATATAGTAGTTATACTTTTAGGGGCTTTATCTGCTATTATAGATAATGTGCCTTTAGTAGCGGCTTCTATGGGAATGTATACTTATGAGATGGATCATTCTATCTGGCATTTTATTGCATATTCTGCAGGAACTGGAGGAAGTATGCTAATTATTGGTTCTGCAGCTGGTGTTGCTGCAATGGGTATGGAAAAAATCGATTTCATTTGGTATTTAAAAAAAATAACATGGTTAGCTTTTGCTGGTTTTATGGCAGGAGCATTAACTTTTTTATTTATTGAACATTTTATTAGATAACAATAATTAATTTTAATCTACGTTTTAATTACAAATTAAGTATACAGTATGAGTTTATTTCTTCAAGCCGATAGTTTAGCGGTTGCTAGTCAAGTAGTAGCAGACGAACAAGTAACAGAAAAAACATTATCAATCTGGAGTTTGCTTACCAGTGGAGGTATTGGTGGTCAAATTATTATGATTGTTTTATTTCTTCAACTTTTCTTTGCGTTGTTTTTGTATTTCGAACGTTTGATGGCAATTAATAAAGCGTCAAAAATCGATGCTAGTTTTATGAATAATATCAAAATGAATATTATGTCAGGTAAGCTAGATGCTGCAAAAATGTTATGCGCGCAAACCAATTCGCCTGTGGCACGATTAATTGAAAAAGGAATATCTCGTATTGGAAAACCTTTAGAAGACATCAATACAGCAATTGAAAATGCAGGTAACTTAGAGTTATATAAATTAGAGAAAAATACAAGTATGTTGGCTACCATTTCAGGAGCTGGACCAATGGTTGGTTTCCTTGGTACTGTTGTTGGTATGATTCTTGCTTTCCATGAAATGGCAAGTGGTGGTGGACAAATTGAAGTGGGTGTTTTAGCGGAAGGTATTTACACAGCTATGACCACTACAGTTGTTGGATTAGTTGTTGGTATTATTGCTTATGTTGGTTATAACCATTTAGTTGTAAAAACGAATAAAGTAGTAAACCAAATGGAAGCCAATGCAGTTGATTTCTTAGATTTATTAAACGAGCCAGTATAATGAAGTTAGGTAAAACAAGAAATAAAGTTTCAACAGAATTCAATATGTCGTCAATGACCGACATAGTGTTCTTGTTACTTATCTTTTTCATGCTAACTTCTACTATGGTAACTACAAATGCATTAGATATCGTTTTGCCGAAAGCTAAAGGGAAAACAGATAGTAATAAAAGTACATCGGTTAGTATTGATAAGGATTTAAACTTTTTTATAGATAAAGACAAAGTGAACGAAGCCGATTTAGAAAAACAATTATTGGCTTTGTTTGCTAATTCTGAAAATAAGGCTATCGTGTTGCGTGCCGAAAAATCGGTTCCACATGAAAAAGTGGTTAAGGTTATGGAAATTGCCTATCGTAATCAAATAAAAATGGTTATTGCGGTTAATCCTAAATAGTTAAATCATGAAATTTTTAGAAACACCAGAGGAAAAAAAATCATTCACAATAACTTCGGTTATTTTTGTGATACTCTTTCTGTTGTTTACTATTTTTGGATTAACCTATATGGATCCTCCGCCTGAAAATGGAATCGCTGTTAACTTTGGAACTAGCGATACGGGTAGTGGTGAAATACAACCAACAGAACCCGTGCAAATGTCGCCCGATCAAGCGCAGTCAGAACCTGTTCCGGCAGAAGAAGATGATGTGTTAACGCAAGATGAAGAAGCTCCAATTACGTTACCTAAAAAAGAAGTAAAAAAACCAGTTGTAAAACCTTCAGAAAACAAGCCTGTTGTAAAACCAACAGAGACCAAACCTGTAAAACCTAGTAACAGTGCTTTGAATAGCATTATTAAAGGTCCAAAACAAGATGGTACAACACAATCAGGTCATGGGGATGATAATGAAGGTGGCGATAAAGGAAATCCTAACGGTAGCTTATATGCTAATAGTTTTTACGGTAATGGTTCTGGTGATGGAATTGGAACTGGAAAAGGAACAGGTTGGGGATTAGCTGGAAGAAAATTATCAGGTAATAGTAAAAGAGTACAAGATTGTAATGAATCTGGAAAGGTTGTAGTTAAGATTTGGGTTAATCGTCAAGGCAATGTTATAAAAGCAGAACGTTCTCAAGGGACAACTAATACCAATCCTTGTTTAGTAAATCCAGCATTAGAAACGGCCAAAACTTTCAAATGGCAACCCGATGCTAATGCGCCCGAAACTCAAATTGGTTTTGTGGTTGTGAATTTCCAAGTAGGAGAATAATTTCTTTATTATCCCATTCAAAATGACGTATCAAGAAACCACAGCATGGTTATTTAGCCAGTTACCAATGTTTCAAATGCAAGGCGCTTCGGCCTATAAAAAAGATTTGACCAATACTTTATTGTTGGTAGAACATTTGCAACATCCCGAATCCAAATTCAAATCAATTCACGTAGCTGGAACCAACGGAAAAGGGTCAACGTCATCTATGATTGCTTCGATTCTTCAAGAAGCTGGATATAAAGTAGGTTTGTACACTTCACCTCATTTAAAAGATTTTCGTGAACGTATTCGCATTAATGGCGAAATGATTTCCGAAGATTTTGTGGTTGATTTTGTTGCTCAAAATAAATCGTTTTTCGAAGCTAATCAATTAAGTTTTTTTGAAATGACGGTTGGTTTAGCCTTTGATTATTTTGCCAAAGAACAAGTGGATGTGGCCGTAATTGAAGTTGGAATGGGAGGTAGGTTAGATTCTACCAATGTAATTACTCCATTAGTTTCTGTAATAACAAATATTGGTTTTGATCATACGCAGTTTTTAGGAGATACATTGCCGAAAATTGCTGCTGAAAAAGCTGGAATTATAAAATCAAATGTTCCAGTAGTTATTGGAGAATATTCGGAAGAGACAAAACCCATTTTTATTGCTAAAGCAAAATTAGAAAATGCACCGATATATTTTGCTCAAAATAATTTAGAAGTTACTTACGAATGCGCTTTGTTAGGAGATTATCAGGTTCATAATAAGAAAACAGTTCTTCAAGCCATCAAATTATTACAATCACAATTTAAAATAGAGGAAAATCATATTAAGTTAGGATTGAAAAATGTAATTCAAAATACAGGATTACTTGGTAGATGGCAAATTTTAAAACAAAAACCTTTTACTGTTTGTGATACGGCTCACAATAGTCACGGATTAAAAATAGTATTGAATCAAATTCAAAAGCATTCTTTTGAAACGCTTCATATAGTTTTAGGTGTGGTAAATGATAAGGATTTAGATTCAATTTTACCATTATTTCCCAAAAGTGCGAAATATTATTTCTGTAAACCTAATGTTCCTCGCGGATTAGATGCTGAAATTTTAAAACAAAAAGCAATTGATTTTAGTTTGTTTGGAAGAGTATTTAATTCGGTATCAGAAGCTTATGATGAAGCTGTTAATTCAGCGAAAGATTCTGATTTTATTTACATAGGCGGAAGTACTTTTGTAGTGGCAGAAATTGTGTAATTTTTTTTCAAAAACACTTGCAGATACAAATAATCCTTGTATATTTGCACTCGCAATACGGTAATAGTAAAGCAATTTATTGGGGCGATTAGCTCAGCTGGTTCAGAGCACCTCGTTTACACCGAGGGGGTCGGGGGTTCGAACCCCTCATCGCCCACACATTTAAAAACAAATGGTTACAAAAGCCGATAAATCTTAAGATTTATCGGCTTTTTGCTTTGGGACATATACCAAATTATTCATTCAATCTTAATGCTAAAGGGACAAAATCGAGACCCTAAAAAAAATTACAATTTTGGGTCTCGCTAAATTCTCTCAAGCACTGTAAACACTGTGCTAACAACCTGTTCAATACTTGTTCAAAAAGTGTACATCTTGTTTACTAAAAGTTTAAAAATTAAATTGAATACTAATTAAAAGGTCACCACCATGAAAGCAAAAATCACTGTGCATATTTATGCAAAAACTTCAAAAGCCAACAAAAATGGTCAATTACCAATTTATTTCAGGTTAACTGTAAACGGAGAACGTTTTGAATTCAGTACTAAAAAATTCATTGATAAATCAAAATGGTCTTCAGAACAATCAAAAATGAAAGGTAATTCAGAAGAAGCTAGGACAATAAATAACTATCTTGATTTAATGAAATCAAAAGTTTTTGATATTCAGATGGAATTGCTCCACAAAAATGAAGATTTGACAATTGAAAATTTTAAATCAAAACTAACCGGAGTACAAGAACGTGAGCGAATGATCATTCCAATCTATCAAAGCCATAATGATAAAATTAAAGACCTAATTGGAAATGGTTATGCCTATGGAACTTTAGAACGATTTAATATTTCATTAAAACATTTGCAGGAGTTTATCCTTTGGAAATATAACATGAATGATATTAGCATCAATAAAATCGACTATGCCTTTGTAACCGATTTTGAATTTTATTTGAGAAGTGTAAAAAAAATGCAATAACAATACGGCTGTCAAATATGTTAGAAATTTTAGAAAAATCATAAAGATATGCCTGGATAATGATTGGTTAGATAAAGACCCAACTACTCGATATGAAGGTAAAATGAAAGAAGTTGAAAGAGACTTTTTGACTGAAGAGGAATTATTGAAAATCTACAACAAGAAAATTTCATCAGAAAGACTACAACTAGTTAGAGATATTTTCATTTTTTCATGCTACACTGGTTTAGCCTACATTGATGTAAAAGGATTGAAAAAGGATCATATTGGTATAGGCATTGATGGAGAGAAATGGATTTTCAAAAACCGTCAAAAAACAGATACAAAATCAAAAATACCAGTATTACCTATTGCCCAAGAAATAATTAATAAATACGAAAGTCATCCAAAATGTTTAAATGATGATAGTATTTTACCAATTTTAACAAACCAAAAAATGAATGCTTATCTAAAAGAAATTGGTGATTTATGTGACATCCCAAAAGAAATAACGTTCCACATGGCGAGACACACATTCGCAACCTCTGTAACATTAACAAATGGAGTTCCAATTGAAACGGTTAGTAAAATGCTAGGACACAAAAACCTTCACACAACCCAGCATTATGCTAAAGTATTAGATAGAAAAGTGTGTGACGATATGAAAATATTAAAAAACAAATTATCTATACAAAATTTTAAAGCTGAAACTTCTTAGTGGTTACTTTCACTTTTCCATCAAAATAGATTATAGATGATGATTAAAACAAAATATTTTCTTGATAAATGACCTTTAAAGAAATTTGTTTTTAAACATAAATGATTTATTAAACATAAAGAGTAATGTAAAAAATACTTAATGCCTATTTAAATTTTCAATAATTAAATGTTAATTTTTCTAAAAAAACTCGGAAACTATTTTGGTGCTAAAGTTTTCTTTGTATATTTGCAAAAAAAAAATGATGAAAGAGCAAATTATAAAAACCGCAAAACTTATGTTTTTGAAGCTAGGATTCAAAAGTGTTACTATGGATGATATCGCAAGTGAAATAGGAATATCTAAAAAAACCATATACAAGTATTTTAGCAATAAAGATATTTTGATAGAAAATACTATTGAATTAGCATTTAGCGAAGTCCAAGAAATTATTATTAAAATTGAAAATCTAAATTTGAATGCAATAGAAGAAAATTTTGAGATGAAAAGAATGTTTAGAGAGATGTTTAAAGGGTCTGATACATCACCTCTTTACCAATTAAAAAAACATTATCTTGAAATATATGAAAAAGTTCTAACTGTCCAATCAGAAATATTAATAGTTTGCTTTCGAAAAAACATCATTAAAGGAATCAAAGAAGGCTTGTACAGAGAAAATGTGGTTATTGATGAGTATGTGAAATTTTATCAGATATTAATCTTCAACATCAATGAAAACACTGCATCAGGTATTGAAGCTGAAGAATTAGAAGTAAAAGCTTTGGAATATCACATTAGAGCAATGGCAACTTTAGCAGGAATTATCGAATTAGAAAAACACCTTAAAAATCCAATTATATAAACAATGAAGAAAACAATTCTCATAACATTATTAACTTTTACACTGTCGGTAAGTGCGCAAGAAGTGACACCACTAACATTAAAAGATGCTATAACTTTTGCGCTTGAAAACAAAGCAGAAGCTAAGAAAGCAAAATTAGAAGTAGAAAATAGCGAGTATAAAATTCAAGAAGTTCGTTCGAGAGCTTTACCGCAAATTTCGGCTAATGGAAGCATGACATACAATCCTATTCTCCAATTAAATGCTTTACCAGGCGATTTCTTTGGAGCTCCAGGAACTACAATTTTAGCACCACTTGGACAAGAATGGAACTCGGTAGCAGGCGTTTCTTTAAATCAAGCTTTGTTTGACCAATCGGTTTTTACAGGTTTAAAAGCGGCAAAATCTACCAGAGAATTTTACCAAATAAACGCACAATTAACTGAAGAACAAGTTATCGAACGTGTTGCAAATGCCTATTATCAAGTATATGTGCAACAACAAAAACTTATTGTAGTTGATAACAATTTGAAAAACACAAACAAAGTAAAAGACATCATCAAAGGGCAATATGACAATGGTTTGGCTAAAAAAATTGATTACGATAGAATTACCGTTCGTGTAAACAATATCAATTCACTTCGTCAGCAAATTTTAAATGCGATTTCGCTTCAAGAGAATGCCTTAAAATTTTATATGGGAATGCCAATGGAAAACAAAATCATCATTCCTAATACCGCTTTTGAAGTTACACCACAAGACTTATCATCAACAGCTGATGTTACTAGAAGAACCGAATATTTGTTACTTAAAAAACAAGAACAATTATTAACCTACCAAAAAAAGGCAGCTCAAGCAGCTTATTATCCAACACTATCATTAACTGGAAGTTACAATTATATTGGTCAAGGTCCAGAAATGCCATTATTTGCAAAACCAGCTGATGGTGTTTATTGGTCAGACTTTTCTTCTATTGGATTAAGTTTAAGAGTTCCATTATTTACAGGATTTGGAACAAGAGCAAAAGTAAGACAAGCAAACAATGCATTAAGTTCGATAAAAGTAGATCTTGATGACACAAAATTAGCTTTGGATTTAGCGTTTGATAATGCAAAAAAACAACTTGAAAACAGTTTGATAACCATCAACAATCAAAAGGAAAACGCGCAACTTGCTAAAGAAGTTTTTGATAATACCAATAACAACTTCACACAAGGATTAGCTGCATTAACCGATTTATTAGATGCTGAAAACGCAATGGTAGAAGCACAAAACAATTATACTAATGCTATTTTAGAATACAAATTAGCTGAAATTCAATTCATAAAATCAAAAGGCGAACTTAAAACACTAACCAATAAATAATTAAAATGAAAAAGACAATTATAACCATAGTAATCATTTTAGCCTCATTAGGTATAATCGGATTTATATTAACTAAAAACAAAGCAGAAAACGAAGCTAAAACAGCAATCGTAGCCGAAAAAAACGCATCAGTTTCAGTAAAAGTGGATACGGTAAAAACAGAAGAAGTTTCATTAGATTTCGTATCAAACGGAAACTTTGAACCAATTCAAGAATTAAAATTTTCTGCTGAAAAATCCGGGAAAGTAACTCAAGTTTTAGTTAAAGAAGGTGATTATGTAAAAGCAGGACAAACACTTGCTATTGTAAGAAGTGATGTTATTAACGTAAATGCTCAAAACGCAAATGCGGTATATCAAAACGCTGTTGCAGATTATACAAGATTTGAAAATGCTTTTAAAACAGGTGGTGTAACGAAACAACAATTAGACCAAGCAAGATTAGCAATGGTAAATGCTAAAGCAAATTTAACGCAAGCTAATATCAACGTAGGTGATACTAGAATTAAAGCGCCAATTAATGGTTTTATCAATAAAAAATTCATTGAACCAGGATCTATTTTATCTGGAATGCCACCAACAGAATTGTTCGAAATTGTAAACGTATCTAAATTAAAATTAAAAGTTACGGTTAACGAAAGTCAAGTAGCTAGCTTAAAAGTAGGAAGCGTAATTAAAGTAGGTTCAAACGTGTATCCTGACAAAGAATTTACTGGAAAAATTACTTTCATTGCTCCAAAAGCAGATGCAAGTTTAAACTTCCCAGTTGAAATTGAAATCACAAATAACACTTCAAACGACTTAAAAGCGGGAATGTATGGAACAGCAAAATTTGCTTCGAACCAACAAAAACAAACGTTGAAAATTGTACCAAGAAATGCATTTGTTGGAAGTGTTAGCAGCAACGAAATTTTTGTAATTGAAAACGGAACAGCTAAACTTAAAAAAGTAACAGCAGGTAGAATTTTAGGAGATAAAGTAGAAATCTTAGACGGATTATCTAACGGAGAAATTGTAATTGTAACTGGACAAATCAACTTACAAGACGGAAACGCTGTTGAAGTTATTAAATAATAAAAACATATGAAATTAGCAGAAATATCGATCAAACGTCCGTCGTTAGTAATTGTATTGTTTACAATTCTAACACTTGGTGGACTGTTCAGTTATAGCAATTTAGGTTACGAATTGATTCCTAAATTTGAAACCAACGTAATTACAATTGCGACAATTTATCCTGGTGCATCGCCAAGTGAAATTGAAAATACGGTAACTAAAAAAATTGAAGATGCCGTAGCTTCTTTAGAAAACATCAAAAAAATTGATGCCAAATCGTACGAAAGTTTATCAACCGTATCCATTACATTAACTTCAAATGCTGATGTAAATGTTTCGATGAACGATGCGCAACGTAAAATTAACGCCATCATTAGTGATTTACCAGATGATGCAGAAACACCTTCGTTAACTAAATTCTCCTTGAGTGATTTACCAATTATGACAATTGGTGCCAACGGAAAAATGGACGAAGTTGCTTTTTACGACTTAATTGATAAAAAATTAGCTCCAATTTTATCTCGTGTTCAAGGTGTCGCGCAAGTAAACATTATTGGTGGACAAGAGAGAGAAATTCAAGTAAATCTTGATGCAGTAAAAATGCAAGGTTACGGACTTTCGATTCCGCAAGTGCAACAAAATATTTTATCGTCAAATTTGGATTTCCCTACAGGAAACATTCAAACGCGTGACCAAAAAATATTAATCCGTTTAGCTGGAAAATATAAGAATGTTGAAGAATTAAGAAACTTAATTGTATCTTCTAAAAACGGAATTCAAGTTCGTTTAGGTGATATTGCTGATGTTCAAGACACTCAAAAGATTGCTGAAAAAGTTGCTCGTGTAGATCAAAAAAGTGCTATTCTTTTACAAATTGTAAAACAATCTGATGCGAATGCTGTAGCGGTAAGTGAAGAATTAGTAAAAACCATCAACAAATTAGAAAACGATTATAAATCAAAAGGATTACAATTAGAAATCGCAAAAGACAGTACGATTTTTACTTTAGAAGCAGCAGATGCGGTAGTTCACGATTTACTTATTGCGGTTATATTAGT
>NZ_JMLU01000039.1 GCF_000686885.1 Flavobacterium sasangense DSM 21067 | reverse complement strand
ACTTGATAATTACTTCGCTCCAGAAGAATTAGAAGCTGCTTTAGAAAAGTTTGTTTATCGTTATAACAATGAACGCTATCATGAATCATTAAACAACTTAACTCCTGCAGACGTGTATTTTGGAAGAGGTGAATTAATTTTAAAAGAACGTGAACGATTAAAGAAAATGGCTATTATAAACCGAAGAAATGAGTACCAAAAATCAAAATTAACAACTAATCAAAAAAATCTTTTATCTTTGAATTATTAACTAAATACTCTCTTAGCAAAAGTCCAATTTAGTTTGAAGACGTACACAGCCCATTGAATTATTTCTAATTCTTCTTTTCCTAATTGGATATCTCCTAAAAGAGGCTCAAATGATACCCATTTGATTTCACATTTAACTTCCCCCAAAGTCTTAATTCTATGGACTTCATTTTGACTTTCTACTGTAACACCTAACCAAACATGGGCATAATTTTCTCTACACCAGTCCTCTGGTAAACATTCTTTTATCCTTTCTGGTCTTTTAGTTAAAATCAGATAAGTGTGGTGGGGAGTTTTCTTAATAACTTCCCAAGCTTCATTTCTCCACTCATCTGCTCCTTCATGGAAGAAATCAGACATGGAACAGGTAAATATTTTTTCACCTTTCTTCAAACTAAGAGGATAATTCATATTGCCTTCTTGTTTGGTTACAATTTTCGGGTCTATCCCTAGTCTATTATAGTATCTAAACATATAACAGAATTTACAAGCTGCGGATACTTTACTACATCCTCTCCACGGATTCCATGTAAAATCCGTCCAACTAATTAATGATTTTTTTTTCATTATTTTTATTATTTAATTTTATCAAATGGGACTCTCCCATTTTTCTGGCGACAAAATTAAGTAACTATGAGAGGGTGGTTTGAAACACCTAAAATCAAAAAACAGGAAGTTTTTGTTTCAAAATTAATCGTGAAGGAGCTTTAATCTGCCATTAATATAGTGTCTGAAATTTTTTATATCAATTGCTTTTAGGGTTTCAGATATTTCTTCGTAGAGGTCAATAGAAAATCTTTTATTTGTAGGAACTTGGAATATATGAAAAAACGTTCCTAAAAATCGCAATACATCAGCATCTTTAGAAAATTTTGGTTCTATTTGATAATACAATGTTTGAGCAAAATCTACTTTTACTTTTTCTGACAACTTTGATAGTATTACTTGATTTGTATTTTCTAAAACTTCAGCTTTTCTTTCTTGAAAATTATCTTTAGTAATGCCATAACCAATACAGATAGCTTCAAGCAAATCTCTTACAATAAAAAAATTGCTGATTTTTGTAGTTTGGGTTTGATTAAACTTAAATAAAATCGAATGTAGATTTTTATGATTTTCTGCAAATAAAAACCTTTCCAATATATTAAATAATGATTTGTAATCTGTTTTTTCTAAATCAAAATCATTTAATAATGGTTCATCTCCATTAATATCTAATGCAAAATCAAATTGGTCTTGTAATGAACAGCCAATGGTAATAAATTGCTCAATTGTAAAATCTAAACTATATAATTGTAATAGTTCCGTTAATAGATTTTTATTAAAATTTGGAATTTGAATAGTTTGATACTTTAAATAAAATGGTTTTATAAGCTTCACAAGCTCATCAGGTAAATTTTCATAACTCACTTCAACAACAGAAAATTGATTAGAAGATAAATTTGCTAACTCAAGTCTGTTATTAGTGTAGTTTTTCCAATCGTACTGATTCATAAATATTTGATTCTAGTTATTAAACATTGCAAGAAATACAATTTTTGCAATTCTTGCAAATTATAAGATTTAACTTTTAAGTTTTTCAGATAACAAACTCATATGTTGACTGACTTTTTTTTGAACTACTTTACCATAATGTTCTTGTGTAATACTCATTTTCGAATGCCCTAAAAGTTCTGATACAATTTCCATTGGTACATCATTGTAGAGTAGTACAGTTGTTGCAAATGTTTTACGAGCCAGATGATGAGTTAGATTCTTGCTTATACCAACTATATCAGCAATTTCTTTTAAATAGGAATTGAATTTTTGATTACTTATTTTGGGTAATACCTCTAATTTGTTGCTTTCGAAATATTTATCAATTATTAATTTGCTCATAGGCAATAAAGGAATTGATATTTGATGATTTGTTTTCTTACGCTTCATTTGAATCCAATCATTTCCATCAAATCCAGTAATAATGTGAGAAGTTTTTAATTCACTCATTTCATTATAGGCTAGTCCTGTATAACAACAGAAAATAAACATATCTGCTACTTGCTGTAATCTTTCTTGTGAAAATTTATGTTTTTCTAATGTCTGTAATTCTTCTGTAGTTAAATAAACTATTTCTTTTTTAGTTCTTTTAACCTTATACAGAATGAAAGGGTCTGTATTAATGATGTTTTGAGAAATTGCAATTTTTACAACTTTTCTAAATCTCTGAATTGTCTTGTTTACAGTTGCTAAAGCTAATTTCTTGTCTGCTTTTAAATAGAACTCATAATCTTGTATAAATTTAAGGTCTAAGTCATTAAATGAATAATCACTTTTTTTAAAATGGTTTTTAATGAATTCCTTGAGAAGTACTTTTGCTTGTTTGAACTTCCAAAGTGTTGGCAAAACGTATTCTTTACCAACTAATTTTTCAACCTTATCATTATGTTCTTGAAATAGTTGTAATACAGATTTATCTTTCTTTGAAGATTCGCCCAAATAATTGTTATAAATATCTTCTACATCAAACTCTTTTTCTTGAATTTGAAGCATTAAAAAAGCCTGATTAATTTTATTCTTAATCAGGCTTAACTGGGTGTTTATAATATTGTTTTCTTCATTAGGAGGTTTAACTAATTGTTGTTTACTATTCCATTTGTTAGGGTCAATATGTAATCCAACAGAAAAATTTTTTCTTTGTCCTTTGTATGTAAGTCTGCAAAAAACAGGAACCAATCCATTTTTATTGATTCTTGCAGTAAAAATGATAAATAATATTTTTAATTTTTGCATTTCTATTAGTTTTTAATGTGTTGAAAATAAGAGAATTGATATGCAACCTTTTTTGAAAAAATGCAACCTTTTATGAAACCTTTTTGAATTTAAAAAAGCATTAAATTTTATGGATAAAGAATTGGTAAAAACAGGGAGGTATAGCTAAAACACTAATTTATAGGCATAAAAAAAGAGTCCAAATCAATTTTCATGACTTGGACTCTTAATCTTGTGGTCCCACCTGGGCTCGAACCAGGGACCACCTGATTATGAGTCAGGTGCTCTAACCAACTGAGCTATAGGACCAGTATTGAAGTTGCAATATTAAGACTAATTTTTAAGGCAACCAAATCTTTTTTTAAACTTTATTTTATTTCTTGACAAAGCTCTACTAGCACGCCATTAGTGCCTTTTGGATGTAAAAACACAACCAATTTATTATCAGCCCCTTTCTTAGGAATCTCATTTAAAATTACAAAACCTTCGTTTTTTAGCCTAATAACTTCTTCATTAATATCATTTACGTCAAAAGCGATGTGATGGATTCCTTCTCCTTTTTTTTCTAAAAATTTAGCAATTGGGCTATCTGGATTTGTTGCTTCTAACAATTCTATTTTATTTGGTCCATTCATAAAAAAAGAGGTTTTAACTCCTTCACTAGCCACTTCTTCTTCCTTGTATGGCGGTTGTCCAAATAATTTTTCAAACAAAACATTTGAAACTTCTAAACTTTTTACAGCTATACCTATATGTTCAATTTTTCTCATCTTATTATTTTTTTTAATGCGAACAAAGTTAACAAAAAACAACAAACGGTTATTCGAGGACATTCATATATAGTACAAAAGAATACGCCTTGATGAATTTTTATGTATTTTTGCACCATGGAAACAAATAGACAAAAAAAAATAGGGGCACTTTTACAAAACGACTTGGTATCGATTTTACAAGGTGAAATCCGTAAAAATAACATCAACAACCTGGTAATTTCGGTTTCAAAAGTAAATGTAACTTCAGATTTATCTATTGCAAAAGTACATTTAAGCGTTTTCCCAACCGATAAAGCTCCAGAAATTTTAGCTGCTGTAAAAAGCAACGCACCACTTATTAAACATGATTTGGCGCAACGTGTAAAGAATCAATTGCGAAAAGTTCCAAATTTGATTTTCTACATTGATGATAGCTTAGATTACATCGAAAAAATTGATAAAGCATTAACTGGGGAAGAAAATCCAATTGAAAATCCAGATTTATTAGAAAAAAGAAAGAAATCGTAATTTGAACCTTTCCTTTTACATAGCCAAACGTTACGCTGTTAGTTTTAGCAGAAACAAAGCAATTAACATTATTACTGGAATTGCTTCTGTTGGAATTATAGCAAGTACTATGGCTCTTTTTGTTTTCTTGTCGGTTTTTAGTGGTTTGAAAGAATTTAGTTTGAATTTTGCTAATGCTTCGGACCCAGATTTACGAATTGAAACTACATCAGGCAAAACCTTTTTAGTCAGTCCAAAACAAGAAGAATTACTTAAAAAAAGTAACAATATCACTTCCTTCAGTAAAATTATTGAAGAGCGTGTTTATTTTATGTATGATAATAAAGAATTGGTGGCACATATAAAAGGAGTTGACAATCATTTTATACAAGTAACCGATTTTAACAAACATCTATACGCAGGAGAATGGTTTGAAACCAATTCTGAAAGCGTAGTCATTGGGGCTGATATTAGCAGAAAATTAGGTTTAGGTTTATTTGATTACAATAATGCTTTAGAGGCTTATGTTCCAAAACCCGGAAAAGGTGATATTGAAAACGCAAACGAAGCTTTCAATAAATCTTTACTGTTCCCCTCTGGTATTTACTCTATTAATGAAGAATTAGATGGTAAATATGTTTTTTGTTCTATTGGGTTAGCCCAACATTTTCTTGGCCTGAAAAACAACGAAATCACAAATATTGAAATCAAATTAAAACCTAATACAGACGAAAATAAAGCTAGAAAAGAGCTCAATTCTATTTTAGGAAATGACATTAAAATAAAAAATAGAGCTCAACTAAACGATTCGCTATATAAAATGCTACAATCGGAAAACTTGTTCATTTATTTATTTAGCACATTAGTTGTAATTCTTACCTTGTTTTGCCTTGCTGGAGCTATTGTAATGATTATTATTGACAAAAGAGACAATCTTAAAACATTATATAACATTGGTGTTACACAAAAAGCTATTCGCAATATATTTTTCACACAAGGAATTATCATTACCTTATTTGGTTTGATTATAGGGTTAGGATTAGCTATAGGTATAATTCTACTTCAACAGCATTTTTCATTCATCATGATTACACCTACCATGCCTTATCCTGTACTTTTTGAATGGCAAAACATGGCGATTGTAATTATGACAATCATAATTCTTGGGTTAATCTCTTCTTGGATTGCCTCTGGAACTGTAAATAAAAAAATTCTTTCGTAATTTTTTATGTATTTTTGTTAAAACTATCCGAAAAATTGAAAGCAACAAGAAAAATCTACTTCGCCTCCGATCAACACTTTGGCGCTCCAACACCAGAATTAAGTTTTCCAAGAGAACAAAAGTTCATTCAATGGTTAGATGTAGTTAAACAAGATGCAGATGCTATCTTTTTACTTGGCGATTTATTCGATTTTTGGTTCGAATACAAAACCGTTGTCCCAAAAGGATTCGTAAGAGTATTAGGAAAATTAGCTGAAATTAAAGACTCTGGTATTCCAATTTATTTCTTCGTTGGAAATCACGATTTATGGATGCACGATTATTTTCAAAAAGAGTTAAATATTCCTGTTTATCACGATAATCAAGAATTCACATTTAACGGAAAAACTTTTTTAATCGGACACGGTGATGGAAAAGGACCTGGTGACATGGGTTACAAACGAATGAAAAAAGTCTTCACCAATCCGTTTTCAAAATGGTTATTCCGTTGGTTACATCCCGATATTGGTGTGAAATTAGCCCAATATTTATCCGTAAAAAATAAACTGATTTCTGGTGCAGAAGATGTAAAATATTTAGGAGAAGACAACGAATGGTTAGTACAATACTGTAAACGAAAGTTAGAAACTAAAGAATACAATTACTTCGTTTTTGGTCACCGTCATTTACCATTGGAAATCGAATTAAAAGAAAATTCTAAATACATAAACTTAGGCGACTGGATTGGTTATTTTACCTATGGCGTTTTTGATGGAGAAAAAATGGAGTTGAAAGAATTCAAAAATTAAATCGTTTCCAAATCTTTTTCGATATCCAATTCTCTGAATTTTGGTGATGCTACAGCCGTAACTCCTACAATTCCTAACGTCATCATTCCACCAAAAACAACTGCTGGAACTACTCCCATAATTTTGGAAGCTAAGCCACTTTCAAAGGCACCTAATTCGTTAGAAGAACCCACAAATATCGAATTCACTGAAGAAACTCGCCCTCGCATGTGGTCAGGCGTATAAATCTGTAGGATTGTTTGTCTAATTACTACTGAAATTCCATCCGTTACACCACTCAAGAATAAAGCTACGACCGATAGCCAAAAGTTAGTCGATAATCCGAAAACAATAATACAAATTCCAAATCCGAAAACAGCTAATAATAACTTTTTACCTGCTTTTTGATGTAATGGAATGGATGTTGAAATCAACATGGTAATTAAACCTCCAATAGCTGGAGCTGCTCTTAAAATTCCGAATCCTTCCGAACCCACTTTTAAAATATCTTGTGCAAAAATTGGTAATAAAGCAATGGCTCCACCAAATAAAACCGCAAACATATCTAAAGAAATAGCATTCAAAATAGGTTTTGAACTGAATACAAAAGATAATCCTTCTTTCAAACTTTTGAAAATCGGTTCGCCTAATTTTGGATTTAAAATCGGTTTTCTTTCAATTTGTGTCAATACGGCTAAAGCCATAATCACACAAAAAACCACAAAAATCAACGACCAAAATGCGCCAAACCAACCAATTGAAAATCCCGCCAAAGCAGGTCCAATTACAGCCGCCACTTGCCAAGTAGAACTACTCCATGTCGCTGCGTTAGGTTGCTCTTTTTTCGGAATAATCAATCCCAATAGACTAAAAACAGACGGAATTAAAAACGCGCGTATGATTCCGCCCACGAAAACTAAAGCGTAAATTCCGTATAAAATGGTGTTTTTTGAAAAAGATTCGATGAAATTCGGATGCACTAACAAACATAACAAAGCACTGATTGTTGCTAATCCAGAAAAACATTTGATTAACAAGCCTTTCTTCTCATTTTGATCTACAATGTGTCCTGCAAACAATGCCATGCTTATTGCGGGAATGATTTCCATTAAACCAATTAATCCCAATGATAACGGGTCTTTTGTGATGCGATACACTTCCCACTCTATCAATACAAATTGCATCGACCAAGCCAAAACAATAAACAATCGCATGGCTAAAAACCAGCGAAATTCGGGTATTCGTAAAGATGAAAATGGATCTTTTTTAGCCATTTGAAGTATTGATATCGCGTAATTGCAATTGCAAAGTTACAGTATCTTTCCATTCATTTTCTTCCAAAGAGAAAATTGCATCAAATTTATTTTTGTTGACAACCAAGTCTAATTTATTTCCCAATCCAAAACCAATCGCACCAAAAGATTCCGAATTTCCTTTTTTTACAAATGCTTTCAAATGTTCGTTATCGGAACCTAATGTTTTTGCATAACCTGAATCAGTTAATCCTTTCGCTAAAAACAATGGTGTCATATTTTCAGGTCCGAAAGGTTCAAATTGTTTTAACAAACGCATTAATTTCGGATTGATTTCAGATAATTCGATTTCGGCATCGTATGAAATTTCTGGAGTCAACAAATCGGGATGAATGGTTTCTTGTACTACTTTTTCGAAGGCATTTTTGAAATTTTCGTAGTTTTCTTCCAAAAGTGTCATTCCAGCAGCATACATGTGGCCACCGAATTGCTCCAAATGTTCCGCACACGTTTCCAAAGCATTATAAATATCAAAATCTTTCACAGAACGTGCCGAAGCTGCTAATTTTTCGCCACTTTTCGTAAAAACAATGGTTGGACGATAGTAATTTTCTACCAATCTTGAAGCCACAATTCCAATAACGCCTTTGTGCCAATTTTCTTGATATACAACAGTTGAAAATCGTACTTGTTCGTTATTTTCTTCAATTTGAAGTAAGGCTTCTTTGGTAATTTGTTTGTCTAATTCTTTTCTATCGGAATTGTGTTGTTCAATTTCGGAAGCAAATTGTTCGGCTTGGCCTAAATCGTATTCGGTTAATAAAGCAACCGCTTCGTTTCCGTGTTTGATTCTTCCTGCGGCATTGATTCTTGGTGCGACTATGAAGACAACATCCGTAATTGTCAACACTTTTTTCTTTACATTTTGAATTAGCGCTTTTATTCCAGGTCGCGGATTCGAATTAATCACTTCCAAACCAAATTTCGCCAACACTCGATTTTCACCCGTAATCGGAACAATATCAGCAGCAATAGCAGTCGCTACTAAATCTAAATATTCCACTAAATCATCAATGGTTTGATTTCGATTTTCAGCTAAAGCTTGAATCAATTTAAACCCAACACCGCAACCGCATAATTCATCATACGGATAAGAACAATCCTCTCGTTTTGGATCTAAAACGGCAACCGCATCGGGCAAAATATCGCCTGGTCGGTGATGGTCGCAAATAATAAAATCAATATTTTTTGCTTTGGCATAATTGACATGATCAATCGATTTGATGCCACAATCCAACGCAATAATTAAAGAAATATCGTTGTCTTCAGCATAGTCAATTCCCATATAAGAAATGCCGTAACCTTCTGCATATCTATCAGGAATGTAAGTCGCAACATTGGGATAAAAACTACGTAAATAACTAGAAACTAAGGAAACTGCTGTTGTCCCATCGACATCGTAATCACCGAAAACTAAGATATTTTCGTTGTTAGCAATGGCTTTTTCTATTCGCGCAACAGCTTTGTCCATATCTTTCATCAAATACGGATTGTGTAAATCGGCTAAAGTGGGACGGAAAAAGGTTTTGGCTTGTTCGAAGGTTTCGATCCCTCGTTGAACTAAAAGTGTCGCGATGATTTCATCGACTTGAAGTGCTTGCTGAATGGCTTGAACTTTTTCTGGATTTGGCTTAGATTTTGGATTCCAACGCATAGTTTTAAAAATTAGAATTTAGAAATTAGAATTCAGAACTTTAGTTTGAACTCTGTTATTTTGGCTTATATAATTGAATGACAAAGGTATAAATATTTTTTATTTCAGCCACAGATTACACATATTATAGGGATTAAATCCGTGGTAATCCTGTAATCCGTGGCAAAAATTTATTATTTATGATAAAAAATCGCTACCTCAACTTTTGCAAATTGACGGAACATTTCCATCACACCACAATATTTTTCTACAGATAAATTCACTGCTTTTTCTAGCTTTTTCTCGTCTAAATTATTGCCATAAAAATGATAATTCACTTTTACTGTGTGATACGTTTTGGGGTGTTCTTCGGTTAATTCTCCTGAAGTTTCAATTTTGAAATCGGCTACTTCTAACTTCATTTTTTCCATTAACGAAGCTACGTCTAAACCTGTGCAACCCGCTAAAGCCGATAACATCAACGCTTTGGGACGCAAGCCTTTTCCTTCTCCTCCATTTTCTGGTCCGGCATCAATTGAAATGACATCGCCACTTGGGTTCGTGGATTCAAATTGCATGTTACCTTTCCAGGTGGTGGTTATGTTGTGTGTTTCCATGTTTTTTTAGTGCTACGAATGCACGAATTTAATTAATTACTACTAGCTATTCTTTTTAACAGAGATGCTGCTTTTTTTCATTTAACCCAGCATTAAAATGTAATCTCGTTGGATTTTATCTGAAATTATTTAATAAAAAAACAATTATCTAAAAAGGAAGCAATTTTTTAAGGATGATAATCATCATACAGATGAATATTAAAATTAATAGCCAATATTATTTATTGGTTTGAAAATTCCATAATCTGAAAATTCACTTATCCTTGTCTTATTTATCGGAATAAATGATTTTGTGTCATAAATAATTTCATTTGAACTTGTAATAACAATTTTTTCAACGACTATTTCTTCGACATAAATAAAATCTTTTGAAAACAAATATACATTACCTTTTGGTAAAGTGATTTTATCACAATCTACACCATCAATAAAAACGGAAACGTTCTTATAAAAAACTATACTATCTTTAGATTCATTAAAAGATTTAAATTTATATTTTTCTAGAGTACTTTTGTTACCATCTTTTTTCCCAAAAACATCAATATTAAAATTTTCAATATTGGGAATTTTTTTACTCTGAATACTTGGATCATCAAGCCTATAAATTCCTTTTATTTGATTATTAGTTGGGACTGACAATAAATAGTTCAATTTATGTCCAGTTGTCACATCATTTTGACTAAATCCTTTTAGCGTGTCTAAAATTTTAATTCCTGAAATCATCGAATCACGTCCACCTGACGCATTAAATTTGTAAATAGAGTAACTAGAATTTTCAATCTTCTGTTCCCATAACGAAAAATCCCAATGTCTTGAACAACTCAAGGTTAAAATTGAAATTAATCCTAATATTAAAACCTTCATATTTAAATTGAATTAGAACTGCTCACTAAAAACTGAACACTGAATACTATTTTTTACCTCCCACAACCACAACAATCTCCCCTTTCGCAGGTTTCGATTCAAAGTGTTTTAAAACCTCTTCTGCAGTTCCTCTAACGGTTTCTTCGTGTAATTTGGATAATTCTCGAGATACTGAAACCGGTCTTTCGGCTCCGAAATATTGCACAAATTCGGCTAAGGTTTTGTTTAATTTGTGTGGCGATACGTAGAAAATCATCGTACGATATTCTTCTTGTAAGGCTAAAAATCGGGTTTGTCTTCCTTTTTTATCGGGTAAAAATCCTTCGAATACGAATTTATCATTGGGCAAACCGCTATTCACTAAAGCTGGAACAAAAGCTGTTGCTCCTGGCAAACATTCCACCGCAATTCCGTTTTCCACACAAGCGCGCGTAAGCAAAAATCCTGGGTCTGAAATGGCTGGAGTTCCAGCATCGCTGATTAAAGCAATGGTTTCGCCCGCTTGTAATCGCTTGACCAAATTTTCAACGGTTTTGTGTTCGTTGTGCATGTGGTGGCTGTGCATATGCGTTGCAATTTCGAAGTGTTTTAGCAATTTTCCGCTGGTACGCGTGTCTTCTGCTAAAATTAAATCAACTTCTTTCAGTACTTTAATCGCACGAAAAGTCATGTCTTCTAAATTGCCAATTGGCGTTGGAACGATATATAATTTACTCATTTATTTTTTGTTTGTGGTTAAAAGTTTATGGTTTATGGTTTAAAAAAGAATTCATTTGTTTGAATAACTCACCAACCATAAACAATAAACAACAAACTAATTGAACTTCTTCTCCACAATTTCCATGAAACGCGTTTCGAATTCTTCAGCACCTTCCCAATTGTTATAATCCGGTTTTACGAAATCATCTACGAAAGCTTTCGCTTCTTCAAAACTATCAAACGTATTCAATTGCGAAACCACACGATTAAAATCATCCGAACTTCCGCCAAATAATTTCTTCTCAAATCCGATTCTATCATTTAAGCCAAAAGTAATAGCCTTATTCAATCTATCGTTTAACGAACTGATTTTTGGTTCTTGGCTTACTTTCTCAAAAGTTGCTTTTACTTCTTCTTCTAATACTTTTGGAGTTTCTACTACAGGTTCTGGTTGAACTTCTGCAATAACTTCTTCTACAACAGGAGTTGGCGCTTCAAAAACAGCTTCTACAGCATTTGCTACCTCAGCTGGAACATCTTCCACTTTTACAAAATCCAATTCTTGGTAATCGTGCACCAATAAATCTTCAAACGAAATTTGTTTCGCTGGTTCTTCTGCTTTTGGAGTCTCAACAACTGGTACTTCTTCTATAATTTCCTCTTCAATTGGTTCTTCTTCCATTGAAGTAATCAATACTTCCTCCTCTTCATCTTCATCATCTTCCACAATCAACTCCGCCACCACAATTTTTTCTTCTTCAATTGGAGTTGTTGGAGCTTTTTCTTCTACAATAGGTTCTTCAACAACTGGTTCTTCTTTTGCAGGCGCAATTGCTTCCACAACAGGAATTGGTTGTTCAAAAACATCGGCTTGCTTTCCTTCTAATTTCGCTTCCAAAACTTCTTCTGAAATTTCGTTTTTCACCAATTCGAAATTCTCTTCATAAAAGCGTAAAATCGTCAATTGATCGTACAAATTTTTCGCTTCTTGCTGCAATTGAATGGTTTCTGAATGATTTTTCAACTTTAAAATTCGGTGGGCAATACTGATTAATTCAGCGCTTACTCTTTTCTTCATAACTTTATTGGATGGAATTGAATATATCGATACTTTTTTAATAATTTTGTTTTGATTACAAATGTAACAGAAAATAATTTTTAACGTACGAAAGATACAAAATGTTTCTCGAAAATACCGTAAATCAACAAGAACAATTTGGCTGGATTGAAGTAATTTGTGGCTCCATGTTTTCGGGTAAAACCGAAGAATTAATTCGCCGACTAAAACGCGCTCAGTTTGCTAAACAAAAAGTAGAAATCTTCAAACCGGCTGTCGACACTCGATATGACGACGAAATGGTGGTTTCGCACAATCGTAATGAAATTCGTTCTACACCTGTTCCTGTTGCTGAAAATATTCGAATTTTAGCACAAGGTTGCGATGTCGTTGGTATTGACGAAGCGCAATTTTTCGACGAGGAAATTGTTGCCGTTTGTAATGATTTAGCCAATTCAGGAATTCGAGTGATCGTTGCTGGATTGGACATGGATTTTAAAGGAAATCCGTTCGGACCGATGCCTGGACT
The DNA here is from genome assembly GCF_000686885.1 of Flavobacterium sasangense DSM 21067. Lineage (GTDB taxonomy): Bacteria > Bacteroidota > Bacteroidia > Flavobacteriales > Flavobacteriaceae > Flavobacterium > Flavobacterium sasangense. The sequence continues at coordinate 3,728 of NZ_JMLU01000039.1, read as the reverse complement.
TATGGCTACTGCCGAATATGTTACCAAAGTGCATGCTGTTTGTACACGCACTGGAAATTTAGCACATTATAGTTTTAGAAAATCGGATGATAAAAGATTGGTTATGCTTGGTGAAACCGAAGAATACGAACCACTAAGTCGTGCAGCCTATTTTAAAGCCATGCGTGAAAACATGGAAGTTAAAGATGTTGAAATTGTAAACAAGCAAAAAGACGACAATCAATAAATTGAACCTCAACCTTACTCATATTATTTCGTTTTGCAAAGGCGTTTTTCACGGAAATTCGACTGAGTTTAGCGCAAGCCATATTTCGATTGACAGCCGTTCGTTGCAAAATGGAAGTAACACCTTATTTTTTGCTATAAAAGGTCAAAATCACAATGCGCATTTGTATTTGGAAGAGTTGATTGCAAAAGGCGTTCGTTATTTTGTAGTCGAATATATTCCGGAACATGTATACGAAAAAGCGAATTTCATTATCGTTGAAAATTCGTTAAAAGCGCTACAACAAACTGCTATTGGCTACCGAAAACAATTCGATTTTCCATTTGTGGGAATTACGGGAAGCAACGGAAAAACCATCGTAAAAGAATGGTTGAATTTCTTATTAAGTCCAAATCATTTGATTGTTCGAAATCCGAAAAGTTACAATTCGCAAGTCGGTGTTCCGCTATCTATTTTAGCGATTGAAGGGAATTATGATTTGGGAATTTTTGAAGCTGGAATTTCGTTACCCAATGAAATGTCGAATTTAGAACAGATAATTCAACCGAAATATGGGATTTTAACGAACATTGGTTCGGTTCATGATGAAGGTTTTGCGAATCGCGAGGCCAAAATCAAAGAGAAAGTGCAACTTTTTGAAAATTGTTCCGATATTTTCTTGGAAAAAAATGCTGAAATTGAAGTTTTACTCCCAGAAAATAGTCAAAAACATACTTGGAGTTTTTCTGATGAAAGTGCGAATCTTTTCGTTTCTAAGAAAAATGAAAATGGTAAAACCGAATTAACTTTTAAAAACGCAACCAACATTTTTAGTGTAATAATTCCATTTTCGGATGAAAATTCGATTGAAAATGTAATTACTTGCGTGAATTTCATGCTGTTTTTAGGCGAAGAAATTACGTTTATTCAAAATAGAGTTTCGGAATTATATCCAGTAGAATTACGACTTCAAGCTAAAAAAGGCATCAACAATTGTTTGGTCATCGATGACAGTTATTCGGTAGATTATCAATCGTTGAAAATTGCATTGGATTTCTTAGAACAACAAAAATTACACGATAAAAAAACAATTATTTTATCTGATATTTTCACGAGTGGCATTGCCGTGGAAACGCTTTACAATAAAGTAAAACAACTGCTTTCGAAAAATAAAATCGAACGCATTATTACCATTGGTGAAACCGTTGCAAAACAATTGAACGATTTACCTAATGTGATTTCGTTTGCCACTACGCAAGAATTTTTACAGCAATTTAATACACAATCGTTTCAAAACGAAACCATTTTAGTGAAAGGTGCACGCGGATTTAATTTTCATGAAATTGTGGTTTTGTTGGAAGAGAAAAATCACGAAACCATTTTAGAAATCAATCTCGATGCGATTAGTCACAACCTAAATTTCTACAAATCCAAACTAAAACCAGAAACCAAAATTATGGTAATGGTAAAAGCTTTTGGTTACGGAAATGGCGGTTATGAAATAGCGAAATTGCTCGAACATCACAAAGTAGACTATTTAGGTGTAGCGTTTGCAGATGAAGGCATCGAATTACGAAAAGCAGGAATTACAACTCCAATTATGGTTTTAAATCCTGAAAATAGTAGTTTTAGAGCCATGATTGCCTACAATTTAGAACCCGAAATTTATTCGATTACGGGTTTACAAGCATTTTTAAAGATTGCCCAACACCAAAATATTTCGCACTATCCAATTCATATTAAATTGGATACCGGAATGCATCGCTTAGGATTTGAACCGCATTTGATAGACGAATTGTGTTCCTTACTAAAAAACAACAATTTTGTTAAGGTGAAAAGTGTGTTTTCGCATTTAGCAGCGAGTGATGATTTGCAATTTGATGATTTCACGAAATTGCAATTTCAACGTTTTGATGCGATGTATTCCGAATTAGAAAAAGTATTGCCTTCAAAACCGATTCGTCATATTTTAAACACGTCTGGAATTTTCAATTATGCCGAAAAACAGATGGAAATGGTGCGATTAGGTATTGGTTTGTATGGCATTGGAAATTCCGAACAAGAATTGAAAGTGTTGGAAAATGTGAGCACTTTAAAAACCATCATTTCCCAAATCAGAGAAGTTTCAGCCGAAGAAAGCATTGGTTATAGTCGAAGATTTCGAGTGACTCAAAAAATGAAAGTCGCTACAATTCCTATTGGTTATGCCGATGGCATTCGAAGAGCTTGGGGCAATGAAAAAGGGTTTGTGACCATCAACAACCAAAAAGCTACAATTTTAGGTTCGATTTGCATGGACATGATGATGGTAGATGTTACCAACATTTCCTGTAAAACTGGAGATGAAGTGATTGTTTTTGGTAAAAATCCGAAAGTAACCGAAATGGCGAATGTTATTGGTACGATACCTTATGAAATACTGACTGGAATTTCGCAGCGTGTGAAACGAATTTTCTTCAAAAATTAACATTTTGTTTTAAATTTTGTATATTCGTTATACTAAAACAAAAACTAACTCTTAAAATTAAAAACTATGGGAATGATTTCAGAATTTAAAGATTTTATTGCAAAAGGTAACGCAATGGATTTAGCAGTTGGAGTAATTATTGGTGGTGCTTTTGGAGCTATCGTTAGCTCATTAGTATCTGATGTAATAACACCAGCATTATTGAATCCAGCATTAAAAGCAGCTCAAGTTGAAGATCTAGCCGGATTAAAAACCGATGGCGGAATTTTATATGGTAAATTTTTAGCAGCTGTTATTAGCTTCTTAGTAATTGCTTTTGTTATTTTCTTGATGGTTAAAGCAATTAACAGCATGAAGAAAAAAGAAGAACCAGCTCCAGCGGCTCCAGCAGGCCCAACACAAGAGCAATTGTTAGCTGAAATTAGAGATTTATTAAAAAAATAGTCGATACCGCTACATTATATATTCTAATTAAACCCCGATTCGTCGGGGTATTTTTTTGATAGAAATTGATTAGATTTGTTTTGGAGTTGAATGTAGGTACGGAATGTAATTTCCCCCCGCTCCCGCGCGAATCCATTCGCGTGGCACTTGATAACAAAAAAGCTTTTACTATTCTTGATAAAAAGAAAAAATGAGTAGAAATTATAAATTTCATAATTCCGAAGGATTATATTTTGTAAGTTTTGCTGTTGTGGGTTGGCTGGGATGTCTTTACAAGAAATGAATACAAAGATTTAGTTTTAGAAAGTTTAGAATTTTGTCAAAAAAACAAAGGAATGGAAATACATGCTTGGTGCATAATGACCAACCATGTTCATTTAATTTTTAGAAGTATAGAAAATCAAAAACCTGAACTTTTATTAGGCGATTTTAAAAGGTTTACAAGTAGAAGCGTTGTCAAAGCCATACAAGAAAACCCAAAAGAAAGCAGAAAAGAATTTTTGTTAGATTATTTTAAGAAAGAAGCTGAAAAAAGTTCAAATACAACCAATTTTCAATTTTGGAGACATGACAATAAACCAATTGAGTTATGGAGTAATGAGGTTATTCAAC
>NZ_JMLU01000038.1 GCF_000686885.1 Flavobacterium sasangense DSM 21067 | reverse complement strand
GGCTTGCTCTCAGTGGCGTTGAATCAACACCAATCCATCACAAATATAACAAAACATTCCATTCAGCAGCGGATTTTCCGTAGGAAAATCCGGAAGTAGCCATTGAAGCAAACCGCTGTTATCTCTATAATAATTCTGCAAGTACCCTTTTGCACTTAAAGTACTGTATTTATTGACTTTATAAAAAATACTAAAGCAAATTTAAGCATAAAAAAGCATCAAAATACTTGATTTGTTGTACCAATTGTTGTACCTTAGTACTCCGTTGCACTAGAATGAAACACTAGTAAAATCAATACTTTCACTCGTTTGCACCGCTTTACAAATATAGTACAACATTTCTAATATTCTATAATTATGGCATCTATAAAATTAATACTACGCACCAATCAGAAAGATCAAACAGGTAAAAGCCCTTTGTACATTAGAATTATAAAAGATAGAAAAACGAAATTTATCACTGCCGGACTCAAGCTTAAAGAAAGTGATTGGGATGAAGCAAAGCAGAGAGTTAAGAAAAGCTATCCTAATAGCGCGCGAATGAATGCTGCACTTGCTCAAAAAATTGCCGATGCGGAAGGACAAATTGCCGACATGGAACGAAAAGTAAAAACCGTTTCCATTAAAAAACTAAAAGAAGCCATAAAAGGAAAAGAAGTACCAAATTTCTTCGAGTATTCCAGAAAACATTGTGAACGAATCAGAAACAACGTTTCCATTTCAACCTATAAAAATTATCATGCCTATTTAGATAAGTTCGAAAAATGGGTAGGAACCAAGGAGGTTTATTTTGATGACATTACAGTTTCATTATTAATGGACTATATGAGTTATCTAAGCAACGAACTAAAAAACGGAAATACAACACAACGTTATTCCATTATGATATTAGCAATTATGTTCAAAGAAGCTATCAAAGAAGATTTAATTCCTGAATATATGTATCCGTTTAGTAAGTTGAAATTAAAGAAAGACCCAAGCAGAAGACAGTTTTTAAAGAAAGAGCAATTCGAGGCGATTATCAATTATAAACTAGATGAAAAATCAAAAGCGAGTGTATATCGCGATATGTTTATCTTTTCAATTTTCGCAGGAGGATTACGATTCAGTGATGTATTAGAATTTCAAGTCAAACACTTCAATGAAGAAGAAAGAAGAATACAAAAAGTAATTCGCAAAACAGGAAGAATGCATCAGTTTAAAATTGGTCAGTTAGCATTAGACATTATCAATAAATACAAAAAGGAAAATGCAGAACAAGATGACTTTATATTCCCTGTAATCACAAATAAAGAGCTCTATTTAAAGAATGATGAATACCGTTATACTTTTATAGAAAGTGCCAATAAAGCAGCTAATTTTCAATTACAGCGCATAGCAAAGAAATTAGAAATTCCAGTAAAAGTAACATTTCATATAAGCCGCCATACCTTTGCAACCAATGCTTTAAACAACGGAATGCGAATAGAGCACGTTTCAAAACTAATGGACCACCGAGATATCAGCACAACCCAAGTATATGCTAAAATCATTTCAGAAGAATTAGACAAAGCGGTTGACAACTACATCTACTAAAACAGAACGAGAGTAATTACTTCAAAAAATTACTCTCGTTTTCTTTTTCGAAGGTAAATTTTATGCTTTTTTACTCTCGAAATCCAAAACCCTAGCAAATACAAGCCCTCGCAATTTTGTTAAAAACTTGTACGAAAACCAACGCAAACAGGTGCTGAATTTGTTCTAATTTTAGGCATCCCAAATAGTAAAAAACTTCCAAAATCATATTGAAAATTACTTGAAGTATACCTGAACTTCAAGCAACTATATCATTTCAAGTCGTGACATTGGAAAAAGTGTAACCAAATAACAAATAATGAACAAATTTAACACCGGCAAAAAACGTGAACTTGAAAGGGCAAAACATCAAAAAATCATTATTCTCAGAATGGAGAACCATCGACACAGCACAAAGTGCAGCTTCTATTTTTGACATTACGCACGACCAGGAACCCACACTGGAAAACTATTGTATTGCTTTACTCGAAAAAGTATTTACAATTCCACAATCCCAACTACCCGAATTCATAAACTACCAACTCCAACTTGCCCAAGACGGTAACACTTGGTTAAACAAATTCGAAAAATTATTAGCCAACAATGAAGAACTATTCTTTAGCCAAAAGGCATTGAGTAGATTTAATAAATTGTACAACATCATCGAGAAAAAACGGACAGAGCTGCAATCTTCGAGCGTAAAAGAAACCAAACAATTAACTCCAAAAAGGTTAATCAATGCCGAATCGGAAGATCGTTATTTTTCATTTTTTGAAATCAAACATCAGGTTGAAAAAATGGAATCGTTCAATGATCAAATCTTGTTTTTAAACGAAGAAATTTTCGAATACAAACAAGCCGACATCATTTCAATCAACAACAAGCTGCAAGCTTATGACCAGCAATGCGTTCAATTCATTGAAAAATTACAAACCCTTCGCAAAATGCGTTCAGAAATTGAGAAGGAAAAAGAACTAGAACTGGAGAAAAAACTAACAACTAAAAAACTGAAATTCAACGGAAATCTAAACCAATTAGTAGACATATTCTACCAACTAAGTCGCGAATTATTTGTAGATGGAAAATCATTTATTGATGCTTCTAATGGCGAAATCGTAAATATGATCGTCAATAATTTCATCGATAAGGATAACAACGAAATAAGTCCCCAAACAGTCGAAACCATCCTCAAACCATCACGAGGCGATAAACGACCAAAGACCCACAAACGAATAGACCTCGACAACTTACTCTAAAAAATAATAGTCCCTTGGGACCCGATTGGGACTAAGGGACTTTTTTTTACTTCACAATTTTGCTCCATAAACTTTTAAAAACTACGAAAATGGAAGCAATTATTTTAACAAAAGACCAGTACAACGACTTAATGGCAAAATTAGATGCAATTCAAAGCCAACTAAACGCCAAGCCAGACCCAAAGAAAGAAACCTTCTTAGACAATCAAGAATTCATTATGCTGATGAAAGTCTCAAAACGCACCGCACAAACCTGGAGAGATGAAGGCAAAATCTCATTCAGTCAAGTAGGAAGCAAAATCTACTACAAACTTTCTGATGTTGAAAAACTACTACAAGAACACTACAACAAATCATTCAAAGGGAAATAGTATGAAACAGTGCAACGGAACATGTGAGGTATGTGACTGTAAAACAGGAACAACCACTAAGACTTTTCACTAATCACTAATCACTTTTCACTCAAACATGATAACAATCTTCAAGAATTTCAACGAAGTAATAGAACACAAAACAATTCCCGAAATCCTGAACGAAATCAAAACAGGAAAGTACAGACCAGGGATAACCTATTTGCGTAAATCATTAGCCGAAAACAAACTAGAAGCCTATGAAAAAGCCAAAAAATCATTACCTGCATTCACGCCTTCAGGAAAATTTGTGGGTGGAAGAAAAATGGAATTTCTGGAAGCATACTCCAATTTCATAATCCTAGACATCGATAAATTAAGTCAAACCGATTTACAAAATGCAAAACATAAAGCCAACCAATCCGAATACACCTATGCAAGTTTCATAAGTCCATCAGGCAATGGGTTAAAGATTTTAGTAAAAGTAAACACTACAAAAGAAGACCACAAAGAAACCTTTTTAGCCATCCAAAAACACTATGAAACCCTATTAAACCATGAAATAGACAAATCCGGAAAAGACATAACCCGACTATGTTTCTACTCATTCGATGATAACCTCTATCAAAACGAAGCTGCCATCGTCTTTGCGAGTGAAACGAAGCAATCTAGTCACACTGAGCCTGTCGAAGTGCGACAAACAGACAACCAACAACCGACAACACAAAACAGCGAAGCCATCTACAACCACTGCGTTCGTTTCACCGAAAAAAAAGTGCAATACGCGACAGGTAGCCGAAACGTATTCGTACACCAACTCGCGTGCAACCTAAACCGAAAAGGCATTTCATTAAACGAAGCACTTAGCTTCATACTAACAGACTTTGGCTATGACGAAAAAGAAGTAACACAAACCGTACACAGCGCCTACGGAAACATTCACGAATTTGGTAAAGATGAATACTCTAAGTTTGTCAACTCGAGCGGAGTCGAGAGCTCTAAAATCGGTCAATTAAATAAATCAAATTTCAAAAAATCAAACAATCAAAACCTGTCACCTCGAGCGGAGTCGAGAGGCGACTTCTATGAGGACGAAGAAGAAGAAAAAACAAGAATAACACCAATCGACAAACTTGAAAACTTTTTAACATCTCGATACAATTTCCGTCACAACATAGTATCAGGTAAACTAGAATATCAACAGCTTTCAGGCTCCTCCCTTTCGGGGAGGTCGGGTGGGGCTAAAAAGAAATGGCATGTAATGAACGACTTCATAGAAAACTCAATGCTTCGCGAATGTTTAAAAGGAAGGATCAAAACAAACCTTTCTTCATTGAGAAACCTATTGTATTCCGATTTCTGTGAATTATACAATCCGTTCGAAGATTACTTTTTCAATCTACCGTCGTATGATGAAAAAACAGATTATATTTTAGAATTGGCAAACACGATAACCACTTCAAAACAAGAACTTTGGCAAGAGTGTTTTAAAAAATGGATTGTGGCAATGGTAGGTTGTGTTTTAGATGACAAAGTAATCAATCATACGGTAATTGTATTCAGTGGAAAACAAGGATTAGGAAAAACCACTTGGGTAGAAAAACTAGTGCCTAGAAAATTAAAAGAGTATTTGTTCTCTGGAACCATAAACCCAAACAACAAAGACACTTTAGTGCAGCTTTCAGAATGTATGTTAATCAACCTGGATGAATTAGAAAACCTAAACCGTTCCGAAATTGGAAGCTTAAAAGAAATCATTACAAAGACACAAATCAGAATGAGAAAAGCCTATGGACACAATAACGAAACCATGCCAAGACGCGCATCTTTTGCCGGAAGTGTCAACACAGCGCAATTCTTAAACGACAGTACAGGAAGCAGACGATTCCTTTGTTTTGAAGTGGAAAACATCCAATACCAACACGAAATCAACATTGACAATGTATTATCACAAGCCTTGTATTTATTTAAAACAGGATTCAGACATTGGTTCGACCAAGAAGAAATCAAAAACATAACCGAAAACAACGAACAATACCAACTACGAAGCCCAGAAGAAGAATTGCTTTTAACATGGTTTGAACCTTGTGATAGAGAAAATGCCACACACTATTTAAACGCTTCACAAATAGCAGCTAAACTAGCCGAAAGAGCAAAAATCACCATCACCGATGGAACTATAAACAAAATCGGAAAAGCCTTAAAAAAACACAATTTCACAAGACTAATGCGAAAAGGAAGTCCAGTCTACGCAGTAAAAGAATTTACATACGAAGAAGTAGATCAAACCAACCGACAATCCGAAATATAAACCCAAAAAAATCAAAAGTGGGTATCCCAAAAATAGAATGCTTGTCAAACTGAACTTGTTTCAGTTTCTCCAAAACAGATAAAAATGAATTTGGAATGACAAAGAAATTCTCGTTAGGATACCCACTTTTTTTTCTGCAAACTGACCACCGACCACTGACCACTAAAAACAGGGTGTAAGGGGTGTAACCAAATTTCCACACAAACATTTATTGTTTTTTTACTTTTCAAATTTTCTAGCAACATCAGCACAATCAAAAGCAAATCAATAAACTTCAAAGTGTAGTTTGCACCCAATTCCTCGAATAAATCCGTTTTTTTTAGTTCTAAAAAAATAAAAATCTTTTACACGTTTTTTCCCTACACCCTACACCCTGCATAATTTTGCTGTATTTTTCATCATTTTTAACGGAAATACGGTTTTCCTCATTTTTCTTTCCATTGGATTTTTATATATTTACACTCTAACTTAGTACGATTTCTTTTACCTTATTTTTTTTCAAATAAGAAAGTAAATTTCAATTATAAAATAGCTTAATTAAATGACTGATAACAGAAACCAAAATCCTGAGCAAATTGCACGAGATAAAATTGACCAAATGCTTAGATTAGCAGGATGGATTGTTCAGTCAAAAGACAACGTAAATTTATCAGCAGGTATTGGTATAGCACTTAGAGAAACAAATACCGAATCAGGTTCTGCGGATTATATACTTTTTGTTAATTCAAAAGCGGTCGGAGTTATTGAGGCTAAAGCTGAAGATCTTGGTTATAAATTATTACAAGTGGAAGAACAATCCTCTAGATATTCAACAGATGCTATAAAAATTGGAAAATTTACTTTAGACAACGTAAAACCATTCGTTTACGAAAGTACCGGAACAATTACAAGATTTACAGATTACAGAGATCCTAAGCCTAGAGGAAGAAATGTGTTTTGGTTTCATAAACCAGAAACATTGGCTGAATGGATTAAAAAAGGAAAATCTTTAAGAGAAAGTCTCTTATCAATGCCAACGCTAGACCCAACAGGTCTTCGTCCTGCACAAATTAAAGCGGTTGAAAATTTAGAACATTCTTTTAAAAAGAATAGACCTAAAGCTTTGATTCAAATGGCAACAGGTGCTGGTAAAACATTCACAGCTGCGACTTTTATTTATCGTTTGTTAAAACATGTTGATGCTAAAAGAATATTATTTGTAGTAGATACAAAAAACTTAGGTGAACAGGCTGAACAAGAATTCATGACTTTTCAACCCAATGATGATAACCGTAAATTCACGGAACTTTATAATGTCCAACGACTAAACTCAAGCTACATTGCTTCTGATAGTCAAGTATGTATTTCAACTATTCAACGTTTGTATTCTATTTTAAAAGGAGAAGAATTAGATGAAAGTGCAGAATTGGAAAATCCAGAAGAAAATTCCTGGATGCAACAACAATTAAACAAAAAAACTGCGATTCCAGTAGATTACACTCCAAAAATTCCAATAGAACAATTTGACTTTATTGTAATTGATGAGTGTCACCGTTCTATATATAATCTTTGGAAACAAGTACTTGATTATTTTGATGCTTTCCTAATCGGATTAACAGCTACACCTGACAAAAGAACTTTTGGTTTCTTTAATGAAAATGTAGTAAGCCAATATACTTATGAAGAATCAGTAACTGATGGTGTTAATGTACCTTATGAGGTTTATACAATTGAAACAGAGATATCTCAAAATGGTGAAACCGTTAAAGCAGGTTGGTTTATTGATAGAAGAGATAAATTAACTCGTGCAAAACGTTGGCAACAAGAAGATGAAGATACAGAGTACAAACGAAATGATTTGGATAAAAAAGTAGTAAATCCTAGTCAGATTCGAAACATTATAAGAGAATATAAAAAGGCTTTAAAAACTGAAATATTTCCAAATCGTGTAGACAAAGATGGAGATTATGAAGTGCCTAAAACATTAGTGTTTGCTAAAACAGACAGTCATGCAGATGATATTATAAAAATTATCCGTGAGGAATTTGATGAAGGAAACGACTTCTGCAAAAAAGTAACATACAGAGCTGATGAAGATGCAAAATCGGTCTTGAACCGTTTTAGAAATTCCTATTATCCTCGTATTGCAGTAACTGTAGATATGATTGCTACAGGTACAGATGTAAAACCTTTAGAAGTGTTACTTTTTATGCGTGATGTAAAGAGTATCAACTATTTTGAGCAAATGAAAGGTAGAGGAACTAGAACCATTACAAATGATTCTCTTCAAAAAGTTTCTCGTACTGCTAAAAGCAAAACACACTTTGTGATTGTCGATGCTATTGGTGCAACTAAATCTAAAAAAACCGACAGCAGACCTCTTGAAAGACAACCTACAGTACCTATGAAAGATTTATTAGGGGCTGTTACAATGGGTGTTGCAGACGAAGATTTATTCTTATCATTGGCAAATCGATTGATTCGATTGGAAAAACAAATCACCGAAAAAGAAAAGGAAAAAGTATTAGAATACTCTGGAGGTAAAAGCTTAAAACAAATTACTAAAGAATTAATTACAGCTTATGACCAGGATGAAATTGACAGTTTGGCACAAGTTGAAATAGACAAAATTCCAAGACAAGATTTAACACCCGCTCTAGTTGAAGAAGCTAAAAAAGCAGCACAAGAACAATTAATTACTGCTGCTGCTAAAACCTTTAACGGTGAACTAAATAATTACTTAGACAATGTCCGACGTGAACACGAACAGATTATTGATAGTGTAAATATTGACACAGTTACCAAATCAGAATGGGATACAACATCAGTAGACAAAGCATCGGCAATAGTAAAAGACTTTAGTGCATATTTAGAACAACACAAAGACGAAATTAAAGCACTAAGTATTTTCTATAACCAACCTTATAATCGAAGAGAAATTACTTTTAAAATGATTAAAGATGTGTTTGATAAGTTGGTTTTAGATAAACCTGGTTTAGCTCCTGATTATGTTTGGAGTGCTTATGAAACTCTTGAAAATGTTAAAAGTGAACAACCTAAAGATGAATTAACTGCTTTGGTTTCATTAATTCGAAGAGTTTGTGGTATAGACAAAGAGCTCAAAGGATTTGATAAAACTATTGACGAAAATTTCAAAAATTGGATTTTCAAACAAAATGCCGGAAAACACAACCGTTTTACAAATGAACAAATGGAATGGTTAAGAATGATTAAAGACCACGTAGTGAGTAGTTACCACATAGAAATAGAAGATTTAGATTACACACCTTTTGATAGTTTAGGAGGTATAGGAAAAATGTATCAATTATTTGGAGACCAAATAGATGTAATTATTAACGAACTTAATGAAGTATTAGCAGCATAATGAGAGAAGATTGGACAGAATGTTGCTTCGAAGATTTATTAGATTACGAACAACCAACAAAATATATTGTAAGTAGCACCGACTATAACGATGCCTATGAAATACCTGTTTTAACAGCAGGAAAATCATTTATAAAAGGATATACAAATGAAACAGAAGGTATATTCGAAAATTTACCGACTATCATTTTTGATGATTTTACCACAGCATCACAGTATGTTGATTTTAAATTCAAAGTAAAATCATCTGCAATGAAAATTTTGGTTCCTACAAGTAAATTAGTAAACATGAAATTTGCTTTTTATGCTATGCAGGTAAATCAAATAAGAAATGATACTCATAAAAGATATTGGATTTCTGTATATGCAAAAAAGAAGTTTTTATTACCTCCTTTAGTAGAACAAAAAGCAATTATTTCTAAAATTGAAGAACTATTCAGCGATTTAGACAAAGGTATTGATGACCTTAAAAAAGCAAAAGACCAATTGGTTATTTATAGGCAAGCGGTTTTGAAAAAAGCGTTTGAGGGTGAATTAACTAAGGAATGGAGAGAGAAACAAAATAATTTACCGACTGCTGAAGAATTATTAGAGCAAATCAAAGTAGAACGTGAAAACCATTACAAACTACAAATAGAAGATTGGAAGAGAGCTGTAAAAAATTGGGAAATAAATTCTATTAAAAATGAAAGAAAACCACTTAAACCAAAAAAATTTAAAGAGTTAGATGATTTTTTAAGTGATGAATTAGATGAGCTTGCTTTATTACCAAAAGGTTGGATATGGATGAAAAATGAAAATTATTTATTTGAAGTAAAAGACGGCACACATGACACACCAAAATATGTAGAGAAAGGTATTCCTTTTATTACTCAAAAAAATATTAAAAATAACAATGTAACTTTTGATGATGTTAAGTATATTTCTACAGAAGATCATAATAAATTTTATAAACGTTCAAATGTGTCATTTGGTGATATAATTATTGCTATGATTGGTCATGGTCGTGGTAACTCTTGTATTGTTAACACAGATAAAGTTTTTAGTATAAAAAATGTAGGTCTTTTTAAATTTTTTAATTCATTACAAAGTAATATTTATGCTCTTAATTATTATCAATCGACACTTGGTTTAAATTTAGCACTAAAAAAATCAAAAGGTGGAGCACAACCATTTATTGGGTTAACAGAGTTGCGTAATTGGCCAATTCCTGTTTGTTCAATTAAAGAACAACATCAAATAGTAAAAGAAATAGAATCTCGTTTATCAGTTTGTGAAAAAGTAGAACAAAGCATAAATGAAAGCTTAGATAAAGCTAAAGCATTGAGACAGAGTATTCTTAAAAAAGCTTTTGAAGGTAAATTGCTTTCTGCATCAGAAATTGCAAGATGCAAACAAGAAAAAGATTATGAACCTGCTGCAGTTTTATTGGAAAAAATTAAGGTAGAGAAGAAAAAAAGTAGTTAATGACTAAACAGAAATTAAAAATAATGGTTTCTTCTACAGTCTATGGTTCAGATACAGATTTGGATCAAATAAAATATACACTTGAAGGATTTGGTTATGAAGTCATAATGTCAAAGGAAGGTAATGTTTATGTTCCGGTTGATTCTAATCCTACAGAAGCTTGTTTAAAAGCTGTCGAAGATTGTGATTTGTTTTTCGGAATAATCTTTCCTCGATATGGGTCCGGAATAACTTTTCAAGAATTTGAAAGAGCTGTAGAATTAAATAAACCAATGTGGTTTGTGGCACATACTTATATTGAATATACAAGAAAGTTAATGCAACAATTTATGTTTGACGAAAATAAAGCAAGAACAGATTTTGATATTAAACCTACTAGTGTTTTAGACAGTATTAAAGTAGTGGATATGTATAATTTAGTGCGTCATAAATGGGTGCAACCATTTTTTAAGACTAGCGAAATCCTTACTTTTATTGATACACAATTTAGTAACGAAGAATTAAGAAGAGAAGAACTTAACAATAGAAACAATGAGTGATGAACTACTTTTAAAAAACCTTATAAAACAAGGTGAAAATGAACAGCTCGAATTCTTGGAAAGTGTTCGAAAAGATAGTATTGCACGTAATCTGTGTGCTTTTCTTAATGGTGATGGTGGTCGTATATTAGTTGGTGTTTCTGATAACGGAATGCCTATTGGATTAGAAGATGCAAAACAATACATCGAAGATTTAAAAATATATTTATTAGATGCTATTGTGCCAAGTGCTCCAGTTACTATTTCTGTTGAAAATTTAGGTTTCAAACAATTAATTCTACTTAAGGTATGGGGTGGTTCTAAACAACCTTATATTTTTGATGGAAATATCTATTACCGTAAAGGAGCAAATACACAAAAAGCAACTTCAAAAGAAATTTCAGAACTAATCCATGGTCGTCAATTATCAGAACAACATTGGGAAAGACAAATTACTCTAGGAGTTGAGCTAGAAGATTTAGACCAAAAATTGATTTTAGATACAATAATAGAATCAAGAAAAAACCATAGAAGCAATTTTGAAAACGATGATGTTTTAGAATTTTTAAGTCATTATGGTTTGTATTTGAATGGCTCATTTACCAATGCTTGCGTAGTTCTTTTTGGTAAAAAACCAAGTAAGTTTATTCCACAAATACGAGTTAGATTAACCGAATATGCTGATAGTAAAACAGATAAGAGTTTAATCAGAGACGAACTTTTTGAAGGTAATATTTTTAGTATTAGAGATGGTTTAGAAAAATATGTTCATGGTCTTGGTGTTAGAAGCGTATTTTCTGAAAATAAATGGAAAAGACAAGATTTTACTTTTCCAAGAAAAGCACTGCAAGAAGGTATTATTAATGCATTAATGCATCGCGATTACAGTAGTTTCTCTAGTAGTGTGGCTATTAGTGTATATCCGGACCGTTTTGTAATCTCAAATAGTGGTAAACTTCCGGAGGATATAGAGATAAAAGATTTGAAAAAGAATCATAGCTCACATCCTGTAAATCCGGACATAGCTCACATTGTTTTTTTACGAGGTCTAATTGATAAATTAGGTAGAGGTACTATTAAGATTATAGAAGACTGTAAAGATGCAGGTTTAAGAGCCCCAGAATGGAAAGAAACTTCTAATGGTGTAACACTTACATTCTTTGGCCCTAAAAGTTTATCTGAAAGAAAAGAGCGAAATGATGCTGTAAATGATGCTGTAAATGATGCTGTAAATGATGCTGTAAAAAAGAAAGTGTATGATGCTGTAAATGATGCTGTAAATGATGCTGCAAGTGATGCTGTAATTGATAGACTAATTAAAGAAGTATTATTGTTAATAGTTGAAGATGGTAAAAGCTTAAAAGATTTTATGCTTGCTTTTGATGTAGCTAGAGCAACTATGCAAAGAGATATGGCATTATTAAAAGCACATGACTTTGTAGTTTTTGAAGGTGCAGCAAAATCAGGTGTTTATAAATTATCTAAAGGATTTAAATTAAAATTAGAAATACAATAAATAAAATGACAGATTCAACCATAATATCAAAAATTTGGAACCTAGCTAGTGTATTACGTGATGATGGTGTAGGTTACGGGGACTATTTAGAACAAATAACCTATTTACTGTTCCTTAAAATGGCAGATGAGTTAAATAAACCGCCATACAATAAAGGACTAAATTTTCCAAGATTAAAAGATGTTGAAGGAAATGAAATTCCTGATGCTGAAACTTGCGACTGGGGAACACTGTCAACTAAAAGAGGAGCTGAACTAGAATCTTTTTATAGCCAAGTACTTAGAAGTTTATCTACTGAAAAAGGAATGCTTGGTCAAATTTTTACTAAAAGTCAAAATAAAATTCAAGACCCATCAAAATTGTTAAAAGTTATTGATTTAATCAATAAAGAAAACTGGAACATGATGGGAGCTGATATTAAAGGTAAAATTTACGAAGGCCTTTTAGAAAAAAATGCTATTGATAGTAGTGGAAGTTCTGGTGCTGGTCAATATTTTACACCTAGAGCTTTAATCAAAGCTATTGTGGCTTGCATACAACCAAAACCAATGAGGTCAATTGCAGATCCGGCTTGTGGTACAGGTGGTTTTTTTCTAGCAGCATACGATTGGATTGTTTCAAATCATAAATTAGATAAAGAAGAAAAAGCATTCCTTAAAAACGAAACTTTTTACGGTAATGAAATTGTAGCCAACACGCGTAGAATGTGTTTAATGAACATGTACTTACATAACATTGGTGAAATAGATGGTAATACTCCAATCAAATCAACTGATGCTTTAATTTCAGATGATGGTTTAAGAGTAGATTATGTTTTGGCTAATCCCCCATTTGGTAAGAAGAGTAGCATGACGATTACAAATGAAGAAGGAGAAGCCGAAAAACAAGACATGAGTTACAACCGTCAAGACTTTTGGGAAACCACTTCAAATAAGCAATTAAACTTTTTACAACACATCAAAACGATGTTGAAAATTAATGGTGAAGCAGCAGTTGTTTTACCAGACAATGTATTATTCGAAGGTGGTGCCGGCGAAGAGGTTCGTAAACAGCTTTTGAAAACAACAGAACTACATACTATTTTGAGATTACCTACGGGTATTTTTTATGCACCTGGAGTAAAAGCAAATGTGCTGTTTTTTGATAATAAACCAGCAAGCAAAGAGGCATGGACAAAAGATATTTGGTTTTATGATTACAGAACCAACATTCATCATACACCAAAGAAACATACCATGACGATGCAACATTTGGAAGAGTTTATCAAACTTTACAATCCAGCAAATCGAAATAAAAGAGTGGAAACATGGTCGAAAGAAAATGAAGAAGGAAGATGGAGAAAATACACCTATGATGAAATAATAACTAGGGACAAAACAAGCTTAGATATCTTTTGGATAAAAGACAAAAGTTTAACTGACTTAGACAACTTACCTGACCCTGATGTATTAGCTAACGAAATTATAGAAAATATAGAATCAGGTTTAAATAGTTTCAGAGAAATCATGGAAACTATAAATGGGAATGAAGAGTAAAGAGATTAAATAGAAAATAAGGTATTGTATTAAAATCAAAAACTATTCATATTAAGATATCTTAAGTTGGGATATAATATTTAAAAAAATAAAATAATAATGACTGAAAATAGAAACATTCGTATAAACAAAGTATTAAGGGAATTAAATATTTCTTTAGCTACCGCTGTTAATTTTCTTGAATCAAAAAAAATTAAGATAGAAAGTACTCCTAATTCTAAAATTAGTGAATTAGAATACGAAATGCTTTGCAATAACTTTTCAAATACTAAAAAATCAACTCAGTCTAAAGCAATTAATATCCCAAGTAAGATAAATCATAAAGATATTTCTATAAGTAGTAAAATTGATTTATTTCAACATAGAAAATTTACAATCAAAGATCAAAAAGAAAGAAGTACTATAATTGAAGATTGTATTACAAAAATAACATACCCTTATAAAAAAATTTCATTATTCATAGATGATGAAGTAATACTTTATGTGAATTCAATTGATAATACAGGTAAACCAATTCTTAAATATAGTATTTTAAATGATTTTATTTTAGGTAATAATTATGACTTTGATGTAACAGAAAAGAGAGCTAATGGTTATGTTATTGAAAATTCAGAGAACTATACCTCTTTCATTCCATTACGTTATGAAAAAAACATAATAAAAAATAAAATAAACTTAGAAATTGAAAATTTTGACTTAGCTAAAAATAGCTTAATTTTCAAAGACTCAGATATTAAAGAAAAAAAGGAAGATTATGTTGCAGTCAATTATAATGAATACTTTGAAGAAAATGGTAAGTACAATTTTAATGTAACAGGTTATAGAATATTAGAAAACAACTCGAGTATAATTACATTAAATTATGAAGGTATATATGCGACGGTAAAAGCTTTCGATTTTCAAAATCAAGATAATTTACCAGAAAATATTAAATGCATTGTAACAAAAATAATTGACAACAAATTATATCTAATTCAAGATAAAATTGACTTATATCAAAATATTTACACAGAAAATAATGAATATGATTTTGAAGTAATCGAACTGGATTTTGATCCGTTTAACAATTCAAAGTACTACATTGTTAGTGATAAATATAATTTTAAACACAAGTTATACTATAACGAATTTGAGAGCGATGAATTCAACAAAATTGAAATTGGAACAAAAATTAAGCTAGTTGTAAGAAAAATAACTGAAAAGGGGCACCTTGTACTAAATCTAAATCTATACCCAGGCCAAGGTACTTTTTTTACTGTTGAGAAAATTTTTGATGATATTAATAATTCTGAATTTATTGAAAAATATTTTTATTCGTTTAGAAATTTAATTTCAGATGAAGAATTTGAAAATCAGCCTTTTAAAAACTTGTATGAGGACTATGAAAATCGAGAAAACCTTTGGGTGTTTTCATATTTAAGTATGCTTGATTTCTTTATACAAAAAAGAATTAGTGAAAATGAAATAAATGAAGCTTATGAATTAAACAAAATCTACATACTAGTTGAAGAATGGCTTTTGGAGGGATCTAATTTTTTAAAAAGATTCAACATCGAAAAAAGACAGAATATTATTTTGAAAGCAGAGCATCAATTTAAAAAAGCAACTGCAAGAGGTAAAGCATTAAAACTAATAATAGAACATAAAAGTGAAGATTATATAAAAAATGTACTTGATACACTTCGCATTAGTAGCTATCTAAGAGATGAAAAAATTGAAATATTCAAATACTTAACATTTTCATCCATTGAAAGCGTAAATAAGAAAACTAATGAAATAATAGAAATAACGCTATTACTTATAAAGGGCGATTTATTAGATTCTTATGATGTTAATAATTTCATAGGTTTACTACAAAAAAGAATTAATATTGAAAAATTTGATTTAAATCCTGATTTTATTCAAAATAGAAATAAAAATATTGATTCAGAAACAAAAAATGCGCTCGAGAATATTATAAAGGTTACTTTGCTTCAAATTTATCTTTTCAATAAAAACTTGAACAAAAGTTATGCAGTAACAAAAACAGCTAACCTATTCAGGTACACAAGTCTACTGGAAAGTAACGAATCGGATAAGAAGAGATTATTAGAATATGCTATCTTTTGCATAACTAATAATATTCTTATTGAAGTAGATTTAGGCTTAATAGATAATTTTAAATCATCAAAAATATTAGACTTAGTAAAAATTTCTAATAATACTAAAATTGACAAAAATATAATTGGTAATCAAATATTTAAGTACAATGGAAGTGTTTTTAGTTTTGAAAATGGCTGGTCATTAATTTCTAAAAGACAGCTTTTTAACCATGCTAAAACAAAAGGGCTTAATTTATATAACCTTATAAGTTACTTTAATAACAATATAGTTGTTTCATCGCCAAACAATATAAACTTAGATTTAAACTGCAATAGTAAAATTAGTGATTGTAACGAAAACTGGAACAAATATTATTCAGGGAATTTTAATTCTCAAGATAAATTTTCAGCTTTTTCAGACGATATAAAAGTTGGTCGTAAATATAATGTGTTTGCCAAAAACTATTTAAAAGGAAACAATAATGTTGTTTTTGTTCAAATTATTGATAAGGGTATAGAAGCAGAAGGTATTATTCATATTAAAGACGCTACAAAAGCATTTATTGATGGACTTGATGAAGTAATAAATCCTGGTGATGAATTGATTGCAGAAATTAACAACAAAGACAATAATAAAATTACTTTCTCTATAAATAATGACTGTTGGATAAAAACTAAAGAAGAAGCATCTGTGAATACTATTGTAGATGCCAAAATAATAGATATCGTAGATGATAAAAATGTTTTTTTGATCACAGAGAATGGCCATTTTGGTTATTACTACAACGCAAACAATATAAATATTGAAAAGAGAAAAATTTATAAATTCAAAATTAAATCTCTAGATGATAATCAAGCCACTTTAAATCTAGATTATCTTACAAATTCAGCAAGAAATTTTAACGATAAAAAGGTTTATAGAGATTTTTTGTTGAGAAATGGTATAATTAAAACTAATGATGTTGTAGAAAAAGATTTTGATGAAGATTCATTAAATATTTTATTGCTTGAATTAATTTCGTGCGTTGAAAGTTATATTATTTTAGAAATTGATAATTTTAAAAAAATTGAATTGTTTCAACTTTTAAGGTTACTCACTTCAATAATTAAATCTCCTAAATCATATTTTTTTGATGCAATTATTAATTACTTTTTGAATGTTGAAAAATTTAAAAATACAGATTTCAATAATGAAGAATTATTTTTTGAATATATAGATGAGCAGACTACTTCTCTTTTCAAAAATTTAGATAATATTAATGAAACCTATAAAATTTTAAACTTTGTAAATAAACCAGATAGTACTTCAACACTTATTGAACTAATAAATACTGTAGATAACGAAGAAACTAAAAAATTAGTAAATTTAATTTTAGCCCATAATCTACTTTTTGAAAATGACAATAATGAAATAATTTTAAGAAGAACTAAAGATTTAATCTACGAGTATCTTTCTAAAGAAAAAGTAAATACATTCGATCAAATATTTACCACTTTAAATGAAGAAAAAGATGATCATGTAAGTCAACATAATTCTAAAACTTCAAACATACCAACTAACTTAGGACGTGAAAGTACTTCTAAAGAATTTAAAACTTCTTATGTATATTACGCAGGTAATAATAAAGCTGATTTAGTAAAGCAGCCTTTTGTAATTATGAAAACTATTGCTGGTTTTTTAAATTCCAAAGGAGGTAGTTTGTTTATAGGTGTAAATGACAAAGGTGAAATCTGCGGTTTGAAAAATGATTATGATTTCTTTGGTGTAAATACTAACAATGATAAGTATGAAAGAGAAATAAGATCCAACATAGTTAATTCTTTTAATAAAGATGTAAATGCTCAAATTGAATTCAAATTTTCACACTATAATGATCTAGAATATTGCGAAATTATTATTCCTGAATATGAAAAACCAATTTCATTACAAGAGAATTTTTATCAAAGACAGGGTAATGAAACTAGGATATTAACTGGTTCTGATTTAGTTGTTTTCATTGAAAGAAAAGTAACTAAATCAAACCAAAATATGCTGGGACAAAATTTCATTGTAAATAAAATAAATAAAGTAGAGTCTAGCCAAATAGTTGTAGAACATAACAAAAATGTGAATAATCAAAACAAAGATATTTTATTAGAAGAAGAGAATATTGATTTTTATAGTGATATCAGGGAAGAAAACAATGAGTTAACAAAGCAGTCAATTAAGAACTCAAATTACACAATTGCATATCTATATATCTTCATAAATGGTAAATATCTCCTTTCAAGAAATAAATTAAGTAATTTAGAAAATTATGAATTATTAGAAATAAAGTCAAATCATAAGCATGGATATTTACTTCAGTGTTATGACAATGGTTGCGTAAATAAAGTTGAAGTTAGAACAATCTTAAACAAAACTTTTGGTAAATTTTACAGTAATGCTTTTAGTGACCATGGAAATCTGATTGGATTGTATATAATTGAAAATGATTGTTTAATTCAAATTAACACTAAACGATATAATAATAGTTTTATAAAAATATTTGAAACATCAAATATTTCAACACATTCACTTTTAAATTTGAAAGGTAATAATCTTGTACAAATTGATTTTGATATGCTTGAAAAATTTAGTATTCTTGAAAACACGCACAGAAATAAAATTGAAAGATTAATATATGCTTCAAAACAATCAATAGGAGTAAATGTAATCAACAAATCATATAGTAATGAAATAGAATATTTGAGTAAATTAAATATAGTAGGAACATCAGACCAGTTTTAGTTTTAGAAAAACTGTTTATCAATTAATTTTACATTTAAAATAAAGACTTGCTTATTTAAATTAGTTGATTGTAGATTTTTAGATTAAATTAACTCATTCAGCTTCACAAAAACCGTCTTTAGTCCAAGTATTCCTAAAGCCGCTTCTTTGTTTGCTTCATTTCGTTAATATTTAATAACTTTCAAATTGTAAACAATAACTCATGAAGATTGAAATTCTTATTACAAAAGACAGATACAATAACAATACTAGTTCATTTGGTTCCTCTTTTGCCAATTTAATCAATAACGAATCTAGCTTAAAAAAATTAATAGACGAAAATCCTAACGAAATTGCAACACTTATAAAGTATGAATTTAATGAAGGTATAGAACAAATAATTCCAATTCATCTTACCATTAATAAAGATTTGGCATTAAGATTAAGCTTGTTAGATAGCTTAGATTGTTCATGTTTAGAAACTAAAAGTACTTTAGGTGAAGTATTAAAAAACATAATGATTGATAATTTCCAATTAGTGGTAACCAGAAAACATTGGAGTGATACAAATAAATTGATACTTTACTTTGATGCGGTAGAATTTGGTTGTGTTGATGATTTTATTGATAAAAGAACAAAAAACAATAAATCTCAAAAAGTATCCTAAGCATAACTTTTTATTTTTTATATATATCAATTGATTAATAATTGAATAGGAACGCTTCGCTGAAGTAGTTTCACCCACCCAGTCCAACGCTCCCCACCGCACTAGTGGTATTTTGTGTGTTTTTAGCACTTGTTTTCCCCATAGTAAGTCAATAAAAAAAGGCTTTTTGTTTTTCCAACCCCTCGCGCACAGTCTGCCTTTTTTTATCCACTTACACCCAATCCAAAAAACAAACGCTAAAAACACACAAAAACCACTCCCAAGCTATTTTTACATAATAAACCTTATAATTCATTCCCAACACCCCACGCAGTCCCCCTGAAAGTTATAAGGGTTATTATGTAAAATAGCCGCACACCCCAACATCCCAACGCTCAAAAGACGCCTTTCATTCCAGTTGCCACACCTTCCCAACGCTCAGAGGCTATTCATGAGCTCCCTAGGCAAAATAATAAACAAGCGAATAAATATCCGCTCCCAGCCGCACCCACCCGAAAAAGAATAGGAACGCTACCGCTAACGTAATTTTCATTGTTTTTTGAAGATGCTTCCCATTTTCAGTTCACGCACTCCACTGAACACTAAAAACTGAATACTGAACACTTTCAAAGCATCCTCAAAAATCAAACCACCACAAGAGTGTATTTTTATTTGCATCAACAACCGATACACCACGTAAGCAAATAAAAAAACACCCTTGTTTACCAGTCCCGATTGAACACCCCTAAAACCCCATTTCATAAGAACATTTGGGGTAAACATTTTTACAAAAAAAAGGATAAAAAAGAAGCCAAAGGTTTGTTCCGGGTATTCAAAAAAGCAAGTTCAAGCCTTCGGTTCCGGATAAAATCTCCACCCATACATTTTCAATACCACCACATTCACTTAGCGTTTCCACAGACGCATATGGGTAGTATTTTATCCGTAAAACTTGCTTTTTTGAAACCCTCCACAAGGCAAGACGGCTTTCTTTTTTTTCCTTTTTTCTTTTGCAAAAATGTGTGTGGGGCATCTCGGTTTCCAATCACATTTCGGGCAATCACGAAGGAAAGACGAAGGAAGTTAACCTGTTAAATCCTTGTAC
>NZ_JMLU01000037.1 GCF_000686885.1 Flavobacterium sasangense DSM 21067 | reverse complement strand
GGCTTGCTCTCAGTGGCGTTGAATCAACACCAATCCATCACAAATATAACAAAACATTCCATTCAGCAGCGGATTTTCCGTAGGAAAATCCGGAAGTAGCCATTGAAGCAAACCGCTGTTATCTCTATAATAATTCTGCAAGTACCCTTTTGCACTTAAAGTACTGTATTTATTGACTTTATAAAAAATACTAAAGCAAATTTAAGCATAAAAAAGCATCAAAATACTTGATTTGTTGTACCAATTGTTGTACCTTAGTACTCCGTTGCACTAGAATGAAACACTAGTAAAATCAATACTTTCACTCGTTTGCACCGCTTTACAAATATAGTACAACATTTCTAATATTCTATAATTATGGCATCTATAAAATTAATACTACGCACCAATCAGAAAGATCAAACAGGTAAAAGCCCTTTGTACATTAGAATTATAAAAGATAGAAAAACGAAATTTATCACTGCCGGACTCAAGCTTAAAGAAAGTGATTGGGATGAAGCAAAGCAGAGAGTTAAGAAAAGCTATCCTAATAGCGCGCGAATGAATGCTGCACTTGCTCAAAAAATTGCCGATGCGGAAGGACAAATTGCCGACATGGAACGAAAAGTAAAAACCGTTTCCATTAAAAAACTAAAAGAAGCCATAAAAGGAAAAGAAGTACCAAATTTCTTCGAGTATTCCAGAAAACATTGTGAACGAATCAGAAACAACGTTTCCATTTCAACCTATAAAAATTATCATGCCTATTTAGATAAGTTCGAAAAATGGGTAGGAACCAAGGAGGTTTATTTTGATGACATTACAGTTTCATTATTAATGGACTATATGAGTTATCTAAGCAACGAACTAAAAAACGGAAATACAACACAACGTTATTCCATTATGATATTAGCAATTATGTTCAAAGAAGCTATCAAAGAAGATTTAATTCCTGAATATATGTATCCGTTTAGTAAGTTGAAATTAAAGAAAGACCCAAGCAGAAGACAGTTTTTAAAGAAAGAGCAATTCGAGGCGATTATCAATTATAAACTAGATGAAAAATCAAAAGCGAGTGTATATCGCGATATGTTTATCTTTTCAATTTTCGCAGGAGGATTACGATTCAGTGATGTATTAGAATTTCAAGTCAAACACTTCAATGAAGAAGAAAGAAGAATACAAAAAGTAATTCGCAAAACAGGAAGAATGCATCAGTTTAAAATTGGTCAGTTAGCATTAGACATTATCAATAAATACAAAAAGGAAAATGCAGAACAAGATGACTTTATATTCCCTGTAATCACAAATAAAGAGCTCTATTTAAAGAATGATGAATACCGTTATACTTTTATAGAAAGTGCCAATAAAGCAGCTAATTTTCAATTACAGCGCATAGCAAAGAAATTAGAAATTCCAGTAAAAGTAACATTTCATATAAGCCGCCATACCTTTGCAACCAATGCTTTAAACAACGGAATGCGAATAGAGCACGTTTCAAAACTAATGGACCACCGAGATATCAGCACAACCCAAGTATATGCTAAAATCATTTCAGAAGAATTAGACAAAGCGGTTGACAACTACATCTACTAAAACAGAACGAGAGTAATTACTTCAAAAAATTACTCTCGTTTTCTTTTTCGAAGGTAAATTTTATGCTTTTTTACTCTCGAAATCCAAAACCCTAGCAAATACAAGCCCTCGCAATTTTGTTAAAAACTTGTACGAAAACCAACGCAAACAGGTGCTGAATTTGTTCTAATTTTAGGCATCCCAAATAGTAAAAAACTTCCAAAATCATATTGAAAATTACTTGAAGTATACCTGAACTTCAAGCAACTATATCATTTCAAGTCGTGACATTGGAAAAAGTGTAACCAAATAACAAATAATGAACAAATTTAACACCGGCAAAAAACGTGAACTTGAAAGGGCAAAACATCAAAAAATCATTATTCTCAGAATGGAGAACCATCGACACAGCACAAAGTGCAGCTTCTATTTTTGACATTACGCACGACCAGGAACCCACACTGGAAAACTATTGTATTGCTTTACTCGAAAAAGTATTTACAATTCCACAATCCCAACTACCCGAATTCATAAACTACCAACTCCAACTTGCCCAAGACGGTAACACTTGGTTAAACAAATTCGAAAAATTATTAGCCAACAATGAAGAACTATTCTTTAGCCAAAAGGCATTGAGTAGATTTAATAAATTGTACAACATCATCGAGAAAAAACGGACAGAGCTGCAATCTTCGAGCGTAAAAGAAACCAAACAATTAACTCCAAAAAGGTTAATCAATGCCGAATCGGAAGATCGTTATTTTTCATTTTTTGAAATCAAACATCAGGTTGAAAAAATGGAATCGTTCAATGATCAAATCTTGTTTTTAAACGAAGAAATTTTCGAATACAAACAAGCCGACATCATTTCAATCAACAACAAGCTGCAAGCTTATGACCAGCAATGCGTTCAATTCATTGAAAAATTACAAACCCTTCGCAAAATGCGTTCAGAAATTGAGAAGGAAAAAGAACTAGAACTGGAGAAAAAACTAACAACTAAAAAACTGAAATTCAACGGAAATCTAAACCAATTAGTAGACATATTCTACCAACTAAGTCGCGAATTATTTGTAGATGGAAAATCATTTATTGATGCTTCTAATGGCGAAATCGTAAATATGATCGTCAATAATTTCATCGATAAGGATAACAACGAAATAAGTCCCCAAACAGTCGAAACCATCCTCAAACCATCACGAGGCGATAAACGACCAAAGACCCACAAACGAATAGACCTCGACAACTTACTCTAAAAAATAATAGTCCCTTGGGACCCGATTGGGACTAAGGGACTTTTTTTTACTTCACAATTTTGCTCCATAAACTTTTAAAAACTACGAAAATGGAAGCAATTATTTTAACAAAAGACCAGTACAACGACTTAATGGCAAAATTAGATGCAATTCAAAGCCAACTAAACGCCAAGCCAGACCCAAAGAAAGAAACCTTCTTAGACAATCAAGAGTTCATCATGCTCATGAAAATCTCCAAACGCACAGCACAAACCTGGAGAGACGAAGGCAAAATCTCATTCAGTCAAGTAGGAAGCAAAATCTACTACAAACTTTCTGACGTTGAAAAACTACTACAAGAACACTACAACAAATCATTCAAAGGAAAATAGTATGAAACAGTGCAACGGAACATGTGAGGTATGTGACTGTAAAACAGGAACAACCACTAAGACTTTTCACTAATCACTAATCACTTTTCACTCAAACATGATAACAATCTTCAAAAACTTCAACGAAGTAATAGAACACAAAACAATCCCCGAAATCCTGCACGAAATCAAAACAGGAAAGTACAGACCAGGGATAACCTATTTGCGTAAATCATTAGCCGAAAACAAACTAGAAGCCTATGAAAAAGCCAAAAAATCATTACCTGCATTCACACCTTCAGGAAAATTTGTAGGTGGAAGAAAAATGGAATTTCTGGAAGCATACTCCAATTTCATTATCCTAGACATCGATAAATTAAGTCAAACCGATTTACAAAACGCAAAACATAAAGCCAATCAATCCGAATACACCTATTCAAGTTTCATAAGTCCATCAGGCAATGGATTAAAGATTTTAGTAAAAGTAAACACCACAAAAGAAGACCACAAAGAAACCTTTTTAGCCATCCAAAAACACTATGAAACCCTATTAAACCATGAAATAGACAAATCCGGAAAAGACATAACTAGACTATGTTTCTACTCATTCGACGATAACCTCTATCAAAACGAAGCTGCAAAAACATTTGTCACAAAAGAGCAAAATGAAATGCTGTCATCCCGAGCGGAGTCGAGGGGCGAGATGAGTTTGAGCGGAACAGTCTCAAACCAATCTAGTCACACTGAGCCTGTCGAAGTGCGACAAACCGACAACCAACAACCGACAACACAAAACAGCGAAGCCATCTACAACCACTGCATCCGCTTCACCGAAAAAAAAGTGCAATACGCGACAGGTAGCCGAAACGTATTCGTACACCAACTCGCGTGCAACCTAAACCGAAAAGGCATATCATTAAACGAAGCTCTAAGCTTCATACTAACAGACTTTGGCTATGACGAAAAAGAAGTAACACAAACCGTTCACAGCGCCTACGGAAACATTCACGAATTTGGCAAAGATGAAAACTTTGAAAAGAACAGAAACACTAAAAACAACATAAAAAAATCAGACAATCAAAACCTGTCACCTCGAGCGGAGTCGAGAGGCGACTTCTATGAAGACGACGACGAAGACAAACCAAAACCAACACAAATAGACCGCTTAGAACTATTCCTATCAACAAGATATGTATTTCGGCACAACATGGTTTCTGGAAAGTTAGAGTTTCAATATTTCGGTAAAAAGAAATGGCACGTAATGAACGACTTCATAGAAAACTCAATGCTTCGCGAATGTTTAAAAGGAAGAATCAAAACAAACCTTTCTTCTTTGCGAAACCTATTGTATTCCGATTTCTGTGAATTATACAATCCATTCGAAGATTACTTCTATAATTTACCATCGTATGATGAAAAAACAGACTATATTTTAGAATTGGCAAACACCATAACCACTACAAAACAAGAACTTTGGCAAGAGTGTTTTAGGAAATGGATGGTAGCAATGGTAGGTTGTGTATTGGATGACAAAGTAATCAATCACACCGTAATTGTATTCAGTGGAAAACAAGGATTAGGAAAAACCACTTGGGTAGAAAAACTAGTACCTAGAAAATTAAAAGAGTATTTGTTCTCTGGAACCATAAACCCAAACAACAAAGACACTTTAGTGCAGCTTTCAGAATGTATGTTAATCAACCTGGACGAATTAGAAAACCTAAACCGTTCCGAAATTGGAAGCTTAAAAGAAATCATCACAAAGACACAAATCAGAATGAGAAAAGCCTACGGACACAACAACGAAACCATGCCAAGACGCGCATCATTTGCCGGAAGTGTCAACACAGCACAATTCTTAAACGACAGTACAGGTAGCAGAAGATTCCTTTGTTTTGAAGTAGAAAACATCCAATACCAACACGAAATCAATATTGACAATGTATTATCACAAGCCTTGTATTTATTTAAAACAGGATTCAGACATTGGTTCGACCAAGAAGAAATCAAAAACATCACCGAAAACAACGAACAATACCAACTACGAAGCCCAGAAGAAGAATTGCTTTTAACATGGTTTGAACCTTGTGATAGAGAAAATGCCACTCATTACCTAAACGCCTCACAAATAGCAGCAAAACTAGCCGAAAGAGCAAAAATCACTATTAACGACGGAACAATAAACAAAATCGGAAAAGCTTTAAAAAAACACAATTTCACAAGACTAATGCGAAAAGGAAGTCCAGTCTACGCAGTAAAAGAATTTACCTACGAAGAAGTAGATCAAACCAACCGACAATCCGAAATATAAACTCAAAAAAATCAAAAGTGGTAAACGCAAGTTGCCACTTTTTTTTCTGTCAACTGACCACCGAAAACTGAACACTAAAAAAAGGGTGTAAGGGGTGTAACCAAATTTCCACACAAACATTTTTTGTTTTTTTACTTTTCAAATTTTCTAGCAACATCAGCACAATCAAAAGCAAATCAATAAACTGTAACGTGAAGTTTGCACCCAATTCCTCAAATAAATCCGTTTTTTTTATTTCTGAAAAAATAAAAATCTTTTACACGTTTTTTCCCTACACCCTACACCCTGCATAATTTTGCTTTATTTTTCATCATTTTTAACGGAAATACGGTTTTCCTCATTTTTCTTTCTAACGCTTTTCACTATATTTACCAATTAATAAACTTACAAAAATACAATGGCCAATTTCGAGCAAACATTCAAAAACATTGACGACTTACTATATAAAGATTCAGGAGCAGATTCAGAAATCGATTACATCGAGCAAACCTCTTGGGTATTGTTTTTAAGATACTTAGATAGTTTTGACAAAAACCGAGAAGACGAAGCCATACTAGAAGGAAAAAACTATACACCAATCCTAGAACCAAAATTCCAATGGGAAAATTGGGCAGCTCCTAAAAATGAAAAAGGGGAAATCGACATCCACAAAGCACTAATCGGACCCGATTTAGTGAAATTTGTAGAATTCGAATTATTCCCATACCTAGCAAGTTTCAAAGAAAAACACATCGATAATCCAAAAACCATCGAATATAAAATTGGTGAAATCTTCTCCGAGCTGAGTAACAAAATCAAATCGGGGTATAACATGCGTGAAATCATCAACATGGTCGACGGTTTACCATTTGGAACCAGTGTAGACAAACACGAACTATCGCATTTGTATGAAACCAAGATTAAAAACATGGGCAATGCCGGTCGTAATGGTGGACAATATTATACACCACGACCATTGATTCGTGCGATGATAAAAGTAATGAACCCGAAAATTGGAGAAAAAATATACGATCCTGCCTGTGGTTCTGCAGGTTTCTTGTGTGAAGCGTACGAGTATTTATATGAAAAAATGGAAAAAACAGCTGCCAATTTAGAGCAGTTGCAAGACAATACTTTCTTCGGAAAAGAAAAGAAAAACTTAGCCTATATCATTGGAACGATGAACATGATTTTGCATGGCATCGAAGCACCAAACATTGTGCACACCAATACCCTTGGCGAAAACATACGCGACATTCAAGAAAAAGACCGTTACGATATTATCTTGGCTAATCCACCATTTGGCGGAAAAGAACGTATCGAGGTGCAACAAAACTTCGACATCAAAACAGGAGAAACAGCCTTCTTGTTCATGCAACATTTTATTAAGTCATTAAAAGCTGGCGGTCGTGCAGCGGTAGTCATTAAAAACACGTTTTTAAGTAATACCGATAATGCTTCAGTAGCTTTACGCCAACACTTATTAGAAACCTGTAATTTACACACCATTCTCGACATGCCTCAAGGAACGTTCTTAGGGGCAGGAGTTAAAACAGTAGTGTTGTTTTTTACCAAAGGCGAACCCACAAAAAACATTTGGTACTATCAGTTTGATGCCGGTAGAAACATGGGAAAAACCAACCCTTTAAACGATAACGATTTAAAAGAGTTTATAGACTTACTAGCTACAAAACCCGAAACCGAAAAATCTTGGAATGTCACACTGAGCGAAGTCGAAGTGTCTAATTACGACTTATCCGTTAAAAACCCCAACAAACCAGAAGAAGCACCTCTACGTGAACCTGCATTAATCTTAGAAGAAATGCAAACCTTAGATGAGGAAACGAATGAGATTTTAGGAACTTTAAATGAGTTGGTTTAAATAAAATGGAACAAAAACTTATGAAAAAAGGTTGGAAAATTGAATTATTAAAAAATTCATGTAAAGTTTTTGACGATGGTAATTGGATTGAAAGTAAAGATCAATCCCCATCTGGCATAAGATTGGTACAAACAGGAAATATTGGTTTTGGTTTTTTTAAAGATAAAGAGGATAAATCTAGATTTATTTCTGAAGAAACATTTGTTAGATTGAAATGTACTGAGATTTTACCTGGTGATTTATTAGTTTCTAGATTACCTGACCCTGTTGGTAAATCTTGTATAATACCTGATTTAAAAATTAAAATGATAACAGGAGTTGATTGTACAATAATTAGAACTAAAGATTTTTTAAAACCTGAATTTTTGAGATATTTTCAAATGTCAAATAGTTATTTGAAAGATGTTGATGCGAGAGTTACAGGAACTACACGAAGTAGAATAAGTAGAAAAAACCTTGGTTTGGTAGAAATCCCAATCCCACCTCTCGAAGAACAAAAAACCATAGTAGCCAAACTCGACCAAGCTTTTGCAGCCATAGACCAAGCCAAAGCCAACATCGAAAAAAACATCGCCAACGCGAAAGAGTTGTTTCAATCAAAATTAAATCAAATTTTTTCTGAAAAAGGTGAGGGTTGGGTGGAAAAGAAAATAAAAGATGTTGCATTAGTAACTGCTGGTCAATCTCCCGAAGGCAAATATTATAATGATAAAGGAATTGGATTACCATTTTATCAAGGAAAAAAAGAATTTACCGAAAAACTCATTGGTGAACCAAAAGTTTGGACAGAAAAAATTACGAAAGAAGCTTTAGAAGGTGATGTTTTAATGTCAGTTCGAGCTCCGGTTGGTCCTATAAATTTTGCAACTCAAAAATGCTGTATAGGAAGAGGATTAGCATCTATTAGAGTTAAAGAAAATTTTGATAAAGATTTTTTATTTTTTTATTTTAAAAATATTGAAAATCAATTAACAGGGAACAGTGGTGCTGTATTTAATTCAATAAATAAAAATCAAATAGAGCAAATTCAAATTTTTTATCCAAACATAATTGAACAAAGGAATATAGTGTCAAGGTTAGTTAATTTACAAGAACAAACCAATTTATTAGTAACCAAATATCAACAAAAACTAAAAAACCTAGATGAGTTGAAGAAAAGTATTTTAGAGAAAGCGTTTAAAGGGGAGTTAGTTTAATTATTATTTAAAACAGATGAAGAACTATTATAGAGTAATATTAGGTGCTAAAAGTAAATTTGCAAAAGAATGTTATGACAATGGTTTCATAGGAGCTGATTATGGTATAAATCAAGATTTAACCAACGAACTAACAGATAATTGGCGTGATTTTAATGAAAAATTTCGTGATATTTGGTTACAATCTCATCCTGATAAAACTAAAGTTGCTGCAGGTTTAGCATGCGGAATGTTATGGACAATATCGAAAGGATATCAAATTGGTGATATCGTTCTTTGTCCTGATGGTAATGGTAATTATTATGTCGGAGAAGTAGCCTCAAGTTATAGCTATCATCCAAGTGAAAACTTGCAACATCGTAGACAGGTAAAATGGTATCCTATTTTGATTGAAAGAGCTGCAATGTCTCAGTCATTGAAAAATTCTACAGGATCAACAGGTACATCTGCAAACATTACTCAATATGCTGATGAAATAGAAAGTTTAATTGGTAATATTAACAAACCTGTAATTATATCGACAGATAGTACAATTGAAGATACAACTTCATTTGTATTAGAAAAGCATCTAGAAGATTTTCTAGTTCAAAACTGGAAATCAACGGAACTAGGTAAGAAATATGATATTTATGAAGAAGACGGTGAATTAATAGGACAACAATTTCCAAGTGATACTGGTCCATTAGACATATTAGCAATCAGTAAAGATAAAAAAGAACTTTTGGTGGTCGAATTAAAAAAAGGTAGAGTAAGTGATAATGTGGTAGGACAAATTCAGCGATATATGGGGTTTGTAAAAGAAGAACTAGCCGAACCAGGACAAAAAGTTAAAGGTGTAATAATAGGTTTAGAAGACGATATTAGAATAAAAAGAGCTTTATCAGTTACACAAAATATAGAGTTTTATAAGTATAAAATAAGTTTCAAATTAATCAAGTAAAAATGAGAAACGAATCCGAAACCCGTGCCGAATTAATTGACCCACACTTGCAACAACAAGGTTGGGCAATTGTTCCTGAAAGTAGAATTCGCAGAGAATATCCCATTACAAAAGGGCGCCTTATTGGAAATGGCAAGCGTGCCATGCCTGATAAAGCAGATTATATTTTGCAATTCAATAATCGTAATGTAGCCGTTTTAGAAGCAAAAGCAGAAGGCAGCTACTATACCGAAGGATTGGCACAAGCTAAAGATTACGCTACTCGTTTAAATTTGAGATATGCTATTTGTACTAATGGTGTAAAATATTACATGGCAGACCTTCAAGGAAATGAAGGCGACATTACAGAAGTACCTACTCCAGAACAGTTATGGGAAAAGTTGTATGCAGTAGAACAAAAGAAAAACCAAGAAGCCTTTAATTGGGAACAACGCTTTTTTAATGTACCCTTCGAAACCAAAGGAGGAAGTTGGGAACTACGATATTACCAACAAAATGCCATCAATAAAGTATTAAAAGCGGTCGCAAACGACCAAAAGAAAATATTAATCACATTAGCAACCGGTACAGGTAAAACAGCCGTAGCTTTTCAAATTGCATGGAAATTATTCCAAGCCAAATGGAACATCAACAAAGATGGAATCCGTAGTCCAAGAATTTTATTCCTTGCCGATAGAAACATTTTAGCTGACCAAGCCTTTAATGCTTTCGGTGCTTTTGAAGATGATGCCTTAGTTCGTATCAAACCTTCAGAAATTAGTAAAAAAGGAAAAGTACCAACAAACGGAAGTATCTTTTTTACCATTTTCCAAACCTTCATGTCAGGAGAAGAACCAAATTTCGGTCAATATCCAAAAGACTTCTTCGACTTTATTATTGTAGACGAATGTCACCGTGGTGGTGCTAATGACGAAAGTACCTGGAGAGCTATTTTAGAATATTTTGAACCTGCAACCCAATTAGGATTAACAGCTACACCAAAACGCGATGTAAACGGCGATACCTATAAATACTTTGGCGAACCCGTTTCAGTGTATTCATTAAAAGAAGGAATCAACGATGGTTTCTTAACACCATTCCGAGTAAAACAAATTCAAACCAATATCGATGAATACCAATTCACTTCAGATGATGATGTAATATCAGGAATGGTCGAAGAAGGAAGAGAATATACAGAAAGCGATTTCAACAAAATCATAACAATAAAAGCCAGAGAAGAATACCGAGTTAAGGAATTTTTGAAAATGATCAATCAAAATCAAAAAACCTTAGTCTTCTGTGCTACACAAGACCATGCTTTAGCGGTAAGAGATTTAATCAACCAACACTGCGAAAGTAAAAACCCTAATTATTGTCAAAGAGTAACAGCAAACGATGGTGAAATTGGAGAAAAACATTTAAGAGATTTCCAAGACAATGAAAAATCGATACCTACAATCCTTACAACATCACAAAAGTTAAGTACAGGTGTAGATGCTCCCGAAATTCGCAATATTGTTTTAATGCGACCGGTTAACTCTATGATTGAGTTCAAGCAAATTGTAGGGCGTGGTACGCGTTTGTTCGAGGGTAAAGATTACTTCACTATTTACGATTTTGTAAAAGCCTACAAACATTTCAATGACCCAGCTTGGGATGGCGAACCAATAGAACCAGAACCAAAAGAACCTAGAGGCCCATTAAAAGAATGTTCAGTTTGCGGTCAAAAACCATGCATTTGTCCAAAACCAGATAAAGAGCCATGTGAAATGTGCGGCTATATCGATTGCCGATGCGACAATCAAAAAGAAATAATCGAAGTAGTATTATCAGATGGAAAAGTACGTCAGTTACAATCTATGACAACTACTACTTTTTGGAGTCCAGATGGTAAACCCATTACAGCAACAGAATTCTTAAAAACACTATACGGTTCAATTCCTGATTTATTCAATTCAGAAGAAGATTTAAAAACACAATGGAGTGTTCCGGCAACTAGAAAAAGTTTGTTAGAACGACTTTCTGAAAAAGGATTTACAAAAGAGCAACTGTCAGAGTTTCAAAAAATACTGCATGCAGAAAACAGTGACATATACGACGTATTATCTTATGTAGCATACCAATCAGAAATTCTGGAAAGAGAACAAAGAGCTGCTAAAATGAGAGAACATTTCAAAGAGTTAAATGCCAACCACCAAGAATTTTTAGAATTTGTATTAAACCAATACATACTAAACGGCGTTTACGAACTAGACGATGAAAAATTAGGAACATTCCTTCAACTAAAATATAAAACAATCGCTGATGCAAAACCAATCCTTGGAGATTTAAAAACCATCAGAAATAATTTTATAGAGTTTCAAAAGTATTTGTATACATAAATGTTTTAGCTAGTTGAACATATAAATAAAATTTAATTTATTGCTTAATATGTAAAATAGTTTATTGAGAGGAATTTAATTTTTTTTAAAGTGAAGATTTTTGAAATAGATAAAAATAAAACTTAACTATGATAATATTAAAAGGTGCATACTTCATAGATGAAATAAATGAATTTATTTTAGAACATATTAGTGCAGAAGAGTTGAAAGATTTCTTTGAAAAAAATTCTACTTTTTCTTTAAAAAATATGCCAAAGTATATAGATTTTGATAAAGTAAACCCATTATTAAAAGTAGCTTGGAATATTATAAACAGAGGAGAAAGTACAAGAGCTTCATTAAAAATTTCTTCATATCTAATTGAAAATATTTTTCCAGTAGAGAACAACATATTTTATTCATCTAATGAAGTTAAGTTAAGTAAATTTATTTTAAATGATTTTGATTCCAAAGATTTAAAATTGTTTTTAAATGAATTTCCTGTTTTAAATGAACAAACTGCATCCGAATTTGGCAAATCATTTTTTTTAATCTATAAACTACTAAAAAAAAGTATTCTGTTTGCCCAAATCCAAAAAACCATTTTATTATCATTGATGGCATTTGGAAACAACACAAAGTTTGATTTAAAAGAATTATCAACAGAAGATAAGAAAATAATATTTGACGATCTGAATAATCTTTTTATTGCTTTAAATGATTTAGTAGATGAATCAGAAGAAAAAATACAACTTTTAGATAATGAATCTGATCAAAATATTATTTCAATATCTTCCGAAAATAATGATGTAAATGGCATTATTCATAAGCCATTTATATATGAAGAAGATGTAAATCTTCACTTCTCAATTCTAACAGACAGAAGTATTAGATACAAGAAGTTAGGACAAATTAAAATATCTGAGATTGAGATTGAAAATGGTGAAAAAAAAGAAATTCATAATTTTGAATATGATGATTTAAAACAACAATATGCTTTAAAGTATTTTTTAAATAATATTTTTAGAAAATCAAAATTTAAACCAGGTCAAGAAGCAATAATTAATAGAGCACTAATTAATGAAGACGTTATCGGCCTTTTACCTACTGGTGGTGGTAAATCTTTGACATTTCAAATCTGTGGTATTTTACATCCTGGTGTAACTATTGTGGTAGATCCTATTAATTCTTTAATGAAAGATCAGTTTGATAAACTTATAGATAATGGTATTTCAAACACCGCTTATATAAATTCATTTGATAGTAAAGAAGAAAGAGAAGTTAAGCTCGAAAAATTAACTGATGGCAAATATCAATTCATTTTTGTTTCTCCTGAACGTTTTCAAATGGAAAACTTTAGAACATATTTATCAAATTGTAAAAATACAAATATATATTTTAGTTATGCAGTGATAGATGAGGCACATTGTGTATCTGAATGGGGCCATGATTTTAGACATGTATATTTGAATCTAGCAAAAAATCTTAAAAATCATTGTAGTACAAAAAAAGGTAAATTAACATTATTTGGATTAACTGCAACAGCTTCATTTGATGTTTTAGCTGATGTTCAAAGAGAATTAGATTTAAAGGAAGATGCAATTGTTAGTTTACCAGCAGAAGCAATAGATCGTAAAGAACTTAATTTTAACATTATTCCAATCAGTAGCAATGTAGAACAAGGTTTGGGCTATAACATTAGAGAAACACAACTAGGTTCATTAAAATACCCAATTATTAAAAAATTTATTACTGAACTACCTCATAAAATAAGTTTAGTAGAAAAAAAATATGGCTACTTAAATTCAAATAATAATTTCTTTGAAAAAATAAATGGTGAATATGAAAATGCAGGTGTCATTTTCTGTCCTACCAAATCGATTAAACTTCCTAATGGAGTTTTACATTTAACACATGGTAGAAACAATAATGGTAACGGTCTTTCTAAATTACCTTTTTTGGAAATTAGAACTTTTTTTGGTAGTGGTGACGATGACGTTGTGTTAGACAATGTTGTTGAAGAAAATGCTGAAAATTCATTTAAAAATCAAGATGACTTTATCAAAAATAAAGCAAATTTAATGATAGCTACAAAAGCTTTTGGTATGGGTATTGATAAACCTAACATTAGGTATACAATTCACTATTCATTTCCAAATTCTGTAGAAAGTTTTTACCAAGAAGCTGGTCGCGCTGGTCGTGATGGTAAACCCTCTCTATGTTCAATTGTTTATCATCCTGCTGATATTGAAACCAATTATGATTTTTATCAAAATGCTTTTAAAGGCATACAAAGGGAAAAAATAATAATGAATGAACTTTTAGATGAAGTAGAATATGAAGATGGTTTCTTTGTAAACGTTCTCAATAGACATGCTAAAGAAAAGTATCCAATAATTGGTACTATAAGTCTATGGAATGATAGATATCTTAATGTGTTTGGACCATATAATAGTAAAATAAGAATTGGTAAAATAGATCTTCATCATGATGATTTAAGACATTATGATAATTGGAGAGAAAATATTGATGAGAGCAAATCCACAGAAATTTTAAATTACATTCGTGAAATAATCAGAAAAGAATGTGATGGTAAAAATGCTTTAGATTGGCTTAAAACAAAGTCTGTTGATGGGATTAATAGTTTAATAGAGAGTGGATTAAAAGATGAATATAAATTAAAAATTGGTTTTACTAATAGTGCTGTATCTAAAATAAATGAAGTAATTAAGAGTGTTGGTTATGAAGATTTTGAAGAACGTATTATAAGAGCTGCTTATAATTTTAGTACAAACGAAACAGATTTTGTAGAAAGTTTAAGATATCAATATTATAAATTTCAAATCAATAAGTATGGTGTTGAAAAAAACAATTTCACACCTAATCCTGATACTATTGTCTTTTTAAAAGATAATTTTAATAAAATTAGAAATTCACAAGATACACAACGTGCTATATACAGATTAAACATCTTAGGTATAATTGATGATTATGTAATTGATTATGTAGGTAGGTTCATAGAAGTAAGATTTAGAGCTAAAAAGGAAAAAGAATACAAAACAAATTTTCAAAGTTATCTAAGAAGATATCTAGGTATAGAAACTTCCAAGAAATGGTTGAGTAAAATTTCTAGAATAAAAGAAAATTCAATTCTCAAAAAAGTATTATACACAATGATTGAATTTATTGAAAGTGAAATTTCAACTAAACGAAAAAGATCTATCGATTACATGAGAGAATTATGTGAAATATATCTATCTGATGGTGAAAGAGAATTTAGAGATAGAATGATTCGTTATTTTACTTCAAAATTCGCAAGAGCAGATTATTTACCCGCTGACACTGAAAAAGGAACCTTAGAAAATTGTGAAATTGTAAAGAAATACATTAACTACATAGACAATCCTCCTGATGGTCTTGGTGGTCAAATTGATAATGCTAAGCATTTAAGAGGTGCTTGCGAAAATTTACGAATAAACATGAAAGAAAATGCAAGTATTGATTTACTTACTTCATTTAGTCTTTTTGCATTAGAATTAAAAGAATTTGATTCAATTGAAATTATATCTGAAAAACCGTTGTTAGTTAAGGCAATAGATTTATACCGTTCAGGATTTAAAAGGATGCTTAAAATTGATACTTGGGATCAAGTAAAATCATTAATCGATCTTTTCAATGATAAAGTTTTAGATTTTAATTCTGAAATAGAGCCACTACTATTAGATTTATCTAATGAAATTTTAATTAGCAGAACAAACTATAAACTAAAAAACTTAATCGATAAAATTTGTTAAATTATGAAAACTGTATCTGAACTTCAAAATCAATTTGAAATATTAATTTCTGAATTAGAGCGATTAAAAAAAATAAATGAATTAGTTGAAGAAAATTCGAATATATCAACTTCTGTTTTGAAAGAATTTGGTTTGTTTATGGAACAATTAAATGAATTTAAAACTAAGATTGATACCGAAATAGAAGAAAAATTAAATTCATTTAGTTCGATAGAAAATAAATATATTCTTGCCCTGAATGAATTTAAAAAAGAGACAAAAAATCATATTGAAGAATTTGAAACTCTCAAAAATTTACTTTCAGAATCAAATAGTAATAGAATTGACGAAACAAGAAAAATATTACAAAAACAAACAGAAGACAATACTAAATTAATAAAAAATTCATTTGATAAACTAGAAAATGAGATACTACATAACTTCAAAGAATTTAATGCTATTAATCATAATATTAAAGAAAAAGTTATAAACATTCATACTGACATAAAAAAATCAAAAGAAGCAATTGAAAGTAGCTTTATTAATTTAGAAAATAGTTCAAGTAAAAATATAAATTCACTGATTGACTTACAGAAAAATACAATAACACAAAATGAAATGCTTAAAAAAGAACTAGATTTCAATAAAAAATTAAGTTTTGGAATTATTGTTTTAGTGATTATTTCAATTATAGTCTCGTTAATATGATATATTTCATAGTTTATTTTGGAATTGGAATTTTAGCAAATTTATTTGGCCCATTAGCCAAACACTTATCTATTGAACAAAAACACATTCTAACAGAAAATATAAACAAAAGTTGGTTTTATAAATACTCTTTAATTTTTGTATTGAGAATTCTTATGACAATCATTTATCCTTTGTTTTTTGTAAGTTATTATATTTTAAAAAGAAAACCTGAGAAACCTGTATCTATCCAGGATACCATAAATAGCAATGTAGTAAGAAGGTTTAGAGAGATTGGAAAATATAACAACACAGCTCCAACAGAAAAAATAAATGATGAAAAAGTTATTGAAATTTATCAATTGATATGTTCTTCATTTAAGAAAGCAAGTAATGAGAGAAACGAACGTATTCCCACAGATAATTTAAATACAATTGCAATAAAATTCTTCAATGTATACGAACAATTTGGAGAAGATTTCATGAAGGAACATTTAGAATTCGAATTAGAAAAATACAGAAAAGAAAGCTTACGTCCAGAATATCAAAAAGGAATATCTCTTTTTTAAAAACCATTAGTAAAATTACCTCATTCAGCTGCACAAAAATCGCTCCTAGCCTGTGCCGATAACTATCGGTATCCAAGTATTCCTAGCATCAATTCTTTGTTTGCTTCATTTCGTTAATTTCATTTTATATTACAAAACAAATTGTACAGATTAATTTATTTAAAGTCTGGTGCTATAAAAATGCTGTAGAAATAAGAAGAAAAACAATATTTTACTTTAAAAACAGCTTTTTTTATTACTTTTGCTTTATGGCAACAGCTGATCAAATAAAATCTTTACTACAATCTCATTATAAAAACGACAATGAGAGGTTTACTTCTATTGCACTTCAAGTAGCTGCGCATGAAGCGAGACAAGGTCACATGTCTATAGCAAAAGAGATAAAAGATTTGATTGATCGTGCAAAAACAGATGGTTTTAAAGTAATTAAGATTAATCCTGATTTAAGCGATTTAGTTTTAGTGTACTATCCTGAAAACAGATTAAATGAATTGATACTTTCCGATGAAGTTTCAAATAAATTAAATCGAATTATTAGAGAGTACAGAGAACGAGACAAAATTCTAAAGCATGGATTACAAAACCGTAGAAAAGTATTGTTGTCAGGACTTCCAGGAACAGGTAAAACCGCAACGGCTTCTGCCATTTCAGGAGAACTAAAATTACCTCTTTATGTGGTAATGATGGATAAATTAATGACCAAATATATGGGGGAAACAGCCTCAAAATTGAGACAGATTTTTGATATGATGGTTTCAAATAGAGGCGTATACTTGTTTGATGAGTTTGATGCTATTGGTGCTGAAAGAGGAAGAGATAATGAAGTTGGAGAAATGCGTAGAGTATTAAATTCTTTTCTTCAATTTATAGAACAAGATTCATCAGAAAGTATAATCTTTGGTGCTACAAACAACATTAAAATACTAGATTCGGCTTTATTTAGACGTTTTGACGATATTATTACATATTCTTTGCCTAACAAAGAAGAAATTGGAGAATTAATAAAATTGAAATTACACAAATTCCTTGGTGATTTCTCTCTGAAAACAGCTATTGATGCTGCAAATGGATTAAGTCATGCAGAAATAACAAATGCTTGTAATGATGCTCTTAAGGAAATCATTTTGACTGATAAAGATTTGGTAACTCAAAAGTTATTAGTACAAATGATGAAAGATAGAAAAACCAGTCATTTGATATAATAATTTATGAGCGAGGATTTTAAGCCACACCTTTTTATAAAAAACATCCATACTTCACAAAGTTTTACTACCCCTCAATCTGGCGGTGGTTCAAAAGTTAATTTACCTGATAGAAATAGAAACGAGCATGCTAATGCTTTACTGCATTCTTTATCCCAAATTTGGGATGCCTATGCACAAGAAGCAAGTTTGAGAGTAGAAAAAGGCTTACCTGTAAAAGATGGAGAATATTTAACCTTTAAAAGTGCTGAAAATAATAATTTAAAAATTGAATCATTAGATTCAAGTGGCGCTATTTTATTAAATGTCAATACAGATAAAGACACGAATCAACAAATAGCAACAGTTTATATCCCTGAAAATAAAAAGGAAAAACTTACTAAAAAAGTCGAAAATTACCGTAACGAAGATAAAAATGGTAAACCTCAAAATCAAGAACTTGTTGAAAAAATTGATGTAATTAGCAGAACATCTGTTGAGAATTTATGGAGTAGCCCAATTGAAAGTTTACCTCGATTAGAAGCAGTATGGTGTGAAATTTGGTTAGCTACTGAAGGATTAAATATA
This sequence comes from Flavobacterium sasangense DSM 21067, assembly GCF_000686885.1. GTDB lineage: Bacteria > Bacteroidota > Bacteroidia > Flavobacteriales > Flavobacteriaceae > Flavobacterium > Flavobacterium sasangense. The sequence continues at coordinate 2,842 of NZ_JMLU01000037.1, read as the reverse complement.
GAAACAATAATACCTAATTTAAAGGGAGTTTGTGCACTTTTTGATATTGAAATTTTAGAAAGTATTTTAAAGTTTCCTCAAAGATCAATATTAATTATTAAAGCGAATTATGCTCAGTTGAGTGAATTAATCACTTCATTCGGATTAATTGCAGAAATACGAAAAACAGAAGAGTTAAATAGTTTTTGGCTGAATCAAAACATAACTGAAAACAACGATTGGATTGAAGAGGCTTTAAATTTAGTAGATTTTACAAAAACTAATAATTTTATTTCAATTCTAGATTCAGGTATAAATAATGGACATAGACTTATTGAGCCTATTTTAGATGAAGTTAATAGACTTACAGTAGAACCAGGGTGGGGTGTAAATGATAGTATGGGACACGGAACGAGTATGGCAGGTATTGCAATTTATGGTAACTTGAATGCTATTCTTGAAAATAAAAAACCACTTGAAATTCATCATCAAATAGAATCAGTAAAAATTTTACATCCTAATTTGCCAAATGAACAAAATAAATACCCTTTAATTACTTTAGAAGCTGTTAATAGAGCTATTATTAACAATCCAAATGCAAAAAGGATTTTTTGTATGGCGGTTACTACTGATTTTCAGGTAGATTTTGGAAAACCTTCTGCATATTCTTCAGTTTTAGATAGTATTATTTTTGGAGAAGATATTAACGATAAAAAAATATTTCTAGTTAGCGCTGGTAATGTTCGAGGAGAACATAATTGGAAAAATTATCCAGTAAGTAATTTAAATCTTTCTGTTGAAAGTCCAGCACAATCATGGAATGCTATAAGTATAGGAGCTTATACTGAAAAAATATTACCTGATGCAGCAACTGTTGCAAATAAGTTTGAATTGTCACCATTCAGCACTACTTCAAGTTCTTGGGATTCTAATTGGCCAATAAAGCCAGAAGTTGTTTTTGAAGGAGGTAATTTAATTCGTCTAGAAAATGGTGATGTTGAAGGCCATGATGATTTAGAAGTATTAACAACATCAAGAAATTCTATTAGACATCATTTTACAACATTGAATGCAACAAGTGCAGCAACTGCATTTGCAGCTTATTTTCTAGCAAAACTCAGAGATTCATATCCAAATGCTTGGGAAGAAACTTTGAGAGCTTTAATGATTCACTCTGCAAGTTGGTCGGAAGAAATGATTGCTCAATTTCAAATCGACACTAATAAGGTCGGTGATGTATTAAGATTACTTAAAATTGTAGGTTATGGTATTCCTAATCTTCAAAAGGCTATAGAATGTAAATCGAATTATTTAACATTCATTTCTGAACAAATTATTAAACCCTATAAACTAGATGAAGGTGAAATAAAAACCAATGAAATCCATTATTATGAATTTCCTTGGCCTAAAGAAATTTTAGAAAGTCTTGGGGAAACAAATGTTACATTAAGAGTAACCTTATCATATTTCATTGAGCCAAATCCAGGGGATAGAGGTTATACAACTAAATATGCATATCAATCAACTGCTTTGAAATTCTCTCTAATAAATTCTGGTGAAGATTTTGATAATTTTAAAATAAGGACTAATAAAAAAAATCAAGACAATTTAAAAGAGAACTTAGGTGTAGATAAATTGGATTCAGGTGAATATGACAAAAATACAGGCAGTAGTAGATGGGCTCTTGGTGCTGATACTGTCTTTAAAGGATCGATACATAGTAATTATTGGAATGGTTCAGCCGTAGAAATAGCTTCATGCAATAAATTAGCAGTATTTCCATTAGCTTCTGGATGGTGGAAACAATTGAAAAAACAGGAGAAACATGATTCTGAGTTACGTTATTCTCTAATAGTATCTATAGAAACACCTGAAAATACGACTGATATTTATACACCAATAGCTACCCAAGTAGCTGTTGAGAATTTAATTGAATTATAATATTTCTTTTTATTTTAATTTATAATTGTATCAAAGTTGATTAATTATCTCATTCAGCTGCACAAAAATCGCTCCTAGTCCAAGTATTCCTAGCATCAATTCTTTGTTTGCTTCATTTCACTAATTTCAATTATATTTTTATCTTTAGGCTTAATTAATTTAATAATTTATGGAAATTGAAATTCTAATAACTGAAGACAGATACAATAACAATACTGGCTCATTCGGTTCTTCATTTGCCAAATTAATCAATAACGAATCTAGCTTAAAAAATTTAATAGAGGAAAATCCTAACGAAATTGCAACACTTATAAAGTATGAATTTAATGAAGGTATAGAACAAATAATTCCAAATCATCTGACCATTAATAAAGATTTGGCATTAAGATTAAGTTTGTTAGATAGCTTAGATTGTTCATGTTTAGAAGTAAAAACTACTTTAGGAGAAGTACTTAAAAAAATAATGATCGATAATTTCCAATTAGTGCTAACCAGAAAACATTGGCATGAGGTAGATAATCTGATACTTTACTTTGATGCGGTAGAATTTGGTTGTGTTGATGATTTTATTGATAAAAGAACAAAAAACAACAAATCTCAAAAAGTATCTTAAACAAAACGTTTTATTTTTTGTGCATATCAATAGATTAATAATTAGATAGGAACGCTTCGCTGAAGTAGTTTCACCCACCCAGTCCAACGCTCCCCACCGCACTAGTGGTATTTTGTGTGTTTTTAGCACTTGTTTTCCCCACAGTAAGTCAATAAAAAAAGGCATTTCGTTTTCCCAACCCCTCGCGCACAAAATGCCTTTTTTTATCCACTTACACCCAATCCAAAAAACAAACGCTAAAAACACACAAAAACCACTCCCAAGCTATTATTACATAATAAACCTTATAATTCATTCCCAACACCCCAC
>NZ_JMLU01000036.1 GCF_000686885.1 Flavobacterium sasangense DSM 21067 | reverse complement strand
TGACCGCTGGTGTATCTGTTGTTCCGCCAGGAGCACTGCAGAGTAGCTACGTCGGGAAGGGATAAGCGCTGAAAGCATATAAGCGCGAAACCCACCACAAGATGAGATTTCTTTTAAGGGTCGTGGAAGATGACCACGTTGATAGGCTATAGATGTAAAGGCAGTAATGTCATAGTCGAGTAGTACTAATAACCCGTTAGCTTATGTACAAGCCTCCCCGCTTTGGCGGGGAGCGAAACTTTCTTACCTTCGAGTAACCTCAGGTAACTTTTTAAACGATTTATCTCAGTATGTTAAGATATTGTTTTAATTATTAATTGTTAATTATCAATTATTAATTAAAAAAATTGCTCAAAGCAATTTAACCTCTTAAGGTGGTTATTGCGTCGGGGCTCACCTCTTCCCATTCCGAACAGAGAAGTTAAGCCCGACTGCGCAGATGGTACTGCAGTTATGTGGGAGAGTATGTCGCCGCCTTTCTTTTGAAAAGCCCTATCATTTAGTTGATAGGGCTTTTTTGTTACCAATATATCGTCCCGATAGGACTGAAAAACCACCGAATTAAGGTGGTTTTTTTGTTTATATGCTTAACTTCACCGCTAGCGCGAGCGTCCCGCTCGTGAATCTACTTTGATTATTGTGAGCACGAGCGGGACGCTCGCGCTAGCGGTGAAGTTAAGCCCGATTGCGCAGATGGTACTGCAGTTATTTGGGAGAGTACGTCGCCGCCTTTCTTTTGAAAAGCCCTATCAATAACTGATAGGGTTTTTTTGTTACCAATATAGCGTCCCGATGGGACTGAAAATAATAAATCCTAACTTTTAACGGTTAGGATTTCTTGTTTTTACTACTAAAAAAAACAGCATTTCTGAATCATACATCAATGCCGTTTTGTTTTTTGCGAACTAGTTAACTAATTCTATTTTAATTTAGGATTTTGAAGGGTTGTAGTGTTATTATTTTGGCATATTTTCAATGTCTTCTTTTGAAAAACCTGCTTTTAAAATTAAAGTAGTATCGGTTATTTTTTCATCAAGATAAATTCTGCTTACCTCTAGGTTTTTAGAAGAATAGACTACTTTAAAAAATTCACCAATTTTTTCCCCATTGTTATCTCTGTGAGAATCAGAACTATGAAACTTTCCATCGATAAAAAAAATAAAATTTAAATAAGGACTTTTAGCAGCTCCTTTGAATTTTGTTATTTTTCCTACAGTTGTAATTTCAAACTTTTTGAGTTCTTTATTATAAATATGTCCATAGTAAAAATTATATAATATCCACATAGCACATAATCCTATAATGATGTATACTAATCTTTTATTATTTTTCATTAAATAGTTTTATTTTTCTTAATTAATTCAAATCTAAGTATTTTTAATAAATTATTCTAATGAAAACGAATTCCGCGTTAGGGATAAGAGCATTTGTTTGAGCTCTTATTTAAAATGCCTTAGCATTTTAAATAAAGCGAGTGAGATAGCCCGACCCCTTGGGAAACGCCCATAAAAAAAATCCAACTCTTTTGAAGTCGGATTTGGAATTTTTATTTGTTTAGTACAATAACTATCTTATTAAAGTCGGCAGCCGCGTTGATGACTGCTTTGTATGATTCGAAGTGTTCTAACGGATAATTAATCACATTATAGTATTCTGTGTTCTCAATTAGAATTTCGTCGCCCTGTGTCTTGTAATTGCTTACAAAGGTAGCTTCTGTTTTACCATTGATATCGGTTTTATGACTCATGTTGAATTTCTCTAAGTTTTTAACCGTTGCTCCTTTAGGTAAAATGATTTTGATTTTACGGAAATAGGAGTGTGGATAATCGATTTCAACTGGCATCATACGTTTGTTTTCTTGGTATAATTCCATTTGGGAACCAATTGTTTTTCCAACAGAGAATAAAAAATTGTCTCCCGCTTTTTGTACCAAATCTTTCCCTTCAAAAGTTACTTTTAATACGAATGGTTTTTTACCAATGAATTCGGTTCCATCATTTTCTGTTGTTAATGAAGTGTAATCTTCTTGAATTGTATAGTTTTCTGCAATACTTTTTAAAATTTCTTTATATTGATCTGCTGGTGCAAAATCTTTAATAGGTTGGAAATTTAAAGCAGAATAACCACCAAAAGTAACTTCGTTTGTAATAGTTGGATTTTCAATATCTCTTGTAAAATCAATTGTGATATCCATTATATCGTGTGTGATTTCTACTCCTGGAATAGGAATGAAGTTGATTTCACCGATTCCCATTTTAACTCCACCAAATTCTTTTTCTTTAATGAAAAGTCCGTTGTTGTTAGCCAAAGTGTTTGGAATTAATGGAATTCTGTATTCGATTTCTGTTGGTGTCATGAATTTTTTAATTGACGGGAAATAGAATAAAATATCATCTAAGTTTTCATAACTTTCAAATTCTGGATCAAAGGCAATGTCATAACGATTAGAAGCGAATACAATTTGATTTTCGATTTTAAAATGCTTGAAAATAGCCAAATAAAGCGCTAATATTTCGGTTTGATTCGCCTGTTTGGTTTTGATGATATCAGCTACATTTTCTTTGGTATCGAAATAACGATTGTAGGCAATTGTTTTTTTGACTTTGTTTTCAATGTTCCAAACTTGTTCTTGTAAATCGGCTGATTTGGTAATTGTTTTACAAAAATCATCAACTGCTTTTTGGTTTTTTTTGTCTAATTCGATATTGAACCTTTCGTATACATTAGAAGCAAATTCTTTATAGTTGTAAAGATTTTTTGAACCATTGTATAAGTTAGCATCCAATTTGTAACGGAAATATTTAATATTAGCTTTCCAATTTGAATATTTTTCGTCGTCTTCTAATTTTGGAACATTTGATTCTTTAACTGAGATGGCTACTTTATCTTTATACGTTTTATCGTCTAAAACTGCTGCCGATAAATTGTTGTATCCTTTAGTTTTGAATACTAAGTGATTTGGATAGATTAACTCGAAATTGATATCCATAATAGGTAAATCGTCTTGCATTTTAAAAGTTTTACCATTTAATTCTGGCATTTCTTCTAAAACGAATATTTTCTCAATAATGGCTCCCTTTTCTAATCCATTAATAGCAAAATAGTTGTATTTAACACCGCGTTCTTCATCTACTTCTTCTTTAATGTCTTTTTTATCTAAAGTGATAATTTTACCACTTTTTAAAATAACGCGAGCTTCGTTTTTAACTACGTTTTCTTTTAAACTAAATGGTAAATATATCTTATTGTTTTTTTCGATAGCGTCATCAGAGTTTATGAAAATTTTATCATGTAATAAGTAATATTGTTTTGGTTCGTTCTTGTCTGAAATAATTTCAACTTTGATAGTACGACTTACGATTACTTCATTCTCATTTTTATATTGTTCTGGAACCGAAAATGCGCTCGGTTTTTGTTCCCATTTGTAATTTTTGAAGGTATAATCTTGGGCAACAATGGAATTGATATTGCACAAGAATAAAACAAGAAGGCATTGAGCTATTAGTTTTCTCATTTGTATGGTATTATTTTTCGGTTAAAATTAAAGTTTCGCTATAGTTGCTTTTCATTTTTTTAATGCTATCATCCCATAATTGGAAATCGCTTGGTTCAATTATCAATTTTTTAACTTCAAACGTGTACTTTACTAAAATCTTATTATTGCTTTCAGTAAAAACAGCATTAACTTTTAGTAATTCGTTATCTAAAGTAAAGTTTTTTGGAATGTATTTTACTTTGTAATTCGCCGGAATTTCAAATTCATATTCGGAATTAAAGAATGAAATAATTTCAAAATCATATCCTGTAACTCTATCTTTTTGAATTGGATTTTTTTCGAAGATTTTGTGTAAATAAGGATTTAGATACAGTTCTTTATCTACTTTGATGATATAATTATCCAATTCGAAATCGTAATTTACATTATAAGGTAAATCGCGATTTCTAATATTTTCTTCGGTGAATGAATTTAGATTGAATTTATTATTTCCTTTTATGACCAAACTTTTAATCATTTCAAATCGGGTTTTACCTGAAGCGTCACCAATTTGCATTAAGGTCATACTTCGGTTAAAACCAATGAATTCCATTTTTCCTTTTCCAATTAGCTTTCCGTCTTTTATTTGAACTTTTACGATATCATCTACCTGATTTTTTTTAGCATCAATAATAGGAACTTTTACAATTTTAAATTCTTTTCCATTATTGATTAAAGCTTCTTTTCCTTGAATAAATGATGTTGGTAATCCGTAACGTGTTTCTCTATCTGTTGCATCTAAAAAGATATATTCGTCACCTTTTTTATAAGCTGCAATCATGTGATTATCTACTGCAGGAGTAGCCAATTCTGTATAGGAGTAGGGGATTTCTCTAGTTCCAATCCAACATAAGTTTACATCTTTTATTTTGGCATATTCTGCCATTGAAACAATGATGTTTGCCATATCCTTACAATCACCAAATTTTCTTTCAAAAACCAAATCGGCTTCTCTTGGAATAAATCCTTCGTAACCGTTTTCAAAGGCTACATATTTAATATTGTCTTTTACCCAATAAAAAATACTTTTGATTTTTTCTTCTTCAGTAGTTTTGTCTTTAGTAATGTCTTCGGTAATCTTTTTTAAATCGATACACTCTTTTTTATTTAGATTGTTTACAAAACCTTGATAGTATTTGTGTAAAAGCGTAACATCATCTAAAACAACTGTTTTTTTATCGTTAATCGTATAATCTTTGATATAAATATCAATATGTGGTGCTGAATGCAATACGCCAGGACTGTTAGATTCAAATTTGAATGCTTTTACATCTTTTAATGTCCAAGTGTAAACAATTTTACCTTTCACTTCTGTTTTTTTGAATTGAATGGTGTTATTTGGGTCGTTAAATATTTTGAACCCAATGTTTACGTTTTTGTCGGTTTTAACTTCAAATGTGGCGTCTTTTATTGGGTAACCGCCAATAAACATGTATTTGTGAAGTAGAAATGGATCAACAAATTCGCGTTTGTAATTGTATACTTTTTTTGCTCCTTTTTCTAAATGTGGAAAAATTAATTGTCTTTCTTTAATGTCGTCAAAGAACACCGAGCTGCTACTTGAGTTTTTTTCAGCAGATTGAGTTACTTTAATTTTTTTGTCTTTTCCATTGGAATTGATAACCGAAAAAGCATCATATTCCAATAGTTTTACCAATTCAGAATAGGTAAATGATTCTTCGTTGTTGTGAATACCATTTTCTGAAAGAATCATCGATTCAAAAGATGTATTTTGAATGATTTTCAATTTTTTGTTCTCGATTGAAATATCGTAACCTTGATAATCTAGAAGTACAACCTCGTTGAAATCGGGATATAATTTTTTGTAATCTTCAAAGGTTTGCTGTGCTTGTAAGCCTATCGAAGTAAATCCGATAAGCATACAAGTAACAACTGATTTATTTAATAATTTCGGCCAATTCATCTGAATCGTATTTTTTAGTTAATGATAAAACACCATTAGTGTAAATTAAAAAGTCGCCCTGAAGTTCATCATTTTTATAGTTGGCAGTTAACCATGGTTTTCCGTCTTCTTTAAAATAAGTATGAACTCCTTCAAAATCACCATTTTTCAAATTCTCTTTTTTGTATACTTTTCCGTTAGAATAGTATTCTGTACGTTCACCTTCGAATAAACCATTTTTGTAATTAGCTTCATATTCTGGTTTTCCTTCAATACTGTTAATTACTAATTTACCATTTATGTTTCCTTTTACGAATGTTACTTTCATAGCAACTTTTCCATTAGGATATAAAGACGTGATTTCGGCATTTTCTGATGGTGTTTTTACATTTTCTGAAAACCCTCCAGTTTTACTTAATGTTGCATAACTTACCAAAGCACTACTTTCAAAATTTACTTTTAAAACGGGTTCTCCTTTTTGGTTGTAATAAATGTATTCACCATCAGTTAAACCATCGATTTCGTTATACTCAAACATTTTTGATTTGTTATGATAGTAACGAATTGTTTTACCATATTCAGTCCCTAATTGGTATTCACTCGTAATTCTTAAATTACCAACTAAATCATATTGTGTATCGGTTCCTGTTATTAAACCACAATAGTAATTTCTTTCAAACATTAGTGTTCCGTATGGACTGTAATATTTGTAGTTATTGTTAAGTTTTCCATTTACATACTGTGATTCAGTAATTTTGTTCCCTAATTTATCTTTTGAGCTATATTTTCCATTATAGTTTCCATTAATCATTTCGAAGTCTTGTGATGTAGCTCCGTTATTTAAACTTAGGTTGAATTTTCCTGATTTGTTTTTGTAATCAAATTCAAATTCTTTTTTACCAGTACTATCGTAACTTTCTGTAAAAACGATTTCGCCATCTACAAATTTTGAAATTTGAGATAGTTTTCCTGATTGTCTGTAAGTTGATTTAAAGTGATTTACATCTCCGTCTTCAAGAAATCCTTCTGTTTTTAATGTTCCGTCTGCATAGTAGGACATGTATGGACCATTCTGTTTTCCGTTTGAATAATGTGAAACTTCATTCAAAATACCACTATCATAAATTTCATACACTCCATTTAATTCATCATTTGTATAATGAGAAATGCTTGTTAATTGACCTCTATTATTGTAAGCATGGCATAAACCAGTTTGATTTCCGTTTATATAATTTTCTTTAATTTTTAAATTACCGTTTGTAAAATAATAATTCCATTCACCCGATTTTTTTCCTTTTTCAAAGAAACCACTAATTTGTTTGTTGTTATTTAAACTTGAAATACTGAATGCTTTCTTAGTAAGATTAATTTCAACAGGTTTTGGATTGGTATATGAATATTGTAATCCTGATTTTAATTCACCCCCTTTGTATTTTTCTTCGAAGTATTTTTCTCCTTTAGGATTGAAATAAATGTACGATTCTAGTTCTTCATTTGCATTAAAAATTAATTCAGAAGATTTAGCACCCGTAATGAAATAGTTAGTGGTTTTGGTAATTTTTCCATTGGTAAAAAAACTCTCATATTCTAAATTTTTATTCGAATAGTATTTTTTATAATTGCTTGTTGGCTTTCCATTAGTGTATTCTCCTTCAGCTTTTATTATTTTACCATCAAAGTATTGAATGTATTTACCATCTACTTCATCGTTTTTATAGTTAGTTGATAGCGTAACATCACCAAGTTCATTGTAAAGAGTATAGGCACCATTTAATTTACCTTTTGCATAGGTAATTGTACTACTTTTTGTTCCGTTAGGATAATAACAAGTTAATACACCATCTTGTTCTCCATTAGTAAAATTAAGTTCACAGTTTTTACCTCCATTTACATGATATGAGCTGCTTATTCCATGTAGAACATCATCTTTATATATTTCAATAGTGTTTATGTTTCCATTAGGATAGTATTCTTTTTTTTCTCCATTTAGTTTTCCAGCAGCATACATTTTTTCCATTTCAAGATTTCCTTTGGAATCAAAATATTTTTGTAAACCATCTAGTTCATCATTTTTTAGAAGTAACTCACCTTCAATATTGCCATGTTCTCCTAAAAGTTTGAATTTACCTTCTTTTTTCTTGTTAACAATTGGACCAATAATAAATGGACTACCATCTTTTAAATAAATAACAACTTCTTGTTTTTGACCAAAATGCTCCATATTTCTTTTTGCAAATTGATCCCAAAAATCTACTAAGTAATACTTTTCATAAAAAGTAGTAATTGTTTTTTTGTGTTTTGTGATTTCTTTACCTAATTTTTCTTCTAATCCAAGTAACATATAATAACTAAAGCCTTCAAATTGTTTTTTAGCAACAACGTCTTTAATCCATGGTAAGTATGTAGTTTCAAAGAAACCATTGTCCATTTTATGTTCTAAGCTATATTCCATCACGGCCTGCATTTGGCGCATGATTACATCATCAATTTCAGTTTTTAATTTATATGCTTTTCTTAACGGAAGTTGATTTCTTAAAATAGTTTCTAATTCTTCAAAGTTATCTCCGCTTGTAGAAAAAACCACTTTTCCTTTGGTTAGATAATTTTCTCCAAATTTATTATTCAATTTCAGAACTGCTTCTTGAGCAAATTTTCCTGTTGGAGCGATTGCTAAATAACTTAGTAAAGCTAAACTTCCTTCAACAATGTTACCATTTTCAAGCGCTATTGAACCCAAAAAATAATGAGCAGAAGCTAAATTAGGATTTATAGTAACTGCTTTTTTTAACAAATCAGTACTCTTTTGAAGATCTTCTTTTCTTAAATATAAAATTGCTTGATTGTATAAGAAATTAGAAGAATTGCTTAAATATAAGGCACCTTCGTTAAATATTTTTTCAGCTTTATCATATTGTTTTTCATCACTACAAAAAGAGCCATAAAGAGTATATAAAGAAGGTTGTTCTTTCATCTTTCCTTCATTATACAAAGTTTCATAATGTTTTAAAAGTTGCTCTTTTTTATCAGCACCATATAATGATAATGAAATTTCATGCTGAGCAACTAAATATTTAGGGTCGGTTTTCGCAATTTTCTGAAATTCGGCAACAGCTTCATTGTATTGCCCTTTTTCATAATGAGAAAAACCCGTTTTTAGAATTGAATCAGTTGAATAAACAAAAGAATAGTCTTTTTTTGTTTGCGCGAATGCATTGGTAAACCCAATGATTAATAGTGTTAAGATTACTTTTTTCATGGAGAAATAAAATTTACCAAATATAAATTTTATTTCTATTTTTTGTGCAAAATTTCCTAAAAATGTTAGGTTTTTAACAGAATTAGAATTTAGAAATCTAAAATTATGTTGTAATGTTGATGATGCTTTTTAAATTCAATAACACCTTCTTTGAAAGTTAGATATTTTGCCCCGTTTTTATGGTTGTTTTTACTAATTAAATACATGTAATGAAAATGACGTGTAAGTTCTTTCCAGCCAAACCATAAGCTGTGTTTTGGGTCATACATGTGGGTGGGTTCGCTGATGGCACCGTTGATTTCAACGATTTGGAAATTTTTTCCTTTTGCTAAATCTTCGTAAGATTGATACATAATATCCATTCGACCAAAATGAAAATCTTTAATTTGGCTACAAATAGCATTAAAGCTTTCTATCATTTCAGAAGTAATTTCGTGACTAGCATCTACGAATTTTGTTCCGCGGCAATGATTTCCGTAGGGTACAAGGTTAATCGTTTCCCCTTCTTTTAAAACCGTATTTAACAGGTTTTTGTATTCCAATTCAAGAGTTTCTAATTGCAATAAATAACGCTTGTCGCTATGTAATAATTCGCGAAGGGTATTTTTTCCGTTTCCAGTAAGAATCATGAATTCTTTTGATACAATTCCAGTAATTTTTCCTGGTTGGTTTGGTAATTTTACGTAGAAAAGTCCGATTTCATTTTCATACGGAATTAAACTTTGAATTAAAACGTTGAAATTCGCTTTAGAAAAATAGGCTGCTAATTCTTTAGTATTATGAATTTTTTTTACAGCTGTTCCTCTTAAGCCGATATCGGGTTTTGCAATTAAAGGGAATTGAATATTTTCGGAGTTAATTCTCTGTAAAATAGTTTCTAAATCATCATTTGGTTGAATTAGAATAGTTTTCGGATAATACTCTGGCGGAATCAAATCGTAAATTTCCTTTTTTGATTCCATGAAAAATCCGCCATTTTTTATTGTGGGATTTGAGGCATTGAAATAAAAAAACGAACGTGTTCTAATTACATAATACAAGTATTGAAAATAAACAGGAAAATAGACAACTTGATAAGGCCAATATTCCCAATGAACTAGTTTATGTAGAAAGAGATTAAATTTTGTCATTTTTTATTCGAATAAATCCAAATAGATCATTTCTATTTTATCGTGGGTAACTTTACATTGTGTTATGCTGATGGTTTTTAAAATAGCATTGCGATTGATTTGCAATCCAAATTCTTTATTTTCAGCTTCTGTGAATTGATGAAAATATAAAATTTCTTCTGGTGTTGGATTGTTGTTTTCTTGTATAAAATTGGTAAACCATACTTTTCTTTGTTCGCGAATTTCCTTTGAATATAGGGTAGAGGAAGACCAAATATGAAATTGGTTTTCATCTTTTTCTTCTTCACTTTTTTCTACTTCGTTCCATTGCAATTGCATTAATTTATTGTTTTCAAACATTATAATGGTAAAGGGTTCGATATCAGTTAAATCTAATGATTGCCAGTATTGTAGCGAATTTTCTGCGCTTATTAATTCCAAAACAACTAAACCTCTACTTTTTCGGTAAAAGGGTTTTGGAAGATGTTTTTCTTGTGCTCCATTGAGTAAGACTACAATTTTAGTTTCACTATGGGCAACCCAAGTACCACCTGCTTTTGGATCTTTTGGGAAGATGATTTTTTTGCCTTCAATAAAATATTCGGTAGGAGGAAGTGCTCTCTCACGCGTGATTTTTTCATCACGATTGGAAGTAATGATGCAACCTTCTCTCGTTGGAATATAAGTTACTGTGCACATTGTTTTCGGTATTCAAGAGTTGATGGTGCAATTCCGAAAGAATCTGAAATTTTAATATGCGGTAAGCGATACAATGCTACTTTTATCAAGGCTTGATGGTGAATACTGTGTTCCAAATTGTAAAGCAATTCTCTGAAGTAATTGGTTTCAAGCGTTTCTGTATCGCTGAAGCAATTGTGTGTTAAAGAAAATGACTTGTTCGGTTTATCTAATTCAGAACGATATTTTTCAAGGATTTTAATCGCTTCTTTGGTATCGGATTGAAGGATGATGTCGCGTTTTCTTTTATCGTAATTAATTGTGCCTTTCTCATAATTATCTATAAGTGAACCCAAAAGTTCAATGATATGTCGCATATGTTCACCAATAGTAGCATTGCCTAATTCTGGGAACGGCAACGTCAGTTCTTCATTTGTTAATTGGTGAAGAAGAGTTATGTTTTCAATTAAGTTTTGCTTTACAATTTGGACCAGCATATTCTTATTTGGTTTCAGGAACAAATTTTATAGAAACCGAATTCATGCAATAGCGTTGACCAGTAGTTTCTTTTGGACCATCATCAAAAATATGGCCTAAATGTCCATCGCATTTAGCACATAAAACTTCAGTACGAATCATTCCGTAGCTCAAATCTTGTTTGAAGACTACCGAACCTTTTATGGCTTTATCAAATGAAGGCCATCCACAGTGTGAATCAAATTTGGTATCAGAAGAAAATAAGTCGTTACCACAAGCAGCACAAACGTATTTTCCTTTTTCAAAATGATCCCAATATTCTCCAGTAAAAGCTCTCTCAGTACCTTTATTTCTTAATACTTCATACTGTTCAGGTGTAAGTTCTGCTTTCCACTCAGCATCTGTTTTTTTCGAATTTGAATTCATAGTTTTAGGTTCTTTGGTTTGGGATTGGCATGATTGTAAACTTACAATTGCAATTAATAAAAATAACTTTTTCATAGCTAACATTTTTTCAAATTTAATAGTTAGAATTCAAATAAAGTGTTAACAATGTTACAAAGTATTTGAATTACGTATTGATTTCTAAATCTTTAATATAATCTTCATTTTCATAGAAGAAACGCTCAAAAGCATCCATTTTTTCGGCAAAAAAATCAAATATTTCAGGCCAAGTATTTTTATTATTGATACTTATTCCTGTTTTTTCTACCCAAACTCGGCTGATTACTTTTCCTGTTTCTAAATAAAAATTGCGTTCAAAAATAACATCGTCTAAATAGTCTTCTAAAAGAATGGTTTTTAGCGATTCTACTTTCTCATAATATATTTTACGTTTTTCTTCGTCTTTTGGTTCTATATCGAGTAAAACTTGTGCTTTTTTATTGTCAACATAAAATTTGAAGGTTACATCTTTGATTTTGGTATTGTATAACAGCCACTTACGTGGGTATTCTTCTGCAAAGGCTATCCAAAAATCTTTTTTTATTTGTAGTGCTTCTTCTTTACTGAACATATTATTGAATTAGAAATTTATTTTGTTTGAAAAAAATAGCTACCTTTAAGGTTGCTAAATTGAAAATAGTATGCTTTTTAACGATTTTATAAAATACATTCCAAAGATAGAAAAAGAAACCCTTCTTTCTACAGATGCCCATGCAAAAATGGCACCGTTAGAGCGTATTTCTTATTTAAAAGAGGAGAATTATATGGATAAAAATCCTAGAAAGGCAGCGGTTTTAATGTTGTTTTATCCTAAAAATGAAGTAACACATTTGGCTTTAATTGTTCGGAATTCGTATCCAGGAGTTCATTCTTCTCAAATAGGTTTTCCCGGAGGAAAAGTAGAAGAATACGATGCCGATTTAGAGGAAACAGCGCTTAGAGAAACACATGAAGAAGTTGGGATTCATCCAGAAAAAATTCAAATCATCAAACCTTTTAGCGAAATTTACATTCCGCCAAGTAATTTTTTGGTAGCGCCATTTATGGGAATTTCTCACGAAGAATTAACTTTTATTCCTGATTTGGATGAAGTTAAACGGGTTTTAGAATTTTCAATTGCCGACTTTTTAGATGATAAAAGCATCACTAAAGTAAAAATGTCTACTTCTTATGCAACTGATATTGAAGTTCCTGCTTTTATGGTAGATAAATATGTGGTTTGGGGAGCTACTGCTATGATGATGAGCGAGTTAAAGGAAACGATAAAATGTGCTTTAAGTAAATGTAATTTTTAGCGATTTCAAATTATTACCTTATAATGTGATTTTAAGCTGTTTTTCTTTCTAAAATCACCTATTTTACTACTTTTGCGTTCTTGTTTTGTAAAAAAATAAAAAATTATGGGATTATTTAAGAGAAATCCTTTCGGACATATATTGTTTTTAAAGACTTGGTTAATACGTATTGCGGGTTTCTTAACACACCGTCGTTATCGCCATTTTAATCAGTTACAAATTGAAGGTTCTGAGATTATTAGAAGTTTACCAGATAAAAATGTATTATTCATTTCGAATCACCAAACCTATTTTGCTGATGTGGTAGCCATGTTTCATGTTTTTAATGCAGCTTTAAAAGGAAGAGAAAATAATATTAAAAACGTAATGTATTTATGGAATCCGAAGTTAAACATGTATTATGTAGCAGCGAAAGAAACCATGCAAGAAGGATTATTACCTAGAATTCTAGCTTATGCTGGTGCTATCACTGTAGAAAGAACCTGGAGAGCAAAAGGAAAAGACGTTACAGAAAAGAAAGAAGTTAATCCAAATGACACTGAAAATATTAAAATTGCTTTAGAGGATGGTTGGGTAATTACGTTTCCGCAAGGAACAACTCGTTCATTTAAGCCAGTTCGTAAAGGAACAGCTCATATTATTTTACAGCATAAACCAATTGTAGTTCCTATCGTAATTGATGGATTCCGTCGTTCTTTTGATAGAAAAGGATTGATGATTAAGAAAAAAGGAATCTTACAATCGATGGTGATTAAAGAACCTTTAAAAATCGATTATGAAACAGCAACGGTTGACGAAGTAGTTGAAATGATAGAATTTGCAATAGAACAACATCCTTCTTTATTAAAAGTTATTCCATCTGAAGTTTTAGAAGAACAATCAAAATTAGATAGAGAAAGAATGTGGAAATATTAAAATAAAAAAAGAGGCAATGCCTCTTTTTTTATTGAACCGCTTCAACTTTATATCCTTTTTTACGAAGGAGTTTTATTACGCCTTCTTCACCTGCTAAATGTCCGGCACCAACTCCAAAGAATGTGGGTTTATCTTTCATGATTTTAATCATAATTGGAATCCATTTTTTATTTCGGTCATTCAACAAAATGTCTTGGTTTTCAGAAGTAATTTTATTGTCAGAGTCACTCATCATTTTTAACATGCCTTCGATGTCTTTATTTTGATAAATAGTTATCATTTCCTGAAATTCTTTTTTGTCTTTTTCTAAATTGTCTTTTACCGTTTTTAATAACTCCTCGGCTTGGTCTTGATATGAAATTTCGTCAAATACTTTCATTTGGTCCTCTGCTATCTCTAGCCCAAAAATTTCTTCGTTTTGCTCTTTCGTAATTTTCATTAATTCGGATTCTACCGATTTAGATTTACAATCTAACATCTTAGGAAACAACATAGAACTTATCATAAAAGGTTTAAAGCTGTCAAACAATTTGGCCGACATATTTAAATTCTTTTTCATGAATTCATCCAATATTTTAAAATCTTCAGGACTCAATAAAGTTGATAATTTTGCGCCATCTTTCATCATCATGAGTTTCATCAATTTCATTTGAATTGATTTGTCATCCATATCGAGTTCTAAATACAATTGCTCTGTGGCTTCTAAGGCATTTAATGTATTTGCATCTAAAGAAGTATCACAAGTCAAATGGATAGTTCCAAATAAATAGGAAGGTTTGTTCAATCCATTTCCTGAAATTTTCCAAAGTAAACTTTTCTCTAATTCTTGCGCATTTGAAAATAAAGAAATAAATATGGTAAAAAGTAAAAGTACGTAACGCATTAGAAATCGATTTTTTTGAGTTCGTTGTAATTTTTTTCTAATCGTCTCATTAAAATGCCATAAAGTAATCTGTAGAACAACCAAATTAATCCTACGAAGACAGCAATAATAATAGCATAAACCACTAACATGATACAATAAAAAGTATTTGGTTCAATATTTTGCGACATTTTATCCACCATTTTACGAATGTTGGGATCATACATAAATTGGAAAATAAAAACCAAAATAAACGAGAAAGCTGTCATCGCTAAATTGTACCAAACATAATATTTAACTGTTTTTCGAGTTTTTAAGATGCTTTGCATCAATTGTTTTACCGTATCGGTAGTATTAATGGTTCTATAATTTTTGAAAAATAAGTAAATGAAGAATAGAATAACACCATAATTTATAACAGAAATTATTGGCATTACAGTATCTAAGTGGTACATTTTTAGGGTTTTGAAATATTCTTCATCTGCTGTGAAAAACGAAATACTAGCCCACAAAACAAGCTCTAAAATGCTGATAATAACAATCCACTTCACTATTGAAGATGAACCTTTATGCAACATTCCATAAATTTCTTTTTCACTTATTTGTTGGAAAGAACCTTCTTGTTTTTTCCAGTCTTTTTTTAATAAATCTAATTCATCCATACTTACGGATTTAATATTTTTTTTAATTTCCCTTTTACACGATTCATTTTTACTCGTGCATTCACTTCACTAATCCCCAACGTTTCTGAAATTTCGGTATAATCTTTATCTTCTAAATACAAGAAAACTAAGGCTTTTTCAATGTCGTTCAATTCGCTAATGGCGCTGTACAAAAGCTTTAATTTTTCTTCTTCTTCAAAGTTGTAATCGTCTTGTGTTACCTTATGAAAAGTACTATCAAACTCAATAGTATCAATCGTTCTTTTCTTTTTTCGGTATAAAGTAATGGCGGTATTTAATCCTACGCGATAGGCCCAAGTAGTAAATTTAGAATCGCCTCTAAAGTTGGGAAACGCTTTCCATAACTGAATCGTAATTTCCTGAAACAAATCGTTATGCGAGTCCTCATCAGTAGTATATAACCGACAAATTTTGTGGATTATATTCTGATTTTCTTTGAGTTGCTTTACGAAAAGTGCTTCCGATTCTGATTTCATATTCAATAAGTAGTCTTTTGAACGAATTTGTTACAAGTTTACTATTTCAAATTTAAAGAATCATTAACTATTTTACGAAACATTCAATTCTTTTTCTTCTTATCTTTGAAGTGATTAATTTATAATGATAAATGAACATACCTCGTAGTAGTTTTCCAAGAATCGTCATCATTGGTGGTGGTTTTGCAGGAATTTCTTTAGCGAAAAGACTTCGCAATAAAAACGTTCAAGTTGTTTTATTAGACAAACACAATTACCATAATTTCCAACCTTTAATGTATCAAGTGGCAACGGGCGGTTTAGAACCCGATTCGATTGCTTATCCGATAAGGAAAATCGTTCAAGAATATAAAGATTTTTATTTCCGATTGGCCGAAGTTCGCGATATTGATGCAGAAAACAATACAATTTACTCCGATATTGGCGAATTAAAGTTCGATTATTTAGTTATAGCAACGGGTTCGAAAACCAATTATTTTGGGAACAAAGAAATCGAACGCAATAGCATGGCGATGAAAACCATTCCGCAATCGTTGAATATTCGTAGTTTAATTTTAGAGAATTTCGAACAAGCTTTGCTTACGAATGATATTGATGAACGTCATAGTTTGATGAACTTCGTTTTAGTAGGTGGTGGACCAACAGGAGTAGAGCTAGCAGGCGCTTTAGCCGAAATGAAAAAAGCAATTCTTCCAAAAGATTATCCCGATTTGGATGTTCGAAAAATGGAAATCAATCTAATTCAAGGAAGTAATCGTGTTTTGGATTCCATGAGTGAAAATGCTTCCGAGAAAGCAGAAAAATTTCTATTAGATTTAGGAGTAAGCGTTTGGAAAAACGTTCGTGTAACAGGTTACGATGGAAAAACCGTTACCACTAGTTCTGACTTATCTTTTGATTCCGCAACGGTGATTTGGACTGCTGGAGTTCAAGGAGCTTTGCCTCATGGTTTAAAAGCCGATAGTTTTATCAAAAATGTGAACCGTATCAAGGTAAACCAATACAATCAAGTGGAAGGGTATGAACATCTTTTTGCCATTGGTGATATTGCCGTAATGTCTTCAGAGAAATTCCCGCAAGGACATCCTATGATGGCACAACCTGCAATGCAACAAGGAAGATTATTAGCCGATAATTTGATTAAAATCATTAATAAAAAAACGCCTAAACCATTTGAATACAAAGATAAAGGCTCGATGGCAACCATAGGAAGAAACAAAGCGGTTGTCGATTTGCCAAAATTCAAATTCAGTGGTGTTTTTGCTTGGTTTGTGTGGATGTTTGTGCATTTGTTTTCGTTAATCGGATTCAAAAATAAAGCAGTTGTATTCTTAAATTGGGTTTACAATTACATCCGTTTTGACCGAGAAGCACGTTTGATTATGCGTCCGTATAAAAAGAGAAATCAGGTTAGTTTTACGAGTGATGAGTTGTAAATGTTAAAGCGAAGCTTTTGCAATTTTTATAGATAAAGAATTGGGTAATGGAGAGTTATAATCAAGATAGGCAATATACAACTCATCATTTAAAACAGTTAATCCTCTTAATGAAATAGTATTTAAATTAATAGTTGTTGAAAAATTAGTATAGCTTCCATTTGATGGATCATAAATGCCAATAAAAGCTTCACTTTGATTGTTTTGTTTGTTTCCGCCTACAATAATTTTATTGTTGTAAACATCAGTAAAAGTTTCGTAAACGTTAAAAGGTAAATTTTGTGATGACCAACTATTTAGGGCATAATTATAAATATTTATTTGATTTGAAATCACCCAATTTTGATTTACATAATTCAAACCTCCAAAAGTAAATAATTTATCATTGATTATTTCAACATCGGCCCTGAGGAAGTAATTGGAATTAGTCGGAAAACTAGGGTAAATGTAATTATCATTTGAAATATCATATGTGAGGATGTTGTTTATTCCTCTAAATATTTCAATTGTATTATTTCTAGAAGTAATTCTAGGAAGATAAGTTTCATTATATCTATTATTTGTAGAGATTAAATTTAAATTTAAATCCAATTTAAAAATGTCATTACCAGATAATGAAAATATATTGTTATTTACAATTTCAATTTGTCTGCTTTCTGAAAAGTCAGGTAAAATAATTTCATTTGTGTTAAATGTGTTAGCATTTAATTTTAGTAAATTTTCATTATATCCATTATTTGCTGAATAAGAAATATAGATCGAATTTTCTCCAATATTAGAAATCATATCCATTTCTAAAGTATCTGCTTGAATGGTGTAAATATCAGTAAAAGATAAGCTTTGACGATTAGTTGTATTAGAATTGTCTGAGGAACATGAAAAAACTAAAAGAAGGCCGATAAATAAAATACAATATTTCATAATTTTTTTCTTATAAAACGAATAAGATTTTTCTTTAGTATTTTTAAAATGAAACATTAATAATTTTTTAACTTTTCATTAAACCCAATCGCCAATCCCACAAACTTACTATAGCCTTCCATACCATCTTTTTGTTGGTTGGCTTTTAGGAAATTGTCGTAGAAGTATTCAAAAAAAGTATTGATAGGCGTTTGGTATTCCTTCCAAAAGATTTCATTTTCTTCAAAGTTTTTCAAAACACCTTTGTTGATTTTTTTAAAATAAGGTTTTGAACTTCCTTCTTTTATCATTTCCAAATTATGCAACGCATAACGCAACGCAAAACTGTAGGCCGAGTATTGGAAATACAAATCGTCATTTTTAGCAGCAGTTACAAATCCGATGAAATTACATTCGCTTTCGCTGCCAATTCCGGTTTGATGCGCCATTTCGTGGCAAGTGGTTAATGGTGAAGTGTATTTCGGTTTCAAATAATTGACTTGTGCTTCATTGGTAAACGGATTCAAATAACCACCAAATCCCATGTAACTCAAAGGATAACTAAACAACGACGATTTTATACTTTTTATTTCGTAACGGAATTCTTGTAAATCGGTTGGGATGTTTTCATAACCTTTCAAAGCCAAATCATAAATTTCATCATGCGAATACGGTATGACAACCGCAACCGAATCATTTTTAGTGATTTGCAATTGTAAATCATTGGTTTTTACCAACATTTTTTCAATAAAAACTTTCAATTGGTCTACTGAATATTCTTTTTCAATCTGCAATTTTTCATGAAGCGGAATTCTGTAGTAGTTCATTCCCCAAAGAATATGAAAGAAAAAATAAAACACCGAAACCCAACTCAAAATCGCTAATCCGTTATTCTTCCATTCTTTAAAAAAGCCGATACGATGTTTCCAAATCCAACGGAATAAGAGTAAAATCAGGATGAAATAAATGACATCGCCAATCGAAAACGGCAACCAACCTAATGCTTTTCTCAATACAAAAGCCAATTTCGGATAAAAACCTTTGCTGTACCAACTTTCTACAAAGTCAGGAAACGAACCAATCGTTTTCACCACGATGATTTGGATAACTAAAGATAAAGGAAGGATGAATTTTCTTTTCACGAATTTATATTTGCCATAAAATTAACTAATAATATAGAATAGCGCATTTCTTTTTTTGTAAATTTGTTGTTTAAATTAGGAATAATGACAAAAATAACTTTAAATATTCCGGATAGCGAATTGACTTTCTTTATGAAATTGATTGAAAAATTTAATTACGAAACTGTAGTTAATGATTTCTCCGTTTCTGAAGAGATGAAAGTAGTTTTAGATGAAAGAAGAGCGTCTTCAAAAAAAGAAAATTTTGTTACTTGGGAAGAAGCAAAAAAACAAATTCGTTTGAAAACTAAGAAATGAGTTATAAAATTGTAATTGAACCTCGAGCTATTGCTGATATTCAAGAAGCTGTTGAATTTTATGAATCAAAAAGAGAAGATTTAGGTAACTATTTTTTTCAAATTGTTGATGAATATATTGAATCGATTGCAACAAACCCATTTTTTCAAATTCGCTATAAAGATTATCACGGATTACCAGTTAAAATTTTTCCCTACATTATTCTTTACTTTATAGATGAAAAAGAAAAAACAGTTTACATTTTATCTGTCTTTAATACATCACAGAATACAACTAAATATCCAAAATAAACAAATATAATGAGCCAAGAAATTAGAAATCTGGAACCAAAGCCACTTTGGAACAAATTTGCCGATTTGAATGCCGTTCCACGTCCGTCTAAAAAAGAAGAGCGTGTGATTGAATTCATGAAAAACTTCGGAACCAGTTTAGGATTAGAAACGTTTGAAGACGAAATCAGAAACGTTATCATCAGAAAACCTGCGACACCAGGAATGGAAAGCCGCAAACCAATTGTTTTACAAGGACATTTGGATATGGTACACCAAAAAAATAACGATACCAATTTCGATTTCGATACGCAAGGAATTGATATGTATGTGGATGGTGACTGGGTTCGTGCTCGCGGAACTACACTTGGTGCTGATAATGGGCTAGGAGTAGCGATGATCATGGCGATTTTAGAATCTACAGATATTAAACATCCTGCAATTGAGGCTTTGTTTACAATCGATGAAGAAACTGGAATGACTGGCGCTTTGAATTTAAAAGGTGGTGTGTTACAAGGTGAAATTTTATTAAATTTAGATACCGAAGAAGATGATGAAATCGATATCGGTTGTGCGGGTGGAATTGACGTAACAGCGACAAGAGGTTACAACGAAGAGGAAACGCCAGAAGGTTCTGTAGGTTACACGATTACTGTGAAAGGTTTACAAGGTGGACATTCAGGAATGGATATTCATAAAGGATTAGGAAACGCCAACAAAATCATGAACCGTTTGTTATTTGACGGATTTGAGAATTTTGGTTTGCAAATCGCTGAAATTTCAGGAGGAAGTTTACGTAATGCGATTCCAAGAGAAAGCGTTGCGAAAGTTATTATTGCAGAAATGTATGACGAAGCGTTTGTTTTTGACATGCAAGAAGTAATTGGTGATATCAAAACCGAATTCAAAACGATGGAACCGAATTTAACGATTGAAATTGTTAAAAACGATACCGTTCCAGCGAAAGTAATGGATTTAGGTGTTCAAGAAGGTTTGTTACGTGCGATTTATGCAGCACACAACGGCGTTTACAGAATGTCGGCGGATATGGAAGACTTAGTAGAAACTTCGAATAACATTGCAAGAGTAATTGTTAAAGACGGACAAATTTCGATTCAGAATTTAACACGTTCTTCTGTGGAAAGTTCTAAAATGGATTTAGCGAATGCTTTACGTTCGGCTTACGAATTGTTTGGTTGCGAAGTTGATTTTGCAGGAAGTTACCCAGGTTGGACACCAAACGTTAACTCGGAAATTTTAGACGTTTTGACTTCAATTTACGAAAAACAAAACGGTGAAAAACCAAAAGTAGTAGCATGTCATGCTGGATTAGAATGTGGTATTTTAGGAACAAATTATCCAAACATGGACATGATTTCTTTTGGACCAACGATTCACGGAGCACACAGCCCAGATGAAAGAGCATCGATTAAATCGTCTCAGAAATTCTGGAAATTTGTTTTGGAAATTTTAGAGAATATTCCAGTGAAGAAATAAGAATATAGAACATAGAATAAAGAAGAAATCCCGAGTGAAAGCTTGGGATTTTTTTGTTTATACTTTAAAAATGGCGAGTAGCCATAAACAGCTTTTTTAACGTCCCGTGGCTTTGCGAAGTTTGGGGATTTTTGTTACTGTTGATTACAAATATACCGAAAAGAGTGAAAGAAAGACTTGAATTTTTATGCAAGAAGTGCAAGCACTTACTTTTCCAAACACAAACTCAAGCCCAAATTTTGCAAAACCACTGTTAGGCGAAGTATTTGTTCATTTTGTATAAATAGTAAATACCGTCTTTCTTTGCTTCTTTAATTCTAGAGTAGTGTTCTAGTCCAACATTTAAACCAACCATACCAGCACTAATTAATAAAATCATTGAATTTGATATTTGGTCAGAAAAAGTTAGTAAAAGAGGTGAGTAAGATTTAGGGTCTTTTGCCTCTTTAATTAATTCTTGAATAACTTTGTATTTAGAATTATCTAGCGTATGATTGATATTTTCAATTAGTGGACGAATTTTTAAATCTGCAATTTTTTGAGCATTTGTGTTAATATAATTGTAATCGTAATTATTTAGTAAATCAAAAGTCAAATTTTCCAATTTTGATTGAAACTCTAATAATTCATCTTTTGAATTTTCCTTAAATCTTAAGATTTCTTCAGGTGGAAATTTACCCAAATTAGGTACGCCCAATTTAATAGCCTCTAGAGCAAATGTAGGTGTTACATTGAATTCGTTTTTAAATGCAATTTGAGCATTTTTAAATCTGTCGGTCTTGTTTATTTCTTTGAAAAGATCATTTACATATTTACTGGAAGTTAAAACATCTTTTCCTTGCTCATAATAGTTCACAAAAGTTTTAAAAACTCGAGCATAATAAGATAATAATTGGTTTACATTATCAGTTTTATTGAAAAGTTTTTCTGAAAGTATTGAAGATTCTTTGTTCAGTTCTAAGTCATAACTTAATACAATTCTTCCTTTTTCATTGACAATTTGTTTTTCATTATGCTTTTTTCCTACGAGTTCTGAATGAAAAAGTACAAGGTCATTTATTTGCATATCGCTACTTACTGAACTGATTCCTTTTTCTGGGCTTTGTCCAACACTATCTATATCAATTTGATACTTAATGTTTTTATTTTTTTCAAACTCTTTTAAGTGTAATAAAAATTTTTCATCAGTAAAATCATTTGTCGAAATTACTTGAGCTTTGACCTTTCCATTTCTGTCAGGTTTCGCATTGGCGGGCGCTACAATATGAAGATGCCTTTGTTCGATAATGTTTATTTGGTCAAAATACAATACTAAGCCTTTTATTTCCTCAATATTATCTTCAAGCATATGTGATATGTAGTTTACCGGGCGGATTCAAGACCTTAATGCAACAAGGTCAATAATTAGTTAATATATCAAATTTAGTTTTTTATTTCAATTTTGCATAATTTCAGAATAACTTTTTTTGGCTTTTTCAAGAGCCAAAAGTTATTTCCGAAATTGGCTTGTTTTATGCTGCATAATTATTGATTTCTTGGTTCATAATTTCTCCTGGTGTTTTGTATCCTAAAACCTTTCTAGGTCTGTTGTTTAAAGCTAATTGAGCTTGTTTAAGCTGTTCAATTGTTATTTTATTAAAGTCAGTTCCTTTAGGAAAAAAACGTCTGATTAGGCCATTTGTATTTTCGTTAGTTCCTCTTTCCCAAGAAG
>NZ_JMLU01000035.1 GCF_000686885.1 Flavobacterium sasangense DSM 21067 | reverse complement strand
TGAGGATTTTTCTAATTGAAGTGATAATATAAAATAGTTGTTAGAAGGAATTGTCTCCTTGAGGGGACTTTAGGGGAGTGGTGGTTGTGATTTAAACGCAAAGTTCGCAAGGTTTTTTCGCAAAGTGCGCTAAGTTTTTTTACTATGTCTGTTTACTATTGCTTTGGGTACAGGGCTTCGCGGATTTTTTTAAATGGATGGTGTTGAGAGAGGTGGAAAGAGGCGCTGCGCTTTGTTTTGGGTTTGAAGTTTCAGGTTTGAAGTTTTGGGTTTGAAGTTTTGGGTTTGAAGTTTCAAGTTTTGGGGTTTTGGGTTTTGAATTTGTATGGAATAAATGAATAGTTTAGTGTTTTTTAGTGGGTGTTGGCAAATTAGGAGTGTGCTTGACAATTAGATAAAATAAAAAAAGACCGAAGTGATTCGGTCTTTTTTTATATGGGGGTTTTGGTATTATTGGATTAGTTCGAAAGAAACTCTTCTTGCTAATTGGCGTCCTGTTTTACTGGTGTTGTCGATTGTTGTGTCGATACCTACGCCTATAATTTCGACGCGGTTTTCGCTGATTCCAGATTTTACAATGAAATTTTTGATATTTTCGGCTCTTTTTCTAGCTAATTCCTTGTTCAATTGTTCGTCACCTGTTGTATCAGCATATCCTTTAGCTTTTACTTTTGCTTCTGGATGGTTTTTCAAGAAGTTGATGATGTAGTATAAATTGTTGGCTGATGCTGTATTTGGTGTTTCTTTGTTTGTGTCGAAGAAAATATTTACCATTCCTTGTTTTACTAAATAGGTAAATGAGGCTTCTTCGTTGTCATAAGTGGATAAGCCTCGATTTCCATTTTTAGGTTCCAATTCGTCAGGAACTCCATTTTTGTTTACATCGATAGCTCTTCCTTTTGTGTCAACAGTTACTCCACCTATAGTGTTTTGTTCGGCATCTAAATAATCTACTACACCGTCTCTGTCTGTATCTTGAAGCATTACTTCAATTTCTTCGATTTTATTTTTTAATTCGTTTTGAAGTGCTTCTACTTTTTGTTCGTTTTCATTTTTCAATACTTTCCAGTCGCCATGAATTTTGTCTTCTCCTAGGGTATAAGAAAGTCCAAATGCTAAATTGGTTGTTTTTCCGTATAAATCAGGTGTATTGGCAACGGTACCGTCCCAGTTCATGTGTTGTCTGTAATTGAAATATACACTTAGGTCTACAAAGAGTGCAAGTTTTGGTGCAATTCTGTATTGTGGTGTAATTCCAGCTACGAATCCGCCATGGTATTCTGTTTTGTCGTAGTAGCCATTGGGTACTATTCCAAAGGTATCATCCAATTTGTTTTTTGTTTTTGAAGTTAGGCTTCCTACTTGAATTCCAGCGTGTGCTAATAATCCGAATCTGCTATCTTGTTTGAAGTCTAATATTTTTGCTGCGTTTATTACTCCTTGGAAAGCGAAAGTGAATTGGTTGCTCTCGTAAGGTAGGCTATTTTTATCGCTTTCTGTGAATTTAGCATAGGCAAGGCTGGCTTTGAAACCAAATTTTGGCGTTAGCATGTATCGCATTCCTAAATCGAAGTTGTTGATAGTAAAATGACTTAAAACATGCTTTTTGTCACCAGCGCTAAAACCTGTGCCATAAGGATAATTTCCATCAGCGAATCCTGTCATGGCTTCAATAGTTAACCTGTTGTAAGTGTTGGTTGAATCAATTGTTGTTTTTTTATCCGTTTCTTGAGCGTTTCCTAGGAAAACAAAGAAGCAACTTACTAAAAGTAGTATTCTTTTCATTTTTTTAAAATTTTGGTGCAAAAGTAATGCAAAATTTAAGTTTTACAATCGTTTTTTGAAATGATAATTTTTAGTTCATTTAGCAAGCGAAAAAGAGAAATATAGTTGGGTTATTTTTATGGTTGCGTTGTTTTTTGATTCCGTAATCGATGTTCCATTTGTTAGTATTGTTCTTTTTGGGGTTTGGGGTTGATTGGGTTTTTATTACATTTTAGGATTTCTATTTGGTATGTATGGTATGTAATTATATTGTAATCTTCTTGTTACAATATTTTAAATTGTCGTATTTAATCTAAAAGAATGCTAAATAAATTTGTACTTTTGCACCCATTGTTACGAGTGTTTTAGTTTTTATGACATTATTTTAATGTTTACAAAATACTACTCCCTTTTTATAATCTACTCCATTTAGGGTATGGATTGAAAAGTTAGGAAATAAAAAACCATTTCAGTAGTTTTTGCTACGCTATTCAAAATTAAAAAAATACTAATTTCTTTTTAAAATTACTCGAATTGACGGAAGTGGAGCTGTTTTTTTAAAACACAGATTGAAAGTGATACAAAAAATTATTAATAAATGAATTATACCCATAATGGGGTGCTTTTAAATAAATACAAGTGAGTGATAAAATTGTAATTATTGGTTTAGGTTATGTTGGTTTGCCTTTGGCTCGATTGTTTGCCACAAAGTTTCCTGTTGTTGGATTTGATATTAATGAAAAGCGAATTCAAGAATTAAATAGTGGCGTTGATGCCACCTTAGAAGTATCTACGGATTTACTAAAATCGGTTTTGGTTGCTAAACCTTCTGATGAAAAAGGCTTGTATTGTTCTAATCAGCTTGAGGATATTGCCCATTCCAATTATTATATTATTACTGTACCAACCCCTGTTGATAAACATAATAAACCGGATTTAACACCTCTTTACAAAGCCAGCGAAACGGTTGGTAAAGTATTAAAGAAAGGGGATATTGTGATTTATGAATCAACAGTGTATCCAGGAGCTACTGAAGAAGAGTGTATACCGGTATTGGAAAAAGTTTCTGGACTGAAATTTAATCAAGATTTTTTTGCAGGGTATTCACCAGAGCGCATTAATCCTGGAGATAAAGAGCATACGGTAGAAAAAATTTTGAAAGTAACTTCTGGTTCTACACCTGAAATAGGAAATAAAGTCAATGCATTATATCAATCTATTATTACTGCTGGAACGCATTTGGCACCTACCATCAAAGTGGCGGAAGCGGCTAAGGTAATTGAAAATTCGCAACGTGATATTAACATTGCGTTTGTGAATGAATTGGCTAAGATTTTCAATTTGTTAGACATTGATACCCATGCCGTTTTGGAAGCTGCGGGTACCAAATGGAATTTCTTACCTTTCAAACCCGGATTGGTGGGAGGTCATTGTATTGGAGTTGACCCCTATTATTTGGCACAAAAGGCTCAAGAAGTGGGGTATCATCCTGAGATTATTTTAGCAGGAAGACGATTGAATGATAGCATGGGGGAGTATGTGGCGACACAAGTCATAAAAACCATGATAAAAAACGATATTAAAGTTAATGGGGCAAAAATTTTAGTATTGGGAATTACCTTTAAAGAAAACTGTCCAGATGTACGCAATACGAAAGTGGTGGATGTGATTCGCGCTTTAGAAAGTTATAGTACAGAGGTTACGGTTTACGATCCTTGGGCAAATCCTGAAGAAGTTAAGCATGAATATGGAATATCTTGTTTGTCTGCCATTTCAACAGGTGCAAAATACGATGCCATCATGTTGGCTGTGGCTCATCATGAATTTCAGGTGCTGGATTTAGACACACTGAAAAAGGACAATGCTGTAGTGTATGATGTGAAGGGGATATTAGTGAGTGATGTAAATGGTAAATTATAAAGAACTTATTTATAATTGTTTAAACAAATGTTTAAATTTTATTTATTGTTGAAAGCATAGATAATTTTTTTAAATATTGAATTAAGTTTATAGTTATAACAAGTTTAAATTGTTTTTACCGGAATTATAATAAAACAATATGTTTAAGTGAGAATTATATTTTTTTCAATAAATTTTAAATAAAATAAACATTTTATTCGTTTCATTCAATAATTTACAGATGAAATTCTACATATTTAAGCATTCAAAATTTAAAAGCTTATCATATTACGTGATAGCATCAGTCTTGACAACTATAATTGGATTGCTTATAAATCCTTTATTATCCATTGGTTTGAATCATAATGATTTTGCAATTATAGGCTATTTCACTTCATTTGGTTCGATATTGTCACCAATAATAGCATTTTCATTTAATAGTTATTACGCTAGAAATTATTTTTTGGAAGATGTGAATCAACGGGAAAAAACATTACAAACATTATTAACACTCTTCTTTTTTTTTGGATTAATAGTGTTTTTTGTGTTCTACACAAGTTATTATTTTTATTATAAATTTAATGTTACTTCCTTCCCTTTTTTTCCATTTGCATTATTAAGTTTTTTACCTTCTTATTTTGCGTCTTTTTATAATATTTATTTATTAGATTTAAGAATGGAAAACAAAGCAAAACGATATGCTTTAGTGACTGTTTTGAATTCTGTATTGGGTGCTTTCCTATCAATTTTATTAGTTTATGTACTGAATTATGGTGCGGTAGGGAGGTTAATTGCAATACTTGTGGTAGGAATACTTTTTGGATTGTATTCTTTAAAAATGAAAAAATTTCGTTTGTGTTTAGATAAAAAAGTTGTCCAAAAAGCTTTTACTTTTTGTTGGCCTTTGACTATTTCAGCTATTTTATCTTTTTTCTTCATTGGGATTGATAGAACTTTTTTAGAAAAATTAAATGATAATCACAACTTAGGATTATATAATGTAGGCTTGCAAATATCAGGATATGTAGGTATATTCGGTACTATTTTACTTCAAACATTTGATCCAGATTTGTATAAATACACATCTTTGAATAATCATAAAAAAGTTTTTTTTTTAACAATTTTAATAATCGGTCTAAGTTTTATTCCTAATGTTATCTTTATTATTTTATCTGAACCATTGATATCGTTTTTGACTTACGGAAAATATACAGATGCTGCTGGTTTTGCCAACATATTATGTTTGAAAAATGTGTCGACTACTTTTGCATTTGTTATGTCAGGTATATTAATTGGCTATGGACATCCTCGTTATGAATTGATTAATCGCATTTTGGGTTCTGTCTTGGCCTTGTTAATGTATAAGTATTTTATTGAAAAATGGGGTTTTTATGGTGCAGCATGGGGACAATCCTTATCGTGGATTGGAATGGGTATTATTAGTTTGATATGTTTGGTAATCGTTAAGAATAAAAAGTATGGTGATGCTTAGTATTATTGTTCCTGTATATAATGTTGAGATATATTTGTCTAAATGTCTCGATTCTATATTAAATCAAACATTTTCAGATTTTGAGTTGATTTTGGTGAACGATGGTTCAACGGACTCTTCCCGTGATATATGTTCTAGATATCTTCAAAAAGATTCCAGAATTATTTTATTGGATAAGGAAAACGGGGGTTTGAGTTCTGCAAGAAATTATGGATTGTCTGTTGCGAGTGGTAAATATATTGCATTTGTTGATAGTGATGACTGGATTGATTTAGAGATGTACGAGTCTATGATAAACTCATTAGAAGAAACAGATACTGATATTATTGTATGCGGTCACAAAGTTGTAAATTTTGATGGTACAATAATAGATGTAATTAACACAACTAAAGAATCTGTTATATATACTGGTTTAGAAGCTACAAAATTAATTTTAAAAGACGAAAAGATATTTAGTTTTGCTTGGGATAAAATATATCGAAGAAAATTATTTAAAAATATTACATACCCCATAGGAAGAATTTACGAAGATACAGCAACAACTTATAAATTATTTAATAAAGCTAATAAGGTATTTCACTTAAACAAAGCATATTATTATTATGTACGCAGAAATGATAGTATTTGCCATATACCAGGTAAAGAAATTTTAAGAATGCAACATAATTTTTTATCTTTTTATGAAAGGTATCAGTTTGTTATGAATCATAATGAATACCAAGATATTTCGGATAATTGTAAAGAAAAAGTTTTAAAAATGGGTTTCAATTTAATTCATTATCATATTAGAACTCCAAAAATAGTTGATGAAGAATTTATTCAAGATTTATTTAATAAATTAAAAGAAGTTAAATTAGATAATAATTCATTTATTTCTAAAAAATATCGAATAGAACATTTTTTATTATCAAATTCTCAAATTCTTTATTATAAATTTTTGCAATTGTTTTTTTATTTCAAATAAGATGAAACTAACTTTTTTCACCAATTTTATTAATCATCACCAAGTTCCTGTAGCAGACGAATTGTATAAACTATTAGGTAAAGATTATACATTTGTGGCGACCATTCCTATGCCTCAGGAGTTTACAGATAATGGGTACCCTGATTTTTCAGATAAACCATATTTGTTAAAAGCTTATGAGAATAATGTTAATTTTCAAAAAGCATTAGAGCTAGGCTTAAGTTCTGACGTTGTAATTATAGGTTCAGCATCCAATGATTTTATAAAAAAACGCTTACAGCTTAATAAAATTACATTTAGATATAGTGAAAGATTTTTAAAAAAAAGGTTTATAGGTCGTGGTTGGTATTATTTATTTAAAAACCATACACTATACAGAAATAAAAATATGTATATGCTTTGTGCAAGTGCCTATACAGCTAACGATGCACACAAAATTTTGGCATATCCAGATAAATGTTATAAATGGGGGTATTTTACCACAGTAAATAAAATAGATATTGATACAATTATCAGCCATAAACAAAATACATCTTTTAAAATAATTTGGGTGGCTCGTATTATTGCATTGAAACATCCAGAAATGGTTATTGAACTTGCAAAAGAATTAAAAAAGAAAGGCTATCAATTTGAAATCGAAATGATAGGTGATGGTGTTTTAAAAGATGTTATTCAAAAAGAAATAGATTTAAATGATTTAAGGCAATATGTAACTTTACCAGGATCTTTACCTAATGAGCAAGTAGTAAAAAAGATGCAAGAATCTAATGCGTTTCTTTTTACGAGTGATAGAAATGAAGGTTGGGGTGCTGTATTAAATGAGGCAATGAGTAATGGTTGTACGGCTGTTGCATCTAATATGATAGGCAGTGTACCATTTTTAATTGAGAATAATATAAACGGTTTAATTTTTAAATCAGGTGATCTTTATAGTTTGATTAATCAAGTTGAAAAACTAATTTTAAATAGAGATTTTTGTAACAACCTAGCCAAGAATGCATATATGTCTATGGATGAGGTTTGGTCTCCTAAAAATGCCGCTAGTAATTTTATTAAACTAGCTCAATCTTTTATAGATAAAAGTACAATAACAATAGAAATGGGGCCATGTTCTAAAGCTTACCCTGTTAAAAAAAATATTAAATAGATTTTTTATGAAAGTTTTATGGATTGTAAATACAATTTTTCCAGATATAGCGAATGATATAGGGGAAAGTGTTTC
Organism: Flavobacterium sasangense DSM 21067; assembly: GCF_000686885.1. Lineage (GTDB taxonomy): Bacteria > Bacteroidota > Bacteroidia > Flavobacteriales > Flavobacteriaceae > Flavobacterium > Flavobacterium sasangense. Next base: position 15,593 of record NZ_JMLU01000035.1, on the reverse strand, counting down.
AAATTCTGGTGGTTGGATGCTTGGTTTAGCCGATGCATTAACAAATAATTCTGAGATAGAATTGTCTATTGCTACAGTTTATAAAGGAGAATATTTAGAAAAAAGTATAAATAATAAAAATTATATCTTAATTCCCAATAAAGATAAGTCAACAATTAAAAGCTATTGGGAAAAAGTAAAAGAAGAACACCAACCAGATGTGGTACATATTCATGGTACAGAATATAGCCATGGTTTGTTATACATGCAACAAAATGGTGTAGAAAAAGTCGTTTTTTCTATACAAGGTTTAATAAATGTTTGTGAAAAGTATTATTTAGCGGGTATTTCATTTAAAGAGATTATCTCTAATATTACATTTAGAGATATTGTAAGAAGAGATAATTTATACCAAAAAAAAAATAAATTTAAAAAAAGAGGTGAACAAGAACTCGAGTATTTTAAATTAGCCAATCATGTTATTGGGCGTACAGATTGGGATAAAGCGCATGCCTATTTTAATAACAAAAATATAAACTATCATTTTTGTAACGAAATGCTAAGAAATGGTTTTTATACCAGTAAAAAATGGGCTATAGATAATTGTGAGCGACAGACTATTTTTTTGAGCCAAGCGAGTTATCCTTTAAAAGGTTTGCATAAGGTTTTAGATGCTGTAGCTTTGCTAAAAGATGAATTTCCTACTATTAAAATCAAAATTGGGGGACAAAATATTGTTAAAGCGAATACATTAGTAGATAAATTAAGATTAACAGGTTATGGTAATTTAATAAAAAATAAAATCAAAAAACTAAACTTAACTAATAATGTAGAGTTTTTAGGTAATTTACAAGAAGAACAAATGATAACAGAATACCTAAAAGCAAATGTTTTTATTTGTCCTTCTGCCATAGAAAATAGTCCTAATTCATTAGGCGAAGCTCAGTTATTAGGTGTGCCAACTATTGCTGCTTATGTAGGAGGTACACCTAATATGATAGAACATAATAAAACAGGCTTATTGTACCGTTTTGAAGAAACTGAAATGTTAGCAGAAAATATACGTCATATTTTTAGGAATAATAATTTAGCGTTTCAGTTATCTGGAAATGCAATAGAAGCTGCTGGTTTAAGGCATAATAAACTAATAAATTTGAAAAGCACAATAGCAATTTATAACATTATTAATGGATAATATTTATGATTTTATAAAAAAAGAATTTATTCTTTTATTAATACTTTTTATTGTATTTATAAACCCTTTTTTTTATGGAAGTAGGCTAGGACTTTTATTTTCATTATATATTTTTTTAAATTTAAATAGGATTTCTAAAACTATAAATATTTTTGATAAGAATGTTGTTTTGCTTTTTTTATTTGTATTTTTTTATAGTTTAATGGCTTCTTTACGGTTAGATAACCTAAGACAAGATGTTGTTGTTCTGGCTTTAGTATCAGACATTTTAGTACCACCTAGTATTTATATTTTTGGTAGATATATTATATCAAAATATAAGAATTTTAATGTGTTTTTATTTTTGATTTTTTTTATAGGTGTAGCTTATTCTTTTATTCCTATAATTTCTATTATACAACAAATAAATACAACAGGTTTTGAAGGATCGAGAAATTTATATTTGATATGGAATAAAAATGTGGAAATTAGTGCAACTGGTTTAGGCAGCCATTTTATTTTTAATATATCGACAATAGGTTTACTTTATGCACAAAAAAGAAATAGATTAGAAAAAAGAATTAATATACTATTTTTATTTTTGTTTATAGTTTCTTTAATATGTGTACTGAGATTAGGGAGTAGAACACAATTATTATTTGCTCTAATTTCTTTATTGCTCTCTTTTTTATTAAATACAAAAAAACAATCTATTACAAAAAATATGGTTTTTCTATTTACTGTATTTTTAACATTATTTTTTTTGTATAGCAAATTAGATCTAGATTCAGATTATTTAAAATTTTATGCAGATCGTATGGATGATAACGAAGAATACGGTGTTGGTTCAGCAGGAGGACGAACAGATCGATGGGTAGGATCATTAGAGTCTATTATCACAGATCCATTCGGTTGGGAGTTTGATAGGTATGGTCATGCACATAATTTTTGGTTAGACGTAGCACGAGTTTCTGGTATCATTCCTTTGTTTTTCCTTCTTATTTTTACGTTTTCATCTTTTAAAATTTGGATAAATTCTCTCAAAATTTTAAAAGCAAGTAGGTTTATATATACTTATGCTTTTATTATATATATAGTTTTTTTATTGCAATTTTTTGTTGAACCTGTAATGGAGGGTATGTATTTGTTGTTTCTCTTATTTTGTATGTTTATAGGTATGTTAACTGGTTTAAAACCAAAAATAAAATTTAATTAAAAAAAAATAATTTAAGAATATGTATAATCTGTATGAGTTTTATTTTTGTTAATTAAACAAAAGAAGTAATATGTTAAAGTTATTAAAAAAGTGTACAAATAATTAAATGAAAATACTATACTATAGCTGTCTTGTTAGTCAAAATTTATTAGACGAGCTTATAAATCAGTCAAAAGGTGAAAATTTACCAGCACAATCGATTCAGAAATTTCATAGACTATTAGTAACTGGATTAAAGAAGTATTGTAAGGTAAAGTGTATTTCGTCTATACCATTTTCTAATCATAGAATAAATTTAGATAAATATAACCCATCTAAAGACTTAGATTTTCTATACACCAGTAAAAATAACAAAGGAAATTTTGTAAGACAAATTTTAAATTTTCTTATGTCATTTTATTTTACTTTAAAAGAAGAAAATAAAGTAAATAATATTGCCATTTTTGATTATCTAAATTTTTCAGTATCATTAGGAGGATATCTAGCGTGTAAATTAAAAAATATTCCAACAGTTGTTATTGTAACAGATTTTCCAGATTTAATGGTAAATCAATCATCAGTTGGTTTTGTTACTAAGTTAAAATACAAATGGTTAAATTCTTTTAATGGCTATATATTACTTTCAGAATATATGAATGAAATAATTAATAAGAACAATAAACCTTATCTAATAATGGAAGGGTTAGTTGATTCTTCTTATCAAGTTTCAATTCCGCATAATAAAGAAAAAGTAGTATTATATGCAGGAGGTTTATATAGTAAATACGGTATTAATAAACTAGTGGATGCTTTTTTAAAAACAAAAAATGATTATGAATTACATCTGTATGGTAACGGTGATTCTGTGCCTTATATAGAAGAGTTAGCTCAATCTAATCCAAGAATAAAATATTTTGGTATGGTTGCAAATAAGATTATTGTTGATAAAATATCAAAATGCACATTATTAGTTAATCCTAGACCTTCAGATTTAGCTTTATCACGTTATTCTTTTCCATCTAAAAATTTAGAATATATGCTTTCTGGAACTCCATTACTTACAACAAAGTTACCTTCTATACCAATTGATCATTATCCTTATGTTTATTTTTTCGAAGAAGAAACAAAGGTAGGTTTTGAAAATACTTTAAATACAATTTTAAATAAACCTTTAAATGAATTATATGAGAAAGGGGTAATTGCAAATAGTTACGTATTAAAGAATAAATCAAATCTTATTCAAGGTAAAAGAATTTATACGTTTTTAAATACAGTTTATGAAAAATAAAATTGCTTTTATATTAAACTACGCATCACATTATAGGTTGTTTATTTATAAAAAAATTGAACAAGAACTTGATGCTGATTTTTATTTTGGAGATATACCAAATTCAAATATTAAAAATTAGATTATAAGGATTTAACTAATTTTAAAAAAGAATTAGTAACACTTAATTTTAAAACGTTGTTTTGGTATCTAGGAAGTTTACGTATTTTATTTAAGTCTTACAACAAGATTATTATTACAGGTGATCCACAAATTTTATCTAATTGGTTGATTCTTATTATCGGTAAATTATTAGGTAAAAAAGTTTATTTGTGGACACATGGATGGTATGGAAAAGAGAAAGGTATTAAAAAAATTATTAAAAATACAGATCCTTTAAATAACCTAATTGAAGGTTGAAAATTATACAAATAACTAGAATTATTAAAGGATTGATTAAAAATACAAAGAGAGTAAGTAGATGAAAAAAACGTGCTTGTTATATAATTTTGCACAACATTATAGAGCTGCAATATTCTGTCTTTTAGATAAAGAAGGAGGTGTTGATTTCTATTTTGGAGACAAAATGCAGGATGTAAAAAAATTGGACTATTCCTTACTATCTAATTTTAAATATGAATTAAAAAATATCAAGATATTCTCTCCAATCTATTGGCAGAAAGGAGCTGTTTCTCTTTTTTTTAAAAGTTATGACAAATACATTATTTTAGGTGAATATTTTTGTCTTTCAACATGGTTGATTTTGTTACTAAGCAAATTTTCTAATAAAAAAGTATATCTATGGACTCATGGTTGGTATAGTAATGAAGGTTTTTTGAAAAAAATAATTAAAAAGATTTTTTTTAATTTGAGTGACGGTCTTCTTTTATATGGTAATTACGCAAAAAATCTGATGTTAAAAGAGGGGTTTTCTCAAGAAAGACTTCACGTTATTTATAATTCGTTGGATTATGATACGCAATTACAAATAAGGGAAAAATTAAAAACGACTAATATTTATTCAAATTATTTTAAAAATGATTATCCAGTTCTGATTTTTGTCGGAAGATTAAGTAAAATAAAAAAGCTAGATCAAATAGTAAATGCTTTTCAGCTATTAAAAGAAAAAGATATTTTCGTAAATTTGGTCTTTGTTGGAAAAGGAAGTGAGGAAGAGGACCTTAAAGCAAAATTGGAAACTATAGGAAATAGAAATTATTGGTTTTACGGTGCCTGTTATGACGAAGAAATAATTGGGGAACTAATTTATAATGCCACAATTTGTGTATCGCCTGGGAATGTTGGGCTTACGGCAATGCACGCACTGGTTTACGGTACGCCTGTGATAACGCATTCTGATTTTTCTCAACAAATGCCTGAATTTGAAGCTGTCGAAAAGGGGGTTTCTGGAGATTTTTTTATCATGGATGATGAAGTTGATTTAGCTAATAAAATTCAAGACTGGTTATCCAAAGTTGAGGACAGGGAAGAAATAAGGACCAATTGTTTTAAGGTTATTGATGAAAAATACAATCCACATTATCAATTGCAAGTCATTAAAGAAATTTTAAAAGGATAATGAAAAATACACTAAGAAAAATTTATCGGAATGTTCGGATGTATTTGGTTCGGTGGCGTTTTAATTTTAAAAATGTCCATAAAACTTTTTATATGGGGAAGGGTTGCCAAGTTTCATCTGATTTAATTGCTGGTGCTTATGTTTTTATTGGAGCTAAATGTGAAATTTATCCAAAAGTTACAATTGGTGACTATACCATGCTTGCCCCAGAAGTAAAAATTATAGGAGGAGACCATAAATATGATGTTGTTGGTCTACCGACTATTTTTTCCGGCAGAGACAAACAACTGGAAACCATTATAGGAAAGGATGTTTGGATTGGAGCAAGAAGCTTAATAATAAGAGGCGTGAAAATAGGAAACGGTGCCATAATTGCCGCAAACTCCGTTGTGACAAAAGATGTTGAACCATATACTATTGTTGGTGGTTCTCCAGCAAAATTTATAAAAAACAGATTTAATAATAATGAGGATGTGGAAATTCATAATAGAATGTTAGCGCAAAAATATTCTGATTTAGGATTCGGTTATCATAACTTATGTAAATAATATAATAATGAAAATAAAAAATAAAACACTCCTAATCACAGGCGGAACAGGATCATTCGGAACAGCGGTTCTTCACCGTTTTTTGCATACAGATCATTTTAAAGAAATTCGTATTTTTTCACGAGATGAAAAAAAACAAGATGATATGAGAAATTTATACAAAACCGATAAAATCAAATATTATATTGGTGATGTTAGAGATTATTCCTCTGTTGAGCCTGCAACTCGTGGTGTAGATTATGTTTTTCATGCTGCGGCTTTGAAGCAAGTTCCATCGTGTGAATTTTTCCCCATGCAAGCGGTAAAAACCAATGTGGAAGGCACACAAAATGTGATTCGTGCGGCAGCTTCAAACGGTGTACAAAAGGTAATTTGTTTATCTACCGATAAAGCGGCGTATCCAATCAACGCTATGGGTATTTCGAAAGCGATGATGGAAAAAGTAGCAGTCGCAGAAGCGCGTAACCTAACCGATACGGTCGTTTGTTTAACACGTTATGGAAATGTGATGGCTTCTCGTGGTTCTGTTATTCCTTTATTTTTAAATCAAATCCAAAAAGGAGAACCAATTACGATTACGGATCCTAATATGTCGCGCTTTTTCATGTCGTTAGAAGATGCTGTGGATTTGGTATTATTTGCTTTCGAAAATGCCAATCCGGGTGATTTATTTGTGAACAAAGCCCCTGCGGGTTCGATTGGTGATTTAGCGAAAGCACTAATTGAATTGACAGGTAAAGAAGTTCCGATAAGAATAATTGGAACACGCCATGGCGAAAAATTATACGAAACGCTTTGTACTCGCGAAGAAATGATGAAAGCAGAAGATATGGGCGATTTCTATAGAATTCCTGCCGATAACCGAAACCTGAATTATGCAAAGTATTTCTCAGAAGGTGATCAAGATGTATCAAAAATAGAAGATTATCACTCACACAACACCGAACAACAGGGTGTGGAAGGATTAAAAAGCTTAATCTCGAAATTGCCATTGATTCGAAAGGAAGTTTTTGGTGAAGATGTGGCTCAAATGCCTGGATGATTTAGTGAATAGTGATTGGTGAATAGTGTTTGGTAGTTTGTTTACTAAGAAATGGTTTTAAATAGCAATGTTATGAAAGTGCTTCCGCAAATAATTAAAGGTAATAGTCATGCCGATGACCGAGGTGTTTTGCAATTTAATAATGATTTTAATGCTTTAGAAGTAAAAAGAATTTATACAATTGAAAATAGAGATGCTGCATTTGTTCGTGGTTGGCAAGGACATAAGATTGAGCAACGATGGTTTTCTGCTATTAATGGTTCTTTTAGGATTCAATTGATTGCAATTGACAATTGGGAGCAACCGTCAAAAGATTGTAAGCTTTTTACTTTTATAATAAATGCCGAAAAACTAGATGTTCTTCATGTGCCACAAGGATATGTAAGCAGTATTCAATCGTTGGAGGAAGGGGCTAAATTATTAGTAATGTCGGATTATTTACTAGGAGAAACAAAGGATGAATACCGTTATGAATCGGATTATTTTGGAAATTAAAAATTAAAAATTAAAAATTAAAAATTAAAGGTATAATTTTATATCTCTTAAAAAAAGATACATGTTAAAAATTGGAATAACGGGACAACAAGGCTTTGTAGGAACCCATTTATATAATACATTAGGATTGCATCCTGAAGAATTTGAGCGTATTGATTTTCAAAGAAGCTTTTTCGAGAATGAAACTCTTTTGGATGCTTTTGTTTCTCAATGTGACGTGATTGTTCATTTGGCGGCTATGAATCGTCACAATGATCCAGCAGTTATTTATGAAACCAATGTTACATTGGTAACTAATTTAATTGCTTCATTGGAACGAACAGCGAGTAAAGCCCATATTATTATGTCCTCTTCGTCTCAAGAAGAAAAAGATAATTTATACGGTAAGTCGAAAAAAGAAGGAAGAGAACTTTTAGCTCAATGGGCTAATCAGGCTAATGCGACCTTCACTGGAATGGTCATTCCAAATGTATTTGGCCCTTTTGGACATCCTTATTACAACTCAGTTGTTGCTACTTTTTCGCATCAAATTGCGAATGGTGAAACCCCTCAAATTCAAGTTGATGGTGATTTAAAGCTTATTTATGTTGGAGAACTGGTTGCTGAAATCCTAGGTAAAATTAGAGCCAGACAAAATGAACCAATATATTTAGTTCCTCATACATCTGAAGCTAAAGTATCAGAACTATTAGTTTTATTACAAGACTATAAAGCAAGTTATCAGGATAAAGGAGCAATACCTGCTATCAAAAATACGTTTGAATTGAATTTGTTCAATACCTTTCGTTGCTATATGGATATTGCTAATCATTTTCCGGTAAAATTTGTAGAGCATACAGACCCGAGAGGTTCTTTTGTAGAAGTGATTCGATTGGGTGTTGGAGGGCAAGTGTCGTTCTCTACGACAGTTCCAGGTATAACAAGAGGGAATCATTATCATACTCGAAAAATTGAACGTTTTGCTGTAATTAAGGGTAAAGCTTTAATTCAATTGCGACGCATCGGTACGGATGAAGTTTTGGATTTTTACTTAGATGGAAACGAACCTTCTTATGTTGATATGCCTATTTGGTACACGCATAATATAAAGAATATTGGTGATGAGGTTTTATATACCAATTTTTGGATTAATGAATTTTACGACCCAAATGACCCGGATACGTATTTTGAAAACGTATAAAAAAATTTAAAGTTTATATAAAAATATAAGATGAAGGCAAAATTAAAAGTAATGACGGTGGTCGGCACCCGTCCGGAGATTATTAGATTATCCAGAGTGATGGCAGCTTTAGATCATTCAGAAGCTATAGAACATATTATTGTTCATACGGGTCAAAATTATGATTATGAATTAAATCAAATTTTCTTTGAGGATTTAGGGATTCGTAAACCAGATTTTTTCCTGAATGCAGCAGGTGCAACAGCTACCGAAACAGTCGGACAAATATTAATCAAAATCGATCCATTATTGGAGAGTGAAAAACCGGACGCTTTTTTAGTTTTAGGAGATACTAACAGTTGCTTATGTGCAATTCCTGCAAAAAAACGACATATTCCTATTTTTCATATGGAAGCAGGGAATCGTTGTTTTGATCAACGAGTTCCAGAAGAAACGAATCGTAAAATTGTAGATCACGTTTCAGATGTAAACTTAACGTATAGCGACATTGCGCGTGAATATTTATTAAGAGAAGGATTGCCAGCAGATAGAATTATCAAAACGGGTTCGCCTATGTTTGAGGTTTTGAATCATTACTTGCCTGAAATAAATGCATCAGATATTTTAAATAAACTGAATCTTGAGGAAAATAAGTTTTTTGTAGTTTCTGCTCACAGAGAAGAAAACATCAATAGTGAAAAAAACTTCAAAGGATTAATGGACAGTTTGAATTTGATTGCTGAAAAATATGGCTATCCAATTATTGTAAGTACACATCCACGTACTCAAAAGATGATTGATAGTAAAAAAATTGAAATGCGACCAGAAGTTCAATTCTTGAAGCCAATGGGATTCAATGATTACAATGCTTTGCAAATGAAATCTTATGCGGTTTTGTCTGATTCAGGAACTATTTCTGAGGAATCATCGATTTTAAATTTTAGAGCCTTAAACATTCGTCAGGCTCATGAACGTCCTGAGGCAATGGAAGAAGCTTCGGTAATGATGGTAGGTTTAAATCCCGAAAGAATTATGCAAGGATTGACTCAATTACAATATCAAAAAAGAGGAATTGAACGTAATTTTAGACCCGTAGCTGATTACTCTATGCCAAATGTGTCGGAGAAAATGGTTCGTATTATTTTGAGCTATACGGATTATGTGAAACGCGTGGTTTGGAGCGAATATAACTAATCATGAAAATACTATTTGTTTCCCAATATTTTTATCCTGAGATTTTTAAAGGAAATGAGTTGGTGTTTGATCTTGTAAAAAGAGGTCATGAGGTAACTGTGTTGACTGCAAAGCCGAATTATCCTAGTGGAAAGTTTTTTGAAGGATATTCTTTTTTTGGTAAAAAAGAGGAAATAATCCAAGGTGCTAGGGTAATTAGAACACCCGTTTATCCAAGAAAGAACGGAAAAGGAATACATTTGATGTTGAATTATCTATCCTTTGTTTTCTTTTCTTATTTTACTTGTTTGTTTAGGGTAAAAGGAAAGTTTGATGTCATTTTTGTGCAACAGTTGTCGCCAGTAACAATGGCTTTGCCAGGTTTGTGGATAAAAAAAAGACGTAACACACCTCTGTATTTATGGGTGTTGGATTTATGGCCTGAAAGTATTTTGGCGGCAAGCAATTTTAAAAACAGCTTCGTTATTAAAGGAATTGAAAATATTGTAAAGAAGATTTATAAAAACTCAGATACTATTTTAATCAGTTCAAAATATTTTGAAAAATCCATACGCGATAAAGTAGTGGATAAAAATAAGAGTATCATTTATTTTCCAAATTGGGCTGAAGATGTTTTTACAAATTTGCCAAAAAAAGAAATTCCGACTCCAGATCTTCCCTTAGGATTTAATATTATGTTCGCGGGGAATGTTGGCGAATCTCAGGATTTTGAGACCATATTGAGTGCGGCAGAATTGACGAAAACTGAAAATATAAATTGGGTTATTATTGGAGATGGCAGAAAAATAGATTGGATAAAGAGTGAAATAAAAGCAAGAAACATTAATAATGTTTATTTGTTGGGAAGATATTCTTTGGAATCGATGCCTTTTTTCTTTAAGAAAGCAGATGTTATGTTGGTTTCATTAAAAGACGAACCGGTTTTTGCGCTTACCGTTCCTGCTAAAGTACAAGCTTATATGGCTTCCGGAAAGATTATTTTAGGGTCTCTTAACGGAGAAGGAAAAGAATTAATTAATGAGAGTAATTGCGGATTTGCTGTTTCAGCTGGGGATTATAAATTATTAGGACAAAAGGCAATTGAATTGAAAAATTTGGAAGAAGAAAAAAAACAAGAAATGCAATATAATTCAATAGTATACTATGAAAAAAACTTTTCAAAGCAGATGTTATTTGATAAGCTGGAGAAATTATTCACTTCTAATACTACAATCAAGTAATGAACGCAATAGTTTATAGTGTCATCATCGTGCTATTGTTAATAATCGAATTGCTCTATTTTAAAATAGCCGACAGGTACAATATCATAGACAAACCAAACAGCCGATCTTCTCACTCGCAAATTACCTTAAGAGGTGGAGGAATTATTTTTCCAATCGCAACGATTGTATCTTTCGCTTTGGGTTATGTTTCACCTTGGGTTACATTAGCCGTTGTTGCCGTGGCAATTGTCAGTTTTATTGATGATATACGCCCATTGCCTACGTTGCCTCGTTTTTCGACTCATTTATTTGCAGTAGTATTGGTATTTTATGATTTGGATTTGTTTGAATTGGAATTTTGGTTACTTCCAGTAATATTAGTGTTTCTAATCGGTTGGATTAACGCTTTCAATTTTATGGATGGAATTAATGGGATTACGGTTTTATATGCACTCGTAGCATTAATAACGTTTACTTATTTGCCAATCCATAAAAAAGAAATTCCTTTGTTACTGACTATGATTGCTTCTTGTTTAGTATTTGGATTTTTTAATGTAAGAACAAAAGCCAAGACTTTTGCAGGAGATGTTGGTAGTATCAGCATGGCTGTTTTATTGGGTTATTTTATGATTAAAACTATCATTAAAACAGAGCAAATAGGCTATTTGTTATTTTTTGCTGTTTATGGAATTGATGCCGTTATCACAATCTTACATCGATTAATAAAAAAAGAAAATATATTAGAGGCGCATCGCTCTCATTTGTACCAATATTTAGCAAACGAATATAAATATTCTCATCTTTTAGTATCGTTTGTTTATGCTGGACTTCAATTGTTAATCAATGTTTTAGTTGTTTATATGGAAACTCATGGGTATTTATCAATAATAAATGCTGCAGTTTTTTTAATCTTGTTGTCATTGATGTACCTTTTAGTTCGAATATTTCTAATTCGTAAAATGATACCAGACAGTAATTAGTTTAATTATTTGTTGAATGATATTTTTCCACAAAATGCTGTTGATATGAAAATGTTAAAAGCAGGAGGTTTTTGGATATACTAATTTAGCTTCTAGTCTAAGTTAAGAATAAAATCTTATTTTTAACATATGAAACGAGAAAGAAAAATCTATGATCTAGCTTTTAAGACAAAAGCAGTCCAATTAAGTAATTAAAGAGATAATATTTCAGAACTGGCAAGAGAACTTGGTATAAAAGTTACCTTACTTTACAAATGGCGAAAAGAATACGAAGAATTTGGCGAAGGCAGTTTTCCTGGAAAAGGAAATCTTAAACTAACACCAGAACAAGAAAAGATTCTCGAATTAGAGAAAAAGTTGAAGATGCAGAACTAGAACGTGATATATTAAAAAAAGCAATCGGCATTTTTTATTCATAAGTTAATATTTTCTTTTAGGTATTCATGAATCTTCGATTTCCAAGAGCGGTCGATGAAATACACGTTCATTAAAAATCATGAATATTTATTTCCGATTGAAAAAATGTGTAAGGTTCTCCAGGTTAGTACCAGTGGATATTATAAATGGAAAAGCAAACCTATTTCCAATAGAATACTCACAAAAAACGAAATAAAGCAAAAAGTAACAACCATTTATTTTACTTCAAAACAGCGTTATGGAAGCCCAAGGATTACCATTGAATTAAACGCATTAGGTTACAAAATTTCAAGAATAACCGTAGCAAAATATATGAAAGAGCTTGGTTTGAGAAGTAAGTTGAGTAAGAAATTTAAAGTCACAACCGACTCAAAACACATTTATTTAGTAGTGGAAAACATACTAGATAGAGACTTTGCAGTTGATCAACCATCAAAAGTTTGGGTGTCAGACATAACTTACATTCAGACCAAAGAAGGGCTTTTATACTTGACAACCATCATTGACTTATACGGCCGAAAAATGATTGGCTGGAGTTTGAGTAATGGGATGAGTACTGAAGAAACATCTCTTGCTGCATGGAAAATGGCCATAAGAAACAGAGGTGTTCAAAAGGGATTAATTTTTCATTCCGATAGAGACATTCAATATGCAAACAATAAATTTGCTAATACAATTAAATCTTATGGTGTCATCAGAAGTATGAGTAGAAAAGGAAACTGTTGGGATAATGCTGTGGCTGAAAGCTTCTTTACATCATTAAAAACTGAATTAAATTACGGCAATAAACTCATAACGAAACAACAAATGGAACTGGAAATTTTTGAATACATAGAAATCTGGTACAACAAAAAAAGAAGGCACAGTGCGCTGAATTACAAAACAATCGAAGAATTTAATAATCAAAACTACATTTATAAAAATGTCGCTTAACTTAAACTGTAATTTTTATTTGCATATCCAGTAATCGGTAATGTGCCAGATGGTGCAACAGTAGTTGGAAATCCTGGGAGAGTAATTAAATAGTTTGGTTAAAAGAAATTTAGTAATGTGAATTTAAAATTTATAGTACCTTTGTTTTGAAAGTCAATTCGTTATGTTTAACGTGTTTTTTAAATGTAAAAATAAAATAGATATAATTGATTTGAAAAAAATGCTAAAATAATATTCATTACAAATGATTATCAAAAGACTTTTTGACTTATTTTTTTCTTTGCTACTTATTATTATACTAAGTCCTATTTTGATATTGGGATATGTTGTGGTAAGTATAGACACTTTGTCTAATGGTCTTTTTACTCAAAAAAGGATAGGGCAATATGGTGTGCCGTTTACCATTTATAAACTAAAAACCATTCGACCCAAAACAACTACAATATCCCCTGTTGGGAAATTATTACGAAAGTCAAAAATAGACGAATTGCCACAATTGTTCAATGTGCTATTTGGTACTATGTCGTTTGTAGGTCCACGTCCTGATATTCCGGGTTATTATGACAAATTAGAGGGAGATTACAGAAAAATATTAGCGTTAAAACCCGGCATTACTTGTGAGGCTAGTATTAAATATGCCGATGAGGAATTGATTTTAGAAAAACAAGAAAATCCATTGCAATATAATGATACGGTTATCTTTCCAGATAAAGTTCAGATGAATCTGACGTATTATCACACCCGAACTTTCTTGGGTGATTTGAATATTTTATTAAAAACGATTCTTGGGAGTTTTTGATACATAAGGTTTTATAGCCATTTTAAGGTAATTTTATTTTTTTAAAAAATACGGAAATCCGTACGGGAATTGTTTTTGTATCCTTATTTTTGCAAAAAATTAAATTCATGTCCACTATTTCAAAAATATGGTTGTTTTCACCCCATATGGGAGGAGCGGAGCTAAAATATGTTCAGGAAGCTTTTGATACGAATTGGGTTGCGCCTATAGGTCCTAATGTTGTTGGATTTGAGCAGGATTTAGAGCATTATTTAGGTGCGTCTGTAGCTGTTGCGGCATTGAGTTCGGGTACTGCGGCTTTGCATTTGGGATTAATTTTATTAGGTGTACAAGCAGGAGATGACGTAATATGTCAGAGTATGACTTTTTCGGCATCGGCTAATCCAATTGCCTATTTGGGAGCCACTCCCGTTTTTGTTGATAGCGAAATGGATACGTGGAATATGTGTCCGATTGCTTTAGAAGAGGCAATAGTAGATAGGATTTCAAAAGGTAAAAAACCCAAAGCTATTATTGTAGTGCATCTTTACGGAATGCCTGCAAAAATGGATGCGATACAAGCTATTGCCACAAAATATGACATTCCAATTTTAGAAGATAGTGCGGAAGCCTTAGGGAGTTCATACAAAAATCAAAAATGTGGCACTTTTGGAGCTATGGGGGTGTTGTCTTTTAATGGGAATAAAATTATCACTACATCGGGTGGAGGTGCATTAGTTACTCACCACAAAGAACAAAAAGAGAAAGCGGTATTTTTAGCTACACAAGCACGTGATAATGCACCTCATTATCAACATTCGGAAATAGGTTATAATTACAGAATGAGTAATATATGTGCCGGAATTGGTCGTGGTCAAATGGAGGTTTTGGATGCGCATGTACAATTACGACGTGCGATGCATGGATTTTATAGTGATTTTTTTAAATCAGTAGCGGGTGTTACTGTGCTTACAGAACCGACTACTGATTATGTATCTAATCATTGGTTGACGGCAATTACTATTGATGAAGCTGTAGTGGGTAAGTCGGTAGAAGAATTGCGATTGGTATTGGAGGCTGCTCAGATTGAGTCTCGTCCTTTGTGGAAGCCCATGCATTTACAGCCGGTGTTTGCTGCTTGTCCTTATTATGGTACAACTGTAGCGAGTGATTTGTTTGCTCAGGGGTTGTGTTTGCCTTCGGGTTCTAATCTTACTGATGCGGATCGTGCTCGTATTTTGCAGGTGTTGGTTTCTTTTTTTGAGTTTTCTGTTTAGGAGTTGTGCTTTTTTGAGATTGGGATGTGGATGATGCTGATTTAGCTGATGGTAGCGGATTTTTACACAGAGTTGCACGGAGGTTTTTTGTAAGTGGATTGTGTTGAGAGAGATGCACAGAGTCCGAAGCTTCGGACGTTTCACTTATTTGATTTAAAAGAATTGAGGTGAAAAGTTCTTAGAAGTGATTGTCCCCTTGAGGGGACTTTAGGGGTGTAGTGGTTGTGATTTAAACGCAAAGCGCGCAAGGTTTTTTTGCAAAGCGCGCAAATGCGTTTCACTTTTTTGAGATTGGGACGCGGATGATGCTGATTTAGCTGATGGTTGCGGATTTTTACACAGAGTTGCACGGAGGTTTTTTGTAAGTGGATTGT
>NZ_JMLU01000034.1 GCF_000686885.1 Flavobacterium sasangense DSM 21067 | reverse complement strand
TTTTTTCCTAAAGGAACTGACTTTAATAAAATAACAATTGAACAGCTTAAACAAGCTCAATTAGCTTTAAACAACAGACCTAGAAAGGTTTTAGGATACAAAACACCAGGAGAAATTATGAACCAAGAAATCAATAATTATGCAGCATAAAACAAGCCAATTTCGGAAATAACTTTTGGCTCTTGAAAAAGCCAAAAAAAGTTATTCTGAAATTATGCAAAATTGAAATAAAAAACTAAATTTGATATATTAACTAATTATTGACCTTGTTGCATTAAGGTCTTGAATCCGCCTATTTCAAAATCTGAGCAGCGTGGGCTTTGGTTTTTACATCGGAAATTACTTCTTCAATAATTCCGTTTTCATCAATTACAAAAGTTGTTCTGTGAATGCCATCGTATTCTTTTCCCATGAATTTCTTTGGTCCCCAAACACCAAATGCTTGAATCACTGATTTGTCTTCATCCGCTAATAACGGAAATGGTAACTCATATTTTTCAATAAACTTAGCTTGTGCTTTAGCGCTATCGGCACTAACACCTAACAAAGCATAATTATTTGCTTTAAAACGAGCAAAATTATCTCTCAAATCACATGCTTCTGCTGTACAACCAGGTGTACTTGCTTTTGGATAAAAGAAGACTACTAGTTTTTTTCCTTTGTAATCAGCTAATGTATGAGTAGCTCCATTTTGGTCTAAACCTGAAAAATTAGGGGCTTTATCTCCTGCTTTTAATGTTGTCATTTATTTATAGTTTAAAAGGTTAAAAACTCATCTTTAAAATGAATTTTGATATTGCGCTATTACTTTATAACTTTACGAATCAAATTTAGTTAAAAATGACCAAAAGCGAGAAGGTAACATTTGTTATAAATACGTTAAATGAATTATATCCTGAAATTCCTATTCCGTTAGACCATAAAGATCCTTATACATTACTAATTGCCGTGTTACTTTCAGCACAATGTACAGATGTTCGCGTGAATCAAATTACGCCAATTTTGTTTGCTAAGGCCGATAATCCGTATGATATGGTCAAAATGAGTGTAGATGAAATCAAAGAAATAATTCGTCCGTGTGGTTTATCACCAATGAAATCGAAAGGAATTCATGGTTTATCCGAAATTTTAATTGAAAAATATAACGGAGAAGTACCACAGAGTTTTGAAGCTTTGGAAGCCTTACCAGCTGTGGGACACAAAACGGCGAGTGTGGTTATGAGTCAAGCTTTTGGAGTTCCTGCTTTTCCTGTGGATACACACATTCATCGATTAATGTACCGTTGGGGATTAACCAATGGTAAAAACGTACAACAAACCGAGAAAGATGCCAAACGTATTTTTCCAGAGGAATGTTGGAACGATTTACACTTGCAAATTATTTGGTACGGACGTGAATATTCTCCAGCGCGTGGCTGGAACTTAGAGAAAGATATTATTACGAGAACGATTGGGAGAAAGAGTGTAATTAATGAAATTAAAAAATAAATGGCATCAAGAAGTATAAATCATATGATCTTTGCTGGTGTTTACCCACACTACATCAACAAAGCGGAGAAAAAGAATCGTACTAAAGCAGAAGTGGATGAAATTATTTGTTGGTTAACTGGTTACACATTAGAAAACCTTCAAAACCAAATCGAAACAAAAGTTGATTTCGAGACTTTTTTTGAAGAAGCACCTCAACTTAACGAAAATGCTTCTAAAATTACAGGTGTTATTTGTGGTTATCGAATTGAAGAAATCGAAGACCCATTGATGAAAAAAGTGCGCTATTTAGATAAATTAATTGACGAATTAGCGAAAGGGAAAGCAATGGAGAAAATCTTAAGACAATAAAAATAGAGAGATAGATTTCACGAATTGCCACAAACTAATTTGTGAAAATTTGTAAAATTTGTGTTTTAAAAATAAAAAAATGCCTCAAATCTCTTTGAGGCATTTTCCTTAATTAGCGATAATTTCAAAACTTGAAGTTCCCACTTTATGTATACTCAATGCTTTTGAATAATTGAGTAAAAACGAAATCGTTTCTTTTTTAGGTTTCATTTTTTGAGATGCTAATTTTTTCTTAGAGTAAAGTTTTGCCATTTATTATTATTTGGTTTATATTTCAATAACGACAAAATTTTACTTTTAGTATTAGTTAGTCAAAATAATTTGATTCTTTTCTATAATTTTTCTCAAATTCAACAAAGCATAACGCATTCTTCCTAAGGCTGTATTAATGCTAACGCCTGTTAAATCAGCTATTTCCTTAAAACTTAAATCTTGATACATTCGCATTACCAAAACTTCTTTTTGATCTGCTGGAAGTTCATCTAATAATTTTGCTAAATCCGTTTCTACTTGTTCCGATATAATTTGTCCTTCAATATTTAAACAGTTATCTGTCATATAGTTGAATATAGAATACTCATCCGTTTCACGTTGGTAAGGCATTTTTTTTGCTTTTCTAAAATGGTCAACTACCAAATTATGAGCAATTCGCATTACCCAAGGCAAAAATTTTCCTTCTTCGTTATACGACTGTGATTTCAACGTTTTAATTACCTTAATAAAAGTATCTTGAAAAATATCATCCGATAAATCTCTATCGTTTATTTTGGAATAAATAAATCCGTATATTTTTGATTGATGTCTTTCAATCAATGAAGCTAAAGCAGACTCATCTCCGCTTATATAATTCTTCACCAAAACTGCATCAGGAAGTACAAGATTAGCCATAACAATACCTTTTAGTTAATTTAAGTCTCTGATTCTAAAAAGTAATTTTTGTAATAGGCAATTCTGTTTTAAAGATTAATTAGCCAAATTTAACATAAAATTTAATTAATATCCAAATAATTATTTAAAAAAAACTTCTATTCATTAAAAATAAATCTAAATATGATTCCAAACTATTAAATAATCGCAACTATTCGTAACTAATTATAAACTATTCTAATTTAAACATTCTGTTTTTAATATTTAAAGAGGTAAGGAATAGGAGTAAATAAATTTACAATTATTATCTTTGCAAATCTTTTAAAAACAACGATGACACAACCTGATTTTTCTACCTTAGAACCTAAAAAAAACATTCTAATTAAAGGAGCGCAATTGCACAACCTTAAAAATTTAGATGTTGCTATTCCTAGAAATAAATTAGTGGTTATTACAGGGCTTTCCGGTTCTGGTAAGTCGAGTTTGGCTTTTGATACGCTTTATGCCGAAGGACAGCGCAGATATGTTGAAAGTTTATCATCATATGCACGTCAGTTTTTAGGAAGATTAGACAAACCTAAAGTAGAATACATCAAAGGAATTGCTCCCGCAATTGCTATTGAACAAAAAGTAAATACCAGCAACGCGCGTTCCACCGTTGGAACTTCTACCGAAATTTATGATTATTTAAAGCTTCTTTTTGCCCGAATTGGAAAAACCTACTCACCTATTTCTGGTAAAGAAGTCAAAAAAGATACGGTTTCTGATGTGATTAATGACATCAAAACATTTCCAATTGATAGTAAATGGTTGCTGCTTGCTCCAATTCATTTAGAAGAAGGTCGAGCTTTAGAAGACAAACTAAAAGTGCTGTTGCAACAAGGTTTTGCACGTGTTTTAGTAGATTACGAAATGGTGCGTTTGGACACTATTGAACAACACCAATTAGATAACAAAGACATTCTCCTTATTGTTGACCGAATTGTCGTTAAAGACGAAGAAGAATTCTATAATCGATTAGCCGATGCCGTACAAACCGCTTTTTACGAAGGAAAAGGAATTTGTTATTTACAAGAAGTAGATTCGAAAAAGCGATTGGAATTCAGTTCTAATTTTGAATTGGATGGGATTACGTTTTTAGAACCAAATATTCACTTGTTCAGTTTCAACAATCCTTACGGAGCTTGTCCAACATGTGAAGGCTACGGAAGTGTTATCGGAATTGATGAGGATTTAGTAATTCCAAATACCGCTTTATCCATTTATGAAAATGCTGTTTTCCCTTGGCGTGGCGAGAGTATGGGTTGGTATCGCGACCAATTGGTAAACAATGCTTATAAATTCGATTTCCCAATTCACAAACCGTTTTTCGAACTTTCAGACGAACAAAAACAACTGATTTGGGATGGAAATTCGTATTTCACTGGATTACATGATTTCTTTACGGAATTAGAAGAGAAAAACTATAAAATTCAAAACCGAGTTTTACTTTCGAGATATCGAGGAAAAACAAAATGTACTACTTGTAAAGGTAAACGATTACGCTACGAAGCAAACTTCATAAAAGTAGGTGGAAAAACAATTTCGGATTTGGTTGATTTACCAATTGTAAACTTAATCGATTTTTTCAAAAAATTAGAATTAAACAAATACGATGCTAAAGTTGCTAAGCGTTTGTTAATCGAAATCAACAATCGTCTAGACTTTTTATTCAATGTAGGATTGAGTTATTTGACGTTAAATCGTAACTCTAATTCGCTTTCTGGTGGTGAATCGCAACGTATTAACTTAGCGACTTCGTTAGGAAGTAGTTTAGTTGGTTCGATGTACATTTTAGATGAACCAAGTATCGGTTTACATCCAAAAGATACCGAAAGATTAATCGAAGTTTTGAAAGATTTACGTGATTTGGGCAACACTGTAATAGTAGTTGAACACGACGAAGACATCATGAAAGCTGCCGATATGATTATCGATATTGGTCCTGAAGCAGGAACACATGGCGGTGAATTGGTGGCTCAAGGAACTTATTCTGAAATTCTAAAAGCGGATTCACTTACTGCGAAATATCTTAATGGAAAAGAAGAAATTTCGGTTCCGAAAACAAGAAGAAAATTTAAAAATCATATTGAAGTTATTGGCGCAAGAGAAAATAACTTAAAGAATGAAAACTTTACTTTCCCATTAGAATGTTTAACCGTGATTACAGGTGTTTCGGGAAGTGGAAAAAGTACGTTGGTGAAGAAAATTCTGTTTCCAGCCATTCAAAAGAAATTAGAAGGTGTTGGTGAAAAAGCAGGTCAATTTACTGAATTAGCTGGAAGTTTCTCTCACATCAAACATATCGAATACGTAGATCAAAATCCGATTGGAAGAAGTTCGCGTTCGAATCCGGTTACTTATATTAAAGCTTACGACGACATTCGTGAACTATTTGCAAAACAGAATGTTTCAAAGTTAAGAAACTATCAAGCCAAACATTTCTCTTTCAACGTTGATGGTGGAAGATGTGAAGTGTGTAAAGGTGATGGAGAAGTAACTATTGAAATGCAATTTATGGCGGATGTTCATTTAGAATGTGAAGCTTGTAACGGAAAACGTTTCAAAAAAGAAGTATTAGAAGTTACTTTCGAAAACAAAAACATCGATGACATTTTAAAAATGACCATTGATGAAGCTTTAAATTTCTTTACCGAACAAAAACAATCAAAAATCACGCAAAAATTACAACCTCTACAAGACGTTGGTTTGGGTTATGTACAATTAGGTCAATCCTCTTCTACCCTTTCTGGTGGCGAGGCGCAACGTATTAAATTGGCTTCGTTTTTAGTAAAAGGAACTATAAAAGACAAAGCCTTATTTGTTTTTGACGAACCTACAACGGGGTTGCATTTTCACGATATCAAAAAATTATTAGCTTCGTTTGATGCGTTGTTAGAAAAAGGACATTCGATAATCGTAATTGAGCACAATTTAGATTTAATCAAATGTGCTGATTACATTTTAGATATTGGTCCAGAAGGTGGTGAAAATGGTGGAAAATTAGTAGCGTTCGGAACGCCAGAAGAAGTAGCTAAAAATAAAAACTCAGTTACAGGAAAATATTTAAAAGAGAAACTATAAATGATAAACCCATCTGCAAACGGTTGGATTGACAAGTTTTTTACTGAAAACAATGACAATTTCATTGATTTTCAAGGCAATACTTTGTCATTTTATGAAGATTGTAGAACTACAGGTTTTATTTATGGTTATGTGGTACGTTACCAACTTCAAAACCAAATCAACACTACAAAATGGTCGTATGATGAAGTAACGAAAGTTGGTTTTTTGAATACGCTTTTTTCGTTATATCGTATCGAAAAATTTAATGGTACGAAAGAGGATTTTATAAATTCGGTTTACCAATTTTATAAAATCATTCAGCCTGAAAACCTGAATTTCATCAAAAAATTACTTCCAGAAGGAACACACAGTTCACGCTTGGAAAAAATTATAGATGACCGAATTCAAACTAATAATAATACGATTAGCAAGAATTTCTCGCACATTATTACCAATGCACTTTTGTTTATTGATGTTTTGGCATTCGAACATTATTTAAAAAATGAAACGTTACCATCCGATTACCTAAAAAATATAGAATCCGATTGTATTAAAATTGTTTCGTTAGCTTTAAAAATTAAAGAACGAAAATCAAAATACGATGAATTATTGGTGAAATTGTTCGAAAATTCAATTCGTTATACCAAATTCAATACTATTGAAAATATCGAATTATCGGAAATCAAATTGATGCGACATACTTCTTTATTAGAAAAGTTGTATTTATTAGATATTGCTCAAATGGCACTTTGGAGCGATGAAAAATTGGAACCTAATGAAGAGAACTTTTTAAAGCAATTAAGTCAAGATTTAGAATTAGACCCATCATTACTTGAAAAAAGTACAAAAGAAATTAATGCTTTCATTGATACATACAAATCAGAAATTCCATTTTTTAACTATTCGAATCCCATAAAACATTTTTACGATCAAGCGAATAAAAATGTAACTAAACTAATCATTCGCAACAAAGATAGACTTACCAAAGAAATCAAAGAAAGTGGCGAATTGATGCAACTTTTAGCCAAATCCACCACAAAAGATTTAAGCAAAGATGAAAAAAAGAAAGTAAAAAAACAGTTGCTTGATATCTGTAAAACCGTTCCATCTTTAACTATCTTTTTACTTCCAGGTGGCGGCTTGTTATTGCCTATTTTAATAAAATTTATCCCTCAGTTATTGCCTTCGGCGTTTAATGAGAATTTGGATGATTAAAACTTCAACTGATACACATCATCCAAATCTTTATCACAACTAAAATTCACACCTAAATCGGTAACATAGCCATCGTTAAGTCCATAAACCCAACCATGTAAGGATAATTCTTGACCGTTTTTCCAAGCATTTTGAACAATAGATGTTTTAGCTAAATCCATTACTTGTTCTTTTACATTAATTTCAACGAATTTATTGAAACGCTCTTTTTCATTTTCAATAGCATCCAATTCATCTTGATGAAAACGATACACATCTTTAATGTGACGTATCCAATTATCAATAATTCCGATAGAAGTATTACCCATTGCTGCTTTAACTCCACCACAACCGTAATGCCCACAAACAATAACATGTTTCACTTTTAGTGCATTTACAGCGTAATCCAAAACACTCAGCATGTTCATGTCTGAATGCACCACCATATTAGCTATGTTTCGGTGAACAAAAACTTCTCCTGGCTCAGCACCAATAATTTCATTAGCAGGGACTCGACTATCGGAACAGCCTATCCATAATAATGGAGGCTCTTGTCCATCAGCCAAATTCTTAAAATAATTTGGACTAATAGCCAATTTATCTTGCACCCATTTTTTGTTGTTATCTAATATTTTCTTATAAAAATCGCTCATTATCATAATCTATGTGGTATCAAATATAAAACAAAAAAGCCATCAATACTATGTAAAATTGAATAGAAATGATGACTTTTAAATTATTGATTTACTTTATTTAATCCTAGCGAAGTGCTGCCACCGTAAAATCAGGATTTAATTCATCTTTAATAAACATCACATCGTCGTAGAAAGTTACTAAACCCGTTTCAATGTCATGCATAGCTCCAACAATACCTATTTCACCATTTTCAACCATTTGCTCTAAAACAAAACTGCGTTCAATGATGTTTTTCACATTTCGTTTCACATTGATTTCTGATACATTTTCTACAAAAGCAGAATTAGAAGAACTTCTATCCTCTGTAATTGTGCTTTCCTCATAAACAGCGGGTTGTATTTTAGATAGTAATTCAGTTAGATTACCCAATTTCACATGGTCGCAAGCCCCTTTTACTGCACCACACTTACTATGACCTAAAACCACAATTAATTTTGAACCCGCTACTTTACAAGCAAATTCCATACTTCCTAAGATATCCGTATTTACAATATTTCCGGCAATTCTAACCGAAAAAATATCGCCTAATCCTTGGTCAAAAATTAACTCTGCTGAAGTTCTACTATCAATACAACTTAAAATCGTAGCAAATGGCCATTGCCCGTCACGAGTTTCGTTAACTTGCTCTAATAAATCTCTATGAGCCTTTAAATTATTGATAAAACGATCATTTCCCTCTTGTAAAAACTGTAAAGCTTTACGAGGAGTCATTTGCGCTTGTGTTTCTTTATTATGTGCTTTCATATTTGTTATGTTATTTTGTTTCTTCTTTTGAATCTTTAATTATTACGTGTTTGAATTCCGTATTTTCTAAGTCATATTGCTCTTTAAACCCTTTCAATGTTAAATCGATTTCTTTGTCTTCCGCTTTCACATTTCTGAAATCTTTAATTAATTCTACCACATCAAAATCTATATATCTGGTATTTGAAGCATCAATAATTAACTTCGAACCTTTTGGAATACTTGCTAATGTGTTTTTAATCGCTGCTTTATTCAAAAACGAAACTTCTTGCGCTAATTTAATAGTAATAACATCACCATCATGAAAAGATTCTTTCTTGAATGAATAGGCTATTTTTAAGTTTTGATACAAAATAAAAATAATACTCACTGCTAATCCAATACCAACCCCTTTCAATAAATCAATACGAACCACCGCAATAACGGTAACCACAAAAGGGATAAATTGAGTATAACCATTATTCCATAAATGCACAAAAACACTTGGTTTTGCCAATTTATATCCCACCATTAATAAAACCGCCGCTAAAGCTGCTAATGGAATTTTATTTAAAATAAACGGAATAGAAAGTGCAAAAGTGAATAAAAGAAATCCATGAAAAATAGTTGATAATTTAGTTCTTCCACCCGAATTAATATTAGCAGACGAACGAACAACTACCGAAGTCATTGGTAATCCACCTAACAATCCACTCAATAAATTTCCAATTCCTTGCGCTTTTAATTCTCTATTCGTATCGGTAAATCTTTTATATGGATCTAATTTGTCTGTTGCTTCAATACACAATAAAGTTTCAATTGAAGCTACAACAGCAATAGTAACAGCAACTATCCAAACTTTTTCATTAGCTAATTCAGCAAAATTGGGTAACGCAAATCCGTTTTGAATTTCTGTGAAAGAAGGAAGATTTACTAGATGATTTTGAGTAACAATCGCTAAACTTGAACCAGATTGAATAAAAAACTCATTCAATAAGATACTTACCACCACAACCACCAAAGCCCCTGGAATAACTTTTATATTTTTCAAAGCAGGAACTTTTTCCCATATAATTAAAATGGATAATGATAACAAAGCTATAATTAAAGCACCTGTATGGATGTAATTTATCGATTCTATTAACGTATCAAAAGTTGAATGTCCCGACTTTTCAATGTAAAAGAAATCGCCTTCATTGTCAACATCATGACCAAAAGCATGCGGAATTTGTTTTAAAATAATGATAATTCCTATGGCAGCTAACATTCCTTCAATTACACTGGTGGGAAAATAATTAGAAAAACTTCCAGCTCTTAAAAAACCTAAAGCAATCTGAATTAATCCAGCCAAAATCACAGCAACCAAAAAGACATCAAAACCTCCTAAATCAGTAATCGCTGTCAAAACAATAGCCGTTAAACCAGCCGCTGGCCCTGTAACACTCAATGAAGAATTACTTAAAAAACCAACAACAATACCTCCAATAACACCCGAAACAATACCAGAAAACAACGGGGCACCAGAAGCCAAAGCAATACCTAAACATAAGGGTAAAGCAACTAAAAATACAACAAGACCAGATGCAAGATCTCCTCTTACATTGGAAAAAATAGAATGATTATTCATGAAAATTTTATAATACATTAATACTACACTCAAAAAAAAGGAGTGTTAAGAAAAAATAACTGTATTATAAATTATTTGGAGGAGGAGAAAAAATTTGATGTGCTAAATTATCAAAACTCAAATCATGTTCTAAAAGAACATTAAGCGTTACTAACTTTACAAATGAAAAATTAATAATTGAAAAATGATTGGTGGGTACTGATTTAATTTCATTAAAAGGTGCATGATTCTCTTCTTCTTCACAAGTACTGTAAAAATACGATGTATCAACTTGATTATCTATCATCCCAACAATTGTAGGAGTAGATAAAAAAGTTATGAATAAGAATAAAACTATGCTAACCAATAATTTCATACCGCGAATATACTATTTCAAACTGAAACAATTCTTAATTTTTCTATAAAAAAACCAATATGAGTAAAGGCTATTGTTAAATTTCTTCTTCCATCCACGCTTTTAACATCCAATTTGTTTTTTCTTGTTCAGCAATAAAATCACTCATCATAGAATTTGTTCCTTCATCATTTATAGCATTCGATTTAGTCAAAATTGTTCTTTCTATTTGTAATAAAACAGACAATGAATCTAAAATTAATTGAATGGCTTCGACATCTTTCGAAATTCCTTTTCCAACTTTTAATTTACTATTTGCCATATAATCTGAAAAAGTGTGCAAAGGTGTTCCTCCCAAAGTCAATACGCGTTCGGCTATTAAATCAATTTTAATTTGACTGTCGTTGTATAATTCTTCAAATTTTAAATGCAAATCAAAAAAACGTTTTCCTCTAATGTTCCAATGTAATGCTCTCAAATTTTGATAGTATATTTGAAAGTTTGATAGCAATCCATTCAATTCTGTTACTAATTCCTCTGATTGTTCTTTTGGTAATCCTAAACTATTTAATTTCATAATTCTTAATTTATTTATTCAAAATTAAAATTTTAAGTCCTTATTATTAATAAATTTAATTGATAGTTTTTATATTTGCATCAAATTTATCAATAATGACAATTACACAACTATATTACGTTTTGGCGGTTGCCGAATACAAAAATTTTACTTTAGCAGCTGAAAAATGTTTCGTTACCCAACCTACATTAAGTATGCAAATTCAAAAACTAGAAGATGAATTGGATATTTTAATTTTTGATCGAAGTAAAAAACCTATTTTATTAACTGAAGTTGGGGAGAAAATCGTCAATCAAGCTAAGAATATTGTGAACGAAGCGGGAAGAATAAAAGACATCGTTGACCAACAAAAAGGTTATATTGGTGGCGAATTTAAAGTGGGAATTATTCCAACAGTTATGCCAACTCTACTTCCTATGTTTTTAAATAATTTTATTAAAAAATATCCAAAAGTAAACTTGATTATCGAAGAACAAACAACTGAGGAAATCATAAAAAAATTGAAGAACGGTCATTTAGATTGTGCTATCGCTGCAACTCCTTTGGAAGAAGAAAATCTAAAAGAGATTGTATTATATTATGAGCCATTCGTAGCTTATGTTCCAGCAAATCACCCTGCAATAGATAAAAAAGAAATTGAAATATCTGATTTAGATTTGGATAAAATTTTACTTTTACAGGACGGACATTGTTTCAGAAATGGAATTCTAAATTTATGCAAAAACAATAAATACATTACTGATAGTCATTTTCAATTAGAAAGCGGAAGTTTTGAAACGCTTATCAAATTAGCAGATGAAGGTTTAGGAACTACTTTACTTCCTTATTTACACACTCTAGATTTGAATGAAAAGAACAAAGAAAAACTGAAACCATTTAAAGATCCAAAACCTGCTAGAGAAGTGAGTTTGATTTATCCTAAAAACGAATTAAAAATACATATTATCAACGCCCTGCGAGATACAATATCTGGCGTTGTTCGTGGAGCTATTGCATTTAGCGATGTTGAGATTATAAGTCCAAAAACAAAATAAATTCCAATTTACACCATAAAAAAAGTCCCGAGGTTATCGGGACTTCTATTTTTAGTTGATATAAATTAAACATTGTCTTAATTCAGGCTTTTCTTCAGTAAATTGTAGAAGCCACTCTCTCAATTGATCTATTTCGTAAGGAAGCAATATTTGCACTGCTTTCTCTAATTCTTTACAAAATAGTTTCGTATCAAAACTCACTCTTTCCAAAATTGACTTGGTGTAAGAAAACATCGGTCTTGGCATACTTTTTCTAGATAAAAGGTTAGACTAGGGGTAAGAACTTGTTGTAAAGATAAATAAAAAAATGTTTCGAAAACGATTTAGTTGACAAAAAAAATGCTAAATTTTTATTAAATTCTTACTTTAAAATAAAAATCAACTATTTTTTGTAGCTCGTAACATTTCACGTTTTCCTGGAGCTCCAGGTAGTTTTTCAATTGAAAATCCGACACTTAACATCGCATTTTTAATCGATGAACGACAAGCATACGTAACAAGAGTTCCTTTCGGTAAAAGTGCCTCATACATCTTCTTAAAAATAGCCTCACTCCACAATTCAGGTTGTAATGGAAATCCGAAAGCGTCAAAGTAAATTAAATCATATTGCTCTTTATCTTCGATATCTTGAAAAAACTGTTTTCGCTTGGTAAGAATAAAATTTTCAGAGATGTTTTGTTGGCTTTCCCAATCACAAGAATGCATCTTATCAAAAACGGCTTGATATTGAGTTGCTTGTAATTCGGCAACATAATTCATTTGAGCAATTTCTTCACTAGAAATTGGGTACGCTTCTACTCCAACATAATTGACTTTTTCTTTATTTACAGTTTCCAAAAAAGTAATAAACGCATTCAAACCCGTTCCAAAACCAATTTCTAAAATGGAAATTGAATCTTGTTTTTGAAATAAATCCAATCCGTTTTTAATAAAAACATGTTTCGCTTCCTGAATAGCCCCGTGAGTAGAATGATAGTTCTCATCCCATTCTGGAATTCTTATGGTGGTGGAACCGTCATCGGTAATAATAATTTCTCTTTTCATTGGGTTTACTATATAAAAAGGGTTGTTTAAAGCGTTTTGTCAAGCTGAATTCATTTCAGCTTCTCTTTATAAAGATTCTGAAACAAGTTCAGAATGACAAAAATATACTTTAAACAAACATTTTAAACTATATCAAGTTTTACTCAATATACAATTTCTTAATTTTTGGTATTGGTCCACCACATTTTACTTCATGGCATTTGATACATGCATCAATTCCGTTATTGAAATGCTCTTTAGCATTCTTCGGATCTTCGTAAATCAATTCCTGAGCTTTGATAAATTTAGCCGCTTGTTCATCAAAAAAAGCATCTTTATCGGTTTCATCTGTCATTACCGCTTTATGAATTTTTACAAAGTGTTGAGGAAATTTACCAATCGTATCCCCTTTTATAATGCGTTCTTTCAAACGCTGGTTATCCACATACATTTGCTCCATCAAAGCCGCCATTTCTGACATTTCGTACATTTCAAAACCATCTTTGTTTACTTTTGAATCGGTTTCACAAGCTTCTTTATCAGTTGCTTTTTCATCCGCTTTCTTATCACACGAAAAAGACAAAAGAGCAAAAGAGCAAAGTAGAATTAACTTTTTCATTATTTAGCGATTAAAACACCATCAGCCATAAAAGAATACGTCACTTTTGGTTCAGTAATACTATCAATTGCTGCTTGAGATTTTCCAGCATCTTTTGCATAATGTTTCAAAACATCAACGCTTTCAATACTTACAAATGCTTTTCCATTAACAATTACTTCTTTATCTTGTGCGTTTTTTGGAACAAAGAAACCATAATCTTTGAATTTTACAAACGCTTCTTTGTCATCAGCCAAATCTAAAGTCATCCAACAACCTTTCTTTTGACAAACTTCATTGATACCCGATTTGAATTTTACTTCTAAAGTATCTCCTTCTTTTAAAGATTTGAATTTTTCCATCATTTCTGCACTAGTTAAAGCACCATCCGACGAAATTGAATCACCAAAAACAGCATAATCAACTTTTGCGACCTCTGGTTTTGCTTCTTGTTTTTGCTCACAACTAACAAACGCAATTGTTAAAAGTGAAAGAGTAAGTATTTTTTTCATTTTAAATGTGAATATTTTCAACAAAAATAACTATATTTTTTATATTTTCGGCGCATCAAAAAAAGTTTCATTTTATTTAAATTGAAGTTTTTATCAATAAATTAAAACCTTTGTTGTTGATAATTATTTTTCAAGAAGTAAAAATAAAACTTCTTTTTTTTAGTAAATTTGCAACCAATATGTAAAAATCGACTATTTTTTTGTTGATAATACAAAACTAATTTTATAACAGTTTGACCCTAATGGAATTAAAAACTTTAAACGAAATTGAAATTATTTCGGCTCCTCATTCAAAAATCAACGAAGTAGATTTTGAAAACTTAACCTTTGGTAATGTATTTACAGACCATATGTTAGTGTGCGATTATGTAGATGGAGCATGGCAAAAACCTGTTATAGAGCCTTATGCACCTTTCATGATTGATCCTTCTGCAAAAGTGTTCCACTACGGACAAGCAATTTTTGAAGGAATGAAAGCTTATAAAGACCAGCAAGATGATGTTTGGTTATTTAGACCTGATGAAAACTTTCACCGTTTTAATAAAAGTGCTACGAGAATGGCTATGCCAGAAGTTCCTGAAGATGTTTTCCTAGGAGGTTTACATCGTTTATTAGAAATTGAAAAAGAATGGGTTAAAAAAGGAAAAGGAAATACGTTATATATTCGTCCGTTTATGATTGCAACTGGACATGGTGTAATTGCAGCTCCTTCTCAAGAATACCGTTTCATGATTATTTTATCTCCAGCTCGTGCATACTATTCGGGAGAAGTTAAAGTAATTATTGCTGAACACTACAGTAGAGCAGCAAACGGTGGAATTGGAGCAGCAAAAGCAGCTGGAAATTATTCAGCGCAATTTTACCCAACAAAATTAGCTAACGAACAAGGTTTCCAACAAATTATTTGGACAGACGATGCAACGCATACTAAGTTAGAAGAAGCGGGAACAATGAATGTTTTCTTTAGAATTAACGATACTTTATATACAGCACCAACAAGCGAAAGAATCTTAGATGGTGTTACTCGTAAAAGTGTTATCGAATTAGCAAAAAGAGAGAATATCAACATTGAAGTTCGTCCAGTTTTAGTAGAAGAAATTGTTGAAGCTGCTAAAAATGGTTCGTTAAAAGAAATTTTTGGAGCAGGAACGGCTGCTGTGATTAATCCAATCGTTGGATTCTCATTCCAAGACCATTATTATGAATTGCCTAAATTAGAAAATTCAATGGCGCTTGAAATCAAAGAAAAATTAACAAATATTCAATATAAATTAGCAGAAGATACTTTCGGGTGGACTGTTAAAATATAAGAATTTAAATATTGTAAAAAAAAGTTGCCTTCGAGAACCTCAGGCAACTTTTTTTATTTTAAAATCTCCTCAAAATTTGGTTTGAAATAGTTTGGTCCTTTCATTACTTTTCCGTCTTCACGGTAAATTGGTTTCCCGTCTTCACCTAATTTACTCATATTCGAACGTTGAATTTCATCAAAAACTTCTTCAATTTTATGTTGTAATCCGTGTTCTAAAATGGTACCACATAAAATATACAACATATCTCCTAAAGCATCCGCGATTTCAACGATATCATTATTTTGAACGGCTTCTAAATATTCTTCATTTTCCTCTTTCATTAAATTGTAACGAAGTTCGTTTTTTAAAGTACCTAAATCGGCTTTCATTTCTTCACTCACTCCTAAACCATAGGTTTCGTGAAATAACTTTACTGCTTTTAATTGTTTTTGCATAATTAACTATATAAATTTCATTAAATTTAGAAAATTTGATACTATTAAATTATTACTTTTGTAAAAATTTTCAATATGTTTTCAACAGGCCAAATCTACTTTGCTATTTTCTTTGTTATTGCATTTATAACTACTATGATTATAGTGTATCGAAAAGATTTAAAACAAATGAAACCGTTCTATAAAGGAACATATTGGGTATTTTTAGGATTTTTAGTTTTTATTGGATTACTCTTTCTAATTAAAGTACTAATGAAAGATTAATTTTCTTACTTTTGAAAAACAAATTCATATCTCAATGAGAATTTTAAAATACATACTTCTTTTATTACTTCTTTTAGGTGTAGCATTCATTGTATTTGTTGCTACTCAGCAAAGCGATTATAAGGTAGTGCGTTCAAAAGAAATAAAAGTTTCAAAAGATATTGTTTACAATTTTGTTTCTGATAGTACTGCTTTAATCGATTGGAATCCATGGAATAAAAACAACGCTGTTTTCAAAAATCTAAAATTAATTCCTAATGATACGATTTTACAAAACATCACTATTTCTGGTATGAAAAACGAATCTTTTATACGTTTTCAAAACACAAAAAAAGGAGCTTTAATTACTTGGGAATTAAAAGGAAAATTAGATTTTGAATTAAAATTATTGAGTGTTTTACAAGGTGGAGTGGATAATGTTTTAGGGGATAAATTAGATGAAGGCTTAAATAATATAGATACTTACCTAGTAAAAGAACTAACCTCTTACAAAATAGCCATTGGTGGATTGGTAACTAAACACGCAACCAATTATATCCAACAAGTAGATACGTGTTCTATAACAGATTTCCAAAAAGTATCTAAATCGATGTTACAAAATATGATGGCTTTTGTAGAAAAGAATGATATTGATATTTTAGGATTACCATTTATTACTTACGAAAGCATTAGCTCAAATGACAAGGAAATCATTTTTGCCATGTGTGTTCCTGTGGAAGAAGAAATTTTAACTACACCGGGAAGTGAGATTTCTGGCGGACACTTCGATGAATTTTTAGCTGTAAAAGTTGTTTTAAAAGGTGATTACTCACACAGAAAAGAAGCTTGGAATAAAGCGCGCAAATATGTTAAGCAAAAAAGACTAACAGAAGATAGTAGCAATGGTAAGTATGTTGAAGTTTATAAAGTAAGTTTACCGAAAGAACGTAAA
Organism: Flavobacterium sasangense DSM 21067; assembly: GCF_000686885.1. Classification (GTDB taxonomy): domain Bacteria; phylum Bacteroidota; class Bacteroidia; order Flavobacteriales; family Flavobacteriaceae; genus Flavobacterium; species Flavobacterium sasangense. Next base: position 6,291 of record NZ_JMLU01000034.1, on the reverse strand, counting down.
CCATCTAATTGGGTAACCGAAGTTTATGTTCCTGTTAAAAAACGAGTTTATATTCCTAGACCAAAACCAGAAGCAACTGAAGAAGGTGCTACAGCGCCAGTAGAAAATACAACAACTAAACCAACAGAATAAAAAAATATCCCGATTTTCATCGGGATATTTTTTTACTTATTTTTTCCTATCAAATGTTTGACAACCGTTTCTGCTGCATGCAAACCAAATAATGCAGGCATCCAACTATTCGTTCCATAAAACGACTTTTTGAAATTAGAGCCATCGGTCATTTTTACACTATCGTAATCGGGTCTTTCAAAAGAGTAAACTACTTTAACTCCACTCGAAATTCCTTCCAATTTTAAACGTTTTCTTACTTGTTTCGCTAACGGACAATAATCGGTTTTGCTGATGTCTTTCACACGTACTTTTTCAGCTTCAAACTTTCCTCCTGCTCCCATGTTACTAATAACTTTCACTTTCTTGCGTTTACAAGCTACTATCAAATTGATTTTTGGTGTTAAGCTATCGATACAATCTAAAACGTAATCAAATTCAGGAGTAACCAATTCAAAAGCGCGCTCTGGAGATAAAAACTCTTCAATGCGTGTTAATTTTAAATCGGGATTAATATCCATCAATCGGTCGCCAACAATTTTCACTTTTGGTTCACCAACGGTGCTATGCAAAGCAGGTAATTGACGATTTATATTCGTAATATCCACAACATCTCCATCTACAATTGTCATTTTTCCTACACCAGCTCGTGCTAAAAATTCGGCAGCAAAACTCCCTACTCCACCTAATCCAACCACTAAAACATTCGCGTTTTCTAATCGTTGAATTCCTTCTTCTTTAAAAAGCAATACTGCTCTTTCTTTCCACTTGGCCATATATAGTGTTAAATCGTTAAATTGGTTAATTGAAAATCTTTGAAAAATTATTGAAAACAATCGCTTTCATCTCCTCTACTGAGATTCCTTTTATTGCAGCTGCTTTTTCATAGACTTGATAAATGGATTCTTCAATCGTATCGGTTTCTAATAAAATTTGATTTTCGGGTGCAAAGGTAAATACTTTTTCTAAATCTGGATTACGAAGTAAGTATTTTCCAAACGATAAATAAAATCCGTTTTTCAAAAGAGATTGCGCCACTTGTTTGTTTTTTGAAAAACCATGAATAATCATTGGGTTCTCAATTTTCATTTCTTTCTTGATGGCAATCACTTCCTCATAGGCAGCCACACAATGTAAAACAATTGGCTTTTGAGTCTCTTTTACCAATTCTAATTGCTGTTTAAAAACTGAAAATTGTAACTCCAACGGAATTTCAATTCGTTTATCTAATCCACATTCTCCCAAAGCCAAACACTGTTTTAATTCAAGTTTTTGTTTAATAATTTCTAAATCCGTTTCCAAACGATTTTCATCGATATACCATGGATGAATTCCAATAGAATAGCTAGGAATTGAAGCATCAAATTCCCACGGGTATTGATTCACGACTTCCATCACATCCGAAAGATTTGAAAATTGGTGTGTATGTAAATTGATGAATTTAGTCATGAAATTTCTTTACTCCAGCATTAATTTCAATATCCAAATCATTCTCTAAAGGGACAATGGGACACGAATATTCATAATTATAAGCACAATACGGATTATACGCCTTATTAAAATCGATGGTCCATGTTTTTCCTTTTTGTATTCTCATGTCTACATATCTTCCACCAATGTAGCTCTCCTTCCCACATGTCAAATCGGAAAAAGGAAGAAACAAATAATCCTCATATCCTGGTTTTTTTGACAAATCAATGTTTTTGTAAACATTCAATTTTAAATCTTTACCATCAATTGAAAAATGAAGTTCACCATATTTCACATATAATGGCGTTCTAGAAGTTGTAGTTTTCATTCCGAAAGCTTTCTCCTTTTTGGTCCTAACAAACTTAGCTTCTACAATATACTTGTCATTCAATGGAAAAAAATCCAACCCTTTAAAAGATTTAAAATCTTCTTTCATTAAAGGACTTTTTAATGAATCTGCATAATTTTGATTCAGTTCGGCTTGAAATTTTTCAGCTGAAGTCAAGTCTTTTTGAGCAAACGCAAAAGCCGAACAGAATAAGAACATTAAAAGTTGTTTCATGTTATTCAATTTTTACAAAAATATATAATTTCTATAACATTTTAATCGTGATGGCTTTCGTAAATTTGCAATTCAATTTTAGGTATGTTACTACGCGCTTTCAACAAATACATCGATAATTTCAGAGGATTTTCTCGCGAAATTTGGATCCTTACCTTAATCACATTCATCAATCGTGCCGGCACTATGGTACTTCCTTTCCTATCGAAATATTTGAAGGAAGATTTGAATTTTTCATACAACCAAGTAAAATGGATTTTGATAAGTTTTGGATTAGGTTCTATTATTGGCTCATGGCTTGGTGGTAAACTATCCGATAAAATTGGTTTTTACAAAATCATGATTTTCAGTTTAATGACTAGTGGACTCGCCTTTTTCGGATTACAATTTGTAACCAGTTTTAAAGGTTTATTAGTCGCAATGTTCTTCATCATGGTCATTGCTGATATGTTCCGACCAGCTATGTTTGTATCCTTAGGTGCTTATGCAAAACCCGAAAATCGAACACGTGCTTTGACATTAGTTCGATTGGCCATCAACTTAGGTTTCGCCGCTGGACCCGCACTTGGAGGTTTATTAATTATGAGCGTGGGATATAAAGGCTTATTTTGGGTAGATGGTGCTACCTGTATTTTAGCCATTTCCATATTTTGGTTGTTAGTCAAGGAAAAGAAAAAATCGAAATTTACAGATAAAGAACATCCAGGTGAAGTATTAACACATTCCGTTTTTAAAGATACACCCTTTTGGATTTTCTTAACAGGAACCCTAATAACAGGTATTTTATTCTTCCAATTATTTACCACTATTCCATTGTATCATAAAGAGCAGTTTAACTTGAGTGAATTTCAAACTGGACTATTATTAACTCTAAATGGCGTCTTAATTTTCTTTTTAGAAATGCCAATAGTAAGCTATATTGAAAAACATAAAATCAATAAAGTAAAAGTTATTACGTTTGGTGCATTAGCCATGGCGATTAGTATGTACTTACTTTTAATTAATAATTGGGCAGGTATTTTAATTATCATGATGTTGTTCATGACTTTTGGAGAAATGTTTGCCTTTCCTTTCTCAAATTCCTTTGCTATGAGTCGCGCCCCTAAAGGACATGAAGGCCGTTACATGGCTATTTTCACCATGAGTTACAGCTCTGCACATATTTTAAGTGCTGAAGCAGGTATGGACATGATTCGATTATTCAGCTATCAGAACAACTGGTTTTTTATGGGAACCCTTGGTGTAATAGGCGTTTTACTCTTTATTTGGACCAATAAATTAGTAGCCAAAGAAGCTCCTAAAAATCTTTAAAACTAAAAATTTAGTTAAATAACTAAAAAAATAGTTGTACAACTAAAAAAATAGTTATAAGTTTGATGTATCAAAACGATACGTCATGCAAAAACTAACCAATAAAGAAGAAGAAATCATGCATATTTTATGGAAGCTCAAAAAAGCTTTTGTAAAAGACATCATGGAAGAAATCACTGAAGACAAACCTCATTACAATACTCTTTCTACTATTGTTCGTAATTTAGAAGACAAAGGATACGTGGGATACAATGCTTACGGAAAAACGCATCAGTACTTCCCTATCGTTAAATTGGAAGATTATAGAAAAACCTTTATGAATACCGCTATTGATAACTATTTCAATAGTTCGTACAAAAATTTAGTTTCCTTTTTTGCTGAAGAAGAAAAGATTTCGGCAGACGAACTTCGTGAGATTTTAGCCTTAATCGAAAAAAAGAAATAGTATGGAAAATCTGCTGATATATTTCCTAAAAGCAAACGGACTCATCATTTTATTTTATTTGATGTACGTGCTATTCCTTCGCAAAGAAACCTTTTTTGTTTCCAATCGTTGGTATTTAATTAGTGGGTTAATTTTATCCTTGATTTTACCTTTAATTACATTTACGAAAATCATTTGGGTAGAACCAACACCTATCCCAGACTTCTATGAAGAGGTAATTCCTTTAACAAACAATGTTATTGAAGTTCCTATTCAAGAAAACCCTTTGGACTGGTCGTTTATTGCTACAACCGCTTACTTAGTAATTTCAATGCTAATCGTAATGAAAATTACATTGGAATTGGCTTCCTTCTTTAATAAAATCAGAAAACATCAAAAGCAAAAAGAAACCAATTTCACTTTAATTCATTCGGACACAACAGAAAATCCTTTTTCGTTCTTTCATTACATTGTGATTAATCCGAATCGATTCTCTAAAGAAGAATTCCAACATATTTTAACGCACGAAAGCATTCATGTGAAGCAAAAACATTCCATTGATGTATTGCTTTCAAAACTGTTTTGTGCTTTCTTTTGGGCAAACCCAATCATCTGGTTGTATCGGAAAGCTATTTTACAAAACCTTGAATTTATTGCAGATTGCGAAACTTTTCAACAAATCGAAAACAAATACGAATATCAAAGAACCTTATTAAAAGTAGTGACTCATCAACACGACTTAAGTATTACCAATCAATTTTATCAATCATTAATCAAAAAACGAATCGTTATGTTACACACAAATCAATCAAACAAAAGAAATGTTTGGAAGTATGCCACCATTCTTCCGCTATTAGTAGGTTTCATGTTATTATTTCAAATTGAAACGGTGGCGCAAGTGAAGGAAGTAGTAATTTCAAAATCAGTAGCAAATCAAATTATTGAATTTGTAATTGATAAAAATACAACTGATACCCAAATAAAAGAAGAAACCGATTTACTAAAAAAAGAATACGGTATTGATCTAAAAATTTCTAAAATCAAACGAAATACAAAAAACGAAATTATTGCTTTAGATGCTAAATTTGAAGATAGTGATAAAACATCTGGAAAAATATCGATAAAAGGTGAGGAAGCAATTGAGCCTATTCGTTTTTTCAAAGAAGTAAACGAGAACGGAAAAGGAAAGATGGGTTTCGATAGAAATAACATATCAACAGTTTTTGCCAAAATGGACGCAGATAAAATCGGATGGGATGAAGCAAAAACCATAGAAATAAAAAAATCTGATACTGATGAAGCTATTTACATCATCAATGGAAAAGAATATTCAAAAGAAGAAATGAAAAATAAAATAGTGGAATTAGATGGTGCCATCGAAATGAACGAAAATGAAAAAACTGGTAAAAAAATAATGATTTTTAGAGGAAATTCTACGATATCAGATGAACCTAATACCCTAATTTATCTTGATGACAAAATTATCTCTGAAGAGGAAATGAAAAAAATAGATACCAAAATCATCAAATCAGTAGATGTCAATAAAAATAACATCAAAAAAGAAATAAAGATTGTTACTAAAAATTCAAACGGAATTTCAGAAGATACAGAAATCTACATTAACGGTAAAAAAGCAACAAAAGAAGAATTAGACAAAATTGAAAGAGAAGATATTGAAATGGTAAACGTTAACAACAATAACGGTAAAAAATCAATTGAAATTCAAAAACGAAATATCAAAACAATTCAAGGAGGCTCATGGAAAGAAGTTGAAAGAGAAATAGAAATGAGTAAAGCAGAAATGGAAAAAGCCAAAGCAGAAATAGAAAAAGCTAAGGCGGAAATGGAACGAAATAAAAACACTAAAATAATTGAAACGGAAAATGGCAATCAATCTGTAATTTATGGAGGTAACAGGTTGAAAATTCCAGGCGTACCAAGTATTAAAATCGAAAATGGTAAACTAGATATTTATGTTAACGGAAAAAAGCTTAAAAATGCAGAAGATTTTTTAACAATGAATCATGACAAAATTTATTACTTAAAAGTAACTGAAAAAGAAGCAAATGAAAATAATATCGTTGTTGTAAAGAAAATTGAAGTCAAAACCAAATAACCAAAAAATCCCGATTCACTCGGGATTTTTTATTTTTATATATTTGCCAAAAATTTAACCATGTATAAACTACTTGCCAAACTCAACAAAGCCCTTTTACCCAGTTTTACCAAACAAGGTTTAGATCCCATCAAAGCTAAAAAATGGCAAAAAGCAGTTATTGCTTATCGTTATTGGGTTACAGTGAATAGTTTGAAATAAGTATTATAAATAACCCCACCGTCAATTCGAGTGATTTTAGATTTTAAAAATGCTAATTTTTGAAATATAAAATTGTATCGAGAACTGTAGAAACGA
>NZ_JMLU01000033.1 GCF_000686885.1 Flavobacterium sasangense DSM 21067 | reverse complement strand
ACTTGATAATTACTTCGCTCCAGAAGAATTAGAAGCTGCTTTAGAAAAGTTTGTTTATCGTTATAACAATGAACGCTATCATGAATCATTAAACAACTTAACTCCTGCAGACGTGTATTTTGGAAGAGGTGAATTAATTTTAAAAGAACGTGAACGATTAAAGAAAATGGCTATTATAAACCGAAGAAATGAGTACCAAAAATCAAAATTAACAACTAATCAAAAAAATCTTTTATCTTTGAATTATTAACTAAATACTCTCTTAGCAAAAGTCCAATTTAGTTTGAAGACGTACACAAATCATCTAAAAAGATGCTGTTTTCTTTAACTTGATATACTGAATTATGTAATTTATGAATTGAGGTAAATAGAATTTCAATATCTTCTGTATCGTTAGAAAATGTATCTACTTTTTTTACATTAATCGTTTTATCATTAATAACAATAGGGTTTTTAAACAGGTATTTATTGTGTGTTGCGTCTGTTAAATTGTCTTCGGTTTTTCCAACAATATTGTTTTGGTTTACAAAGAATAAAAAATGACGATAGCCTTTTTCATAATAATATAAAATAAGAGATGCCATTAATAATGTTTTACCTGTTCCCGTTGCCATATTGAATAATAGGTGTGTTGGGTCTTGTGGGTTTTCTATTTCTTTTATGCTTTGATAATCTAAAAAGTTTTCTAATGCTTTACTTTGCCAATCGAATAATGGAAAACGTATATTGTCTGTCAAGAACGCAGGAATATTTGAGTAATTTACTCGATACTCTCGCATTTTATCTGATAGATATTCGTATAAATATTTATTATCTGCCATTAGTTACTCTTTAATTTGATAAAAATCTTTAGTTAAGGCTATATCTTCTTTGCTTAAACCATAATTGCTAGCTTCCATTTCGTCACGGTTAACATATAATTGGTTGTTATCAAGCATACGGCAAAAGATTTCTTTTTGACGCTCTAAGCTGAGATTTATGAAGTTTTCTTCTTTTGAAATTACTTCTTTAAACGCTTTAATTTTTACATTGTAATGCATGAAATATTTAGTGTAAAGCACATCAAATAATACAATTAATTCTGCATACGAATTGCAATTTTGTATTTGTTCTATGGCTTTTTGGTTATTTTTAGCTAATTCTAAATAAACAAATGAACCACCGCCTTGCCAGTTTACTGCTTTTGATACACCTCCTTGTTCACCATTAATTACTTTTTTTAACCTTTCAATTGCTACATCTTCTACATAGTCCATTTGTTCTATACCAATATATTGTCTACCCATTTTTTGTGCTACTGCTGCAGTAGTTCCACTACCTAAATGATAATCTAAAACAATTTCATTTTCATTAGTACACATATCTATTAGTCTATAAATCAAATGTTCTGGCTTTTTAGCATTAGAAAACGATACATCACCTTCAAGATAAAGGTTATTTAATTTAAAATCATCCCAAACATCACCTAATAAAATGCCAACCTCTTTAGTACCAAAAACTTCTTTTATTGTTTTAGAGAGCTTTAAACCAAATCTCTTTTGATAAACATAATAACCATCATTTTCCTCATAACGGTATAGTTTACCGTCACTATATTTAGGGTCGTTTTGAACTCTTTTATCAAACTTAGTTTGAAAAATCTTTTCTGAATTATCAATAATAAATTCTTTAAATTTTTCGTCTTTTAAATCAAATTTTAAACCTAAACTTTTAATTTTATCTTTAAGTTTTATTACAATACATTTGTTTAAATCATTTAAATCCCCTTCTATATATAAATCATAAAATTTATCGTATTTATCAATAGACTTGTATTGTGGTTTCAATTTTATTTCATTTTTTTTATATGATAAAATTAATTCTTTAACTTTAAGAATTGTTTTGGTTGCATGAGTTGTTTTAATGCCATTAGGATTAATTGTTTTCATTACAATAGTATTTATGAAATTTTCGTTTTTGAAAATACTATCCATTAAAATTTTCAAATATGCGTGTTCGTTATCATCACAATGAACAAATATTAAACCATCTGAACACAACAAATCTTTAGCAATTTCTAACCGATTTTGCATAAAAGTTAACCATGAAGAATGATTGAAATTATCATTGTAAGCAAAACTATCACTACCTGTGTTGTATGGTGGATCAATATAAATTAATTTTATTCTACCTTTAAATTCTTCTTTTAAGCTGTGTAGAGCTAATAGATTGTTTCCTTTTATAATTAAGTTATCTGTTATTACACCTTCTTTGTTTCGTTTAAATTGGGATGGTTTGCTATCACCATTAGCATCATATTTTGTGATGTTTTCAAATGCTTTAGGCTCTAATAGACGGTCTATTTCGTCTTTGGCAACAATTGTGTTATAGAAAATTTCTTTTCGTTTGCTTTGCTTTTCAGTGTAATCTTCTTTTTCATCATCGTATTCATAGAAAGTATCTAAACCTTCTTCAGTGCTTTGTCCACCTTCTAAAATGCAGTCTTTGTATGGGAAGTCTAAAACAACATCGGTATTATCTTTTAAGAATTTACCATTTAGGGTTAAACCTATTTGGTTTGCATAATTTGTAAATGAATTGTCTAAACTATTTTGTTCCAAATAGAATTTAAAATCGTTTGCTTTAAAAACGTAAACGTCTTTTATTTTTAAAAAGAATTTTTCTCTAGATTTATCATCTTGCAATAAGGTTTCAATTAGATTTTCGTCTAATTTGTTTGCTAGTTCTTTAACTACATTACCTTTAAGTTCGCCTTGTTCGTCTTTTACTCTATCGTCTTTTAATAGTAAACTTTGTAAATGTTCTTTATATGTTTGAGCCATTTTATTGGTTTGTTTTATTATTGTAATTTTTAACTTCTTGTTCTGCTACTTTTAATATTTCCGTAGGATTTTCTTCTTCTTTAATTATATCATATACTTGGTCTGCTAACCAAATTGTGTATAACTCTTTTTCGTTTGAATGAAGTAAGTTTGCTAATAAAGGAATATGTTCCCTTTTTGCTCTTCGTTCTCCTCGTTCTATTTTACTGAGCATAGCAGTATCTATTTCTAATACACTTGCTACTTGCCTTTGTAATAGTTGGTTTTGCTCTCGCAATTGTTTTATGTGTTCTCCAAAATTCATACTACATTAATTGACTTGTCAAATTTTGTCTAATGTAAGAAAAAGTAATGAATAACCAAACAAGAGAAAATAAAAGTTATTCACATTAAAAAACGATATTGAGGGTTTTGAGGGAATAAGGGAAACGTGTATTAGTTTCCCTTAAAATCCTTATTTCCTTGTTTACTCGTGTTGCGGTATTTTCCATTCATTTCTCTATGTATTAAACCTGCTTTTGCAAATGCAGTTATGTAGCCTTCGGCAGTTTTGTGAGGAATAGTTAATTTCTCTGCAATAGTTAAATAGTCTGTTGTTGTGAAAGTATCGGGAAGCATTTCTAAGAACTTTTCTTTACGGTTTGTTCTTGTGGCAACTGGAGTTTCAACAGGTAAATCGTTAAAGACTTTGCTACTATGTTGTGTCAAAACCGTTACTACATCGAGTACATTTTGAAAATCGATGTCTTCACATTCTCTAGTAGTGGAACAATCGCCGTCTTCCATGATTCGTAAAGTTGTGATTACCATCATTAGACGAAAGGCATTTAGTCCCATTCTTCTGATTGTGGCAATGTAATCATCGGTTTGAATATTCAGATATTTGGTTTGCACAATTGAAAAATACTCATTGAATTGTAATTGTTGGCTTTGGCTCAATTTAATTTGAATACTGGGGTTGTTGTTTAACGCTTTGTAGAACTCCAAAAATTGTCCGCCTAGTTCGTTGTAATAATCATCTAAACCATTTGTGGTTTGAATTTCAAATACGTTTTTCCAAATAGGTGTGATGTTCATGTAATAAAACATAAAACGACTGAATAAACCATTTTCTGCATTTGGTATTAAGGCTGAAACTTGCTTTGGTGTTCCAGATAATACCGTTGATAAACATGGGTTTTCAATATCTACATATTCACGGTCTGTTCTGCGGTAATAGCTTATTGTTTCGTGATGATATGCTTTACGAAAACCATCGGAATAATTACCGTAATCGCTCTTAAATGCTTGTGCTAATGTATCTCCTTCGGTTTCAAAAATTAATCCTTCTCCGTTATTATCAAACAACAATTGAAATACTCCTGTTGTACTATTGTTGGCAGGAATGAACAACATTCTTTCAGGTGGTTTTGCAGGTTTTTCGGCATTTGGATTTTTACCTTTTTCTTGGTTGTACATTGCAAGGTTAGCTTCGTATTCCTTTTTTATTAAAGTGGCTTGTTCTCGCTTTAATCTGTGTATAGGCTGCACCAATTGTTTGCATTGGGTTAATCTTCCTTTTCCTGCTGATGCTGGAGCTGTTACAAATAAATACAAGTTTGCCATTACTTTTTTACCATCGTAAATACCATAAATAGTAGGTAGGCAAGCACTTAATGTTGTGAGTGTTCCCAATAACAAAATATCTCTTTCCTCGTTTGTGGTTGCAGGTTTAACGCAATCTTTTAGGAATAGTGGTAAGGTGTCGTAAATATGACTTGGAAATACTGGTGTTTTCTCTGTTTTTACTTCGGCAACTTCATTATTTACTATTGGTTTTTCATTATGTATTTTAATGTTGTTCTGTTGTGCTAAATAGTAAATTGTAGCCATTGTAACGCCTGTTCCTTTAGCTTTTAAGCAATTGTTGTATTGTACATCACATTCTTTGTAATCATAAGCACTATTGAATTTACTTATTCTGTGGAAATAGTCTCTACCCATTTCGCCAAATTCGTCAGCTAGTGCAAAGCCTACGTTTCTCCAGTTGTCGTAGCCCTGTGTTATGTCGGTTCCTGTGTATTCAATTTGTTGTAAATAGTTTTCAAACTGATTGTCGGAAACAATAGGAGTAGGCATTTGTTTTGGTTGAGGTTCTTGCTTTGCAGGAGCTTCTAACCATTCTTTTGGATTAAATATTTTCTTATTCATTTTGTTGTGTGTCTAGGGTTAATGTAAGCTTCGGAATCATAACATAAAAAACAAGCTCGGGAAATGTCTTTTCCAGATGCATCGACTTTGATATTGTATTGCTGCTCTAAATAATTAGATACTGCGGTATAATATTCTTGATGTGTTGCTTGTTCTAAATCGACTTTTATAATCCATTTTAAACCATCACCCGAAGGAGATTTGAAAAGTAATTCGGTTTCAAAATATTCATCTTTCAATAACATTTCTCTAGTTTGGTTTAGGTTTTCCAAATGATCTAAATCAATTGTCATTAATAGTGAATGTTTGATTAAATCATCATCGTTTCGCTTTGTAAAAGTTCCTGAGAAGGTTACATAATCAAAATGCTTTGCTTTGTACTTTTTTTTCTCTTTAAGGTCTGAAATCGTTCTTAAATGGTTTGTAACGCTTTTATAAGTATTGCTTGTAATTAAATCGTATATCTCGCTTAATTTTAATTCTTTCAATGGGAATACATTCATTACAGGAGCTTTGTAAAAACTGCATTTTACATACCAAGTTGTGTCTTCTTGTTCGATGTAATCGTACTCTTTTGTTTCTTTTGTATCAATTCTCAAATGCATTACTTTATTGATTTTTTGAAGTAATTCCGTTTGATTGTTACATTGAAAATACAATTGAGCAAAGTCGAAGACATCTCCATGAAAATCCAAAATTTCGTCATCTTTATGCGTTGCACAATTATTTACGATACTAACTAATAAAGTTTCTTTATCCTGATTGTAAGGGTTACAAGTAACACTACATTCTCTCCCATGAAGAGAGAGAACGGTAGCGTTAGGATAAAACTGTCTCAATATAAACGCATAGATATTTAAACCGTAATGCGTTTTGTTCAGTATTTTTTCCTTTGTAATCATACTACTTGTCTTTTGATTTGTTAGTATAATTACTCTGTAAAAGGTTTTCTATATCACTTGATTTGTAATAGAATTTACCTTCAATTTTACTGAATGGAAGTGTACCATTGTCACGATAGGTTTGAAGTGTTCGTGGGCTTATATGAAGTGTTTGTAGTACTTCTTGATTGTCTAGCCACTCATCGCTTAACTTACCACTTTTTTGATTTTTTAAGGCTTCTATATAAGCTTTCAAATATTGAATGTCTTTTGACATTTCCATTACTAAGTCCATTAACTCTATCATAATTGCACCTTTCCTTTCTTGATTAAGTAGTTAGCTGCTTCTTGTTCGATTTCGTCAATAGAATTGCTTCTGTTTCTCAAAAGCCAATTGTCTAGTTCTTGGCGATTGAAATACAGTTTCTTCCCATTAGGTTTGTAATGAGGAATGCTTCCAGTACTCGTAAGTTTATACAAGTGTGACTGGGAAAGTTCTAAATAAATGCAAGCATCGTTAAAGTTTAGTACTTGCTTTTGCATTGCTTGCTGTGTTTCTAGCAATTTTTCAATGCGTTCTAATTTTTCTAAAATATTAGTGTCCATCTTCGTTAAAAGATTTAATTAAAAATGGACATCAGCGCTAATGTCATAATTGGTTATCAATTACTTAGCGAAGATAGGGTAGGCACTTTGGTAAGGAAGAAAAAGGAAAAAATGGTATTAGTAACCTATTGTAAATAAAGAGGTTAAAATATTTTTTGGTATTATGGTTTGGTATTATGAATTGATAATACCACTTTTTGATTTTAGGATATTTTGTCTAACCAATAGGTTTTATCTACTAATAGTTTAAATATTAAAGCTTTTGTACCTTTAAAATTTCTGTATTCTTTGTCTATGTCGCTATTGTTTCCATATCTGTGAGCAAAAAAATCAGTTATTTTAGAATCTCTAATAGGTTTTCTGCCTGGGAAAGTAAACTCATTGAAGTAGCCTTTGTTTTTTAGTTGTAAAATAAATGCAGCTAAAAGCTGTTTGTTTCCTTTTTTGAAAATAAACTCATATTCGTTATCGATTATGCCGTATTCATTCAATGTTTTTTCATGAATTACAAATTGGTCAGGTTTTGCAATTAAATCATCAAATTTGATTATTTTATTGTTTTCACGTCTGTCTTCTAAATCACCTTTAATTGGTCTGAACGCTTTTGCGTCTTCCTTGATTTTCTCGGTGTAATGAATTGGACTGCCTTCGTATGGTTTGATTACTAAATCTTTTGAAGCTTCTTCATATAAATATGTTTCTTGTATTTCTTCTAATTCCATTATTTCAAACTCGGCTTTACCTTTGAAACGTTCTTGAAGTTCCATAAATAACATTATGCAATTGTATTTCATAAAATGAATTACATAAGCTTCATCGCTTTTTTTGTCTCTGGAAGGACTTTTGTATAAATCTTCTGTAAGATTATTATTTTCGATATGCTCTCTAATGAAATTAAAATATTGTTTTATTCCGCTTTCGGCAACTGCATATAAATATTGGTATTCTTCCTCTAGTTTATCTGTTTTGCTGTTTGAAATTATTTCGTTCAGCTTACTTGTAATGAAGTTTTTTATAAGTTCCGTGTAATATTTTCGAATAGGAGTAATAGCCTTTTTAAACTCAATCTCATAAAGAGGAGTTGCAATAGGATATTCTTTTACTAAACTTTTTAGTTCTTCATTAATCTTTGCATCTGTTCTGTTGTCTTTTGATACAGGATTTAAATAGATTAGATCATTAATAATATCTTTACTCATAACTAGAAATCTAATTTAATTTTGTTGGCTGCTTCGTGTTTTTTCTCGTCAATGATTTTAGCATAAATTTGAGTGGTTCTCAATTCTTTATGACCTAACATTTTTGATACTGTATAAATATCAGTTCCCAGTGTTAATTGCAATGTTGCATAAGTATGCCTTGCACAATGGAACGTAATATCTTTATGAATACCTGCTTTATAAACCCATTGCTGTAATTTTAGGTTTGACCAAGCACTATAATTCAAAGCATCAAAGATTTTATCATCAGGTTCTTTGCGTTCTCCTAATAAGCTTACTGCTTGTTCTGAGATTGGTTGTGTTTCTGCTCCTTTGGTTTTCTTTTGTCTGAATCTTATGTAATAGCCATAATCATTAGAGTGTTGGATTTCAGACCATTTTAGTTTTTCAATATCTGACCAACGTAAACCTGTAAGAGCTGAAAATAAAAAGGCTTTTTTTAGTTCTGGCAGTTCACATTCTACTGGAACCAATTTTTGTAATTCTTCTAAAGTTAGAAATTCTCTTTGCGGTTCTCCTTGCTTAAAGGTATCAACACCTTCACCTGGATTGGTTTTTATAATACCATCTTTAACCGCTTGTTTTAGTGCAGCTTTAAATTTATTGAAATATGAATATTTAGAGTTTTGAGAAAGTTTCTTTTTGCTTTTGGATTCTGCTTTAGAATCTAAATAGGTTCTGAAATTCTCTACTAACTTTCTATCTAAATCTTGAAAGCTTACATCGTAAGGAGCAAAGGTTTTAAAGTGCTTTATCATACTATCCCAATTACCATAATTACCATCACTGGTATTACGGTCTTCAGAAAGCTTTAGTAAATAAGCTGTAAAACTTCCTTTTAGCTTTTCAATATCATGAAAGCCAAAAGTTCCGTTTTGCATTTCTATTTGTCTTTGTGCTCGAATAGTTTCTGCAAGCTCTCGTGTTTTTTTGTTTACATCTTTTTCAGCCTTAGTTTTAGGGTCTGGGTTGAGGTATAGTCTTAAAAACTCGTTTTTTCTTTTTCCCTTGTGATAATAGTCAAGATATAAACTGATGCTATTACCTTTTAATCTTTCTCTTAGTGTGACTTTCATAGTGTTAAGATTTAAAAAGGTTTTCTATTTGCTCTTTCTGAATAATTTTCTTTCTTCCAAATTTGTGAATTTGTAATTCTCCACGTTTGACCATCCTATTAATAGTCCAACGACTTACACCGATGAGGTCGGCAGTATCTTGGATTGATAAATAGTTTTTAGTAAGTAGTGAATTAGGATTTAAGATTTGAGTGTCATTCTTTGAAACAATGATGTTTTGTTGTTCCAGTAGTGTTTGTTCAATCTTCTGCTGTTTGGCTTTTAATTTGTAATCGCGTTGATTGCATTTGTGACTGCAATATCTTGTAGTGGTTTTGTGGGCAATATAAGTTTTGCCACAATGATTACATACTTTTGGAATAGAAATATTACTGCTCATAAAATGTTGCTTTATGTTGCAATAGGTAGCGAAGTGTAGCAATATGTAGCACTATTTCTCTACTTCATATCATTTGGTTATTTGGGCAACAAAAATGATATTATGGCAACAATTGAACAACAAATATATTTAAAAAAAGGCAGTTTGGCAACAAATAAAGGAAGAAAAAAATCCGTAAACCCAACAAAAACAGATGCTTAACAAGAAAGAGAAGTATAGTTACTTCCCGATACAGAAATTCGCAAAAATGTTTCCCAAGAGTTCATCATTAGTAACCTCCCCTGTAATCTCACCAAAGAAATACAATGCACTTCGAATATCAATCGCCATCAAGTCTGAAGAAAGCCCTGAATCTAATCCCCATTTTACTTTTTGGACTTCTTCTAAAGCTTTTAATAAAGAATCGTAATGACGCGTATTGGTTACAATGGTTTCGTTATTGCGTAAAGCGCCAGTATTTACAAATGACATTAATTCATTTTTTAATTCGTCAATACCTACTTTTTGTTTGGCAGAAATAAAAATTGAATTTTCAATTTGAGATTCTAGATTTCGGAGTAAACTCTCATCTAGTTTATCTTTTTTATTAAATATCGTAAGTAATGCTTTTTGTGGATATTTGTTTTTAATTTTTTCTACTTCTACTTTCAAACCTTCCAAACTCTCCATTGTTAGTTCTGTACTGTCAACAAGAAACAAAACTACCTGAGCTTGCTCAATCTTTTCAAACGTCTTTTGAATCCCAATACTTTCCACCACATCTTTTGTTTCACGAATTCCTGCTGTATCAATAAATCTAAAACCAATACCATTAATAACCAATTCGTCTTCAATTGTATCACGTGTTGTTCCCGCAATGTCAGAAACAATAGCACGTTCTTCGTTTAATAAAGCATTCAATAAAGTCGATTTTCCTACATTAGGTTCGCCCACAATGGCTACTGGAATACCATTTTTAATTACGTTACCAACAGCAAACGAATCAATTAGACGTTTTAAAACGAATTCAATTCGCTCTAATAATTCATGAAATTGGGTTCTATCGGCAAATTCGACATCTTCTTCGGCAAAGTCTAATTCCAATTCGATTAAAGAGGCGAAATTCAATAATTCTTCACGTAGTTTGGCAATCTCGTTACTGAAACCACCGCGCATTTGTTGCATGGCAATTTGGTGTGACGCTTCATTATCCGAAGCAATTAAGTCAGCCACGGCTTCTGCTTGCGATAAGTCTAATTTCCCGTTTAAAAAAGCGCGTAAGGTAAATTCACCTGCCTGAGCCATTTTTGCGCCTTTACGAAGTAATAATTGGATAATTTGTTGTTGGATAAAAGTAGAGCCATGACATGAAATTTCAATCACGTTTTCCCCAGTGTACGAATTCGGACCTTTGAAAATAGAAAGCAACACTTGGTCATACACTTTTCCATTATCCACAATATGTCCCAAATGAATCGTATGAGTTTTCTGTTTCGTAATATCTTTCCCTGAAACCGATTGAAATACGTCAGCTGCTATTGATATAGCTTCTTTACCTGATAATCGAATAATAGCAATCGCACCCGCTCCTGATGGTGTAGCCAAAGCAACTATAGTTTCTTGTGGAATCATGTTCTAAATTTAGTTTACAAAGATAAATTAAAGTCAGAAGTTAGAAGTTAGAAGTTAGAAGTTTTTTTGTTTGGAGTTGTTACACAAAGTCTCACGAAGTTTAACACAGAGTTACACCAAGTTTTTCTTTACGTTTAAATAACAATTCGCGAACATCAGTCAAATTTGCTTCATCCGCGTTCTTAAAATATATCACTAGTTCAAGAGATGCTTACCAGCATGACAAACTAAGCGTATATTCTATTGTGAACTATGTAAAGTGAAACGTCTAAAATCAACACAAAGCAATTCTATTGTGTCTATGTGTTTAAAAAAAAAACCCGCGCTTGTATATCCGTTTTATCCGCGAGCCAATGAAATTAAAATTAAAAAACCACAAAGCAAAGCCAAGTGGTTTTTAAGTTAGTTAAGGTTGGTAATAAGATTCTCAGTTAAACTGTAAAATCAAATATTTTGAATTAGTTGCTCAACATTACTGGCATTACTAGCATCGTAACTGTTTCGCCTTCGTCTAAGCCGTCTACTGGAGTTAAAATACCCGCACGGTTTGGCATCGACATTTCTAATTGGATTTCATCACTTGATAAATTATTCAACATTTCAGTTAAGAAACGAGAATTGAACCCGATTTGCATATCGTCTCCTTGGTAATCACAAGTCAAACGCTCGTCTGCTTTGTTTGAATAATCGATATCTTCTGCCGAAATATTCAATTCAGTACCAGCAATTTTTAAACGAATTTGGTGTGTCGTTTTGTTAGCAAAAATTGCCACACGACGAACTGAGTTTAAAAACTGAACTCTGTTGATTAATAATTTGTTTGGATTTTCTTTTGGAATAACCGCTTCGTAGTTTGGATATTTTCCATCGATTAAACGACAAGTCAATACATAATTCTCGAAAGAGAACGTTGCATTAGAATCGTTGTATTCGATAGCTACTTCTGCATCAGAAGCGCCTAAAATTCCTTTTAAAATGTTTAAAGGTTTTTTTGGCATAATAAAATCAGCTACTTGAGATGCTTTTACATCAGTACGTGCATATTTTACTAATTTGTGAGCGTCTGTTGCTACGAAAATTAATCCTTCTGGTGAAAATTGGAAGAAAACACCACTCATTACAGGGCGTAAATCATCGTTTCCAGCAGCGAAGATGGTTTTACTTACTGCAGTTGCTAATACTTCCGCAGGAACTAATGTTTTTGAAGGATCATCTAAAACTACTGCCTTAGGGAATTCTTCTCCTGGTGCGTAAGCAATTGCATATTTACCCGAGTTTGAGCTAATTTCTACAGTTGAATTGTCTTCAACAGTAAATGTTAACGGTTGCTCTGGGAAGGTTTTTAAGATATCTAATAAAAGTTTCGCTGGAATAGCAACGCTTCCTTGACTTGTAGAATCAATTTCTAACGTAGCCGTCATCGTTGTTTCTAAATCAGAAGCTGAAACTTTTAATTGGTTGTTGTCTAATTCAAAAAGGAAATTATCAAGGATAGGTAAGGTGTTACTGCTGTTGATAACACTTCCTAAAACTTGTAATTGTTTTAATAAATACGAACTCGATACTATAAACTTCATCATCTTGTATTTTAAAATCGTGATTTGATTTTATATTTCACAAATATATTCTAATTCTGTTCAATCGCAAAAACAATTTTATTAACAACTAGCGGCTATATTTTCTTTTGCGTAAGAAAGTAAATAAAAACCCAAAGATAGCTAAAATAACTATTGGTAATCCGACAGTTACCATTTGTGCAATAGTGTAATTTTTATAGACTTCTTCCTTATTTAAAAGTGGTAAATCGACATCTTTACTTCGGATGTTAATAAGTCCGTTGTCGTCTAAAAGGTAATTTACACAGTTCATTAAGAACTCTTTGTTGCCATATAGTTGATTGGTCCACTTGTCAAAACCTAATTCTAAAGGAACGCCTTTGTCTAATTGATTTTTAATCACATCACCATCAGAAATCACAATCATCTTGTTTTCTTTTCCTGTAGATTGGAACGTATTATCTTTAAATGGTAATACTCTGTTTTGGTAAGTTGATTTGAATTTTCCTTCCATTAAAACAGCTACTGGAAGCAATCCTTTTCCTTCATATTCTTCAGGAGTCGTTTCTTCAGTTACCATATCTAATGAAATCGGACTTGGTGTTCCAACTGTTTTCGAATATTCAGACGAACTCAATAAAACGGTTTTCTTGATATCGTTTTTCAGGATTTCGATTGGAGAAGCAAATTCAAACTTAATCCCTTCCATGTTTTTTACGATAGGATTGGTAGAAGTTGGATAAACGAAAGGCGCAAATTTCCAAGTGTATTCTTGCATTTGGGTTTCGCTTCCTTGATTTCCTGAGGCTAGTTTGATTGGCGTAGCATATTCATCTTTCACCAACAAAGGATTGATACGGATTCCATATTTGAAGAACATATCGGTTAAGTTCAACTCGCGTTGTGCGGCTAAAATCGTACCGGTTTCGTTGTACAAACTGTCCATGTCGGCTGAAACGGCATCGACTAACCACAAGGTTTTTCCACCATTCATGATGAACTGGTCTAACACTTGTTTTTCTTCTTCTGTGAAACCTTCCGTTGGTTTAGCAATTACGGCTAAATCATATTTTTTAAGCGCTTCTAAAGTCTGAGTAGGTTGTTTTGCTACCGAATCCAATGTAAAAGGTCCGATGTAATAACTTTCTTTAACCGTTCTTAAGAAATCGGCCATGAAAGGTTCTAAAACTTCTCCGTTACCTTTAATTACGGCAATTTTCTTTTGTTTTTCTTTCGAAATTTTATTGATGGCTTCTGCAAAACCAAATTCCAAGTGCTGTACCGAACTAATTACTTTTTCTTCGGTTGAAGCACCCATTAGATTTTTCAATAACGCCACTTTCGTGAATCTATCGCCATACGTTGCTTGTGCCCAAGGGAAAACTACTTCTTGCGATTGTTTTCCTTTGTCTTCCACGGTGATGCTTAGCGGTTGCATGCCTTTCGCATAGAATTCTTTCATTTTTTCTACTCGCGTTTCCTCTTTTTCAATCGGATTTTTAAAGTTGAAAATGATGTTTGAATTATAAGCTGTGAATTCTTCTAAAAGTTGTTTGGTTTCGTTTTGTAAACGTTTGAATTCTGGCGGAAAATTCCCTTCCAAATACACTTCAATGTATAACGGACTATCTACATCTTTTATGATGTTTAAAGTTGTTTCCGATAATGTGTAACGTTTGTCTTGTGTTAAGTCGAAACGCTTGAAAAAGAAGTTGCTGATTAAATTGATAACGATAATCGCTAAAAACACAATTCCTAATTGCTTTAAAGCTTTTGATTTGTTCTCCTTCATTACCATTTCAAAGATTTAAGTTGATAAACCGTTGCCGATAAAAATAAAAACGTCACACTTACAAAATATACAATATCACGTGTATCTAACACACCGCGACTCATACTTTTAAAGTGATAATCCATTCCTAAAGCTGCAAACATCGAACTATAATTTCCAAGGAAAGACGCAATGCCATCAAATCCGAAATAGAAAAAGAAACAACAAAACACTGCAATTATGAAAGCTACAATTTGATTGTCTGAAAGCGTAGAAGCAAAAATTCCAATCGCCGTATAAGCCGCAATTAAGAACAACAATCCGAAATACGAACCTAATGTGCTTCCCATATCTAAATTCTCAATCGTTGACATTGAATAAAAAATAACGATAAGTCCTAAAATCAAATAGAAAATATCAAAGTTTTCTAATATACTTTTCTTGATTGGAATGAATTTATCTTTTAAGATTGTTTTCAAAAGATAAAAAATCAATCCTAATCCTAAATAAATATAAAGTGCAATAAAATTTCCTGAAGATTCAGGTTCTGCACTAAAATGCGAAATCGTCAATACATAAATAATCGTTGGAACAATCGCTAAAATGATTAACACTAAAGCCCCTAAGAATTTTCCGTTTACGATGTCCCAATTCGAAAGCGGTTTGGTAAACAACAATTCAATAGTTCCTTGTTTTTTCTCATCTGAAAAACTGCGCATCGTTACCGATGGAATTAAGAAAATTAGAATCCATGGTGCCAATTTGAAAAACGGACTCATATCGGCAAAACCGGAGTTTAATATGTTGAATTCGCCTTCAAAAACCCAAAGAAATAATCCGTTGAGTAAAAGAAAAATCCCGATGACTAAATACCCAATCGGCGAACCAAAAAAGGATTTTATTTCTCGTAATAATAATGCTTTCATTTATTTTTTTTATTTTTTTGTTTCAGGTTTCAAGTTTCAGGTTTTTCTCCCAACTCCTAACTCAAAGTAACCAATCTGTCAACACTCCAAGCTTCTGGTTTATCACTAAATAAAGTTTTGGTATAACTCCAAACGCCATCAAACAAAGCAGATTTTTTGTAATTTTCTAACGCTTCTTCGTTTTCCCAATAACTGTACGTAAAGAAAATGCGTTTGTCGTTTTTGTCTTGATACAATTCTAAGAAACGGTTTCCTTCGAAGTTTCGTATGTGGTGTTTCACTTCTTCAAAATTATTTAAAAAAGCTTCGATTTTATCTTCGTGAAAACGCATTTTTACAATTCTTATGAACATATTTTATTTGAATTTAATGGATACCGCATCTCTAAAATGCAATCCTAATAAGGTTGCTGCCGAACCTACGGTTTTTGGATTACTTTTATATATCGCAATTTCTAAATAGCCGTTTTCATTGAATAACGCTAAGAAATCACCTTCTAAATCTTTCAATTGTTTTACGTCGGAAACCGGAAAATCAGAATAACTTTTGTGTAAACGACTGAACTTTTTGTTTTTGATTACGATTTCGAACTTTCTACCTCTAATCGTATCGTTAAATTGTTTGTGCGAAATATTAGTAACGCAATTTCCAAATGAATCGATATACACGATTTGTCCTTTAATTTCGCTTAAATCATTGGTAATCGATGAAGTTAAAACACTCACTGGTTTCAATGATGGAATTTCCTTTCCAATTACATTCAACAAACCACCTCGTGCAATATGACAGGCAACCGCTACGAAAACATCCATATCGCTCACATCTGTATTCAATCGGTCGTGGATGGTAATGGCAACGATTTTCTGTGGAATTTTCTTTTGAATTAAGGTGTTTAAAATTCCGTTATCGGCACATATGAAGTAATGATCGTCCCATTGCATGGCAATATGTTGGGTATCGCCGACACGTTCACTATCCACGCCAATAATATGAATGGTACCTTTTGGAAAGTTGTGATAAGCGGCTTCAATACAGTAACTCGCTTCTAATGTGTTGAATAAGTCAATCTCGTGCGAAATGTCTACAATAACCGCTTCTTTGTGTTCCGACAGAATTTTTCCTTTCAAAGCGCCTACGAAGTAGTCTTTGTGTCCAAAGTCGGTAGTTAAAGTAATTATTGACATTTTTTTGTTTATAACTTATTTGAAATCCAACAGTAGTTTTTACTAAATTTGATTGCAAAGCTACTATAATTTTAGCGTTTCAAAAATAATTAAAAAAAGAAAGCCTTTGAACGAAAGAATCATTGAATTAGTCGACATTGCTCCAAAAGAATTTTGGGGTGCGCAAGATGCTCATCTTGAAACCATTAAGAAGTATTATCCAAAACTTAAAATCGTAGCACGAGGAACTACTCTTAAAGCGTATGGTGAGCCTGAAATCTTGGATGAGTTTGAAAATCGCTTCAGAAGATTGATGCATCATTTTACGCGTTACAACAGTATTGATGATAATGTTATTTTGAGGGTTTTAGAAACGAGTCATCAACATGATGCCGAACACATGCACGACAGAGATAAAATTCTTGTGCATGGAATAGGAGGAAAGTTAATCAAAGCCATGACGCCTAACCAACAAAAATTGGTAGATTATGTGCATAAAAACGACATGGTTTTCGCTGTTGGACCAGCAGGAACAGGAAAAACGTATACAGGTGTCGCTTTAGCCGTAAAAGCGTTGAAGGAAAAACAAGTCAAGCGAATCATATTAACGCGACCAGCTGTGGAAGCAGGGGAAAACTTAGGTTTTCTTCCGGGTGATATGAAGGAAAAGCTAGATCCGTACATGCAACCGTTGTATGATGCGTTGCGCGATATGTTGCCACCACAAACTTTAGAAGACTATTTGTTAAAAGGAATCATTCAAATAGCACCTTTAGCTTTTATGCGTGGACGAACGTTAGATAATGCTTTTGTAATTTTAGATGAAGCTCAAAATACGACACATTCCCAAATGAAAATGTTCTTAACCCGTATGGGAAAAAACGCCAAATTCATCATCACGGGCGACCCAGGTCAGGTGGATTTACCGAGAAGAACCATTTCAGGATTGAAAGAAGCGCTTTTAGTATTGAAAGATGTAGAAGGCATCGGAATCATTTACTTAGATGATAAAGACATCGTACGTCACAGATTAGTGAAGAAAATTATTGATGCATATAAGAGTATTGAGAATAATGATTAGATATTCCATTTTAAGTTATAATTATGGCTAAAATAAAGGTAAATGATAATGAAATAACGGTTATATCTATAAATGAAAAAGATTACATATCACTTACAGATATGGCTAATTCTAAAGAAGGGATGGTAGAGCTGCAGATATTATAAAAAACTGGATAAGAAATAGATATGCTATTGAGTTTTTAAGTGTTTGGGAGCAAATTAATAATCCATTTTTTAAAGTGGTCGAATCTGACCACTTTAAAATGCAAGCAGGATTAACAAATTTTGTTTTAAGTGCTTCAGAATGGATTGAAAAAACAAATGCAGTTGGAATTATAGTAAAAAAAGGTAAATATGGAGGGACATATGCACATAAAGATATCGCATTTGAATTTGGTTCAGCTATAAGTGTATCATTTAAACTCTATTTAATAACAGAATTCCAACGTCTTAAAGAAGAAGAACAAAAACAAATTGGTTGGTCTGCTAAAAGAGAATTAGCTAAAATTAATTATCGAATTCATACCGATGCTATCAAACATAATTTAATTCCACAAGAACTAACATTACAACAAACGGCTTTAGTTTATGCTAACGAAGCAGACGTGTTAAATGTGGCACTTTTTGGGATAACCGCTAAAGAATGGCGTGAACAAAATCCAGATTTAAAAGGGAATATGCGTGATTATGCAACTATTAATGAATTGATTTGTTTGAGTAATATGGAAAATTTAAACGCCGTTTTAATTGATGAAAATATTCCACAAAGTGAACGATTAATCAAACTCAACCGTATTGCTATTCAGCAAATGAGTATTCTAGAAAATGTTGAAGGAAGAGAATTTTTAAAGTAATGCACATCTTAATTTTACTAATTTAAACATTTTTATAAACGTTAAAAAAATCTTATAATTCGCCAATTACAAAAATAAAACCCCAATTTTCATCGTTCCAATGGTAAACCTTAAAATTTACAAGTATGAAAAAAGCTGTTTTGTTTTTAGCCACGTTATGTTATGGTTTAAGTTATGGTCAAGAAATTCCTGAAGTGGATATTACTACAAAGAATTCTTGGTTTAAAGCAGGATTAACTGCTGGTGTGCCAATGGGAGATGCAAAAGATATTTCGTCTTTCAATGTGGGAGTTGATGTAAGAGGACAATATTTATTTACACCTCATTTTGGTGTTGGTATTGCTTCTGGATACAATCATTTTTTTGGAAAAGATGAATTTGATGACTTCGGAGTGATTCCGTTAGCAGGTTTTGCTCGTTACTATTTTCAAACTGAAGGTGTGTTTGTAGGTGCCGATTTCGGTTACGGATTTCTAACTAACGTTGATAATTCAGGCGGATTGTATTTCAACCCACAAATTGGATATCACAACAAAAAATGGAATATCTACGGCTATTACCAAAACACCTTTGCCGAAGACATTACGATTCGTTCTTTAGGAGTAGGCGTAACCTATAACATCATGTTTAAATAATTTTTAAAAAATAAAAAAAGAGAAGTTCATTTAAGCTTCTCTTTTTTTATGAAATAATTTTTGGAAGAAAATAAATAGTTTACTTTTGCACGACAAACAACAACACAACATAATGAATACAATTACGACTACCAATTTCAATTTTCCAGGTCAAAAATCGGTGTACCGTGGAAAAGTTAGAGAAGTTTACAATATCAATGATGACTTATTAGTGATGGTTGCTACCGACCGTCTTTCGGCATTTGATGTGGTTTTACCAAAAGGAATTCCTTACAAAGGGCAAATCCTTAATCAAATTGCTACGAAGTTCATGGAATTAACTGCTGATATTGTACCGAATTGGTTAGTAGCAACACCAGATCCAAACGTGGCGGTAGGACATTTATGTGAGCCGTTTAAAGTAGAAATGGTAATTCGCGGGTATTTATCAGGACATGCAGCACGTGAATATGCAGCAGGAAGAAGAATCCTTTGCGGTGTGGAAATGCCAGAAGGTTTAAAAGAAAACGATAAATTCCCAACACCAATCATCACGCCAACAACAAAAGCGGATAATGGTTCGCACGACGAAGATATTTCACGCGAAGCTATCTTAGCCAACGGAATTGTAACCGAAGAAGATTATCTAGTTTTAGAAAAATACACCAGAGCATTATACCAAAGAGGAACTGAAATTGCAGCTTCTCGAGGTTTAATCTTAGTAGATACTAAATACGAATTCGGGAAAACAAAAGACGGACAAATCGTATTAATCGACGAAATCCATACGCCTGATTCTTCTCGTTATTTCTACGCAGAAGGTTACGCTGAAAGACAAGCAAATGGCGAAGAACAAAAACAGTTATCAAAAGAGTTCGTACGTCGATGGTTAATTGAAAACGGGTTCCAAGGAAAAGAAGGGCAACAAATTCCAAACATGACCGACGAATACATCGAAACGGTTTCAGAACGTTACATTGAGTTATTCGAAAACATCATTGGAGAGAAATTCGTAAAAGCCGATATTTCCAACATCAATGAAAGAATTGAGAAGAATGTTTTGAGTTATTTACAAAATAGATAATTCATACTTTTATATAGAAAGAATCCCGAGTTAGCTCGGGATTCTTTGTTTTTTGTTAGAATCTAAATAATTACAATTGAATATTTTTCAAATTATAAATTACTAATACTGAAACTGAGTAAGTATATAATATCGTAAATGTAATGGTTTCAAATCCCCAATCCATATTATAAATAAAGAATACTACAAAAGCAATACTTATTAATAATGCTACCAAATTAACTACACTAAAAACAATTTTGTTTTTTTGAGATGTGAAAATACCTAAAAATATAATGTGTAAAAAAACAAATAGGATTGTTAGATAATCTGAAAAAACAAGTTTTGAGTTTTCATTCATTCCTAAAGCCCACATTAGCAAAAAACCAAGTAATCCTATGACTAATGTGGCGTAAATTGTTAATGCAATTTTATATTTTAATGTCATTTATAGTAATTTTTTGATTGA
This sequence comes from Flavobacterium sasangense DSM 21067, assembly GCF_000686885.1. GTDB lineage: Bacteria > Bacteroidota > Bacteroidia > Flavobacteriales > Flavobacteriaceae > Flavobacterium > Flavobacterium sasangense. Next base: position 6,742 of record NZ_JMLU01000033.1, on the reverse strand, counting down.
TTTACTATCTCTCCCGCTCGAATCTTTTCGTGTGGTTTTGTCAATTATAAAATGGTAATCTTTGTAATGAAACAATTGGGTTCTCTTTTATTTAATTCTTACTTATTCAAAATTTTATCCAGCTCAATTCCGATTAAGCATAATTTTACGGCTTCTTCTGGGTTCATTGCTTTGGGCAAACGAAACAAACAATATTGATTTCTAAATTCAATTTGAAGTCCATTTATCTTTTCTAAAAATTCTATAAGTTCAGTAGGTAAAGTTTTAATAAGTGGTTCAAGTTCGTCGGAAGCGACAAAATATTTATAACTGAATAAAGGATACAATTCAAAATCAACTTCTGTTTTTACAAACAATTCCGTGATTTTATCTCCAAAAGTTTCAGGTCTTATTAAAACGGTTCCAAAATTTCCTTTAATTTTCAATTGACCGTACAAATAAAAACTTGTGTCGGTATGAGTGCTTCCGCCAAATTGGTTAGCGGTGGTATACGAAGTTTCAAATTGAACCAAACAAAGTTTGAACGCTTGTTCTTGCTTTTTTACTTCCCAAGCCGAGAAATAAATAGGTTTACTTTTAGAAGCTAAAATATAGAAATCATCAATTTTTGGTTTGCTTGTTTCCGTGATATCAAAATTTTTGGATAAACGATTCATGCAAGTTTGCGCCAATGTCCATTTTTCTTGTTTGTCTGTAAATAAGGAATCAAAGTTATGTGGTAAAATAGAAATCATAGTGGAAATTTTGTTGACTTGTGTTTAGAATTTTTCTCAAAGCATAATCTAAAACGTGAAAGCCAAGATAAAACTAAATTTCCATCCAAAAAAATTAAACATTTTTATTTCATTGTTACCAATTTTTGGTAACTTTACAAAAAAAAGAAATTATGGGACGTAATACATCGGTTTCTTTAGGAGATTACTTTGAAAAGTTTGTAGATGACAGAGTTTCGGAAGGAAGATTCAAAAACGCTAGCGAAGTAATTCGTGCCGGATTGCGATTGTTGGAAGATGAAGAAACTAAAATCACAGCACTTAAAAACGCCATTTCCGAAGGAATTCAAAGTGGCATAGCAAAAGATTTTGATCCTAAAAAACATTTAGAATCGTTAAAGGCTATGAAAAAAAATGGCTAGTTATGTGTTAACCAACAAAGCCGTTGAAGATTTATCAAGTATTTGGGAATATACCTTTGACACTTGGTCAGAACGCCAAGCCGACAAATATTATTTGGAACTGCTGCAAGATTGTCAACTTTTAGCCGAAAATCAAAACTTGGGAAGAAATTATGAAAAGATTCATCCAGCGCTTTTTGGTTACAAATCGGGTGAGCATTTGATATTTTTTAGAAAGCTAAGTCTAACACAAATCGAAATCACCAGAATCTTACATGCGAGCATGGATTTAAAAAATAGAATTCAAGAGTAAATCATACAGTAAAAAGCAAAAGTCGGTACTTCACCGACTTTTTTTTATCCCATTCGTTAAAGTTTTGTTAGAATTGTAGTACGAGTGTAACGATATTCCTTTGCGTTCGTCCTATTCATATCAATCATTAAAAATCAATCATCATGAAAAAAAACGAACAGATTTTGGGTAATCGTACCCGCAGTAGCCATGTTGTTTACCAGTGCGTTACAAGCAAGTGAAAGTACAACAACAAGCACAACACCAGTTGCCGTTGTAAAACCAACACCATCACAGTTAAATGTAGCCATTAGTAAAGGCGATTTAGGAAAAGTGCAACAGTTAGTAGAAATAGGAGTAGACGTTAACAAAAAAGACGAACGTGGCACAACACCTTTGATGTACGCCATCTTATTTAACCAACCGCAAATTGTCTCCTACTTAATTAGAAACGGTGCCGATTACAGAGCAGAAGATTCTAACGGTTTAACCATCTCAGATTACGCCGAGAAATCAAAATCAGAAGAAATTATAAAACTGGTCAACGACGCTCGTAAAAGAAGATAATAGAAAATCCCGCGAAAGCGGGATTTTTTGTTTTTAATTATTGAAGGACATAACTCTTAAGAGATTTTAAAATATTATATTATTTTATAGTTTTATTTATTTTTTTAAGTATCTTTTAACAAGTGCATTTATATTGATTCCCATTCCAAAAAAATTAGGCTGCATTTGAATTATTTCGTTTGCTTTTTCAGCTATACTTTCATTATCATCAGCTTTCGTTACTAATTTATCCAATAAAGCAAAAATTTCTTCCTCAAAAGACTTTTCACTTTGTATTGTGCCAAGCATTTCTTTTACGTTTACCTCGTAATCTAGACCTTCAGGTATATATTTAGTAATTCCTTTAGATTCAAGTGTGAGTAAATGTGAGTGTGAAATTGTAACATTTGGTGCGCCCTTAACGGGTATGTTAATTTTATTTTCAAGACCTTTAAAACTTGAATTTATTTTTCTAATAATAAATAAAATTATTGATAGATAGTCCCTTTTTTTATCACCAAAAACTTCTATATTAATATTTTTTGATTCATAGTCAACAGTTATTTTTGCATAAGCCTCTAAACTTTTATCGTAAACGATAAGTCCTGTTCTCCATCTTAATTGATTAAATATATCATTATGTAAATTAACAATAAGCCTTGGCATTATTGATTTTGGAAGAAAACCATAAGAAATAATCACTTTAAGAGGATTAATATCATTTGGTTTGAACAATGGTTCTTGAACTTCTAATAAATCGGGCACTAAAATTTCTGAATTAGACACTTTATAACAAAGTTCAAATTTCATCATTAATTCTATTATGTAATTTAATGTAGATGATGGATATTTAAATTCTTTATCTCCTTCTTTTGAGTTTAGAATTGTTTTAATCTCAGATAGTTTTAACAGGCCTTTATTGTCAGCAAGTTTTTTTGAATTTATTATTTTATAAACAGCATAAGTTACCCATTCAGGGTCTAAAACATGCGTGTCACTAAGTTCGAAATCTTTAAAATGTAATATTATCCCTAAATCATTAAGATATTCTACTAAAGTATTCTGGCTAGAAGCGTCGTAAACACCATTTTCATGACAAAGATTTGTGAACTCATCATAACTAATGAAACTTGAAGACATGTTTTCTAAAATGGTTTTAACTTTAAACCAAGACAAAGCCCACTGGCTATTTAAGTCTTTAATTTCTAACACAGATTTTTTTAGTGCGGTTTTGACACTTTCTATACCTACACCATTTGCGCATGAAATTTTAATAAAATCAATGATGTTTGGATATTTTTCTTTCAAGAAGAGACGATTAATATCAAAAGCAGGGTTTTCATCAGTTTTGTTTATTACAACGAGCACTGGTGAATTTCCTCCAAAACTTTTTATGTGATTCAACCAATATTCAGGATTTGGTTCTTCTCTTGCATTTAGGAGTATTATGTAAATGCTTCTTCTAGAAAGAAAAAATTGATGTGTTGCATGCATTATTTCTTGACCTCCAAAATCCCATAATCGATACTTAACATTTTTTTTATTTGGTCTTAAAGTCAGATGTTTAATGTTTATTCCATGTGTTTGAGATTCTTGGGGGTTGAAGTCTTCATTTGTTAATAATTTTTGTAAAGAAGTTTTTCCAGCACCACCATCACCAACAATAATGACTTTAACTTCATTTAAGTTCTTTGTACCAGCTTTTAAAGAGTTTAAATAATTTCTAATTGCTTCTAAGGTGTTTTTTCTAATATTTCCTTCAAATAACTCTGGTGGTATTGTTTTTATAGGATTGTCATGAATTTCTAATTTTTTTAAAGATTTATGAAATATAACTTGTTCAGGAATTTCTTCGATTTTGTTTGAAAATAAAAAAATTGTATTTAGTTCAGATAATTCTGAAAATTTAGTAGAAATTGATGTTAAACGATTATTGACACAATCGAACCTTTTTAAGTTTTTAAGTTCAAATACTTCTTCAGGTATTTCTGTAAGCTCGATTCCATTAAGAAAAATTTCTGTTATTTTTCCTTGTTTATCTATTGTTACTAATTGCTGACTCTCCAATCTATTGTTATGCTCTATTGTTTCATTAGTCGATTTATTATTTTTGTTTTCTTGTTTTGATTTTCTAATATTTTGCCAGTCTTCATAATTTCCAAATTTTATTTGTAATTTGTTTTCAATTTTTATTAAAGTTTGTATATCACTCATAATGTTTTAATTTATTTAAACCCACAATTTTAAACTCAAAAAAATAATTTGATACTTTTCCCCTGCAATATAACAAAATTCCCACAAATAAATTGCTGTAGATTTTCTGTACATTTTCAAAAAACTTCAAAAAAGTGCAAAAAAAATCCTCAAACAAATGAGGATTTTAGGTTTTAATTGTAAAAAAAACTATTCTCGATACATTTTTTGTTCCGCTTCACTTCACAAAAAACACTCGAATGGACGTTTTTTTTATTTAAAATAACTAAACGTTTCGTTATTTTCAATTTTCAATAGCGTTTCGTAAATCAATTTAATTACATTTTCTACGTCGTCTCGGTGTACCATTTCTACTGTGGTGTGCATATAACGCAACGGTAACGAAATCAAAGCCGAGGCAACTCCGCCATTGCTGTACGCAAAAGCATCGGTATCGGTTCCGGTAACGCGAGAAGTCGCATGGCGTTGGAAAGGTATTTTGTTTTCTACGGCCGTGTCCACAATCATTTCACGTAAAACGTTTTGTGTCGCAGGAGCGTAGGCAATAACAGGTCCGCGTCCCATTTTTAAATCACCTTCAATTTTTTTATCAATCATTGGAGTAGTGGTATCGTGGCAAACATCGGTTACTATGGCAACGTTCGGTTTAATGCGTTGGGTAATCATTTCGGCACCACGCAGACCAATTTCCTCCTGCACCGAGTTCACGATGTACAATCCAAAAGGCAATTTCTTTTTGTTCTCCTTTAATAAACGCGCTACTTCGGCAATCATAAAACCACCCATGCGGTTATCAATGGCTCTACACACAAATTTATCGTGGTTTAAAATCTCAAAAGTATCTGGATACGTAATCACACAACCCACATGAACGCCTAAAGCTTCAACTTCGGCTTTCGTAGAGCAACCACAATCAATAAATATGTTTTCTATTTTTGCTGTTTCTTCTGCTTTTCCGCTTCTTCCTCTAGTGTGAATCGCTGGCCAACCAAAAACACCACGCACAATACCCTTCTTCGTATGAATGTTCACACGCTTCGATGGCGCAATCTGATGATCCGAACCTCCGTTTCTAATCACGTAGATTAATCCGTCATCGGTAATGTAATTCACATACCACGAAATTTCATCCGCATGCCCTTCAATCACTACTTTATAAGGAGCGTCTGGATTGATAACGCCAACTGCACTTCCATACGTATCGGTAATAAAGGTATCAACGTAGGGTTTTAAATAGTCCATCCAAAGTTTTTGCCCTTCCGCTTCATGTCCGGTTGGAGAGGCATTATTCAAATAATTTTCCAAAAAAGTCATCGACGACTTCTTTAATATCGATTTTGTACTCATCTTAAAATATAATTTTTTGCTAATTTAAAAATAAGATATTAGAGTTTCACATAATTTCAATAATTTTGGTTTACTTTTTGCAGTGAGTTAAAAAGTTAAAAACAAACACCATGTATAAGTTATTATTAAGTAGTTTATTCCTATTCATTACTACTTTTTCTTTTGCTCAAACCGAAACCGACACCTTGCGCATGACGCAACAGGATTCCTCTATTATATATTCTATCGAATTAAAGGAAATCATTTTCACGCCCGACAATGTGTATTCGATGGACGAAGACAAAAAAGCCAAGTTAATATTAAAGAGAAGAATCTTTAAAGTATATCCGTATGCCAAATTAACGGCAGATAAACTAACGCAGTTAAACGCCACCATGGCAAAACTAAAAACCAGTCGCGAAAAAAAGAAATACTTTAAAATCGTAGAAAAGTATTTAGAGGAAGAATTCGAACCACGTTTAAAAAAGTTATCGCGTAAAGACGGTCAAATCCTAGTCAAATTAATTTACCGCCAAACCGGAAGCACTACTTTCGATTTAATTAAGGAGTACAAAAGTAGTTGGAAAGCCTTTTGGGCCAACTCCACCGCGTATTTATTTGACATTAATTTAAAAACGCAATACAAACCTTTCGATGTAAAAGAAGATTACCATATAGAAGGTATCTTAAATGCCGCGTTTAATCAAGGGCAACTTTCCAAACAAGAACCTTCAAAACCCATCGACTTCGACAAACTAAACGAACACTGGATTAATAAAATCAAAATCCAACCTAAAACGGAGCCTAAAGAATAATTTTTTTTCAGAAGCAGATATTATACATTCCATAAAGACTTTCAGTCCCGCTGTCCGCTACAATTTTTTTCTTTTTTGTTGCCTGAGGTTTTCTTTTTTTGTTGCCTGAGGTACTCGAAGGCAACAAAAAAGAAAAAAGATTTCCACTCCCATCGGGGCTCATATCTTTGTTAAGATTTAAAAATATGAATTATTTATCTTTGAAATAGTAATAATTGATAAACAAAACCAAGTTGCAAAATACTATCGGGGCGAAATACATCATAGATGATATTGCATACACTAGGGTAATCTACTTGGTTTTAATTACATTATAGTCACAATAGTACTTAAGCACTTGCTTTAATAGAAAGATGCTGTATAAAAAATGAGCAAAGTCTACTGTAATTTTTTGTTTATCTAAAAATCAAAGAGTTATGAATTTAAAGTATGCTG
>NZ_JMLU01000032.1 GCF_000686885.1 Flavobacterium sasangense DSM 21067 | reverse complement strand
AACGCTATCACAGAACCATGAAAAATGTTGTAAAACTTGATAATTACTTCGCTCCAGAAGAATTAGAAGCTGCTTTAGAAAAGTTTGTTTATCGTTATAACAATGAACGCTATCATGAATCATTAAACAACTTAACTCCTGCAGACGTGTATTTTGGAAGAGGTGAATTAATTTTAAAAGAACGTGAACGATTAAAGAAAATGGCTATTATAAACCGAAGAAATGAGTACCAAAAATCAAAATTAACAACTAATCAAAAAAATCTTTTATCTTTGAATTATTAACTAAATACTCTCTTAGCAAAAGTCCAATTTAGTTTGAAGACGTACACCCATAACAAATTAAAACATACGTTATGGCAGTACAAATCATTACCATCGAAGACTTAAATGAATTCCGAAATCTTTTATTAAATGATTTAAAAGAAATCATCAATTCCAAACCACAACAATCAAAACAGTGGCTCAAATCAAATGAAGTCCGCAAACTGTTAAACATCTCCCCAGGAACCCTCCAAAACCTCCGCATCAAAGGCACTCTATCCTACACCAAAATAGGAGGCATCATGTATTACAACCATGCCGACATCGATAAACTATTAAATGGAAACAAAGTAAATACTTTACCAACTCTTTTTAAGTAATACCCAATTTAAAAACGACATTAGAGTCCGCAGTTGAGCGTCAAAAAGTCGAAGAATTAGTAAAAATGAAAAGCTGTTTGAACGAAGTCGAATCACTCTTCACTTTTCACTTTTTACTAATCACTTTTTACTAATCACTATTCACCATTAACCATTCACTAATTACTAATCACTAGTTCATGAACTACATCAAACACCTAACCGGTTTCTTCGAAAAAGTAGCCCTCGACCGAACACTAAACCCAACGCACGTAAGCTTATACATTGCTTTATTCCAATTCTGGAACTGCAACCGCTTCAAAAATCCCATTAGTATAAATCGCGATGAGGTCATGCGTATCAGCAAAATAAGCTCAAAAGCAACCTATCACAAATGCTTAAAAAACTTACACAGTTTGGGCTACATCAATTACCAACCTTCCTACAACCCATTCAAAGGTAGTCATGTCATTTTATTCAACTTTTCAGATGATTTAAAACCAGTTCCAAAATCAGAAAGAAAACCAAAAAATGAACTTCTTTTTGAACAAGTCAATGAACAAGCTTTGAACAAGTCTTGTACTAGTAGTGAAACAGGTACTGAACAAGCAGTAGTACCTTCTATAAACTATATAAACAATACAAACCTTTTAAACAAAAAAAACATTTCAAACTTGGAAAAGCAAACAAAAAATTTTGAAGAAATAAATAATTCCTCAGATAAAATTGTCATCCCGAGCGAAGTCGAGGGAACTCAAAAAGAAAAAAGTTCCGCGAAAAAAGAAAAAGAAGAAAAGTTACAGCCATCAATCGAAGAAGTCAAAACCTATTACCTAGAAAACAACTTCCCCGAACAAGAAGCCCAAAAATTTTTCAATTACTTCAAAAGTGTTGGTTGGTTAGTCGGAGGCAAAACACCAATGGTAGATTGGCAAGCAGCAGCACAAAATTGGATTATTAACGCACCAAAATTCATTTCAAATGCAGAACAACCTAACAGAGCAAAACAACTCAATACAGCAACCGATAAAGACTATTCAGAGCCTTTGTAACTGTCATTGTGTGTAAATCTGTGCTAATCCTTTTAATCCGTGGCAAAAAATCTTTGCGAACATTGCGTTGAACCCTTGCGCTCTTTGCGTTTAAACCTTAAACTATGGAAACAGAAATAAAAACCAATTACAACTACCCCGAAATAATTAATTGGCTACAAACCAAAGATTTGATATTAAGAGGAGGACTGCCAGTGGCAGTCAGGTATAAAAATTATAAGTTATGAATACGACATTAAGTTATTTAGAAATCATTGCTTGGTTAGAAAAAAAAGGAATTGAGTTGTATGGTAAGAAATTCAAAATCTTTGAAACAGACCATGAAATAATATACAAACTAATTGCATACTTTTTGAAGGATGAACAAGCCTGCTATCAATTCAACATCGATTTAGAAAAAGGCATCCTATTAACCGGACCTATTGGTTGTGGTAAAACTTCATTAATGACCCTAATGAAACATTTAGCCCCAATTGGGAATAAATTTTCTGTAAAACCATGCAGAGACATAAGCTTTGAATTTATCCAGGACGGCTACCAAATAATTCACAAATACAGTAATGGAAAACTCTACCAATCCGAACCAAGAACCTATTGTTTTGACGATTTAGGAACAGAAAACAATCTAAAATATTTCGGTAACGAATGCAATGTAATGGCAGAAATTCTATTAAGCCGATATGATCTATTCATTTCAAAAAAACTCCAAACCCACATAACCACAAACCTATCCGCCACCGAAATAGAAAAGCACTACGGCAACCGAGTTCGCTCAAGATTACGAGAATTATGCAATTTAATAGCATTCGACAATGTAGCTAAAGACAAACGTAAATAAATTGCATAATCACGAACACCAAAAAAATAATAATAAAGCGTGAGTAAATGGTCTATTTAATTGCTTATGATAAATCAACACCAGATAAGAGATAATTAAGCTTCGGGAACTTTGTGCCTTCTTTGTGCTCTTTGTGGTTAAAAAAAAATAACAAAATGAACACAATATCCAACTTCTGGAACTACTTCGAACAAAACAACTTTGTCTTCCTACTCCTAAACGAAATCCCAAATGACGAACTAAAAATTCATTTCAATAAACTAATCCAAATACTTCATCAATACAACAAAGACTTAGACCTCATCATCAAAAACAAAAAAAACGGTGCAGAGTTAATCATCACCGCAAACGGAAATCCTTATCTTTTCAAAGAAGTAGAATTGCTAGTCCATCATGCACCAGTTGTAGAACGTTGGAAAATAACCGCATTCCTCCAACCCGAAACCAACCTAACCAAATACGAAAACGGCACCGAAAAACCACTTGACTTCTACGGCATCACATTACGAATAAGTGAAATGTATTTCATACCATTAGAAAACTCCAACAAACCAACCGATTTAGGAATAAAAGTGTTACTCAAAAACTACATCATCCACAAAGACAATACAAGACTTCGAGAAGCAGTTTATGTTCACATTGAACATTTAATTGGAGAAAAGGCTTTTGCTAATGATATCGCATTTATTGAGATAGGACAATTAGGAGGTAATCAAAAGAATACTATAGCACTTTGCTATTTACATGCTTATATTCTAGTAAAACAATAAAAACCAACAAAAAACACCGTAATTTTTTTCCAAAAACACCGTAAAATATTAATTTTTTATATGTTTTAATTTAAAAAGTTTTAAATTGAAATTTCGTTAATATCATCTATAAGATATATATATGCTTGAAAGTTTTTCATATAAAAGAGTTGTATGGAACTATTGACCAACATTAGGCATAAAATAGCGTTCTTAAAAACATTCAGTAGCTACGAATTGCGAGATTTGTTCATTACTCAAAGAAAAAAATGAAATAGTGATATTGCAAACACGAAAAAATTGCAATAGGGCGAAAACTAATCACACAAGTCCTAAATATAAATGGTGTATAATAATTTTTAATTAAATGAAAAATTTATTCTTATCTTTAGCTTTTATGCTAATCGGATCATTTTCTTTTGCTTCTTCAAACTGTGATGTAAAAGAAACTAATTTATTAATTAAAAGTGAAGAAGTTATAAAATCTGTAGATTTTACAACTTTTAAAACTATGGTTGAAAACCATCAAATCAAAATTGTAAAAAAAGTTGATTTTATTTTTTATGATTCTTGTGGTGGTGTTTGGCATATCACAGGAGGTGATGGCTGGTCAACAATGGAAATTATGATGTTCTTATGGGAATGGGATGGTGGATGTTAATATAGCATTCATCCATTATTATAGAACTGCCTAAATTTTTAGGCAGTTCTTTCACTTAAAATTTAATATTATGAGATTTATTTTAAATATTGTCGTTATATTTATTAGTTTAATAACTTTTGCTCAAAATGGAAATTATCGAATTAAATATTTATTAGACTTTCAAAAAGATTCATTAGACACACAAAGTGTTAATAGAGAAATTATGTACCTAGATATAATTAATAATGTATCAATTTTTCAATCTGAAAATTTATTTAAAAAAGATTCAATTTCATCAACAGATAATCCTTATTCATTATTTGGCTTACCAAAACCTGAATTCAAATATAAGATTGTTAAAGAAGACAATATATGTAGTTATTTTATTGATTATTCTCCATCGCACAGATTCTATGTTGAAAATATTGATAATGTAGAATGGGATTTTATTAATGATACAATTAAAACTATTGAAAATTTTAAATGTAAATTAGCAAAAACTACTTTTAAAGGCAGAAGTTATTTTGCTTGGTACACAATTGAAATACCAATAAATTCAGGTCCATATAAATTTAATGGTTTACCTGGATTAGTTGTTGAATTATTTGATAGTAAAAAACATTATCATTTCCAATTACTTTCTGTAAAAGAAATACAAAATATGAAAAACTATACAGAGAGAAAAAAATACACTAAAATATCAAAACAAGATTTGATACAATTACAAAATAATATAAAAATTAAACCTTCAATTATTTTATCTAATTCAAACCTTAATTTGCCAAAAGAAGGTATGGATAAATATGATAATAAACATCGTGAATTAAATAAAAAATTTAACAACCCAATAGAATTAAAAGACTAAATGAAAAAATTATTTTGGCTAATTATTTTCATAAATAATACTATTTATTCCCAAACTATAATAAAGGGTACTATATTTGATAACAGCAACAAACCTGTTCCAAATTCAAGTGTCTTAATACTTAAAAAAGGTACAGATGATGTTATTGCTTATGCTATTTCAGACAGCAAAGGTATTTATAGTATTACTTTCTCATCATCATACAATGAAATTGACATTCAAGTAAGATGTATGAGCTATGAAACTATTACTGAAACTATCAAAAATAATTCCAATACAAAAAATTTTATTTTAAATGAAAAATCATTTGAATTAAAAGAAATTATTGTAAAAACTTCACCTATTAAACAAAAAGGTGATACAATTAAGTATTTTGTAAATTCATTTTCTAAAGAACAAGACAGAAGTATAGGAGACGTTTTAAAACGAATGCCAGGCATTGAAGTTTTGAGTGATGGTAAAATTCTATATCAAGGAAGACCTATTAATAAATATTACATTGAAGGGTTAGATTTGCTTGAAGGTAAATATAATTTAGCCAATGAAAATTTACCATTTAAAGAAGTTACACAAGTTCAAATTTTAGAAAATCATCAACCCATTAGAGCTTTAGATAGTTTAAAGTTTTCTGACCAAGCAGCTTTAAATATCAAACTTAAAAATGCTTATACTTTTACAGGACAAGCTAGTTTAGGAAGTGGATTTAATCCTTTGCTTTGGGATGCTAATATTACACCAATGCTTTTTACAAAGAAAACGCAAATGCTTGCTACTTACCAAACTAATAACACAGGAGTTAATGTTGCCTCTCAACTAAAAAAATTAACTATTGAAGATTTAATCAATCAATTTGAAAACAATTCTGAAAAAACAGATTGGTTAAGCATTCAACAATTAGCTACCCCAAATTTTTCTGAAAAAAGATGGTTAGATAATAATATCCATTTACTATCTGGAAATTATTTGCAAAAACTCAATAATAATTATGAACTGCGTATAAATTTATCATACCTAAATGATTATCAACAACAAAAAGGTTATACCAATACAGAGTTTATTACACCTGTTAATACTATTACTATTTTAGAAGAAAAATATAATCAATCATTTTATAATTCATTACAAACAAATATTACACTACAAAAAAATGCTGATAAAAATTATTTCAAAAATAGCTTGGAGTTTCAAGGATTTTGGGATAGTCAAAAAGGTAATATTGTATTAAATAATGAACCAATAAATCAACAATTGAATAATGAGTTTTTTAGAATTTCAAATAATTTAAAAAATATCTTTCCTTTGGGTAAACAAATGATAACTTTAAACTCTTATGTAGGTCTAAATAAAACCCCTCAAACTTTAACTGTAAACCCAGGACAATTTGAGAATATACTAAACAATAACCTCCCATATGATGAAGTTAAACAGCAAGTTGATTTAAATACTTTTTATACTAACAACTCTATCAGTTTTACAAAAGCAATAAAAAGATTCTCAATAGAACCAAAAGTTGGCTTTCAAATAGAAAATCAACAACTTAATAGTGAAATTCTAACTTCGGAAAACTTTAATTTAGGTAATGAATTTTCAAATAATTTAGATTGGTTTCGTTCTAAATTATATTTAAATATTACAACTCAATATAAAAAAAATAAATGGCGATTTGAGTTGACAACACCAATAAATCATCATACCATTCAAATCAAAGATAATCCTTTACAGTCATCAGAAAATCTAAATCAGGTAACTTTTGAGCCGAGATTATCAGCAATCTTTGACGTAAACTCATTTTGGAAAATTAATTCTTCAATCAATTTTTCAAATCAATTTGGCACAATAAATCAAATACATTATGCTTATATTTTACAAAATTACAGGAATTTACAACGTATAAATGCCCCAATTCCACAAAATTTAAATCAAAATTTCTCTTTTGGAATTGCCTACCGCAATCCCATCAAAACGTTATTTTGGAATGTTATGTACGTGAATAATAAAAGTGTAAATAATTTACTATATCAAACTCAAGTTTCAACTATTGGAGCCACTGAATTACAAGCAGTAGAGCAAGATAATAACAGAAAAAATCATAACATTTCAACAAGAGCTAGTAAATATTTTAGCAAAATAAAATCTAATATTACACTAAATGCTACTTTCAATCTTCAAAATTTTCAACAATTAGTAAACAACAATTTAACAGCTATAAAAAATCAAAACTTGACAATTGGTAATAAAATTGATACAGATATTACTGACAAGATTAATGTTGAATATCAAGCTAACTGGACATTTTCAAAGAATAAAACTCAAAATCAAGAAAACCCAACAGTAACCCAACAAAGTCATATTCTTAATTTAAACATTTATCCAGCTAAAAATCAATATTTTGCAATAAAATCAGAATACATCAATAATAATTTATTTACAGAAAGAACAGAAAATATATTCACAGATTTAATTTATAGATATACATTAACAAAAAATAAAATAGATTTAGAATTCCAATTATCAAATCTTTTTAATACAACAAATTATAGAACTATAAATATTAACGATTTTAGTTATGTAGAAACAAATTTTAATTTAAGGCCAAGACAAGCGCTATTCAAAGTAAGATTTACGTTATAAATAAAACGTTTTTAAATAATTATTTTACCCATAATTAATTTGTGTTAAATAATTTTAACTACTATTCTTTAAAACAATTAATAATAAATTAAAAAAAAGCCAAATCATACGACTTGGCTTTAATCTTTTTTAACCCAAATGTCACCACTCCCAACATTTCGGGATAGATCTAAACTTATTTTTGAGCTCCTTATGTAGGCTAATAAGAAGTAATGAAATCGTAAAATCAACTACCGCTCCAATGTTAACTAAGATAACCGTTTTAGCAATATCATATGAGGAAATATTGGGTAAAAAACTTAAAAATTTACCTTTTTAAACCGAATCGCTTATTTATTAAAATTTGCCATGATATTTATTGAAAAGTACAAGTAAAACACCGTAAAAAAAAGTCAAAAACACCGTAAAATCAATCGTTATTTTATTTTTTTATTTACAACTAAATAAATAATTCTTTAACTAATCTTTCCCTATGGTTAAGATACTAGTATTAAAGTTTCGTTTAAATACAAGTTATGGGCAAGCTTAAGAAAAACAGACAGTAATATGGAACTAACATTAACGACAGCAGGAATAGCTACAATTATTTCAGCCGCAACTTCAGCGACTGTTACTCTATATATAAATAGAAGTAATAAACTGAAATATTTAGATGACCAATTAGACACATTATTGAAAACTGCTTTACAGTATCCTTACTTAGAAAACCCGACTTTCATAAAAACTTGGAATGACAATAAGAATTCTGAAAAGGACGAATATTTGCGATATGACATATATTGCACACTTCTCTTTAATTTCTTTTCAAGAGTGGCAGCACATTTCAATTATGACAAAGAAAAAATTGACAATTATGTTGCAGCTAAAGACTGGATAAGGCTTCACAAAGACTATTGGTTAAATCCTATAGATACTTTTGAAAACATAGATTCTTACGACAAAGAGTTCAAAAAATTAATAACCGACTATTTAAGCTAATATGAAAAAGAAAATATTACTCATTGGCAACAACGATGGTTTGCCTGGCGTGAAAATAGACCTTGCTAACTACAAAAAGTATTTTAAAAGCAGTACTGGCGGACAATGGAATGACGATGAAATAATCGAATTGTTAAATCTAAAAAAAGATAACCTCATTGCTCTGATTGACGACTTAAAAAAACAGAATTTGGATTATGTAATTGTTGTATTCAGCGGACACGGTGGAATACAGAGAAAAACTGTTTTGGAATTGAATCCTGATGGAGAGTTGTTTTCTGAATCTAGATTCGAGAATATTTCAAAAAGACAAGTAACTATTTTAGATTGTTGTAGGGCATATATGCAAAACATATCAGAAAGCCTAAATGAAGTAAGACTTGTTAAGTCTTTTAGTGCATACGCAGGAACAAGGGCTAGATTTGAAAAGAGAATTTCTGAATCTTTACCACAACAAATTAAAATATACTCCTGTGCTGAAGGTGAATATTCACACGACACACCAAAAGGTGGTGCATATTCCAAAAACCTACTTGAGTCCGCTTACTCGGACGATTCAGAGTTTATCTATTTTGGGAGAACTCACGTAGTCGCTTCTGAAAAAACAACAAAAGAATTTAAAGACCAACACCCAGAAATAATTCAATCTAAACTTTTGACAACTCAACAAATAATACTTGGAATCAACTAGAAAGCCAGCCCATAACACGGGTTTTGCGTCAGGCGGGCTGACGTGCAAACTTGGAGCTTTGTACTTCTATTCAAATTCTGTTCAAGTTAAAAATTTTGTACACCAAACTCCGAATGAACTCAAAGTACGAAAGTTGGCAGTAAATTTATCGAAAATCACATAAAAGAAAAACTATAATTAAAATGTAGGGAATGAGAAACAAAATGAGAGGAAGAAATCTTTTTAAGGAAGATTATGCAATTATAAAGAACGTAAGGAATTTTCCCAAGAGCAAATACAGAACTAAATTTGAAATTGTTAGAGATGAATCTTTAAAATTTTATACAATTATTTCTGCACCAAATAACTTTTCTTTTATAAAAAACCCAGAAGAAACAATTATATTTATAAATTCTCTTGAAAAATGTTATTTAAAAAAAGAAAGAGTTTATGTTGATATTGAGAAAATAGACTATCTTGATTATTCTGCTGTAACAGTATTAGTTTCTGTAATGTTTTCATTTAAAGCTAGAAATATAAAGTTTAATGGAAATTTGCCGAAAAATTTTGAGCTTGCAAAAATGCTTATTGATTCAGAATTTTTTAAATTTTTAGGGAAAGCACAAACTGAAAAAATGGAATACACAATTGGTAAGGAAAATCAAATTTTCACACGAGCTAATAAAGAAGTTAATTCAGAATTAGGATTAGTTGTAATGGAGGAAGCAACGATGACAATTTGGAATGAAAAAAGAACTTGTAAAGGACTACAAAGAACTTTATTGGAATTAATGCAAAATACAAACAATCATGCATCCGTAAATCAAAAAGGAGAAAAACACTGGTGGTTATCTGTAAATCATGACAAAAAAAACAAAAAGGTTTCATTTATTTTTGTAGACTATGGAGTGGGTATTTTTGAAAGTTTAAAAAACAAACCAGAAGATAATAAATGGTATGGTTGGTTTGAAAAACTGAAAGATAAATTAACTGTAGGTGGAAATAATGAGATATTAAAAATGTTGCTGGAAGGAGAAATGCATATGACAGTAACAGGTAAACATTTCAGAGGAAAAGGTCTTCCAGGAATTAAACAAGTTTTAGATAGAGAACAAATAAGCAACTTATCAATCATAAGTAACAATGTCAATGCAAATATGAAAAATAACAAATATTTAAAACTTAAAAATCAGTTTAGTGGTACATTTGTTGCTTGGGAATTAAATGAATCAAATGTAAATTCAAAATGGATACTATAACAATTTTTGTAAAAGATTTTTCAATCGTTCCAGGTTCTAGAGAACTTGATGAAGGTAAAAGAGCACACTCGGGAGAAGAATTTAGAAATATTTTTTTAGAGCCTGAATTCAAAAAAATTCTAGACAACAATGGTAAATTAATAGTAAATTTAGATGGAACAATTGGTTATGGCACATCATGGTTAGAAGAAGTTTTTGGAGGATTAGCTAGAATTTATGGTAGTGAAATTGTTAAAAATAAACTTCAAATTATTTCTGAAGAAGAACCCTATTTAATAGATGATATTAACGAATATATAAATGATGCTGAAGAACTCTAAAATTTCAATATTAATTTTCACAAGTATTCTTATTGGAATTTATATCTGTATAGTGATAAAAAAATATACGGTATTATACATTGTTCCAAGCATAAGTTTTGAAATCAATCCTTTTGAAATTTTTTCACTAATCTTAAATATATTTTTAGCATATTACATTGCTAAAACATTAACAAAGGAGCATGATGCAAGAAAATCAGAAAAAGAATTATTGATAAATTATTTTTTAGAATATAAAGTTGATTTTACAAATAAAGTAAGTGAACTTTCTGAGCAGGAAAATTTTGACACAGTTATTTCAAATGCAAAATTTAAAATTTTGAGAAGTAAAATATATTCTATAATCGGTTTAGCAAAGGAATCAAACTTAATTGAAGTTTCCGAACCAATATTGAATGAAATAACCGAAAACATTTCAGAGATATGGGAGCTTTTCACAGAAACACCAAAAATTGCTAGCAGTAAAAGTTCTTTAGCTGTCAAAGCAGATATTGAAAAAATAAGATTGGAAAAACTATCTAAGATTGAATTGTCAAATATAAAATTAGAAAAACTCATTTTTCAATTGGTATTAAAAATAAACAATAAATAAAAATCTACTGCCTAGAAAAAACTATGCTTAAAAAAAATAAAAAAGATATTTTCTAATAAATTTATGTATTCCGATAGTTCAAATTTACAAAAGTGATGAGGAACTGACATTGTAATCCAAGTTCAATTAACTTTGTTATCAAAAAGACTAATAAACCATTTGCAAAAGACTACACATTCTGTAGTAAATCGCAAATGAGTTATAAAAATGATGTTTCGTAGTAAAATAATCAGGTTTATCCTGACAATGCTACTATAAAGAATAAATTTAAAACAAATGATACAACCTATAATTATATTTTGTATCATTGTAGTCAGGTTAATCCTGACAATAAGACTATGAAGCATAAATACATCTCAACACAGTCAAACGAACTTTTATCATACTTCAATGATAAAGGGAAAGTGTGTTTTGAGTCTAAAACAGCCTTAAAAGCGTTTCCTGATACCAAAGAAAGCACCGTTAGAGAATTATTAAGCGACATGACCAAAAGAGGCTTACTAATGCGAATAAAAGACGGTGTGTATTACATTATCCCTTACGAAGAAAATGCAGAAACCTTTATGCCCGATTGGCATATATTGGTAAAGTATTTAGTAAAAGATGCAAAGCATTACATAGGGTATTATTCTGCATTACAAATCCATAATCTAATAACACAACCATCTTTAAAAGAGCAAATTGTGGTGGCAAAACAAATCAGGCCTTCTGAAATAAAAATCAAAGACATCACTTTTCAATTTATCTATCATAACGAAAGTCACTTTTTTGGAGAAAAGAAAACATGGATTGATAATTTCAATAAAGTAAGCTGTTCTGATATTGAAAAGACAATAATAGATTGCCTTTTCAAACCCGATTACGCAGGAGGAATTGTAGAGGTAGCAAGAGCCATATACAGCACAAAAGAGAAATTAGATTATAAGAAGCTTTTAGAATACACCATAAAATTCGATTCTCAGGCAGTAGTAAAAAGATTAGGGTATATTTTAGAACTCTTTGAAATAGAAACAGAAATAATCCAAGAACTACAAAAACTAAAAACAGCATCTTATGTGGTTTTAGATACCGAATTACCTAAGACTGGTAAAAGAAATAGCCGTTGGAGTATTCAACAAAATTTAGATATAGAAACCATTAAATCAGCCATGTTCACATGATCAAACCGGGCGAAATACAAAAGAAAGCCAACCAAGTTGGAGTTCGCGACCAACAAATCGAGAAAGACTACATTTTATCCTGGATACTTTGGGGTGTAGCAAATCACGAACAACTTTCAAAAATAGTGGTATTCAAAGGAGGAACAGTATTAAAGAAAGTATATTTTGAGGACTATCGTTTCTCAGAAGATTTAGATTTTACATTGTTGAATAATGAAATAACAAACGAACAAATTTTTGATTGGTTCAAAGAAACTTTCGAAGAAATAAAGGAAGAATCCAATATTCCATTAGAAATAATTGATGATAACGAGCATGAAGATGGAGGCATCAATTTTTATATAGGTTATGTTGGTCCACTGGGTGGCTCTGGTAACAACAAAAAAGTAAAAGTAGACATCTCCAGAAGTGAAAAATTAGAGTTTGAACCAGTAGTAAAAAATGCTATTGTGGATTATTCAGATTTAGAGGATTATAAACTAGTATGCTATCCTTTGGAAGAACTATTAGTCGAAAAATTACGCTGCACCATGCAACGCACACAACCAAGAGACTACTACGACATTTGGTACTTAGTAGAAATAGAAAAAATGGAGGTAGAATATTTCACTAATGAGTTCCGAAACAAATGCACAAGTAAAGAGTTAAAACCCGAAGATTTTCATGCCAAACTAGATCAAAAATTACCACAATACAAAGCACGTTGGAAAAACTCTATGAACGACCAAATCAAAGATCTGCCAGATTTTGAAAAAGTAGAAAGAGAAGTGAGTAGAAAGATTAAAAACTTTATGGTATAACCAACGAAATAAACAAAAGAAAAATAATGACAAGCATAATTCAAAAACAAGAATTACAAAATAAAATTTGGAAAATCGCTAACGATGTAAGAGGCTCTGTGGATGGATGGGATTTCAAACACTTTGTATTGGGAGCACTTTTCTATCGATTTATCAGTGAAAATTTCACAAAATATATAGAAGGTGGTGATGATAGTATTGATTACGCTAACATATTAGACAAAGTAATAACACCAGAGATAATTGATGATGCTGTTAAAACAAAAGGATATTTCATTTACCCTAGCCAGCTTTTTGTAAATGTTGCTAAAACTGCTAATACTAATCCAAACCTCAATACAGATTTAAAAGCCATCTTTAATGCTATCGAAAGTTCTGCAAATGGGTATCCATCAGAAGAAGATATAAAAGGCTTATTTGCCGATTTTGACACTACCAGTACTCGACTTGGAAACACCGTTGAAAACAAAAACAGTCGTTTAGCTGCCGTTTTGAAAGGAGTTGAGGAGCTAAATTTTGGTAATTTTGAAGACAGTGAAATAGAACTTTTTGGTGATGCCTATGAATTTCTAATTGGCAATTATGCAGCCAATGCGGGTAAATCGGGTGGTGAGTTTTTTACACCTGTGCACGTGTCTAAGCTCATTGCTCAATTGGCAATGCACAAACAAGAAAAAGTGAATAAAATTTATGATCCGGCAGCAGGTTCAGGTTCACTGTTGTTACAAGCAAAAAAACATTTCGATAACCACATCATCGAAGAGGGTTTCTTTGGTCAAGAAATCAACCATACCACCTATAACTTGGCTCGTATGAACATGTTTTTACACAACATCAATTACGACAAGTTTAATATAGCTTTAGGCGATACGCTTCATCATCCTCATTTCATAGACGATAAACCTTTTGACGCCATTGTATCAAATCCTCCTTATTCGGTAAAATGGATTGGAGATGACGACCCAACGCTGATAAATGATGACCGTTTTGCTCCTGCAGGTGTTTTAGCTCCAAAATCGAAAGCTGATTTTGCTTTTGTATTGCATGCATTAAGTTATCTATCCAGTAAAGGAAGAGCAGCCATTGTTTGTTTTCCTGGAATTTTTTATCGTGGTGGTGCCGAACAAAAAATTAGGAAGTACTTAGTTGATAATAACTTTGTAGAAACCATTATTTCAGTAGCACCGAATTTGTTTTATGGTACTTCTATAGCGGTAACCATTTTGGTACTTTCAAAGCATAAGACCGATACTAAAACTCAATTTATTGATGCAAGTGGTGAAGATTTCTTCAAGAAAGTAACCAATAACAATATGATGACAGATGATCATATTGATATGATAATGGAGCTATTTGATAGCAAAGCAGATGTTCCTCATGTAGCCGTTTCAATCGACAATTCTAAAATCGCAGAAAACGATTATAATTTATCTGTTAGTTCTTATGTGGTAGCCAAAGACAGCCGAGAGCAAATTAACATAGTTGAATTGAATAAGGAAGTTACCAAAACAGTCAAAAAAATAGACAAGCTTCGTGCAGACATTGATGCAATCATTAAACAGATTGAAGAATGAGTTATTTAGAAAAAATATTAGACGGTGAAGTCGTAGAATGGAAAACGCTTGGACAAGTTGTGGAAATAATTAGAGGTGTTAGAATAACAAAAAATGATTTACTTTCAGATGGAGAATATCCAGTTGTCAGTGGTGGTGTGGGTTATATGGGTTACACTAACAGCTATAATAGGGAGTCAAACACAATTACAATTGCACAATATGGGTCAGCAGGTTATGTAAAATGGCAAACTGAAAAATTTTGGGCTAATGATGTTTGTTTTTGTGTAAAACCAAATACATCAATTATTTTAAATCGATATTTATATTTTTATCTTATCAACAAACAACAACACATTTATGACATATCAAATCGTACTGCAACACCATTTAGTATTGAAAGAGAAAAAATATTAAAACTTGAAATCCCAATTCCGTGTCCAAATAATCCAAAAAAATCACTTGAAATTCAACAAAAAATTGTTGGAATTCTCGATTCATTTACGGAGCTTACAGCAGAGCTTACAGCAGAGCTTACAGCAGAGCTTACAGCACGAAAAACGCAATATAGTTATTATAGAGAGAAATTGTACACGTTTGATGAAAATAAAGTTGAGTGGAAGACATTAAAAGATTTAACATCTTTGATAACAAAAGGGACAACACCAAAAAAATATATTGATACAGGAATTGCTTTTATCAAAACAGAAGCGTTCGACGGTTCAAATATTAACTCTAAAAAATTGTCATTTATTGATGAAGATACACATAATAAAGAGTTGAAAAGATCAATTTTAAAACATAATGATATTTTAATTACGATTGCAGGAGCAACAATAGGTAAATGTGCAATCGTGCCAAAAGAAATTTTGCCTGCAAACACAAATCAAGCTTTAGCAATAATTAGGCTAAATGAAGATGTAAATTTAAAATATGTATTTCATTTAATGAAATCAAATCATATGACAAAGTATATAGAATTAAATATCAAAGGTTCTGCACAACCAAATTTAAACTTACAACAATTAAATAATTTTTCTATACCATATCCTTCACCAGAAGAACAAGAACGAATAGTTTCTATTCTAGAAAAATTCGACACACTTACTAACTCAATTAGCGAAGGCTTACCAAAAGAAATAGAATTGAGAAAAAAACAATATGAGTATTACAGAGATTTGCTACTAACATTTCCGCAAGATAATTTAGTAGAATAATATGGCACAGTCATTAACAGAAATAGCACAATCGCTTATAGATGCCAATAAAAAAGTGCAACTAATCTATGCTTTCAACGGCATAGGAAAAACTCGGTTATCTCGTGAATACAGGCTTTTAGTTGCACCTAAAAATGTTGACGAAGAGGATGATGTAGAAACAGGCATCAAAGTGCTTTATTATAATGCTTTCACAGAAGATTTATTCTTTTGGGATAATGATTTAGACGCTGATGTTCAACGAAAAATTACAATCAGACCAAATGGTTTTACAAATTTAGCCCTTAATTTCTTAAGAGATCAAGGTTTAGATGTAAACATAATTTCAAATTTTCAGCACTATACAAGTCCTTTTATAACACCTAGATTTAGTCCAGATTTTTCTGAAGTAACATTTTCGATAGAAAGCGGTAGTGACAACAGTATTGAAAATATAAAAATCTCGAAAGGAGAAGAAAGTAATTTTATTTGGTGCGTATTTTACAGTCTGTTAGAACAAATTGTTGAAATTAAAAATACGCTTCCAGAAAATCGTCCTAACAACCCGTTCAATAATTTAGAATACGTTTTTATTGACGACCCTATAAGTTCTTTAGATGATAATCATTTGATAGAATTAGCTGTTAATTTGGCTGAACTTATCAAGAAATCAACAGGTTTGAAATTTGTTGTTTCAACACATAATGCACTATTTTATAATGTACTTTTCAACGAAGTCGGCAACAAAGCTTGTTATATGTTAAAAAAATTAGATGATGGTACATATAATCTTAAGCCATTAAACGGCGATTCAAATAAAAGCTTCTCTTATCACTTATACTTGAAGAACACAATTGAAGAAGCTATCACTTCAAATTCTGTCGAAAAGTATCATTTTATGTTATTAAGAAACTTATATGAGAAAACTGCAAATTTTTTAGGTTATCCTGAATGGAAAAGATTATTACCAGAAGATAGACAACTATATTACAATAGAATAATTCAATTTACAAGTCATTCAACTTTATCAAATGAAGCAGTACCTGATCCTACAGAACCAGAAAAGCAAACTGTAAGGTTGTTATTAGAACATTTGGTTAATAGTAAATATTGGCAAGAAGAAATAGCAACTGCAGAACCAGCATTAGCAAATGTATCATCAACACAAGAAGTAAATGACACAATTTAAAACCATAGCAGAATCGAACAATTTTATTGTTTTAGATAAATATACCAAGTATTCAGAGGTAAATGAACCACCTACGGTTTATCAAACGGAGGCGGCTCTTGAAACAGAATTTATCCAAGATTTAATCAATCAAGGCTATGAAAATCCAAACCTAAACACTACACAAACTCTATTAGCTAATGCAAGAGTGCAATTGCAAGCACTCAACAGCATGGAGTTTTCAGATAGCGAATGGACCCGTTTTTTAGAAGAATACTTAGATAAGCCAAGCGATAACTTGATTGAAAAAACCCGAAAAATTCATGAGAATTATATCTACGATTTTGTTTTTGACGATGGACATATCCAAAATATTTATCTGGTAGATAAAAAAAATATAGCTCGTAATAAAGTACAGGTTATTAAACAGTTTGAACAAAAAGGAACGCATGCCAATCGTTATGATGTGACCATTTTAGTCAACGGCTTGCCTTTAGTTCAAGTAGAATTAAAAAAACGAGGTGTAGCCATTCGTGAAGCATTTAACCAGGTACATCGCTATACCAAGGAGAGTTTAAATAGTTCTAATTCTCTCTTTAAGTACTTGCAAATTTTTGTGATTTCCAATGGTACGGACAGCCGCTATTTTGCTAACACTGTAGAACGAAACAAAAACAGTTTCGACTTTACCATGAACTGGGCAAAAGCCGACAATACACTGATTAAAGATCTTAAAGATTTTACGACAACATTTTTTGAAAAACGCACGTTGTTAAACGTATTGCTAACCTATTCAGTTTTTGATACAAGTGATACCTTGCTTATTATGCGACCGTATCAAATTGCAGCTACTGAAAGAATGTTATGGAAAATTCAAAGTTCATTTCAAGCTAAAATTTGGTCTAAAGTAGAAAGCGGTGGCTATATTTGGCACACAACTGGTTCCGGAAAAACATTGACAAGTTTTAAAGCGGCTCGTTTGGCCACTGAATTAGATTTCATTGATAAAGTATTCTTTGTAGTGGACCGTAAAGATTTGGACTTTCAAACCATGAAAGAATACCAACGTTTTTCACCGGATAGTGTTAACGGTTCAGATAGTACAGCAGGATTAAAGAGGAACTTAGAGAAAGACGATAATAAAATTATTGTCACCACTATTCAAAAGCTCAACAATCTTATGAAAACGGAGAGTGATTTGGCTATTTATGAAAAACAAGTAGTTTTCATTTTTGATGAAGCACATCGTTCTCAGTTTGGAGAAGCTCAAAAAAACCTTAATAAGAAGTTCAAAAAATTCTACCAATTTGGATTTACAGGTACTCCAATTTTTCCTCAAAATGCTTTAGGTGCTGAAACTACAGCTAGTGTATTTGGTCGTGAGTTACATTCTTATGTAATAACAGATGCGATTAGAGATGAAAAAGTATTGAAATTCAAAGTAGATTACAATGATGTTCGTCCACAATTTAAAAGCATAGAAACAGAGATTGATGAAAAGAAATTAACGGCTGCAGAAAATAAAAGAGCATTTTTACATCCTGCACGTATTAAAGAAGTTTCGCAATACATTCATAAGAATTTTAGAATTAAAACGCATAGAAATCAAGGTACCAACAAAGGTTTTAATGCCATGTTTGCAGTGAGTAGTGTTGATGCAGCCAAATGTTATTACGAAGAATTAAATCGCCTACAAAAAGAAAGTGAAAAACCATTAAGAATAGTAACGATATTCTCTTATGCTGCCAATGAAGAGCAAAGTGCTATTGGTGAAATTGTCGATGAAAATTTTGAACCAACTGCATTGGATAGTAGTGCCAAGGAATTTTTAACAGCTGCTATAAACGACTACAATGCTATGTTTAAAACTAGTTTTGGTGTTGAAAGTAAAGAGTTTCAAAACTATTACCGGGATCTTGCAAAACGTGTAAAAAATAAAGAAATAGACTTGATAATTGTAGTTGGTATGTTTCTTACAGGTTTTGATGCTCCAACATTGAATACCTTATTTGTAGACAAGAACCTGCGTTATCATGGTTTAATGCAAGCTTTTTCTCGTACTAATCGTATTTATGATGCTACAAAAACCTTTGGAAACATCATTACTTTCAGAGATTTAGAAACAGCTACTGTAGATGCCATAACGTTGTTTGGTGATAAAAACACTAAAAACGTAGTACTTGAAAAAAGCTACAAAGAATATTTAGAAGGTTTTACAGACATTGCAACAGGACATGCACGTAGAGGTTTCATAGAGGTAGTAAATGACTTAAATGGAAAGTTCCCGAATCCCGATGAAATTGTAACTGAAAAAGACAAAAAAGAATTCTCAAAATTATTTGGAGAGTATTTACGAGTAGAAAACATCCTGCAGAATTATGATGAGTTCACCAATTTAAAAGCTTTTCAAACAATTGATATAAATGATGCTCAAGCAATCCAGGAATTTAAAGAAACTTACTTTGTATCAGACAACGATATTGCAGTAATGCAAGAGATAAGTTTATTACCTGAACGAACGATTCAAGATTATCGCTCCACCTATAATGATATTCGTGAATGGTTAAGACGAGAAAAAAGTGGCAAAGAAGCTGAAGAATCGAATATTGATTGGGATGATGTAGTTTTTGAAATAGACTTATTAAAATCACAAGAAATTAATCTTGATTATATCCTTGAATTAATTTTTGAGCATAATAAAAAGAATAAGGATAAAGCTACTTTAATTGAAGAAATCCGTAGAGTAATTCGTGCAAGTATTGGTAACAGAGCTAAAGAAAGTTTAGTGGTAGATTTCATAAATGAAACAGATTTGGAAATCATTCAAGACAAAGCTAATGTGATAGATTCATTCTTCAAATATGCTCAAGATAAGCAGAAAAAAGAAGCTTCAGAATTAATTACAGATGAAAATTTAAATGAAGAAGAAGCAAAAAGATACATTGCTAACTCATTAAAACGAGAATTTGCCACTGATACTGGAACAGAACTGAATGCCCTATTACCGAAAATGAGTCCTTTAAATCCTCAGTATTTGACTAAAAAGAAAAGTGTTTACCAGAAAATTGTTGAATTTGTGGAGAAATTTAAAGGTGTTGGAGGGCAGATATAAAAGTTATTTTACAACATCGGAGGGATAACAGGTTATGTCAAACAAAACAATCTTTACTTTAGAATCTAGAGAAAATTTTTATTTGGAAGTTATGAAAGAAAATTTCAAACTTTCCGATAAGCAAATGTATGAGGCTATTCAGCAAGCTTTTAATCATTTCATTGAAAATTTACATTCAAAAAAGAGAATAGAGTACAAAGATTTAAGGAATGCATTAACACCCAATATCAACAAAAAAGAAATCGCTCTTGTTTTTGATAGTTCAAAAGTAAAATCCGCTTGGTATGGTTATGAAGTTTTTGACAAAGTAATTCCAATATTTGATAAAAAGACAAAACATAGTATTCTTTCAGGGGATTTAATCATTGATCAAAATTTTCACTATTGGAAAGATGTTTTTTTTGAGGAATTAATATCAGAAAAGAATACAAATTTCTTAAACATAAATGACTGCTATATAGTTTATATTAATAATCTTTCAAACACTTTTTTTAATAAATTTCATCATCAATTAAGTTACTATGAACCATATGTTGGATTTCTTGATACAACTACTCAGACGAATCTTAAAACAATGTTGTCATTCATTTTATGTAAAGTAGCCATTGTAAACAATAAAGAAGTAATTCTTCCTTATGAAGATGAGGACTGGGAAACAAATGAAAATACCCAAGGATTACCTTTTGACAGCAATAACTTTTCAATCAAAAGTATTCCAAGTCTTTACTATGATTTGTTTTTATCTTATAAAATTGAACGTGAGGATTTAAAAGGATATAGTTTAGACACTCAAATTGCTTTAAATGCCATAACACCCATTGTTACCGATTTAGAAAAACTCAATATTGAAATTGAAGAGCAAAAGTTTGATTATCTTATAACTACAAAAGGTGGTAAACTCAAAAAAGCACAATTAGAAAACTATACAATCAAAGATTTTGAAAAATTAATAAAAGAAAAAATAAAAGATAACTACATTTATGAAATGTCAGAGTTAAGAGAATATAAAGTAATTAAATTTAATGTGATTATTGAATTAGAGGTTCTATATTCAAAAGAAAAAGTCAAATGTCAAATAACACTTCATTATCAACCAGAAGAAAACAAATTAAAATTGATTACATTTTTTTAGTACTTTCGAAATAGGAATCTAGAAAGTATCCTAGCAATCCCAGCAAATTTAAAAATTCATTATCTCATTCAGACTGCACAAAAACCGTCTTTAGTCCAAGTATTCCTAAAGCCAGTTATTTGTTTGCTTCATTTCGCTAATTTCATTTTTAATCACAAGAATACTTTTTCGTTTAGTGGTAAATGAAGTTTTAGTTTCCAATTGCCACTCCTTCCCAACGCTCCAAAAAAATTACTGTCATGGTTTTTGTCCCAACGCACATCAAGCACTTTGCCTAATGGCTAGAACGTTTTGTTTATTATTTAAAATCCAATAAGCCATTAGTCAAAGAGCTTGTCCATCGCACAAAACAAAAACACGTACGCTTCGCAACTCATGCCAATAATTTTTTCTCCAAAGCTTAGTTACATAATGTGGCATTATAGGGCAATAAAGAAAAGAGTGCTCCAAAACAAGATGGTGCATTGCCCTATAATAACATTATGTAAAAAAGCCGCTCACCCCACGCTCAAAAGCCCCGCTCCAGCCACACATTTTTGGCAGCTTTCCTCGCACCACCCAGCTACCAAAAACACGTGGCTTCGCGGGTCTTACTTCGTGTTTTCATAAGAACGTTTCTGCTTAAAAAGAAATTTATCACTTCGTAGGAAATTCATCAATTGTTTTTATCAGCTGTGTGTTTAAAGCGGTAGTGTTTGCATTATCTTTTGAAGGTGCTTCCCATCTACGAAACAACTGTACACTATAATCTGAATACTGAACACTTTCAAGCACCCTCAAAAGATAAAATTGCCCAGCAATAGTATGTTTTTTTGATTTGTCAGAACATGAAGTAGCAATTGCTTTCCGGTTGCTGATGCTTTAAGAGCTTCTAAGAAAAATACATAAAACTTCAAGTCTTTCAATTTAAACATAAGTCAAGCATCAGCACCCAAAAAAGCAATCAGAAAGTGAGTGCAAACAAATCAAAAAACCATACACTTGCTTTCGCTACTGCCAACGCACTCGGTAGTATTTGCATTGTTTTTTTGAGGTGCTTCCCATCTCCGAAACAACTGAACACTAATTTCTGCATACTGAGCACTTCCAGGCACCACAAAAAATCAAACAGTGCAGCAAGAGTTTCAAATTTCGGTTCTGGATAAAAAGCATTTTAATCGATTTTGGTTTTTTCATCCAGCCCCAAAATTTGAAACCCTTGCAAGACGACCCGTCTCCGAAACAAAAAAAATCCGACTTCCAAAGAAAAATCCTGCTCCGAAATAAAAAAAATAAAATAAAAAAAAAGAGAGCAAAAGTAAGTTCCGGGTTTACAAAAAAGCAAGTTCAAGCCCTGCGGGTTTTTTAAAAAATCTCCACCACCTATGCGTTTTCAAAACAACTTTTCTGCCAAGCAACAAATTCCGTCTTCCAAAGGACGAATTAGGGTGGTAGTATTTTTTAAAAAAAACTTGCTTTTTTGAAACCCTCCACTAGACGAATGGCTTTCTTTTTTTTCTTTTTTTCTTTTGAAAAATTTTAATGGGCGAAGCGTAGTGAAGCAATCCAGTATTTCAGATGAAAATAAGAGCAAAAGAGAAGCTAATATTTAAAATCGGAAGCCATGTTAAACTATATTATTAAAACCCATCAGAAAGGAACGTTTTACCCACAACCACATCTATTTATTCTAAACAAAGGGTTAAATAGTGGAAAACCTCAAAAAGAACCATTTACAAACAGCTTTGTTATTATCTTTAAAAATGATGAAGATTTAGAAAATGTATATTTCATTGCTTATAGTCTATGGAAAACAAAGTTTTGGCATCAATATTTAGTAGGTTCAGTAATTCCATTTTTAAGGTTACCTGATTTCAAAAAAGAATTTTTCCCAAAATCTAAAGCATTAATGGCAGAACATGAAGAGCATGTAAAACACGTTGAAGCTTTGAAAATTTTAGAACAAAAAGAAAATCAATTTCATCAAAACATCAATCTAATTAACGATATGCGTAGGGTAATTTTATACCGCTATTGCAATAAATAAATAAAGCCTGGTCTTACGACTAGGCTTCATTTTATTTAACCCAAAGGTCACCACAACTAGGGCTAAACTTATTTTTTGTGCTTCCTGTTAAGGCTTTTAAGCAGTAACGAAATTGTAAAACTAACAATTGCTCCAACGGTAGCTAAGATAACCGTTTTGGCAATATCTTCAGATTGAATATTCGGAACAATACTTAAAAATGTGCCTCCAGCTGTACCCATTAAAGTATGGTTATTCGCTGTCATTCGTTGTGGTCAACTGACTTGCAGCTGTCAAAACTCCACCAGCTACTGCAACATATCCACCAATAGTAATAACAATTGTGGGCAAAGCAACTGGAGCAGCCAAAATAGTTCCACCAACAGCAGCCAAAGTCAAACCAACAGTTCGAAGCACTTTAAAAAACTTTGGTATAGGAGCTGAAACTCGATTCAATATCTTTTTCATGATTTATAATTTAGAAATAATTAATAATTCAACAACTTCTTGTCTGTCTAAGATTTTATAAACTAAAGTTTTAAGCTTCTCAAAAGCTTTTCTTGATAGTAAACCTAAACCTGGTCCAGAAAGCTTAGTAACGGGAGCGATACAACCATTTAATTCTTTCATAGCATTATTAGCAGGATGAAATAAAATCAAACTTCTATTTTCAACATCTACCACTTCTAAATGCCATCTAAATTTCTTACTATATCGCTTTCTAATAAAATATTTCCCTTCCGGAATACAGGAAACTCTCTTTCGGTTCATTCTCCAAGGCAATTCAATTGTATGACAAATCAATTTACCTTCGCATTCGAGTTTACCATTGGTTCCTTCAGGGAAATAAGTTCTAGTTAATAAAAGTACCATTACTGAATACTGTCAACTGTGACTGAATACTGATTATACACCGCTATCAACTTTTGCAATCGATAATGGGTTAAAAGCACCATTTTTCAATGGATACATTTGCCCATTAATCTGTTGATAAAACTCAACACCTAAAGCCAAAAACAAAGGTTTTGTACTAGCTGGTGTAACCGCATTCACTTGATTAATTGGAGCAGTAGCAGTTCCGTCCCATGGCAAAATTGCCGTTTCCGAGGTAGCAACTACATACGTTTCAGCTTCAAAATCAATTTCAGCTCCACCAGAAATGATTTTATAGTGAGTAGTTCCACTAGGAGCAGCAATCATATTCGCAGGAATAAAAGATGCCAAATCCACTTTAATTTCACCTGCTGCTCTATCAATAGTCGCCACAAACGGAGCAAACAAAGTGGTTCCAAGCTTACCACGAATATTGAATTCAAAACCAAATAACAATTCAGCTTCTCCATCAATCACGTTTCGCAAACCTCTATCACTAGTTGTATCTGCTTGGATAACTTTAACCATCGCTTGCGTTAATCTACTAACCATTCTACCATCAGCAGAATTTAAAAGTAATGGTCGTAAAGCGGTTCTAAGCATTTTTCCTGCCTTTCCTGCTCTACCAAACTCGGAGCCATTCTCACGAGTTCTTTGAAACGCAGGATCACTCGCAATTCTGCTCGCATCAATTCCACCTTTTTCTCTCGCTAAGTGACCATCTTGCGTTTTGTAAAAAGTAATATCTCCGATAGTACCTTTCAATTTAATTATGCCTTTCTGTCTAGCCATAACTTCAAAATTTTGTTAAACATTCATCTAAAATCTCCTTCATTCTTTCAATCAGTTGCAACCACATTTTGAATGATTAAAGCAAAGTTTACAATACATTTCAATAAAGAAAAAGTCACAAGCGTACCATATGTCCAAAATCGACACAAGTGTCTTAAATGAACATAAAAACACAATAAATAAGTATGATAAATTTTAACTAAATTGCAAAAGATTTTCTGCACGTCAGAAGTATAGCATAGCTATATCAAAAGTATGGATAAAGTATGAAATTGAATAATCAGAGGGTTTGCATCTATCCAAAGGACATACAACGAATAACAGGCAAGAGTTATCGTCAAAGTACTAGATTGATGCAAAAGATAAAAAAAGACCTCAATAAGCTCGAAAATGAGTTTCTTACGATTGAAGAGTTCTGTAAATATAGTGGCATAAAATATGAACAAGTAACTCACTTGATTTTTGGTTAAAGTAGGGGTAATAGAAGAACAAATTTTAATCAAGAACAGTATTAATAAGCACTTAAATAACTAGTTCAATTATTAGCCTTGATGCTTTAATATTCAAATAAATATCCTTATATTTGACTACTTTGAATTTAGAATAATAGTAGCCTTATAAAAGAGGTGTCAGTCAAGGTGTCACTTAAATAATATGCTTTGCGAAGTGTTGATTTTATTGGTGACTTTTGTAGCAGACAAATCCCTCTTTCTCCGCAGAATTAAAACCCTAACGATTGATTATCAATTAGTTAGGGTTTTTTATTTGCATAATATCCCCACATTATCCCCACAATAGTATAGTTTTATACAGGAAATAAAGTAGTTTTAAAATACATTTGATCTAAACCTCTAATAAAAAATCTACCAATTAAGTGAATATGAAAATAATCCTTTTACTTCGTTTCTAGCATTTAAATTTAATATTTGATAGTTTGTGAGTTCTTTACAATAAAATCGATTATACGGCTTTGCATAGCCTTCAGCTACCATTTTTTCATTTAGACAAGTACCGTCTTCTAAAAATACATATGCTAAAGTTCTACCATAGACATCTAAAATATTATTTTCTTCCAGTGCTATTGAAATATTTGTTTTTGGTGGTGCAATTTCCATAAGGTAGTTTAAGGATTTTCTACCTAATTCAATTAAAAAATGAGCAGCTAAATGTGTTTCTCTCTCATCCTGATATAACTTTTTACAAAGCTTTAGCTCTGGTGCATCTATTCCTAAAAATCTAATTTCAATTAATTTTTTATCAAAAATATTTTCAATAATCAATCCATCACCATCAACAACTTGGACTATCCTAAATCTATTTTTAATCTTGTTATGGTAAATTGTGTTCATTTGGTTTAAATTGTGTTATTTAACTTATTGTATATCAATTATTTATGTAATATTTTTACAATATTATAAAAGTTTTATATCAATTCAAAAAATTAAGAAAAAATGGCTAAACAGAAAGGACATATAAAATATGTCGGCACACTCGGAGAAGTTAGACACTTCAAAATCAAAGGTAACGATGGTTACTTTGCAGGATTAAAAGGCGGACCATCTGCCGAACAAATTAAAACCGCACCTGGCTTTATTCGTACTCGTGAAAATATGAGTGAATTTGGAGCTTGTGCGAATGCTGGTAAATCAGTAAGAGTTGGTTTATCATCATTGATGAAACAAATGGCAGACAATCAATTGACAGGTCGATTAACTGCAATTATGAAAAAGATCAATATTGAAGATGGTTCTGAAGCTCGTGGTCAAAGAGCTGTATTAGTTTCACAACAACCACAATATTTGAAAGGTTTAGATTTTAATCGTAACATTTCATTTAATGGTGTTTTTTCAGCTCCTTACACATTAACTCCTAATGTAGATAGAAATGAAAGTGTTTTAACTATTCCTTCATTTAATCCTGCTAATTTTATTAGTGTTCCATCCGGTGCAACACATTTTAGAATTATCAATGCAATTTCAGTTATTGCAGATTTCGTATTTAATCCAACTACTGGAGCTTACGAACCTGCTGACACTGATTTAAATGAACTTTCAAACATTGCTTATTCAGCTTACACTCCTGTCGATGTAGCTACTACTCCATTAACAGTAACTGCAACGTTACCAAATGCTCCAACAATGAATACAAATGTAACTGCAATTGGAAGCATTGGA
Organism: Flavobacterium sasangense DSM 21067; assembly: GCF_000686885.1. Classification (GTDB taxonomy): domain Bacteria; phylum Bacteroidota; class Bacteroidia; order Flavobacteriales; family Flavobacteriaceae; genus Flavobacterium; species Flavobacterium sasangense. Next base: position 7,054 of record NZ_JMLU01000032.1, on the reverse strand, counting down.
ATTGAGTTTTACCAACAAGTTGGCTCAAACTATTATTTGTTTAATGCAGGAAACGCAATGAAAATACAAGATTTATTCTAGTAGATTTCAAATTCAAAATTAAGCCCTTTCTTTCGATTGGGCTTTTTTTATTCTCAAATTATAGATTTTCTATATAATGGTAACTTATGTATTAAATATCTATGAAATAAGTATTAAATATCCATTACTCTAAAACTTTGCAATATCTGTTGATAATTACATTTCGAATATCATTGACTAACTTCAAATTATTAACAAAATGTATCTCCTGTTCTTCAAGTAGTTTTAGTGCTGCAATGTTTTTTTGGTGGTTCTCAAACTCTTCAAGCATTGTTTTAACTCTTGAACTAAATTCTTTTTTAAAATCAAATAATCTTAAAAACGGAATTACGGAACCAATTAGGAATTGATGCCAAAATTTAGCTTTCCATAAGCTGTAAGCTACAAAATAGATATTTTCAAGGTCTTCTTGATTGTCAAAAATAACAACAAAGCTATTTGTAAAAGGTTCTTTCTGTGGTTTCCCGCTATTTAAGCCTTTATTTAACAGATATAAGCAAGGTTTATTGTACTTGGTATCTTTCCTGTGGGTTTTAATAATAAAGTTCATTACATCGGATTTAAAAGATTAGATTTCTCTTTTCCTTTATGCTTCCTATGAAAAGCAGGATAGCTCCGCTACGCTTCGCCCTTAAAACTTTTCAAAAGAAAAAAAAAAAAAAAGAAAGCTATTCGTCCAAGTGGAAGGTTTCAAAAAAGCAAGTTTTTCAGAAAAAATACTACCTGATATATCATCGGAAATGTAGTTGTCAAAATCAAAATAAAACGTCTTGCGAAACGTTATAGGTGGAGATTTTTTCTGAAACCCGTAGGGCTTGAACTTGCTTTTTTGAATACCTGCAACTTATCTTTGCTTCCTTTTTTTATTTTTTTGGTTTTGTTTCCGATTTAAAATAATTGTCTTTTGAAATCAGATTTAAAAAATGTTGATTAAAGCACTAGTCGTCTTGAAAGGGTATCAAATTTTAGGGCATTTTAAAAAACCAAAAATCAATATAAACGCTTTTTGAAATGAACTGAAATTTGATACTCTTTCTTCTCTATTTGATTTTTGAGGATGCCTGATTGTTCTGGCGAAATGAGTTTATTTCATTGTAGCTAAATGTTATTCGGAAACGTTATGGCATCTTCAAAAAACAATGAAAACACATTCGTAGTGTCCGATGGCAGAAGCTCGAAGTAAGGGTATTCTTTTTTATTTGCTTATTGGGATGTTCTGATTGGTTTTCTTGGCTGCTTGATGCCAACACGCAAATAGAAAGATAAAACTTGAATGTTACTACAATTATTGTTTTGAAAACGCTAGGTATCAAGCAGACGGAAAGCCAATGACTTGGGGTTTTGTGGCAAATAAAAAAGAATACTCTTACTGGCACTATTGGGATTGTGGGTATAGAAAATTGCTTTAACCAAAAAAACAATAAACACAAAAAGCAATTTTTATACTTACAATGTCAATATGAAAATACTTCCTATTTCTTTTTATTCGGTTCGATTGTCTGCGTAAGTTCGGTTTCGGAAGAAGTTATGCGGAAAGATAGATATTGTATTTAACGTAAACGTGATGCGGAGGTTTACAATTGCTAGTAACGGCTGGCTTTGCGTCAGTTGGGGATAAAAGAGCAGTAAACTTTCTGATACACTAAAGAGAACAAAAACAAGACAGAGATTCTGTTTAGCAACATAGCCCCAATTGCGCAAAACCTCCGTTACTAGCAGTTGTTTCTGTTTATCCCAATATTCACACAAAGTATATTTTGTTATTTTTTTTAATTAACGAAATGAAGCAAACAAAGAACTGACTTTAGGAATACTTGGACTAAAGGCAGTTTTTGTGCAGATGAATGAGGTAATTAAAGTTTTATGAAATACTTTCTAAATTAAAATACATTAGCCTTGTGTCTGACTTTTTGTCCTTGCTTGATAGGTATTTGAAACCCATTTTTTCATAGAATTTTAGAGAATCTCTATAAGCATCAACCGTGATAAATTTACAACCTGTTTTGTTTTTGTTTGTAAAGAGACCTTTAGTAAAGTTTATTATTTTTCTACCATAACCGCCACCATTCTGACTATCAATATGAACTGCTAGTCTCCCAATTTTAACAGCTGGATAGCTCTTGTAATGGCTTTTTTCTTTAGGTAAAAACACACCTACTCTAGCTGCAAATTTTTCTATACTGCCATCTAAATCTGTGTGGGAAATTTTATCGTTCAGATAATTAAAGTATGCTATGGTTTTTTCGTTATCATGAATTAGGTATGTAACGGCCATCAAATCTTTAGAGTAGTTTTTGGCATCATCAAAAAGAAAGCCGTTCAAATCTGTGTCTCCACAATCGAACGGCAATATTACTGTATCAGGCTCAAGCCTAATTAATTTAATAGTATTAGATTCCAAATTGAGCTAAACTTATTAGCAATTCGTAATCTTCTTTGATTTCTTCCTTCTCTTCTTTTGATACTTTCTTAACTTCTTTGTTTTCTTTTACAAATGTATCAGCATCTTTACCACAAAGAAAAGGTGTTTCTTTAATAGGTTTTGCCATAGTATTTTGTTTTAGTTAATAATTGAAAGCTTTTGCAAATGTATAAAAAATATAACATCTTCGACAAATATATATAAATCTATATGATTTTATTATTTAGCTTTACTATTATTAAACGTATAATATCTATATTAAGTTTCAAATGAAATGTTAAATGTTTTAAACCTTGTTATTTAAAAAGAAATCATTTACTACTTCTTTCAGTTTTTTATTCTTCATTTCAATAGCTTTTTCTTTCACATCATTACCTACAAAGTATTCTACTTTATAACGTTTTGAAGTGTTTTTTAAATGATTTAATCGTTCTAATGCTTCATCTGTAAAACCACTTATAGACCAATATTCAAAAACAATATTTTTTTCTTTATATGGTTCTATTGACTTAATATAATTAAAAAAAGCAGGTATTTTCTCTTGTATCCAAATATCTATTATATCTATACCTATTTGACCTTTTGTTGCTTTACATTCTGATATAACAATCTTATCAGCATAAACACTAACTACATCTGTTTCATGTTTACCATTATCATCAACTATTTCTTTACCTAAATCTAATGATTGACATTTTGTTGAATGAATATGACCTACAACAAACTCAAATAATGTACCTTTAATGTTGTTGGCTAATCCTTCATTATATTTTTTAAGTTGTTTTATTAAATCTAAATATTTTTCAGGAGTTTGTTTTAAACTTGCCCCAGCATTATTTAATAAATTTACCAATTCAATTATAGTTTTAGCGTATTTTTCGCCAAATAATTCATCAATAAAGCCAATAACAATACCCTTATTTTTTAAAAATTTTAAAGCGTTTTTATCTAAATTATCTACAATTAGAAAAGGTATCAATTTAGATGATTTTTCGAATTTGCCTATAGTCTCTAATTTATCAATAAAAAACTTTACATCGTTTTCATAAATTGGGTGACCTATCAAAATATCAGCGACTACAAAACCATTTTTATTTCCTTGCATTAAACCTGAAACATAAGATACTCCTTTAAAACCAAATCTGAATTTACCATGCTCTGCAAAAAACTCTCCTGTTTTATAAGATATTAAACCAATGTTTTTAGATAATGATTTGAAGTTATCTAATATAGTGTCCTTAATACATTCAATTGCAGAATAATGAGCATAGTTTGTAAATGACTTTTCATACTTTGGCGAAAGTAAATAACAATCTTCATTAAATAATAATATGCCTTGTGCTACAAATCTTTGAAGTATTTCATTAAATGGAATATGACTTTTTAATGGAATTATAGGATAATTAGTATAACACTCTAAGTATCTTCGGCTGATAATACCGCCACACATTTTTAAAGCGTTTAGTACATACCAATATTTTTTTCCATTGTTGAATAATGATTCTTGAAATAAATCGAAAAAATCAACATTGTCTTTGTGTTCTTCAAGAAAACAAAAATGTTGACCACTTTTATAAAATCCCGTAATTCTTTTGATTGACTTATCACGAATAATAGTTTTACTCGCTGTATTAGCAATCAAACCATATTGACTAACAAGTATTGCTCCAAGCTCACCAGACATCAATGGTCCAGACTGTTTTAGTATTATTTCACAATTTGTCATATGACGCTATATATAAAAAACTCTTTAGAGTTTTTTGAAACAAAACATTTTTTTTTGATTTAGCCAAGTAAATAGGTTTAATATTTTTTTGAAACTTTAGTTTTAACTGCAAATATTGCTGTTTTTGGTGTCACATTAGTTTTTTATTGCTCAAAATCACCCCATTCAAATAACTCTCCTTCACCCTCTTTAATTGAATTTATAAACACACTAAAATGTGTTCTAGGGTCTTCTGCATATTTAACTTTATTAATAGGTAAATTATGAAGCATTCTATATTTTGTCAAATAACCTTCATTTTCCCAATCAGCACCAAAACCTATGATATAATTGTAATAAAGCATAAGTTGTTCATCATTTGACATTTGAGACCTCAATATTTTTAAATATTCTCTTGATTGCTTGTAATTATAAAGTCCTTCTTTTTCTTTGTTTACGATGTATTTAACGGTACTATATAAATGTCTATAATAATGACCTAATCTATTTTCGTGACCAGAAAAAGGTAAATATTTTATATAAAGTTTAATTTCTTTTCCTTCAAGTCCACTTATAATATTTTTTACTCCCGATGAATTTTTATGTAAATCTCTAATTTTATTTAATTCTATTCTGAAATTTTCAATTATTAATTTATCAATATATTTTGAAGAAACAATTTCTGATTTTGAACCAAAAAAGAAAAATCGATATGCTAATTCTAATAAATGTTGTTTCGCTATATTAGTTTGCCATTGATTATCGTAATATTCTAAAATTTCATAACAAGTTACTAATTCAGTTATCATAGTAACAAATACTTTTCTGCCTTCTGTAACCCTAGTAACTGTAGTTATAGTTTCCGTTTTACTAATTATATTATTTGAATTATCTTTTTGTATTGAAGCCTCAATAGATGGCTCATAACCATTTATACGCATTTCATTTATGTTTTCTTTATGAAGTCTTAACATTTCATAGAATTGACTTTCAAATTGTTGAATTTTGAATTGATTTTTAATATCATCGTTTGCAATCTTTTGAATATAAAATGCAATAAAAGTTAGTACAGCTCCAGCAAGAGCAATAAATGGATTCATAATACCTCCAATAGTATCTCCTGTTTGACCAGTTTCAGCGTCAAATTCTATTGAATTACCTATATCGGTATCAGTATAGAAATACGGTGTAAGAAAAGAAACGATTATTAAAATTACACTTATTACAATTAATGGAGTAATGATATAGTTTTTATTTACTCGTTTAAAATAATTATCTATAACATTTTTAAAGCTTAACATTGATAAAAGCAGAAAAACAAATATTATTAAAATACAAGTTAGTAATATGTTGTATGTACTCATAAAACCCTAATTATTAAGTTTTATAAATCCATCCTTTTTATCTCTCCACCTAGCTCTTACTAAATCCTTGTCAAAATCTGCATTTGTTAATTTTAATTTATCTGCATGATCGGTTATGATTATTTGAGGTTCAATTCCTGTTTCTAATAAAGTATAACTACAAAACTCAACCAATTTATCAAAAAGATTAGTGACTGCATTTATGTCATCATCATATTTAGTTTCTTCATTTGATATTTTTTTTAACTTTTTCCCATCAAAAACTTCGTCATTATCAATTTCAGTTGGAAAATAAACTTGACTAGGCTGGTCTAAAAATAATATTGTAGGAATTAAAGATTTATCCTTTAAACTAGACGAATAATATAATAAACTAGTAAAAAGTGCCACATGGCTTGAAAGCCAATTAGCTCCACTACCCATAGACCTTAAATAAACCTTTTTATCAGGAATTCCTTTTATTAATGTCTGTTGATACAATTCAAATGTCTTTGAATCAAATTTTAAATTTAAATTATCTTTATATATTTCTTCAAATTCCAACTCTTTACCAATTCTATTCATTTGTTGATTAATTTGACGCTCTGCTAAATTTAATTTATTATCAACATTATAATCTGTTTTCAAGTTTTGCTCAATAATTGAAATAGAATCTTGTAAATTTTTAATTTTAGTTTCAATTTCTGTCAAACTATTTGTTTTAATTGTCTCTAAGAAAGCTTCTATTTGTATAATTACTTTGGTAGCTTGATATTCTATGCTTTTATTTTTTTCAAGTGAAGTAATAACTTTATCTAATACGTTTAGTTCATTTTTAATCAAATTGGCTTCAACCATTAATTTTTTCAGTTTTACTTCGTATTCTTTTTTATTACTAACAAAAGATTCAATAGTATATTGTGATTTATCCATTTCACTATTAAACCATTCAATAGCATCTTTAAGTTTGTTTTGTTTATCAATTAACTTAATATTTGTATTTCCACAAAAAATACATTCACAATTACTTAAACTAGATTCATTTGCATGAGATATATTTGATTTTTGTTCGATGAATTCTTTTGCATAAATAATTGAAACATCTATTTCACTAATGATATTTTGAATTTTTCTAATATCTGAAACAATCTTATTATATCTGGTCTGTAAATCATTTTTCTTCTTTATGTTTTGGTTTGAAAAATCATTACTTATAACCCGTTGGGTGAAATTAAATTAATTGATTTTTGATTTTATTTATTGGTCTATCAAAGATAAATTTATTGATATATTGAACTAGAGTTAATGCTGTTATTTTGGCTAGAATTCGAGTTTTAAATCCCTCAAAAGTTTTAGCATAATTTCTTCTAATTAAAAATTGGTCACACAGTTGCGAGAATAAAGTTTCAATTCTTTTTCTTGCTTTTCTGAAAACATACGGCTGTGGTTTATAATTCACTTGATTCATTCTTTTTGGCGTTTCCAATTTAATATTTGCTGATT
>NZ_JMLU01000031.1 GCF_000686885.1 Flavobacterium sasangense DSM 21067 | reverse complement strand
AACGTTAAATGCAATATATTTTCCGAACTTACGCTGAACACTTCGCTCCTATTTTTCCGTTTGATATTTTTAAAAAAACTTGCCGAAAATTTTTGCGTGATAAGTGAAATCTGAACCGAACTTTGCCAAAAAAACTTTGTGTTGTAAATACATTCCGGAAAACCAAACTTTGCGCGACAGATCAAGTTTGCGTGACAATGGAAAGCCGAAAACCAAACTTTGTGGATAAACGTTGCGTTGTCTTTTAAGTTCCGAAAATATAAAACTGCATTTAACAGCGGTTTAAAAATATGGCTACTTCCGGATTTTCCTGCGGAAAATCCGCAGCTGAATGGAATGTTTTGTTATATTTGTAATGGCTTGGTGTTGCATTTACGCCACATTTTTAAGCCGCAGAACGTTAGCAGATATTTTACCTCACAAACTTATGAAAACATATTTCAACTTAATTCTTTTCCTATTTTTTACTAACTTGATTTTTGCACAAAAAAATAATGTTATTGAATGGATAGATTCTAATGCAATTGTTTTGAAAAATACTAATTCTGAAAAGAACTTAAACCTCTCATCTAATTATTTAAATCCATGTTTCAGTAGTTCTAGAATTTATGGTTTTGGAGAAGCAACACACCACAATAAAGAATTTTTTGAAATTAAATCAGAGTTTTTTCAGTATTTGGTAAAAAATCAAAATGTGAAAATCTTCATCTTGGAAGAAAGCTTTGGAGCATGTTATTTTTTAAATGAATATTTACAAGGTAAAGAGGGAAATCTTTCAGAATTAATTTCAAATTTTAGACAACATATTTGGAAAACAAGTGAATTTAAAGAATTTATAATTTGGGTAAAAAATTATAATGATTCAAAATCAAAAGAAGATAAAATTAAATTTTATGGAAATGATTGTATGTTTAATTATGAGCTTATTTCTATTATAAAAATAAATTTAGAAAAGAATAATATTAAACTTGAAGTTGAAGAAGCAAATATACTAGAACTATTTATTAATGAAATTTATACAAATAGTAAAGAATCTGATAGCATCCAAATGAAAATAGAAGAAACAAAAAAATTAATCTTCAAATTAAAAAAAAATAAAAACATAAATTTTGATTTAATCCTAACCATTGATGCATTTTCAAATTTTTTAGATTTTTTTATTAAACCTAAACAAGTAGTTAGAGATGAAAAAATGGCAAATACAGTTGAACAAATTTATAATTTTTATAATGAAAAAATTTTTATTTCTGCACACAATGACCACATAAAAAAAACTTTTGTTAACAAAGAAAATTCACCATCAATGGGTAATTTACTTAATCAAAAGTTTGGAAATAAATATTATGCTACTGGTTTTGAATTTGGAAATGGTGAATTATTCAGTTATGATCTAGAAGAAAAAAAAGGTAAGTATGTAATTTTAGATAAACCAATAAAAAACACGAATTCCGAATTTTTCTTTGATTCAAAATCTGATATATTTTTCTTGGATTTTAAAACAGCAGTTAAAGATGATTTAATTAAACAATTTCTGTCTCAAAAAAGAGATTATATAATGATTGGCGGTTATGGTTTTGACCCAAAATATCTAAAATATTATTATAAAAGAGAAAAATATATTGATATGTTTGATGGATTAATTTATGTAAAAAAAATAAGTAAAACCACTCTATTAAAATAAAAAAAACATCTGCTAACAGCGGTTTGCTTCAATGGCTACTTCCGGATTTTCCTACGGAAAATCCGCTGCTGAATGGAATGTTTTGTTATATTTGTAATGGCTTGGTGTTGGTGCAACGCCACTGAGAGCAAGCCACGAAACGTTAGCTGTAATGCTCCAAAAAAAATGTTCCAAAAATGAAAGAGTACGAAAGTATAGTAGAAACATTGCTATTTTACGGAGTAAAAGTCTGTGAGCCTTATTATATCTCCACAGGAAAGGAAATTTTAAAATTTCCTGAAAGGCCGTTCCGTATGGATTTTTATGCCTTTTGCATCTGTATTTCCGGATATATTGATTTAGAAATAGACAACAAAAAATTCACCGTCTCGCAAAATGGTTTTCTGGTTTCTGCACCGTCCACGGTAGTTCGATTTTTGTCACATTCAAAAAATTTCAGGATGAAACTGCTGTTTTTTGACAAAAATTTTCTGCTTAAAAATATATCTAACCCGTTTTTCATCGAAGGGCTCAATTTGTTTTCCGATTCCAATTTTACAGTGACTTCGTCTGATAAAGAACAATCTACACGTTTAATCCTGCTGCTCCAATATCTTGAACAGCAAACAGAACGAAAAAATCATCGTCTAAAAGATGTTATCCGCACTATCATTATCAATCTGCTTTTGGAAATCAGTATCGTCATAGAAACCGAAAACAAACAGAGCATTAAAAACGCTCTTTCTGACCCCAACAATATTTATCAGAAATTTAAAAATTTAGTTCAGGAAAACGTATTGTCGCACCGGGGCGTACAATTCTATGCTGAAAAATTATATATCAGCAACAAGCATCTTATAGAAATCATAAAAAAACACTCCGGCAAAACGCCTCATGTCATGATAGATGAAACACTGATTAAAATTACCTACGTGTTGTTAGGAAATCCAGAAAAAACAATCTCTGAAATTGCCTTTGAATTGGGATTCAGTTCTACGTCAGCCTTCGGAAGATTTTTTAAAAAACAAGTGGGCATTTCACCACAGGAATTCCGAAACCAGCTCGCTATCAAAAAGTAAAAAAGGGTATATAAATCCTGAATTTCAGGATACCTAACGATTGTAGCATTTCCTAACTTTACGTAGAATTTAAAATATAATGACTATGTATTATAGTAATGGAAATTATGAAGCATTTGCCCGTCCTCTGAAACCGGATGGCGTGGACGAAAAATCAGCTTATCTTATCGGATCCGGATTAGCATCTCTTGCCGCCGCAACCTTCCTGGTGCGTGATGCCCAAATGAAAGGCAATAGGATCCATATTTTGGAAGAGCTTGCCCTTCCCGGTGGCAGTATGGACGGCATCTGGAACGAGCAGAAGGGCTACATCATTCGTGGCGGCCGGGAAATGGAAATACATTTTGAAACATTGTGGGATTTATTCCGTTCCATTCCTTCATTGGAAACAGAGGGCGTTTCTGTCCTGGACGAATTTTATTGGTTGAATAAAAAAGATCCAAGTTTTTCCCATGCACGTCTGATAGAAAAACAAGGACAGAGGGTTGCTTCCGATGGAAAACTTACTTTATCTCAAAAAGCCATTCAGGAACTGATAGAATTATTTCTGACCCCGGAAGAAAAACTACAGGATGTAAAGATTAATGAGGTTTTTACAGACGAATTTTTCAAATCCAATTTCTGGGCGTATTGGGCAACGATGTTTGCGTTTGAGCCTTGGGCAAGTGCGATGGAAATGCGCCGTTATTTGCTGCGTTTTATTCATCATGTGGGACATGTTGCCGATATGTCCTCTCTTCGTTTTACCAAGTATAACCAATACGAATCACTGATTAAACCTTTGGTGAAATATTTGGAAAGTCACGGTGTGCAATTCCAATATAACACTCAAGTGCAAAATGTAATTATAGATCATATCGACGGTAAAAAAGTTGCAAAAAAAATAGAACTTGTCCAAGACGGAAAAGCAGAGACAATCAGCCTTACAGAAAATGATTTGGTGTTTATTACCAATGGTTCTATCACGGAAAACAGCACATATGGCGATAACCATACCCCTGCTCCTGTAAAACATACTATCGGTGGAAGTTGGCAATTATGGAAAAATATCGCACAACAGGATACGGACTTTGGTAGGCCTGAAAAATTCTGTGAAAACATTCCCGAAGCAAACTGGGTTATTTCCGGTAGCATTACCTTTTCCGACAACAGAGTGGTTCCTTACATTGAAAAAATATGCAAAAAAGATCCGCTTAGTGGTTCCATCGTTACCAGCGGACCTGTAACCATTCAAGACTCCAATTGGTGGTACGGTTTCTCTATCAGTCGGCAACCGCATTTTAAAATCCAAAAAAGCAATGAGTTGATCGTTTGGGTATATGGTTTATATTCAGATAAATCAGGGAATTTCGTTCACAAAAAAATTACAGAGTGTACCGGAATAGAACTTTGTGAAGAATTGCTGTATCATTTGGGTGTTCCTGAAACAGAAATAAGCGAAATAGCGGCAAGTGCCAATACCATTCCTTGTCGTATGCCTTATATTACGACGTATTTTATGCCGCGTGCACTGGGTGACCGCCCTTTGGTTGTACCCAAAAACTCGGTAAACCTGGCTTTCATCGGAAACTATGCTGAGACAGAAAAAGATACTGTTTTTACTACCGAATACTCCGTGCGTACCGCCATGGAAGCAGTTTATACCCTATTAAACGTGGACAGAGGTGTACCGGAAGTATTTGCTTCGTCTTTCGACATCCGGGTATTGTTAAAATCCATTTATTACCTGAATGATGAAAAAGGATTAAAGGATATCAAATTGCCTTGGCTCATTTCTATTTTAGAAAAATATGGTCTCAAAAAAATAGAAGGCACCTATTTGGAAGAACTTCTTAAAGAATCTCAATTAATCTAAATTTTTAAATAAATGAATACAAATAATTCAGAAAGACACGCCTATTTTGTGGGCGGTGGGTTAGCCAGTCTGTCAGGAGCGATTTATCTTGTAGAGGATGGCGGTTTTAAAGGAGAAAATATCCACATTATAGAAGCCCTGCCTATTTTAGGAGGAAGCAACGATGGAGCAGGCACCAAAGAAAAAGGCTTCATTTGCCGTGGCGGAAGAATGCTGAATGAAGAGACGTATGAAAATTTTTGGGACTTGACCTCCAGAATTCCTTCTTTGGAAGTGCCCAATATTTCGGTAAAAGATGAGATTTTGGCTTTCGACCACGCCAATCCTACGCACGCCCATGCTCGCCTGATTGACAAAGACGGAAACCGCCTGCATGTAACCGATATGGGCTTTAATACGCAGGATAGGATGAAATTCCTGAAACTTTTCTTTGCAGACGAAAACGATTTGGACAATGTTACGATCCGCGACTGGTTCGATGACCATTTCTTCACCACCAATTTTTGGTATATGTGGCAAACTACGTTTGCTTGGCAGGAATGGAGCAGTATTTTCGAGTTTCAACGTTACATGAAACGGATGCTGTTGGAATTTTCCCGCATCGAAACATTGGAAGGTGTTACCCGTACGCCCTACAACCAATACGAATCCGTGATTTTGCCTTTGAAAAAATTCCTCGACAAATACAACGTGGATTTTTCTTTAAGAAAAACCGTTACCGACCTCAATTTCAAAGAGGGCGACGGCATTACCGTTTCTGAAATTGTATGTGAAAACGCTGAAGGAAATACTGAAAAAATTACGGTAAACGAAGGCGATTTGGTATTTTTTACCAACGGCTGCATTACGGACAATTCCGACAATGGCGATTACAAAACACCCGCAAAATACCTTCCGGACAATCCGCCAAGTTTTGCATTGTGGCGTAAAATAGCCGACAAAAAACCGGGCAAACTCGGTAATCCCGATCCGTTTTTTACCAAACCGGATGAGACCAAATGGTATTCGTTTACCCCTACTTTCAAGGGCAACAAAATGCTTCAATTGATTGAGCAATATAGCGGTAACAAACCCGGAAGTGGCGCATTGATGACCTTTAAAGATTCTTCGTGGAGAATGTCGATTGTGGTAGCGGCCCAACCGCATTTTAAAGCACAGGGCGATGATACGACCATACTTTGGGGCTATGGATTGTATCCGGATGCTATTGGAGATTTTATAAAAAAACCAATGATTGACTGCACCGGAGAAGAGATTCTGACCGAGCTCATCCACCACCTTCATTTTGAACAACACGAGCAAGAAATAAAAGAAAGCGTTGTGAATGTGATTCCTTGTATGATGCCATACATCGATGCCTTGTTCCAGCCAAGAGCTAAAGCAGACCGTCCGCATGTAGTACCGGAAGGAAGTACCAATCTGGCACTTATCAGTCAGTTTGTGGAAATTCCGGAAGATATGGTTTTTACCGAAGAATATTCGGTACGGGCTGCAAGGACAGCCGTTTACACGCTTTTAAATTTAGATAAGAAAGTTACTCCCGTAACAGAATATTGGAAACGCCCCGATGTGTTGGCAAAAGCCATTCATACATCTTATAGAAGTTAACAAATAAATAAAAATACAATGATAACATTTAAAAATGTAACCGTGGCAGGAAGTGGTGTTTTGGGTTACCAAATTGCTTTCCAGACAGCTTTTTACGGTTTTAATGTAACCGTTTACGACATCAATGATGAGGTTTTGGAAAAAGCCAAAGCGAAATTTGATATTTTGGCGGAATCGTATAAAAAAGATTTGAAGGCAACGGAAGAACAGCTTGCAGCCACTAAAGCAAATTTGCAATACAATTCCAATTTGGCAGAAGCGGTGCAAGATGCCGATTTGCTTATCGAAGCCGTTCCGGAAAATCCGCAGATTAAAATCGGGTTCTACGAACAGTTGGCGAAAGTAGCACCCGCTAAAACTGTTTTTGCGACCAACTCTTCCACTATGCTACCAAGCCAGTTTGCCGAATATACAGGTCGTCCTGCACAATTCGTAGCCTTACACTTTGCCAATGAAATCTGGAAACACAATACCGGAGAAGTGATGAAACATCCCGGCACTTCAGACGAAACATTTAATTCCGTTTTAGAATTTGCCAAACAAATCGGAATGGTGGCATTGCCAATATACAAAGAGCAGCCGGGATATATCGTAAATTCCTTATTGGTACCGCTTTTGAGTGCTGCGTTGGATTTGTATGTGAACGAAGTGGCAGATGTGGAAACCATCGACAAAACATGGATGGTCGCAACCGGTGCACCAGTTGGACCATTTGGTATTTTGGATGTGGTAGGCGTTACTACTGCATACAACATCAATAAAATGGCCGCTGATAAAACACAGAATCCTACAAAAATAAAAGCGGCGGCGATGTTGAAAGAAAACTACATCGATAAAAACAAACTTGGTGTAGCCACTGGAGAAGGTTTCTATAAATACCCGAATCCAGCTTATTGGGAAAAAAACTTTCTGAAGTAATTTTTCTGAAAGATCAATATATTGAAACGCTCTTTTTTTCTGTTAAGAAAGAGCGTTTTTTGTATGCTGATAAGCACTACAGCTAACATCGGTTTTGCAAAAGAGCGGGTTAAGTGCAAAATTCAACGACAGTAATTCTATTAACGCATAAACCATTTTTATTTCCTTTTTTTGTAATTTAGCAAATAAAAATAGCTTATGCTACGGTAGTGCTAAACTGAACTTTTGTGCTTACTTTTCCGCTCCTTCGCAAAGCCGTTTCCCGTTGAGAGGAAATCTCTCCGAGCTTTCCTCTCAACTCAGAGGCGCTTTGCACGAGGAAAGCCCTAACGGACTTCCCTCAACACGCACTTTGCGCAAGCGCAAAGCCCCAGCGCAAAGCGCCTCTGAGTTATGCGTCAGTTCATTACAGAACGCTATAAATACTGTTTCCTATAAATTTAGAAATTATGAAAATCATATCAAAACATATAATATTACTTTTAATCATTTTTGGTAATTTAAATTCTTATGGTCAAAAAAACACTGAATTTAATACCACAAAAGAATATTTGGAATATGTTTATAAGAAATTTAAAATTCCTTCTTCTGAAATTTATTATTTGTCAACAAAAAATGATTCTTTGAATATAAAGTTAGAAAAATATGGAATCGTTGTATTCATTACAGATAACAATATATCAACTGTACAAGAAGTTGCAGAAGAGTTAAAGTCGCAATGCTCACCTAAATATTTGTTACCTAAAATAACAAACGATGCCATCATTAAAGCTTCTTCTCCATCTGAAGCCTCTAAAAAAATTATATTAAAAAATTTAAACGATGGAAAACAATTAAATCTCGAAAACAACAAACTTGCTATTTATACATTTTCACATCGCTTTGGAAATAATGCAAAATTATTCTATAACGAAAAAAACGAATTAGAAAAATTGGGCTACAAAACGATAGTTCTCTCAATTGATGGAGCTTACATTAAAGAATTAAATGATATTGACAAAACTCCAGTTTATATACAATAGCAAAAAAAACGTAAAAAAAGAACCGAACGCATAACAGCGGTTTTAAGAAATGGCTAGGTCAGTGATTTTTTGAAAAGGTTAGTGTTTGCACTTTTTCTTAAAAAAGAAGTTTTTTCTTAAACACTTTTCGGTATATTTGTGATGGCTTGTGAAGAAAATTTCGCCACTTCTTAAAGCCTCAAAACGTTAAAACCCAATCTAAAAGCTGTTTATGGCTACTCGCCATTTTTAAAGTATAAAGAAAAAAATCCCGAGTTCTCTCTCGGAATTTTCTTATTCAATTTCTTTCACACCTTTAATAAAAAGCCACTTCATGTATATTTTTTCACCATTGTGCGTTTTAATCGCTTGAAATTTTGGAGCTAATAATAACGCTACCATAAATGCCGTCATAGGAATCCAAAGACCATTTAAATGGGTAAATTCACCAACTAAATATAATGTTGGTAAATAAATCACCACAAATCCTAAGAAGTTATATAAGAAAGATTTTACTTTTTTATTCATTGTTTATAATGTTTAATTGATAAATTGTTGAACTGTTAAATTGTCAAAATGACTTTTCACTTTTCCCTTTTTACTCTTTACTTTTACTCTTCAGTATTCATATATTTTCCTTTCTTGCTGCCTTCATACATTTCGTATTTTACCAAACGCGCTTCTAGCTTACCATTGAAAAGTTTAATTTTTCTACTTGGCTTTAACCCTACGAATTTTAATGCTTCTAAATTCGCAGTAATAAACCAAGCGTTTGTATTAGGATAATTTTGTTTTAAAGTATCTCCAATTTCTCTGTAAAAACGTTCCATATCAATATCCAAACGCTCTCCATAAGGTGGATTGAAAACCATGTGCAACGGACCTTCGGTTTCTTTTTTAGAATCGAAGAAGTTTTCGTTGGTAATGGTAATGTATTCGTCTAAATTGGCATTTCTAACATTGTCTTTTGCTTTTGAAACGGCACTTGGCGCTTTGTCGTAACCTTTAATCGTGTAATGAAACTCGCGTGTTTTCTTTAATAACGATTCTAAAATATTATCAAACAATTCGGCATCCCAATCTTTCCATTTTTCAAAAGCAAATTCCTTACGGTTGATGTTTGCCGGAATGTTACAAGCAATCATCGCTGCTTCGGCTAAGATAGTTCCCGAACCACACATTGGATCTAAGAAATGACTTTTTCCTTCCCAACCTGCTAAAATCAACATTCCAGCGGCTAAAACTTCGTTGATAGGTGCAATGTTGGTAGCACTTCTGTATCCTCTATGGTGCAACGAAGCTCCCGAAGAATCTAAGGAAACTGTTACATTATCTCTGTCAATATGCACGTGAATTTGTAAATCTGGAAAATCTTTATCGATGCTTGGACGCTTTCCGTTCAAATCTCTAAATTGATCTACAATCGCATCTTTGGTTTTCAAAGCTACAAACTGACTGTGATTGAAGTTTTCAGAATGTAACGTAGTTTCTACTAAAAACGTATTATGTTCAGTTAAGTAATCCGACCAATCAATCGCTCTGATACCTTCATACAACGCTTTGTCGTTATGCGCTTTGAACGTTTTAATGGGTTTTAAGATTTTTAAAGCCGTACGAAGCGCCAAATTAGCTTTGTACATAAATCCTTTATCGCCTTTAAAACTCACCACACGTGTACCGATTTCCACATGTTGCGCACCAAGAATCTGCAATTCTTTAGCTAATATTTCTTCAAAACCAAAGAAGGTTTTGGCAGTCATTTTAAAATTTTCCATTCTACAAATTCAAGTTCAATTGCAAAAATCAATTGCAATCGTAATAATTAGGGTATTCTTGTGCAAAAATACATTAAATTTGCTACTTGAAAGAAACGAATTCAGAATTAATGTCAGATAGCAATAATAAACAAGCAACAACAAACAACCAACAACCTTCAAATTGGTTCGAATCTTGGTTTGATACCGAATATTATCACATTTTATACAAGGAACGCAACGACGAAGAAGCGCAATTGTTAATGGACAATTTGACGCATTATTTAAACCTTCCTGAAGATGCTAAAATCCTAGATTTGGCTTGTGGAAAAGGGCGTCATGCAATTTATTTAAACTCGTTAGGTTTTGATGTCACAGGTGCTGATTTATCTGAAAACAGCATTAAAGAAGCGTCTGAGTTTGCCAATGAAAAGCTGCATTTTAAAGTACACGATATGCGTGAAACGTGTAACGAAAAGTATGATGCGATTTTCAATTTATTCACAAGTTTTGGCTATTTTGAAGACGATGCCGACAATTACAAAACCATCAAAGCCATTCACAACAGTTTAACCGAAACGGGTTTTGCTGTTATCGATTTTATGAATGTGGATTATGTGTTGGAAAATTTAGTTGCCAATGAAATAAAATCGGTAGACGGAATTGATTTTCACATCAAACGTTATTTGAAAGACGGACACATTTACAAAGAAATTGATTTTGAAGATAAAGGCGAAAAGTTTCATTTCACCGAAAAAGTACAAGCCCTTCGCTTAGAAGATTTTGAGAAAATGATGGAAGAAGCGGGTATCTATCTTTTGGATATTTTTGGCGATTATAAATTGCGAAAATTCTTTAAAACACAATCCGAACGTTTAATTATGATTTTTAAATAATGCAATATATCATTACCTTTTCGGCTGTTATTTTAGGGTTTTTAATCGCTTTGTTTTTAAAACCACAAAAGAAAAAAAACATCAAATTATTATTGGCGTTCAGTGGTGCATTTTTACTTTCGTTAACGGTTTTGCACTTACTTCCCGAATTATTTAGCGAAGGACATAACCACGTTCACGAAGGAGAAGAAGCGCATGCCACGTTGCCAGTTGGTGTTTTTATTATGATTGGAATTTTGTTCCAAATCTTATTAGAATTTTTCTCAAAAGGAGCCGAACACGGTCACGTTCACGTGCATACTGACGAGCATAACGAATTGCACCATATTCCATGGTTGTTGTTTATTAGTTTGTGTATTCATGCGTTGTTAGAAGGTTTCCCAATTCACGAAAACAACAATTTAGCTTACGGAATTGCCATACACCACTTCCCTATTGCTATTATTTTGACTTTGTTTTTCGTAAATGCGAAGATGAATAAAATGATGATTTTTGCTTTTATGTTTTCTTTCGCATTAATGACACCACTAGGAACTTTATTAGCGGAACAAATGCATTTTGCCCAACATTACTCAAAGGAAATTTCGGCAGTTGTAGTGGGGATTTTATTTCACATTTCGTCTACTATTATTTTTGAAAGTAACGAAGGACATAAATTCAATTTGGCTAAAATTACCATGATTGTATTTGGTTTTGTGTTGGCTTATATAATTGAAATGGGACATTCACATTAATCGTAACTCAACATAAAACGTAAGTACTTTTTACTTAAATTTGAAGAACATTTAAAACATTTAATATGGGATTATTTTCTGCGCTACTTGGCAATGCAGGTGCTGTAAATCAAGAAACTTTAGTAAAAGATTACGGAAAACTTTTAATTACAGGTGAAGAAATCGAATTGGGTTTCAAATTGATTCGCGATACTTTTATTTTCACCAACAAACGATTAATTCTAATTGAAAAACAAGGAATTACCGGTAGCAAAATCGAATATAAATCCATTACTTACAAAAGCATTTCACGTTTCAGCGTAGAAACGGCAGGAACTTTTGACCTAGAAGCCGAATTGAAAATTTGGGTTTCAAGCGAAGCTCATCCAAGTATCGTGAAACAATTTAATAAATCAGTTAATGTGTATGATGTGCAGAATGTATTGGCACATCACGTTTTAAAATAATCGCATGAACTTTACCAAAACCACTGAACAAGCTTCCAAATACGAACATTTAGAAAAAATGTCGGTTACGGATTTGTTGACGAATATCAACAACGAAGACAAAACCGTTCCGTTAGCTGTAGAAAAAGCGTTACCACAAATTGAAAAATTAGTGACTGAAATCGTTTCGAAAATGAAACAAGGTGGTCGTTTGTTTTACATTGGTGCAGGCACTTCGGGCCGTTTAGGAATTGTAGATGCTTCAGAATGTCCGCCTACGTTTGGAGTTCCATTTGATTTGGTTATTGGAATTATTGCTGGTGGCGATACGGCGATTAGAAAAGCAGTAGAATTTGCCGAAGACGACAGAGAACAAGCTTGGAAAGACTTACAACAATGGAGCATCAATGAAAATGATGTTGTGGTTGGAATTGCCGCTTCGGGAACTACACCTTATGTTATTGGTGGATTGGAAATGTGCAATCAAAATAACATCAGCACCGGAAGTATCAGTTGCAATGCGGAAAGTCCTTTATCAAAAACCGCCAAATTTCCGATAGATGTAGTGGTTGGGCCAGAATTCGTAACAGGAAGTTCTCGCATGAAAGCTGGAACCGCTCAGAAGTTGGTTTTAAACATGATTTCAACAGCCACTATGATTCAATTGGGAAAAGTAAAAGGCAACAAAATGGTCGACATGCAGTTGAGTAATACCAAATTAATTGATAGAGGAACGCGAATGATTATGGAGGAAATTCCAGTAAGTTATGAAGAAGCCAATCAATTATTACAAACACACGGAAGTGTTAGAAATGCAGTAGATTTTTATAATAACAACAAATAAAATATATCATGAAACAATTCTTTTTAATCGTAGCAATATTAGGATTTTCAATATCGTTTGCTCAAAAATTAGAATATACAAACGGGAAAATTTATCAAGACGGAGAACAATTATCTTCTTTTGAAACTAAAACTTTAATGAAAACCGATTTAAAAGCGTTGCATTTATTTAAAAAAGCCAAAACGAAAGAATCGCTTGGTGGTTTTTTACTTGGTTTAGGAATTGGTGGAACTGCTGCAGATTTAGTAAAAGGTTTGGTATCAAATGAGAAATATCCAACTGTTATTTCCTATGCTGGTGTAGGTTTAATGGCAATTTCGATTCCAATTTTATCAGGAAGAAAGAAAATGGTACAAAATAGTGTTGATATTTATAATTCGGGATTACAAGAGCAAAAGAAAACTTTAGGTGATAATTTCGAACTAAATATTGTGAATAATAGTAATGGAGTTGGACTTCGAATTAATTTCTAATGGCAACAGATAAAAACATATTAGCAAAAGGAATAAAATATCTTTCAGGTGCCTTGCCTTTATTATTTCTTGGCCCAATCATTATTAATAGTGCTTTCAAAAACGAAAAGCATCCTTTATATCCTTACATATTAGCATTAGGAATTATTATTGCCTTAGCAGCTATGTTTTTGATATTTAAAGGAATTATGACTTTAGTTAAAAGCTTATTTGATGGTGATAAAAACAATCAATAACAAGATCAATTTCAAAAATTAATTATGAAATTCAAAATACAATATTCTATTTGCAGTTTATTACTACTTACATTGCTAACTTCTTGTTACAATCAAGAACGTAATTGTAAAGATTTCAAAACTGGTAAATTCACATCAGAAACTGAAATCGAAGGCAAAAAATACACCAGTACTTTTGAACGAAACGATTCTATTCAAATTGAAACCTACGAAGGAAAAATAGACACTTTTAAAGTTCGATGGACAAATGATTGCGAATATATTATGCAAAATACTCATCCAAAAAATAGAGAAGAGAAAAAAGCAGTTCAAATGAAAATTTTGACTACCAATGCGAATTCCTATACATTTGAATATTCTTTTGTAGGAGATTCAAAAAAACAACGCGGGACTGTAACAAAACTGAACTAGCCGACGTATAACTAGTTTTAAAACTAAAACATAAAAATGGAAGTATTTTTAAATCCCGATGCTTGGATAGCACTTTTAACCTTAACTTTTTTAGAAATTATTTTAGGAATCGATAACATCATTTTCATTTCGATTGTTACGGGAAAATTACCGCAAGAAAAACGCAAAAAAGCTACTAGAATAGGACTTTTCTTAGCCATGTTTATGCGTATCGCATTGCTATTCGGAATTACTTTATTAATTGCCATGAAAGCGCCGTGGTTTAGTTTTGACTTTGGATGGTTCTCAGCAGATATTACAGGTCAAGCTTTAATTTTATTACTTGGAGGTTTGTTCTTAATATACAAGAGTACCAAAGAAATTCACGAAAAAGTAGATCACAAAGGTGAAGAAGAGAAAGAACTTAAAACTTCTGCAGCTAAATCATTTGCAAGTGTAATTGGTCAAATTTTGTTAATTGACATTATTTTCTCTGTTGATAGTATCTTAACAGCTGTTGGTATGACAAACGGTATCGAAGGCGCCTTGGTAATTATGATTACTGCCGTAGTAATTTCTGTAGGAATCATGATGTTGTTTGCTGTTCCTGTTGGGAATTTCGTAAATGCGAATCCATCGATTCAAATTTTAGGTCTAGCTTTCTTAATTCTAATCGGATTTATGTTAATTACCGAAAGTATGCATTTATCGAATGCGCAATTAGCAGGCCAACATGTAGGTGCAGTTCCTAAAGGTTATCTGTATTTTGCAATTGCTTTTTCACTGGCAGTAGAATTCATTAATATGAAAATGCGTAAGAGAAACTAATTAAAAAGTTATTACATAAAAAATGTCCCGATAGTTTCGGGACATTTTTATTTTATAGAAGATAGGATTACGACAATCCTGTAATCACGCCATTATTATCAATATCAATACGTTCTGCGTTTGGTACCGGTGGTAAACCTGGCATACGCATTACTTCACCTAAAAGCGGCACAATAAAGCCTGCCCCACTCGCGATTTCAAATTCACGAACCGTAATATCAAAATTCGTAGGGCGACCAATTAACTTTTCATTATCTGAAAAACTCGCTGGTGTTTTCGCCATACAAACCGAAAAGTGACTAAATCCTAAGTCGTTAATCATTTTTAACTGTGCTTTCGATTTTGGAGAAAACTCTACTGAATTCGCACCATAAATCGTTTTAGCCACCACATTAATTTTATATTCAATAGAATCCGAAGGTTGGTACAATGGTTTGTAATTGGCTGTTCCTTTTTCAATTTCTTCAATTACTTTTTGCGCTACTTCAGCCGAACCTTTTCCACCTTGAGCAAAAGCTGTACTTACGATAGCACTTACTCCTTTTGTAACGCAAAGTTCTTTCAATTTATCATATTCCGCTTGCGTATCATCTGGGAAAGCATTGATGCAAACCACAGGATTCAATCCAAATTGTTGCATGTTTTCGATGTGTTTTTCCAAATTGCAGAAGCCTTTTTCAATCGCGCTTACGTTTTCTGTTTTAAAATCTTCAGCAGCTAATCCCGCGTGATGCTTAATAGCTCTAATTGTTGCTACTAAAACTACTGCATCTGGTTTTAAGCCACTTTGTTCACATTTGATATGAAGGAATTTTTCAGCACCTAAATCGGCACCAAAACCTGCTTCTGTTACTACGTAATCACCTAACGATAAGCCCATTTTTGTTGCGATTGCGGTATTAGTTCCTTGCGCAATACTAGCAAATGGTCCACCGTGTAAAATCGCTGGATTTCCGTCAATCGTTTGCACTAAATTAGGCTTAATCGCATCTTTTAATAAAGTTGCCATGGCTCCTACTACATTCAAATCGCGAGCGAAAATGGCTTTTCCATCTAACGTTTTCCCTACAAATATATTTCCTAAACGGAATTTCAAATCTTCTAAATCTTTCGCCAAGCATAAAATTGCCATGACTTCTGAAGCTGGTGTAATATTGAATCCGTCTTCACGCATGATTCCATTCGCTTTTGCTCCTACTCCAATAATAATTTGGCGCAACGAACGGTCGTTCATATCCATCACACGTTTCCATGCAATCGATTTTGGGTCGAGATTTAAAGAATATTTTGTGTTTTGTAAATTATTATCAATCACCGCAGAAAGTAAATTATTCGCTTTTTCAATCGCTGAAAAATCGCCAGTAAAATGCAAATTAATATCTTCCATTGGCAACACTTGCACATAACCACCACCAGCAGCGCCACCTTTTAATCCGAAAACGGGCCCAAGCGAAGGTTCACGTAAAACGGCAATCGCTTTTTTACCGATGTAATTCAATCCGTCCGTTAAACCAATCGACATGGTTGTTTTTCCCTCACCATATTTCGTTGGTGACATGGCAGAAACTAAAATCAGTTTTCCTTTTGGGTTTTCTTGTTGTAAGTTTAAAGGTAATTTGGCTTTGTACTTGCCGTAAAATTCTATATCGTCTTCTGAAATGTTGATTTTTTTGGCAATATCTTTAATATGAGACATGGTTGCATTTTGTGCAATTTCAATGTCTGATGGAAATGTTGACATGTTGTTGTGTTTTAATTTAGAGCGAAATTAAGTGTTTTATTTGGGATGAAAAATGATAAAAATCAATAAAAATAATATTCGAAAAACCTTGTTTTTTTGTCAAACTGAACTAGTTTCAGTTTCTAAAATTAGATGCTGAAATGAATTCAGCATGACAACAATTTTATAGGTTTTTCGAACATTTCTATTTTTTTTTTATTCCAAAGACAACGTAATTTGTCCGTCGTCGTCTAATTCTATATTGAAATCTTGAATGTCGTTTCCTTCTTCTGAAGCTTCGTTTGTTGGAATTTCTGGCTCCTCTAATACTTCTTCATAAGGCAACGGATCTAATAGGTTAATCTGTTTGATTTTATCCGTAGTTAACTGGTTTCCTAATGCTTTGATTCCTTTTACTGCTATGAATTGTTCTAAATCCACTACTTGGTTTTCTTTTTGAACACCTTTTACTTTGGCATAAATTACCTCAGCAACCGGACGCCAATCAGTAGAAACGATTTCTAACTGTGATTTTTCGTGCTCAGTGATGAAAATTTCTTCTTTATTTTCGTTTTCAACTAAGAAACGTTTTACGAAATATCTGTCTTTTTCTCCACAATAATAAATACACGAAATCGGTTTGTTTGGATTCCATTTTTCTAACACAATCATGTCTTCTTCAAAATGCGTTGAAAGTTCTGGAATTATTGTTTTCAGTTTCCCTGATTGGTTGACAATTAACAAGCGGTCGTTTGGTTTAAATTCGCCTAACAATTCACCTCTTCCATCGACATTTAAACGTTGTACTGTATCATCAAACCAAACTTTTCTCGGACGTAAAGTCGAAATTCCTTTCTCTTTTAGTTCGATTTTTTTGATTGGATATTTGGTAACCGTATTTCCACGAGACGCTCTTCCTTTGATAGCAATGTCCGAAAAATCAACATCCCATTTCAGTTTTTTCACACTTCCTACTTGGCGTAATAAAATCGTAACCACTTCTGCTTCTCCATTTGGATTCGCAGAAAAATACGATACCATTGAACCTGGTTTTTCTTGCGTTAAATCATAGAATTTATCACGAGTAACCCCAGAAACATTGAAGCGCTTGATAAATGTAGAACCGTTTTTACCATCACGATACATCATGTTATAAATGGTACGTTTGTCGTTTTTATCGAATACAGCAACGTGAATGATATCTTTACCAATGAACTTTTTGTCATCTATTTTGGTGACCATCATTTTCCCATCGCGTAAGAAAACGATAATATCATCTATGTCTGAACATTCGCCTACGTATTCGTCTTTTTTCAAGCCCATTCCTACGAAACCTTCTTCTCTATTCACATAGAATTTTTGGTTACGTAATACTACTTTCGTCGCTTGAATATTGTCGAAATTACGTAATTCCGTTAAACGTTCTCTTCCTTTTCCGTATTTGTCTTTTAAAGTGGTGAAATAATCTACTGCATAATCAATTAAATGATCTAAATGATGCTTCACTTGCTCGATTTCGGCTTCCAATTTCGCAATTGCATCATCTGCTTTATCCGAGTCAAATCGTGTAATACGAATCATTGGAATTTGCGTCAATCGCTGTAAATCTTCGTCTTCAATTTCACGAATTAGAATGGATTTGAAAGGCTCAAATCGGTCGTACATGTATTTGTATAGTGAATCTCTATCCGAATATAATTTGAAGTCGATATACATTTCTTCACGAATGAAAATCTTCTCTAAATTCGCAAAATGCCACTTCGCTTCGAGTTCGTCTAATTGAATTTCTAACTCACGTTTTAAAATATTCAACGTACGATTCGTAGAAATCTTCAAAATATCGGAAACACCAATAAACAAAGGCTTGTTACAATTTTCAATAACACATCCTAGTGGTGCAATAGACAACTCACAATCGGTGAATGCATACAACGCATCAATCATTTTGTCTGGCGAAGTTCCAGGTTGTAAGTGAATTACGATTTCAACCTCAGCAGCTGTGTTATCCTCAATTTTCTTGATTTTGATTTTCCCTTTTTCATTGGCTTTCAAGATACTATCAATCAATTTAGTTGTATCGGTCGAAAACGGAATTTGGGTAATCACCAAGGTATTTTTATCTAAAGGCGCAATTCTAGCTCTCACGCGCACACGAGAACCTCGCATTCCATCATTATAGTTGGAAACATCGGCAATTCCGGCAGTTGGAAAATCTGGAAATAGTGTGAATGGTTTTCCTTTCAAAATTTTAATCGACGCATCAATTAACTCATTGAAATTGTGTGGTAAAACCTTAGTCGATAAACCTACGGCAATACCTTCACCACCTTGCGCTAACAACAATGGAAATTTTACGGGTAAATGAATCGGTTCGTTTTTACGACCATCGTAGCTCAATTGCCATTGGGTAACTTTTGGCGAGAACAATACATCGTGACCAAATTTTGAAATTCGAGCTTCGATGTAACGTGGTGCTGCGGCTCCGTCACCAGTTAGAATATTTCCCCAGTTTCCTTGGCAATCAATCAACAAATCTTTTTGTCCGATGTTCACCATAGCGTCACCAATACTAGCATCTCCGTGAGGGTGATACTGCATGGTGTGCCCGATGATATTTGCCACTTTGTTGTAACGACCATCATCCAACTCTTTCATAGAATGCATGATACGACGTTGTACGGGTTTGAAACCGTCTTCAATCGCAGGAACGGCACGCTCTAAAATTACATAGGAAGCGTAATCCAAAAACCAATCCTTGTACATTCCTGTAACTTTGGTAATGGTATCTTCTGGATTTTCGTTGTTTTCGTAAAAATGATGTCCCGTTGACACATGAATATCCTCAAAACCTTCCTCTTTTTGAGGTTTGTCTTGATTTTCTAAATTATCGTCTTCTGGGATGATGTTATCTTCTTCGTCTTTCATGTTTTTGTAGCACTATGTTTCTCAAAGTTTTACACTAAGTTTCACAATGTTTATATTTCTACTTTGTCTTAAATATTTTTTTAATTGTAACACTATGTCACTGAAAGTTTTTCACTAAGTTTCACAATGTTATAATATTAATCTTTTTATACCGTCTTTTAATGATTTCTTATAAAAATTTAAAAGTAATCCTAATCTGCATTCTGAAAGTCGCATATATGTTAGACATTGCGCTGTATGCTCTAATGTAAACTCTTCAACCACTTTCAATTCCACTATAACTTTATTATTTACTAGAATATCTACTCGGTAACCACAATCCATTTTTATATCTTCATAAATAACTGGAAAAGGACATTCTTGTTTAACTTCTAATCCGCATTTCGCTAATTCATAAGCTAAACATTCTCTGTAAACTTTTTCCAACAATCCTGGACCTAACTTTGTATGAACTTTGTAGGCGCAATCTAAAATTATTCGGCTTATTTCGTTTTCTTCAGTCATATTTTATCGTATCACAATGTTACACTATGTTTTTCACTAAGTTTCGCAATGTTCAACACATCTTGGTGTGACTTTGTGTTAAACTTTGAGAAACTTTGTGCTCCAAACAACTACTTTTCAACAACATCCAACTCCACTTTCAAATTATTGATGATGAACTCTTGTCGGTCTGGGGTGTTCTTACCCATGTAGAACTCTAGCAAGGTTTCAATCGTTGTGGCTTTATCTAACATGACTGGATCTAAGCGAATGTCTTGCCCGATAAAATGCTTAAACTCATCTGGTGAAATTTCCCCTAATCCTTTGAATCGGGTGATTTCTGGTTTTGGTTTTAGCTTTTCAATGGCGTTAACGCGTTCTTCTTCGCTGTAACAATAAATCGTTTCCTTTTTATTTCGCACACGGAATAATGGCGTTTGTAAAATATACAAGTGTCCGTCTTTTATTAACTCTGGGAAAAACTGCAAGAAAAACGTAATCAACAACAAGCGAATGTGCATACCATCGACGTCGGCATCGGTTGCGATTACGATGTTGTTGTAGCGCAAATCTTCCATTGATTCTTCAATGTCCAATGCCGCTTGTAATAAGTTGAATTCTTCGTTTTCGTACACGATTTTTTTCGTCATTCCGTAAGAATTTAAAGGCTTACCTCGTAAACTGAAAACCGCTTGTGTATTTACATCGCGACTTTTTGTAATCGAACCTGAAGCCGAATCTCCCTCAGTAATAAAAAGCGTACTTTCTAAACTTCTTGGATTTTTAGCATCGGTTAAATGGACACGACAATCGCGTAATTTTTTATTGTGTAAACTGGCTTTTTTAGCACGTTCTTTGGCTAATTTTCGAATTCCAGAAAGTTCTTTACGTTCGCGCTCGGCTTGTAAAATCTTACGCAATAAAGCATCGGCAACTTCTGGATTTTTATGTAAGAAGTTATCTAAATTCGTTTTGATGAAATCATTTACAAACGTACGAACCGTTGGACCATTTGGACCGATATCGGTAGAACCTAATTTGGTTTTGGTTTGCGATTCGAATACTGGCTCTTCTACTTTCACAGAAACCGCAGACACAATCGATTTACGAATATCAGAAGCTTCGAAAGGCTTGTTGTAAAACTCTTTGATGGTTTTTACAATTGCCTCACGGAAAGCCCCTAAATGCGTTCCTCCTTGTGTAGTATTTTGTCCGTTTACGAACGAGTGGTATTCTTCTGAATATTGAGATTTACTGTGTGTAATGGCAACTTCGATATCATCGCCTTCCAAGTGAATGATTGGATAAACCATATCTTCTGCCGAAATATTTTCTTCCAATAAATCTTTCAATCCATAGTCCGAAACGTATTTTTCTCCATTGTAATAAATCGTTAAACCACGATTTAAATAACAATAGTTCTTAAGCATTTTGATGATGTACTCGTTTCGGTATTTGTAGTTTTTGAAAATGGTATCATCGGCAACGAAAGAAACTTTGGTTCCTTTTCGCTTTGTAGTTTCTTGAATATCTTCTTCCAGCGTCAAATTTCCAGCTGAGAATTCTGCTGCTTTTTGTTGGTTATCACGAACCGATTCTACTCTGAAGTAATTCGAAAGAGCATTTACCGCTTTCGTTCCGACACCATTTAAACCTACGGATTTTTTGAAGGCTTTGGAATCGTATTTTCCTCCTGTGTTCATTTTGGAAACTACATCAACCACTTTTCCTAATGGAATGCCTCGACCGTAATCGCGAACGGTTACCAATTTATCTTTGATAGTGACTTCAATGGTTTTTCCGGCACCCATAACGAATTCATCGATACAGTTGTCCATAACTTCCTTTAACAGAATGTAAATACCATCATCAGGCGATGAACCGTCACCTAATTTTCCGATATACATACCCGGACGCATACGAATGTGCTCTTTCCAATCGAGCGAACGTATGTTGTCTTCGGTATATTGATTTTGCTCTAACATAGACAGATTTTGGATTTTGTGCAATATAGCATTTATCTCCAAAGTTTAGAAGCGAAAAACCGATAAGTTATTGACAAAATACGGTTAAGAAGATAGAGAAAAGAGGAAAGAGGAAAGACTTTTTAACTAATCATATTGCCTAAAAATTCCACTATCTGAAATTGTCCAGAGGGCTGCTTTTTGATTGGTTGCTTTTAAGGCTTGATTTGCCCAAGAATTGCATGTGTAAAATAGCGAATAACTTCCGTTAGCTTCATAAAAAACATCGTGTTTTCCGTATACAGCATCGGTTTCAATTTTTAGAAATTCACCTGATTTAGTTTGGAAAGATTCCTTAATGAATGCAACCAACTTTTTGTAATTTTCTAACGAAATTTGAATCTTTTTACAAGATTGGTTCTCTTTCAAATGTTTATAAAAAGTCACATGCATAGCCGATGTGCTCAAACCTGAAGCTGCTTTTATAGCTGTACTTGCTTTTAAGTCAGCCCAAGTGGGCGTTTCTAAATAAAAACCTTTGTCGCCCCAACCTAAAGCCACATATTGATACGTAGTGTCTTTTGATTTGGTATGTTCAAATTTGAGTTGGGTTGACCAATCGTGATAATCGTTTTTTATTGGTAAAACAATATCGGTATGAACTCCGTTTGTTAGAATGTAAATTGGAATTTCCCCATGATTTTCAGCAACATCTTCATTTACAGAAACAAATGACAATAAGGTTACGATTAACAAATACGCAAATAATGATAGAATGAAAATTGCGAAATACTTTAGTAGTTTTTTGATGGTTTTCATAATATATTATTTCATCAAATAAATAGTTGCATATTCAAATCCATCTAAACGAAGTAATTTTCTAAAATCGGCACGTGATGGTGTTAAAAGAACGTGAAGTGTATCATTTTCCTTCATTTCGACAGCAAATGGAATTTTAAGTTCAGAATTTAATTTGGTAAAATCTTTTTTAGTTCCAAGTTGAATGTGTTTTGCCCCAATGGTTGACAATCTTAAAATACTGGTTTGGTATTTACCATCTACTTCTTTATTTAAGATTAATGAAGATTTATATTTTTTTGCAACTTCGTTTTCAGCAAAAGAAAAAATAGTATCCAAACGTTCGATTTCAAATGCAATTGTATCGCCTTTTATAAATGTTTTATAAGGTTTATTTTCGAATTTATCAAAAACTTGGTTATTGCGTAATTCAAATTCAGGAATCGAATCCAATTCAGACTTTAAAGCCGTAATGGTTTCAATTTCTTTGATGTAAGCGCATTTTGGTTCCACAACTAAACGATGTGAATAATCCAATGTATACGTTCGAACAAACTTCTTCGGAAATTCTTTTATCTCATCCACATTTGTGGGTTGGGCTTCAGAAAAATAAATAAAACTGTTGTGCAATCCTGAATCTTTACAGGAAACCATAGCCAAAGCAAATGCGGCTATAATAAGATATTTTTTCATGTTAGTTTGTTTTGATTTTCCAATACAAATGTTGTGCCACAAAAAAACCGCTGAATTGCTTCAACGGTTTTCTATATTCTATGTTCTGTTTTCTATATTCTCGAAATTACACATTAAAACGGAAATGCATCACATCACCATCTTTTACAATGTATTCTTTTCCTTCTACTCTTAATTTTCCTGCTTCTTTTACTTTTGCTTCTGAACCGTAGTTGGAGAAATCTTCGAATGCAATAACTTCTGCACGAATGAATCCTTTTTCGAAATCAGTATGGATTACTCCAGCAGCTTTTGGTGCTGTATCTCCGATGTTGATTGTCCAAGCGCGAACTTCTTTAACTCCAGCCGTGAAATACGTTTGTAATTTTAATAATTTGTAAGCTGCACGAATCAAAACTGCCGAACCTGGCTCAGTTAATCCCATATCTTCTAAGAACACTTGACGTTCTTCGTAGCTTTCTAATTCCGTAATATCAGCTTCTGCTCCTACTGAAAGAATGATTACTTCTGCGTTTTCATCTTTTACTAATTCGCGGACTTGGTCTACATATTTGTTTCCGTTTACTGCTGATGCTTCGTCCACATTACAAACATATAAAACTGGTTTTGTAGTGATTAATTGGAATTCTTCCATCATAACTTCCTCATCTTGGTTTTGAGGAATTACTGTACGAGCTGATTTACCCGCTAATAAAGTTTCGCGAATTCTATCTAATAATGCTTTTTCAGCTTGCGCTTCTTTGTTTCCAGTTTTTGCTGCACGATTGGTTTTTTCCAAACGTTTTTCAACTGTTTCAAGGTCTTTTAATTGCAATTCGATATCGATAGTTTCTTTATCGCGAATTGGATTTACATTTCCATCAACGTGTACGATATTATCGTTATCAAAACAACGTAAAACGTGGATAATGGCGTTACATTCTCTAATGTTTCCTAAGAATTGATTTCCTAAACCTTCTCCTTTACTTGCTCCTTTTACCAGACCTGCAATATCTACGATATCTACTGTTGCCATTTGAACACGCTCTGGTTTAACCAATTCCTCTAAACGAGCAATACGTGGATCTGGAACGTTTACTACGCCAATATTAGGTTCTATAGTACAAAACGGAAAGTTCGCACTTTGCGCTTTTGCGTTTGATAAACAATTAAATAAAGTTGATTTTCCAACATTTGGTAATCCTACAATTCCTGCTTTCATTTTAAATGTATTTTTAAAAGTGCGCAAATATACTTTAATCCTGATTAGTATCAAAGTATTAAATAAAAACGCATTGAATGGGAATATATAAAATGCAAGAACAGTAATAAAAATTATAATTTCTATAGTTCTCGATACTATTTTTAAAAGTAAAAATTAGCATTTTTACTTTTAAAAATCACTCGAAGTGACGAAAATCTATAAACAAAACTAATTACACCCAAAAGATTAAATATGATGACGAAGTAGTTATTCTTTCGGATTTTCATCTTCGTTTTGGAATTCTTCGTTGCCTTTTCCTAATCGCTCTATAATTGCTTTTTCCTCTGCAGTAGAAACAAAACCTGATTCGATATCCCAATAATCCGTAAAAAAAGAAGTCTTTTTATTGATAAGCGATTTTCCTTTGAAAATATTTTTTTCGCCATATTCAAAGGTTTTTTTATTGAAATCGGTAATTACCATATGATTTTTGACTTCTATTCGTCGTTCTTTATTTTTATATTTTTTTTCAAAACCAATAACTTCTTTAGAATTGGCTAAATAATAATAATTCCCTTCTTGTCGGAATGTATTTTTAAATTCTAATTTATATACTTTTCTCGAAGCAAACATGCTTTCTTTATATGTTTGAAGTCGATCTGGAGTTACATAGGAACTTACTTCCACTATCAACTTTTTATTGCTATCGTACACCACCATGAAGTCAGACAAAATCCCCTTAGATTCGGGTAACGGAACAATCTTTATTACCAAATAATCCTCATTTGAAGGATAGGTTTTTACCGAAAAATCATAAATCTTCTTTGCTCTAGCATCGAGTACTTCCTCTAGATATTTGAATTGGTAATAATTTTCAATAATATTATTCAAATCGTAACCTAAAACATCAGCATCAATATCACCATCTAAAACACCAATAGCACGATTTTGTTCTATTAAAATATCCGTTTTTATAGCTTTCTCATTTCCTAAAATTTGAAAATTTATCAATCCATCATTAAAAAAAACGATTTGATTATCTTGTTTATAAAATTCGTGCAAATACACTTTCAAACTTATGGGAATGGTGATTTTATCTTTAGAATTTTCAATAATCCGTTTTAAAATTTCTTGAGGATGATCTTTAGTAATAATATATTCATCTAATTGTTGTGTATTAGGCTCTAAATACACTACATTTTCCTTTTTATCTAAGGTTGCAAATTTCACCACAAGAGTCTTGTAAGAAGAATGAATGAATTCTAAATCGGAAGATCGAGTTAGACTAATAATCGCTTTTCCATCTTTGTTTGTTAAAAAGCCTTGACGAGTTTTGAGAGCTGTAATTGTAACTTCCTCAACAGGCATATCGGTATCGAAATCTTTCACAATTATGGTAAACTCCAAATTTTGTGAAAAGACGAAATTTGTGAAAAAACATAATAAAAAAGCGAGTTTTTTTATCATAAAATCCCGATTATCAATCAAATATAGCGAAAATTTAATTACAAAACACGTATCTCGTGAAGTTTCTCAACCTACTAAAAAAAGAAAGAGAACTTTCTAAGTGAAAATTCTCTTCCTTAATATTGTAAATAAGTATTTATTCGTTATGTAAAAACGATTGTCTGTTTAACAACGTTTCTTCACTTTCAACGTGATTATCATCAGGAACACAACAATCTACTGGACAAACCGCAGCACATTGTGGTTCTTCATGAAAACCTTTACATTCTGTACATTTTCCTGGAACGATGTAATAAATATCATCAGAAATTGGTGTTTGAGCCGCATCAGAATCTACTTCGGTTCCATCAGGTAAAATTACTTTACCACTTAGTTTTGTACCATCTTTCCATCTCCAATCATCTGCTCCTTCATAAATTGCTGTATTTGGACATTCAGGCTCGCAAGCCCCGCAGTTGATACATTCGTCTGTTATTATAATTGCCATTTCTTTACGTTTAATTGTTTAAAAGCTTAATTATTTAAAAGTAATACCTCTTATTAATTTAAACTTTTGGCTAATGCCTTTTCACTTCATATCTTTGTGCAAAAATACAACGTATACTAAATATAAACAAGTTACAAATGTTACAAATTGAAATAAAATCGAGTTTTGTTGAATTAGGGAATTTCTTACGTCAATTTTCTGAAGAAGGAAACGTTAAATCGGCATCGGTTTTACATAACGATTTGTTCTTTGATGACTTTGCCTCTTTAATTGAACTTTCGCAATCGCACAACGGTTGGTTTACTCCGGAACAAGTTTTACATAGCATTCAATCTTGGGCCAAAGCCTTAACGGAAGAGAACCTAAATCATTGGCTTTCGAACTACGATTTCTCAAAAATTGAACCTAAAAAAGTAGGCTTAATTTTAGCTGGAAACATTCCGTTAGTAGGTTTTCATGATTTTCTTTCGGTTTTGATTTCGGGTCATGATGTATTGGTAAAAACCTCATCAAACGACCAACATTTATTAAAATTTTTAGCAAATTATTTGATTGCCATTGAACCCAAACTTAACTCAAAAATAACCTTTGTTGAAGGCAAACTAGAAGGTTTTGATGCCGTAATTGCTACTGGAAGCAACAATACAGCTCGCTATTTCGAATATTATTTCAAAGACAAACCAAGCATCATTCGCAAAAATAGAAATTCGGTTGCTGTATTAAATGGAACGGAATCGCATGAAGATTTAGTGGGTT
This sequence comes from Flavobacterium sasangense DSM 21067, assembly GCF_000686885.1. Classification (GTDB taxonomy): domain Bacteria; phylum Bacteroidota; class Bacteroidia; order Flavobacteriales; family Flavobacteriaceae; genus Flavobacterium; species Flavobacterium sasangense. The sequence continues at coordinate 7,525 of NZ_JMLU01000031.1, read as the reverse complement.
TAGGAGAAGATATTTTTAGATATTTTGGTTTGGGATGCAGAAATGTTTCTAAACTTTTTGTTCCAAAAGGGTATAATTTTGAAGCCTTCTTTAAAGCAATGTACGAATATCGCGATGTGATTCACTACGAAAAATACGCCAATAATTACGATTATAACAAAGCTGTTTTCTTAATGAGTAATTTTCAATTATTAGACAACGAGTTTTTAACAATTAAAGAAGATGTAAGCTACGCCTCTCCTATTTCTTCTGTGTTTTATGAATTTTATGATGACTTAGAAGAAATCAAAACTCGATTACATACTGATACTGAGCAAATTCAGTGTATTGTATCTAAAGATTTGATTCCTAATTCAGTAGCTTTTGGTCAAACCCAACAACCAAAACTTTGGGATTATGCAGATAATGTAGATACTTTGGCATTTTTAATTAGTTTGAAATGAAATTTGTTGTAAAAACAGCATCTAGAACAATTGAAAATTTTTGGTTTATTGTATTCTTTTTACTTTATGGAATTTCTGTATTCACATTAAATAATTTTATAAAACTAGATAAGCTTGGATTATTCCTCTTTTTAGTTTTATTCCTTATCCTATTTCTGCCACTATTTTACTATTTAAATAAAAGAACGGGCGAAGGTATTATGGAATGGACGCTATCTGAAAGCGGTTTAAATATGAAATGGATTAAAACCGACATTATAACTGATAATGAAGCAATAAACTTAGATTGGAGTGAAATAGATCGTATACAATCAACCGCAATAACCAGTATTGGATATGGAAGTGAACTTGGTGAAAGTTTAATTATAACTACAATTTCGGGTAAAAAAATTCAAATTCGACATTTAGAAAAAACTAAAGATGATTTTTTTGCTTTCAAAAACAATCTTTACTCATTTAATAAAAAAAACAACAAATAATTATTAATTTATAATTTTTACAAAAAAATTTTAACTAAATCGTTTTTGTTAATAACATCTCATAATTATTGTAGTATTTAGTCTTATTTTTTATTTAAGATTTCCGAAATTTGACCTTTAAATAAATAACTACATCTACAATGAAAAAACACAACTACAGTGCAGGTCCATGCATACTTCCGCAAGAAGTATTCGAAAAATCAGCACAAGCTATTTTAGATTTTAACAACTCAGGATTATCTATTTTAGAAATTTCACACCGCAGTAAAGATTTCGTAGCCGTTATGGAAGAAGCTAGAGCTTTAGTTTTAGAACTTTTAAACTTGGAAGGAAAAGGATACGAAGTATTATTTTTAGGCGGTGGTGCCAGTTTAGAATTTTTAATGGTGCCTTTCAACTTAATGAAAGTTGACGGAAAAGCCGCTTATTTAGATACTGGAACTTGGGCAAGTGGCGCTATTAAAGAAGCCAAACATTTTGGAGAAACCGTAGTTGTAGCTTCATCAAAACCAGAAAATTACAATCATATTCCAAAAGGATATACTATTCCATCTGATGCAGATTATTTTCACTGCACTAGTAACAATACTATTTTTGGAACCCAAATGAAATCTTTTCCAGAAGTAAATATGCCTTTAGTATGTGATATGAGTTCAGATATTTTTTCGCGTGTATTAGATTTTTCAAAATTTGATTTAATCTATGCCGGAGCCCAAAAAAATATGGGTCCAGCTGGTGCAACGTTAGTAGTGGTAAAAACTGAAATCTTAGGAAAAACAGGAAGAACAATTCCAAGCATGTTAGATTACCAACAACATGTTTCAAAAGAAAGTATGTACAATACGCCACCCGTATTTCCAGTTTATGCATCACTTTTAACTTTACAATGGTTGAAAAAATTAGGTGGAATTGCAGCAATCGAAAAAATCAACGAAGCAAAAGCAAATTTACTTTACAACGAAATCGACAGAAATCCATTATTCAAAGGAACGGCTACTAAAGAAGACAGAAGTAATATGAATGTTACATTCTTATTAAATGATGAAGCACATCAAGAAAAATTTGATGCTATGTGGAAAGCAGCAGGAATTTCTGGTTTAGCTGGACATCGTTCGGTTGGTGGATATAGAGCTTCGATGTATAATGCTTTGCCGTTAGAAAGCGTTCAGGTTTTGGTTGATGTAATGAAAGAATTAGAAAATAAAATTTAGTAATTAGCAACTAGTGAAATAGTAACTAGCATAAAAAAATAAAAATAAAATGAAAGTTTTAGCAAACGACGGAATTTCAAAAAGCGGAATTAAAGCTTTAGAAAAAGGTGGTTTTGAAGTTATCACAACCAAAGTAGCACAAGAACAAGTGGCCAACTTTATCAACACACACGATGTAAAAGTAATTTTGGTTCGTAGTGCAACAAAAGTTCGTAAAGATATTATCGATGCTTGTCCAGGATTAAAAATTATTGGTCGTGGTGGTGTTGGAATGGATAACATTGATGTAGCTTATGCTCGCGAAAAAGGTTTACATGTAATTAATACGCCAGCTTCATCTTCTGAAAGTGTAGCGGAATTGGTTTTTGCACATTTGTTTACAGGAGTTCGTTTTTTACATGATGCAAACCGAAATATGCCTTTAGAAGGTGATACCAATTTTGACGGATTGAAAAAAGCCTATGCCAACGGAATTGAACTACGAGGAAAAACATTAGGAATTATTGGTTTTGGTCGTATTGGTCAAGCAGTTGCAAAAATGGCTTTAGGATTAGGAATGAAGGTAATTGCTGCCGATAAATATGTTAATGAAGCGGTAATTCGTGTGGATTTCTACAATGGACAATTTATTAATGTTGAAATTGTTACCGAATCTTTAGAAGATATCTTTAAGCATTCTGATTTTATCACATTACACGTTCCTGCACAAGATGGCTATGTAATTGACAAAGCCGAATTCCAGTTAATGAAAGAAAATGTAGGAATCGTAAATTGTGCTCGTGGCGGTGTAATTAATGAAGTAGCTTTAATTGAGGCTTTAGATGAAGGAAAAGTATTATTTGCAGGCTTAGATGTTTTTGAAAAAGAACCTACACCAGAAATTCAAATTTTAATGCACCCAAAAATTTCATTAACTCCTCATATTGGAGCAGCTACAGAAGAAGCTCAAGATAGAATTGGCACAGAACTTGCTGAGCAGATCATCAGCTTATTGAAAAATAATTAAAATTTTATTATCTTTAACTGAACAAAAACTATAAAATTATGTTTGATCAACTCTCAGAATTAGTAAAACAATTTGGCGGCGATGCTGTAGTAAACAATCCAGCGGTTCCAAATGAACAAAATGATGCTGTAATGCAAGAAGCCGGAGGTTCTATCCTTTCAGGTTTACAGGATATAGTTGCAAGTGGAAACATTAACGATTTAACTGGAATGTTAAGTGGTAAAACTTCTATTGATGGCAACAACCCAGTAGTTCAACAATTGACTGAAAAAGTAACTGGAAACTTAGGAGAAAAATTCGGTTTATCATCTGATGCTGCCGGAAGTGTTGCTTCTGGATTAATTCCACAAATTTTGGGAGGATTAGTTAATAAAGCTAAAGATCCGAACCAACCTGGATTTAATATGAGCGATTTAGTAAGTGCTATTTCTGGAGGAAACGGTGGTGGATTAATGGATGCTGTTTCTAAATACGGAGGACAATTTGGCTTAGATCAAAATAATGATGGAAAAGTAGATATGGGAGATGCTATGGCAGCCGTTACAAAAAAAGGTGGTTTAGGAGGTTTACTTGGAAAACTTTTTGGCAAATAAAATTTCATTATAAATATTTTAAAGCATCGACTTATGTCGGTGCTTTTTTTTATCTTTATACTTTCTAAATAACATAAGTTATGAAATCAATTATTGTACTATTTTTTACAATTTTTTCAGTGCTCATGGCTTGTAATTCTTCAAAAAATCAAAAAACTTTTGAAGACAAACCAAAGCTTGAAAGCGATACTATTCGTATATCTAACGAAGAAATTGAATATGACGTTGTTATTATTGATGGTGGATTCACTTCTTGGTTCAATAGTTATGCTAGACCAAGAAATTATTACACACAATCTTATTTAGAAGCAAGAAATAGAATTTGGGTATTAGAATGGAATAGAAGAGCCATGTTACCTTCTCAGTACAATCCAAATTTATATGAAATGACAATTAATTACCAAGCTGGAATTGATTATGGATTTGAAGTAAATTATATGATTTACAATTACTTAGTCTATTTCCAACTTACCAACAAACAACAATTAGGTGGTTTTGTACCAAGAATATAGTTTATGAAGAAACTTAAAGAACGCTGGAATGTAACTTCAAACTGGCAATTAACGATTATTTTTATAGTATTTGCTATTACGGGCTTTAGTTCATTACAATTGGCAAAACCTTTTTTATCCTTAATTGGTATTCCAGAAACTTTTCAACCACATTGGTTGTACCGAATTCTAAGATTGGTTTTAATATTTCCTATTTATCAAGTGCTTTTAGTTCTTTTTGGTTTTATTTTTGGACAATTCACTTTCTTTTGGGAGTTTGAAAAGAAAATGCTAGACCGAATGAAATTAGGTTTTATCGGAAGATATTTTGACACAAAACTAAAAAAGAAGCCTTGATTCTTTTTTTATTCTTGTCCTTTTCCTCCTCTTATTACATAAGTGTAAAACCAAGTTATAGTGAAAGTCGGAATCACATCTACAAACGGAAGTAATTCTTCAATGAATCCAAAAACACCTGCTAACTTTCCTGCTGTGCCTTTGAACATTATAATTAACAAAATGGCTGAAAGCGGTGCCCAAAATATATCGGTAATCTCTCCAAAAACTGGAACTAAATAAGTTAACATACCAATAGCATCAAAAAACAAACTCAGCACTAGCATCGTTCCTTTATTATTTTTTGGCGGAATGGGTGACGTTATAACAGGTTCTTGTGCCATTTTAATTTCGTAATTTCCTTAACGAATGTACGAAACAAATACGACATTTAAAACCTATTCTTTATGAATCATCTTATAAAAATCGTCACGGAATTCTTTCTGATTGAAAACGCCACCATATTGTAAGGTTGAAGTATAACTACTTTCATCTTTAATGCCACGACTTGATACACATAAATGCGTTGCTTCCATCACCACAATAACATTATCCGTTTCTAAAACCGATTTTAGTTCGTTGAAAATTTGCATAATCATACGCTCCTGTACTTGTGGACGTCTTGCATAATAATCCACAATACGATTTAGTTTTGACAAACCGATAACTTTTCCAGAAGAAACGTAACCAATATGTGCTTTCCCAACAATCGGTAAAAAGTGGTGTTCGCAAGTAGAATTGAAGCTAATATTCGCCTCAACCAACATTTTATCATATTGATACGAATTATCAAAAACTGAAATCTTTGGCTTATTCGCTGGATTCAATCCCGAAAAAATCTCTTGCACAAACATTTTTGCTACACGATGCGGTGTTCCTTGCAAACTATCATCGGTTAAATCCAAACCTAATTCTTTCATGATGATTTCAAAATGATGTTCAATAACTTCCATCTTTTCAGCATCTGATTTAAAAAAAGCATCAGGTCGTAACGGCGTTTCAACCGATGTCATTTGATGATTATCACCGATAATGTCGAATATTTCTTTTTCAATAGTAGTGTTCATAGCAATTTTTCCCTTCTATTTTAATTTCGATTTATAATATTTGCGCAATTTTTCTAATTTCGGTGCAATGACCATTTGGCAATAGCCTTGACTTGAATTTTGATTGTAATAATTTTGATGATAATCTTCTGCAGGATAAAATACCGTAGCCGAAGAAACTTTAGTCACAATCTTTTTGTCGTACAACTTTTCTTTTTCTAATAATTGAATGTAGTTTTCCGCTTTTGTTTTTTGAGCTTCCGAATGGTAGAAAATCTCACTTCTGTATTGTGTTCCCACATCAGCTCCTTGACGATTTAATGTTGTTGGATCGTGAGTCCCGAAGAAAACTTCTAATAAATCTTCATACGCCACTTCATTTGGATTAAACGTAATTTGAATGGCTTCAGCATGACCTGTTTCGCCTGTACAAATATCTTTGTAGGTTGGATTAACCGTTTTCCCACCAATATATCCCGAAACCACTTTTTCTACTCCTTTTATTTCCAAGAAAACCGCTTCGGTACACCAAAAACAGCCTCCAGCAAATGTTGCAACTTCCATACCTTCTTTCACTTTTACTTTAATCGGTTCTTTAAATTCTTCTTTTACTACTGGTTTTTCTTTAGCCGTACACGAACTAAAAATCAAACTTAAAACCATTGATAACCCTTTAATTGTATTTCTCATAAATGCTATTGGTTATTTTGTTTAACAAATCTACAAAAAAATTAAACACAAAATCTAATTTAACTTAACTTTATTATTTGAGATACGTGAATAGATGAACAATAGTTTTTTTATTAGTCAAAAATCTTTGTTTCTTTGTAGAAATGTTCGGTTATGATTACAGCTAAAAATCTACATAAATATTACGATTCACTTCATGTTTTAAAAGGAGTGGATTTGCACATAAAAAAAGGAGAAATCGTTTCAATTGTAGGTGCTTCGGGCGCTGGAAAAACGACTTTACTTCAAATTTTAGGCACTTTAGACGAACCTGCCAAACAAAATGATACTACTTTAGAAATCAATGGAGCTTCTGTTTTGAATTTAAAAGACAAAGAACTTTCAAAATTTAGAAACCAACATTTAGGTTTTATTTTTCAGTTTCACCAATTGTTGCCAGAGTTCACCGCTTTAGAAAATGTTTGTATTCCAGGATTTATAGCCAATCGCGATAAAAAAGAAGTGGAAACCGAAGCCAAACGTTTATTATCCTATTTAGGTTTAGCCGAAAGAACGCATCACAAACCAAGCGAACTTTCAGGTGGAGAACAACAACGTGTTGCTGTTGCAAGAGCTTTAATTAACAAACCAGCCGTTATTTTTGCCGATGAACCATCTGGAAATTTAGATACGCATACCGCCGAAAACTTACACGAATTGTTCTTTAAATTGCGCGATGAATTTGGGCAAACCTTTGTAATTGTAACGCATAACGAAGAGTTAGCCAACATGGCAGATAGAAAACTAACGATGGTAGACGGAAATATTGTAACTATTTAAATCGATAAACATATAAGTCACCTAAGCTTAAATGAACTTATTAAACACTTCTAATGAAATAAGCTTTACCAATATATAAACTTATATGACTCCTATGTTTGCAAAGTTAATTTATAAGTTGTTATGATTTTTAAATTTGCATTAATAAAGTGAAAAGAGATGAGAGTAAGTTAAATGACAAATAGCTCTATGAAGCACATTGAATATAAGAAATTACCTCATTTCTTTTTATCTTTTAGAGTCTGAACAGAATGTAAGGAATTAAGAGAATCTTAATATCCAGAATATCCAATCAGGAGAAAAGACGGAGGAAGATTCATCACTTTATGATTAAATTTTAAACAAAAGTAATGATGAGAAAAGTAGTAAAGCAAGTAGCGGGAATTGACGTTGCACAAAAAGAATTAGTAG
>NZ_KK366036.1:27909-37285 GCF_000686885.1 Flavobacterium sasangense DSM 21067 | reverse complement strand
GTAGTGGTTGTGATTTAACCGCAAAAAGCGCAAGGTTTTTTTTGCAAAGAGCGCAAAGGCGTTTCACTTGTTTGAGATTGGGATGTGGATGATGCTGATTTAGCTGATGGTTGCGGATTTTTACACAGAGTTGCACGGAGGTTTTTTGTAAGTGGATTGTGTTGAGAGAGATGCACAGAGTCCGGAGCTTCGGACGTTTCACTTATTTGATTTAAAAGAGTTAAAGTAAATTGTTTTTAGAAAGAATTGTCCCCTTGAGGGGACTTTAGGGGTGTGGTGATGTTGATTTAAACGCAAAGTTCGCAAAGTTTTTTTGTAAAGAGCGCTAAGTTTTTTTACTATGTCTGTTTACTATTGCTTTGGGTACAGAGCTTCGCGGATTTTTTTAAATGGATGGTGTTGCGAGAGGTGGAAAGAGGCGCTGTGCTTTGTTTTAGGTTTTGGGTTTTTGAATGTTGAATTTTGGTCAAGGGATGATGAATGGAGAAGGGGGCTTTACTTTGTAAAGCGATGTTGGCCTGCTTTGTAGGAGATTCCTATTTTGGCGGAATGACAGAGAAGGTGTGGGTTTTGGGTTTTGGTATTCTTAGTTAGTGGCTAGTAGCTTGCGTTGCATGCTAGTAGCTTTGTTGGGTTGCTATTATATATACGAGTAATTGTATTTATTGGAAACCAAACAGGTATTGATAAAAAAATAATTTAAATTAATTACCCTTTAAGAAGGGGCTAAAGTTTTTCTTATGGCTTGGTTTTCAATTTCTTCGTTTTCTACAGGTAATTTGGTTGGATGGGTGCAGCGCCGATTTTCTAATTTGGGGTATTTGCCACGTTGGATTATCATTTGCATTGATGTGTGTATAGTTTCTTTGGCTTGTTATTTGACGTATATAGTAGTTTCTAATTTGACTTTAAAGTTTTATACTACTTACACTCCTTTGTTCCGATATTCGATAATTGTTTTAGTTCATGGGATCTTTTTTCTGCTCTATCGCACGTATGCTGGGATTATTCGTCATTCTAGTTTTTTTGATGCGCTAAAGTTGTTTTTTTCTACATTTTCTGGCTTTGTATTATTAGTAGTTTTTAATTATGTGCATTATTTTTTGACGGGAGATAAAGTTTATTTGATGCCGGGATTGATTGTTCATACTTTGTTTACTTTTTTGATGCTATTTTCTTTTCGTGTATTAGTTAAATTGTTTTTTGAGTATTATTTGTCGGGCGTTATTCCGTCTAGTTTGCCTAGATTACTTATTTACGGATCGGACTCACAGGCGATAGCGTTAGCACATGCTATACTTTTAGAACAACCTAGGAAATACCAATTGGTTGGTTTTGTTGGTGATAAACGGATTCGTATGAAGAAAGAGTTGTTGGGTGTGCCTCTTTTTGGCAGAAAGGAATCTTTGAAAACGTTACTAACAGAACACAATGTTAAGGCTTTGTTGTTTGCGGATAAGCAGTTGAGTAAAACTAAAAAAATAAAGATTGTAGAGACGTGTTTGTCGTTAGGTTGTAGGGTTTTGACCGCCCCAGTAATAAAAGAATGGGAAGATTCTAAGGATATTAATAAGTCGATTAAGAGTTTTGCTATACAGGATTTATTGGAGCGTCAGCCTATATTTTTGGATAATCAAGAAGTGCAGCATCAAGTTGCTGGAAAAGTGATTTTAGTTACAGGTGCGGCTGGTTCTATAGGTTCGGAGATTGTTCATCAGTTGTTGGCCTATGGTTCGAAGCAGTTGTTGTTGTTGGATCAGGCAGAGACCCCTTTGCATCATTTGTGTTTAGAGCTTTCTAAGGTAAATTCTTCTTGTATACTTACGCCGTTATTGGTAGATGTACGTGATGTTAGTTTGGTTGCACATGTTTTTTCGCGTTATCAACCGCAATTGGTTTATCATGCGGCGGCTTATAAGCATGTTCCATTGATGGAAGACAATCCGTATCAGGCTATTATGACTAATTGTTTAGGAACGAAGCATGTTGCCGATATGGCTATACGATTTAAGGCGGAACGTTTCGTAATGGTTTCTACAGATAAGGCGGTTAATCCGAGTAATATAATGGGAGCCAGTAAGCGTATTGCTGAGATTTATGTACAAACGTTGTTTATGGCTACTCAATCGGAACACCCTTCCGCTACCAAGTTTATTACTACCCGATTTGGCAATGTATTGGGTTCTAATGGTTCTGTGGTTCCTTTGTTTACCAAACAAATTGAGGCTGGTGGCCCCGTTACTTTGACGCATCCCGATATTATTCGTTATTTTATGACCATCCCTGAAGCTTGTCAGTTGGTTTTAGAAGCTGGAGCTATGGGTAATGGTGGTGAGATTTTTATTTTTGATATGGGTAAACCGGTTCGCATTTTGGATTTGGCTACAAAGATGATTCGATTAGCGGGTTTGATTCCGGAACAAGACATTGCTATACAGATTACGGGTTTACGTCCTGGAGAAAAGTTGTATGAAGAATTGTTATATGATGCCTCTAAGGTTTTGCCTACGCATCATGCTAAGATTTTGATTGCACAGGATCTGAGTGGTTATGACTATGTTGCTTTTAATTCTCTTATGGAAAATTTATGTGCTCACGCGGTTGCTTTTGACTATGAGCAGGCCGTTCGCTTGATGAAACAAATGGTTCCGGAGTTTAAAAGTCAGAATTCTGTTTTTGAGCGACTAGATGGTTAAAAGCATACTTTTATTAGTTTTCCATGCAAAAGTTTTTTATTTTTGCGCCTTTTAAGGGAACATTGTTGCTTAATTTTAAACCTATATGACCTCCATGAAACAATTTTTGATTCGTTTTACTTTCTTGACTGGTATTTTGTTGTTGTTGGTTTCTTGTGTTGCGAAAGAGAAGGTTTTGTATCTTCAGCAGACTGCATCGGTGAATTCACTTACTTCTTATGAGCCTGTTTTACAGCCCGATGATGTTGTTATGATTACTGTTTCTTCCGAAAATCCTGAAGTTGCTGCACCTTATAATTTGAATGTGATTTCACTTCAAGGAGCGACTGAAAATGCTGTTGGCACTCAGCGAATTCAAACTTATATTTTAGATAAAGCGGGTAAAATTGATTTTCCGATATTGGGTTCAGTTGTTTTAGGGGGATTAACTAAGACAGAAGCGGTGGCTACTTTGAAGGGCTTATTGAAAGATCATGTTAGTGATGCGGTTGTTAATTTAAGAATTTTAAATTTTAAAGTTACGGTTTTGGGTGAGGTTCAAAAACCGGGCACTTATACAGTTTCTAGTGAGCGCATTACTTTGTTGGAAGCTATTGGTATGTCGGGTGATATGACTATATATGGGAATCGAAAAAATGTGTTGCTAATTCGTGAAAAGAACGGCACCAAAACGACGGAGCGAATAGATTTAACAAAATCGGATTTTTTGAATTCATCGTCGTATTACCTTTCTCAAAATGATGTTGTTTATGTAGAGCCAAACAAAACTAGGATTAATTCTTCCGTTGTTGGTCCTAATTTAACGGTTGGAATATCTGCACTATCCTTAATTGTTACCATTATTGCTTTAACTGCTAAATAAGTATGAATCCAAATTCTATAGAAAATTCTACTACAGCTACCTTTAATCTTAAGGAAGAACTAGATAATTATTTGATTTATTGGCGTTGGTTTGTTTTAAGCTTAGTTGTTTGTATAACTGTAGCTTTTTTGTATTTACGCTATGCCATTCCAAATTATAAAGCGGTTGCTACTATTTTAGTTCAAGATGAGCGTAAAGGTTCTATGGCTTCTGAACTTTCTGCTTTTGCAGATTTGGGTTTGTTAAACAATGTAAAAAACAATGTAGACAATGAGATTGAGGTTATTAAATCGCGTCGTTTGATTGAATCTGCTATTCGTGATTTGTCTTTGCAGGTATCTTATTTTAGTATTGGACGAGTAAAATCGCCGGAGTTGTATACCAATAGTCCTATAGAGGTTGTGTTTTCTACGACTACGCCAGAATTTGACTCTAGCTCTTCTCATTTTGATGTTCAATTTACAGCTATAAATCGATTTGATTTGGCGACTGGTGAAGGGAAATCCCTTGGGAATTACTCGATAGGAGTTCCAATTTCCTATAAGGGTTCGACTTTTGTAGTTTTACCTCGTAAGAAAAAACCAATACAACCCGATACGCACCTTTTGGTTGCAGTAACGCCTATTTCTAATTTAGTTGAGCATTTTAAATCTCGTTTAACGATTGCTGCTATTGGAAAGAATACTAGTGTTATCGAGTTGTCTTTAGTAGATCCTGTTCAAGAGAAAGCTGAGGATTTTTTAAATGCATTAATTGAAAATTATAATCAAGATGCTATTTCTGATAAAAAGTATGTAGCTGAGAATACTTCTAGATTTATTGAACAACGTTTGCTTATTATTAGTGATGAGTTAAAGGGTGTTGAATCTGATGTTGAATCGTTCAAGAAACAAAATAAGGTAACGGATATTGTTTCGGAAGCTGGATTGTTTTTGGAAAATGCGACTGAGTTTGAAAAGAAAGAGCTAGAAACTGAAACCCAATTGAAGGTGGTTAGTAGTATTTTGGATTATATGAATTCTAATACTAGTTCTGAATTACTTCCTGCTAATGTTTTACCTGCAGAGGAAGGCGCAAGTGCTTCTATTGCACAATATAATCAATTGGTTTTAGAGCGCAACAAGTTGTTGAAAACAGCAGGGTCAAAAAACAGTATGGTTTTGAATTTAGAGGCTAAAATAACTACGTTAAAAAGTAGTGTTTCCTCTAGTTTATTGCAGTTGCAGAATCAACTAAAAATTAAGAAGAAGGATATTACGCGTCAGAAAGCTGTTTTAGGAGGAAAGATTTCTCAAATTCCAACGCAAGAAAAGATTTTTAGAGATATTGATAGAAAGCAGAATATTAAAGAGGCTTTGTATTTGTACTTGTTGCAAAAAAGAGAAGAAACTCAGATTTCTCTTGCTGTAACGGCTCCTAATGCTAAGGTGATTGATACTGCTATAGCCTCTAAAAATCCGGTGTCGCCTAAACGTCAAATTATTTTTTTGGGAAGTTTATTATTAGGATTGCTAATTCCTTTTTCTATTCTATACATCAGAAGATTATTAGATACTAAAGTTAAATCGCGATTGGATATTGAACAAGCTACTACGATGCCTATTATTGGTGTTGTTCCAAAATCGGATTCCAATGATGTTATTCTTTCCAACACAAGCAGAACGAGTACGGCTGAATCACTTCGTATTGTTCGAACCAATCTTGAGTTTTTACTAAATGAAGTTCCAGAAGGTTTGGCCAAAACTATTTTTATAACGTCTACCTTTCCTAAGGAAGGAAAAACCTTTATATCGGTAAATTTGGCTTCCACGATTGCCTTGTCTGATAAGAAAGTATTGTTATTAGGTTTGGATATTAGAAATCCAAAAATAGATGACTATTTATCTGTTCCCAAGGTAGGTGTTACTAATTATTTGGCTTCCAATGAGGGTGAGAACTTAGCTGATTTCATAACAAAAGTAGCAGGTTTTTCGAATTTGTTTGTTATGCCAGCCGGTGTTGTTCCTCCTAATCCAGCTGAGTTGTTAATGGGCAAAAAGGTGCCGGAATTGTTTGAACAATTAAAGCAAGATTTTGATTATATTATTGTAGATACTGCTCCTGTAAGTTTAGTTACGGATACTTTATTGATATCCAAATATGCGGATGCTTTTGTATATGTTGCCAGAGCAAATTACTTAGATAAACGAATGTTGTCTTTGCCAGAACGCTTGTATCAAGAGAAGAAATTGCCAAATATGTCTATTTTAATTAACGATACCGATTCTACAAAAGGGTATGGCTACGGATATGGCTATGGCTATGGGGTTGAGGTTGAAAAAAAATCTTTTTGGAAACGTTTTTTTAAATAGTTTCGGCTTTGTAGCACAAAGTCTCACTAAGTTTTACACCGAGTTACACCGAGGTTTTCTTTTATTGGATTGTGTTGAGAGAGATGCATAGAGGCGTTTCACTTGTTTTGGTTTCAAGTTTCAAGTTTGAGGTTTTTTGGAAGACAGACTGGAGAAATTAGGATATTTGTCATGCATAATTCATTTCAGCATCTCTTTTATGAACTTTTCACTACAATCTAATTAAACTTTAAAAAACTTAGATGACTTATATGTTTTAATTTTTAGCCACGGATTTAGGGATTATGAGGATTTTACACAGAGCTACACCGAGGTTTTCTTGCATTGGATTGTGTTGAGAGAGATGCATAGAGGCGTTTCACTTGTTTTGGTTTCAAGTTTCAATTTTCACTTTTTTTGTCATTCCGCGGAAGTAGCAATCTCCTACAACGTAGGTTAACATTTGAGCGAAGCTAAAATAATTGCCTATTGTCCTTGAAAAACTTTTCAGTTTATTTAAAAAACACATTTTTAGTTATAGTATCTTCTAAAACTTGATGATTTTTAATGATCATCTTATTTTGGAAAGCCGCTACGTGATTTTTATGATGAATATCAGAACCCACAAAATCATACAAGTCTTCTTTTAAGAGATAATCGGCAGTTTCAGCAACATTTTTTCCATAATAACCTACAGTCGCTAACAAATTTAACTGAAATAAGCACCCTGCTTTTTTTAGTTTTGCAAATTCTTTTTTGTTGGAATGAAAGTAATTGTAACGCTCTGGATGTGCTAAAACCAATTGGTAGCCTTTAAGTTGCAACTCAAAAAGAAAATCATATAACTGAATGGGTGCGTTCAAATACGACATTTCAATTAGAATAACATTATCTTTTAGTGTTAGCAGACTTTCTTGTTGTGCTAATTGCATTAAATTTTCATCTAAAAAATATTCCGAAGCACACTCAAGTGCAACTTTTTTAGAAAGTTCAGGTAATTCATCTTGAACTAAATGATGCGCATTTTTTATAGTTTCAGTTGTATTATCCCATACGTTTTTCATGGTATGAGGTGTTGTAATCACTTTTGAAAAACCAAAATCAATCATCGATTCCAATAAAAATTCAGCATCTTTAATTTTTTGAGCGCCATCGTCTATTCCTGGCAAGACATGAGAATGAATATCTACATATCCTGATGGAATTAACTCAGCTAATTTGGGTTTCGATTTGAAAAGGGATAACATGTTGGGAATTTTTGGCGAAATTACGAATTATTTTGTTTGTTGTCGATGTTTCAAGTTTCAAGTTTCAAGTTTCAAGTTTCAGGTTTCGGGTTTCAGGTTTCGGGTTTCAGGTTTCAGGTTTCGGGTTTCAGGTTTCAGGTTTCAGGTTTTTTGGGGATTAGAACGCGGATGATGCGTATTTTTACACCGAGTTTCACGGAGTTTTTTTGAAGTGGATGGTGTTGAAAGAGGTTCACAGAGGCGTTTCACTTTTTTGATTGAAAAGAGTTGAGGTAAAAAGTTCTTAAAAGGATTGTCTCCTTGAGGGGACTTTAGGGGTGTAGTGGTTGTGATTTAAACGCAAAGTTCGCTAAGTTTTTTACTTCGTCAATTCGACCTTTAGTCTCGGGTCGCAAAGTTCGCTAAGTTTTTTACTTAGTCAATTCGACCTTTAGTCTCGGGTTGCAAAGGGAGCAAAGGCGTTTCACTTTTTTGTTTTTTTGCCACGGATTAAAGGATTATTAGGATTTTTCTAATTGAAGTGATAAAGGGAAAAAGTTATTAGAAGGAATTGTCTCCTTGAGGGGACTTTAGGGGTGTGGTGATGTTGATTTAACCGCAAAGAGCGCTAAGTTTTTTACTTCGTCAATTCGACCTTTAGTCTCGGGTTGCAAAGGGAGCAAAGGCGTTTCACTTGTTTGAGATTGGGACGCGGATGATACTTATTTAACCGCAAAGTTCGCAAGGTTTTACATGATGTTGGGCGAAGTTTTACACCTAGCTGCACGGAGGTTTTTTGATGGGAGATGGGAGATGGGTGATAGGGAGAAGGTGTGATTAAACACTCTGTCAGTGTTTTGAATTCTGACAGAGTTTGTGGTATGGATTATTTTTTTGGGTTGAAGTTTTGAATTCCGATTATGGTGGTGGTGTTCCATTTTTTGTGTAGCGGTTTTGTTTTTCGTCTTTCTTTGTTGGAGAAACCAATGTAAATAAAGGCTAGCCACAAGTCTTTTGTTTGGAGTTTGTTTATTTCAAATTCAAGTTGTACTTCTGCATTTGTTTTTTCTAGAATGATTTCATTGCTGTAGTGATTTTCAAATAGGTCTTCTTTACAGTTCCAATTGGCTATTGCTATTTGAATATGAATTTGATTGGCATCAGGCTCAGGCCAAAATATGTCTTTTTCTGTATTAATTGTCGTAAGATTGATTTTGTTTTGTGTCCAATCGAACTCCACTTTTTTCTTTACCACTTTGTTTAATGGTCTTAATTTATTTCCTTCAAAGTTGACTAGTATTTCATGTAATTCGGGAATTTGGAGTCCGATTTCTAGTTTTCTTTCTCCTTTTTTATTAGTAGTGTCTTCTTCCAGAATTTCGAAAAGTAATTGGTTGACTCTTCCAGCGAAAGACACTTCTTTTGCTTTGTCATAGAATTGTTTTGCTAATAGGCGAAAAACTCTTGCTTTACGGACACAACTTCCAAATTCTGTTCCGTGTTCTATGATGGGTTTGAAGATGGGATTGTTTGCAAATTGTTCTTTGGTGATTCCCGGTTTTCCTTTTAGTCGGACTAGATTTTGTTCCGATGCCTTATAGAAATTTAAATCGTCAATTGTGCCTTTGATTTCGAAAGGTGCTGTTACTTTTGCCATGATTTAATTGTTTTATAGTTTCCTTTAAAATTACAACTGTATTTTGATTTGTGCAAGACGTGATTTGGTGTGATTTGGTGCAATTTGGTAGACTTTTGGGTGTTTTTTTGTGATAGAGGCGCGCGATTGGGGGTTTTGGTAATGAGAAGATGTGGGACTGGGAGATGAGGAGACGAGGTGATGGGATTTTTCTAATGGAAAGGATATAAGTAAAAGTTGTAAAAAGTGATTGTCCCCTTGAGGGGACTTTAGGGGTGTAGCGGGGTTGTTTTACACCGAGCTGCACGGAGTTTTTTGAAGAGGATTGTGTTGAGATAGGCACGCAGATGAAACGGATTCGCTGACGCGAAGCGCGGATGATGGCGGATTTTTTTGAAGGAATTGTCCCTTTGAGGGGACTTTAGGGGTGTGGTGATGTTGATTTAACCGCAGATTCACAGATTTTACATGATGTTTGGCGAAGTTTTACACCGAGTTTCACGGAGGTTTTTTGAAGTGGATGGTGTTGAGAGAGCTGCACAGAGGCGTTTCACTTTTTTGTTTTTTTGCCACGGATTTAAGGATTATGAGGATTTTTCTAATTGAAGTGATAAAGGTAAAAAGTT
>NZ_KK366036.1:0-27226 GCF_000686885.1 Flavobacterium sasangense DSM 21067 | reverse complement strand
TTAGAAGGAATTGTCCCCTTGAGGGGACTTTAGGGGTGTGGTGATGTTGGTTTTACCGCAGATTCACAGATTTTACATGATTTTGGGCGAAGTTTTGCACCGAGTTGCACGGAGCTTTTTTTGAAGAGGTTTGAGTTGAGATAGATGCGCGAAGGCGTTTTGCTTTTTGGAGGGTTGGAGATGGGGAGAGTTGGATAATAGCTGCACTTTTTTTAGCGGGTAGGGTTGCCTGCTTGGCAGGAGATTCCTCGGCAAGCTCGGAATTACAGATAAGGAAAAATGGAGGACAGATGATTTAATTGTATTTATAATAATTCTATTTTTGCGCAAAAGTTATAATTATGTTTATAATTATTTGTATTTTTACGTATTATTTAAAGTATGATTATAATGAATATTCCTAAACAGATTACTGCAAGAATGGATTACATGGAACGAGTGATTCCGTTCATTGGTAAAAACCTGATAAAGGTGTTTACTGGGCAACGCCGCGTGGGGAAAAGTTACTTGATGTTTCAAATTATTGCGTATGTGCAAGAACATTTTCCTGAAGGTAAAATAATCTATATCAACAAAGAGGATCTTGGTTTTTCTCACATTAAAACGGCTACTGATTTACACGATTATGTTGTTTCTAATCAAGCTACAGGAAGTAAAACTTTTGTTTTTATTGATGAAATTCAGGATGTAGAAAATTTTGAAGCAGCACTACGCTCGTTGTTGCTTTATGAAAACCTTGATATTTATTGTACTGGTAGTAATGCGAATTTATTGTCGGGTGACATAGCTGGGCATTTAAGTGGGCGTTATATTGAAATAACGGTTTACAGTTTGTCTTATGTCGAGTTTTTACAATTTCATACTTTAACGGATACTGAAGCTAGTTTGAATCTTTTCTTAAAGTATGGTGGTTTGCCTTATATCAAACATTTGCCTTTAGAGGATGCCATCGTTTTTGAATATTTAAAAAATATTTACCATACCATTGTTTATCGCGATATTATTAATCGTTTTTCTATTCGTAATACGCTTTTTTTAGAGCAATTGGTTCAGTTTTTAGCGGCTCAGACAGGCAGTTTGTTTTCCGCTAAAAAGATTAGTGATTTTTTGAAGTCGCAACGAATAAATATGGCGCCCAACCAAGTTCAAACCTATATACAGTATTTGGTTAGTGCTTTTTTATTACATAAAGTGGCACGTTATGACCTCGTTGGGAAACGTTTGTTTGAAATAGGTGATAAATTTTATTTTGAAAATTTAGGTATTCGTAATGCTATTTGGGGTTATCGCATTGAAGATCGTGTCAAAATTATAGAGAATGTTGTTTATAATCACTTGGTATTTCGTGGATATGTTGTAAAAGTGGGGGTTTTAGGAGATAAAGAAATTGATTTTATAGCAGAGAAAAAAAACGAAAAGATCTATGTTCAAGTGGCTTTGACTCTTGATGCTGAAAAAACTATGGAGCGCGAATTTGGCAATTTGCTCGCCATTGACGATAATTACCCTAAAATGGTGGTCACTTTGAGTGTCTTTGATGGGGCAAGTTATCAAGGGGTTAAAGTGGTGGATTTGCGTAGTTTTTTGAAGACGGTTTGATGGTGGGGATGTTGGAAGACGAGGAGACGAGGAGACTGGGAGATGAAGAGATTGGGTGATATAACTGGCACGCTGATGTAACGGATTCGCTGATGCGAAGCGCTGATGATAGCGAATTTTTTTGAAGGAATTGTCCCCTTGAGGGGACTTTAGGGGTGTAGCGGGGTTGTTTTACACAGAGTTACATGGAGATTTTTTTGAAGAGGATTGTGTTGAGATAGGCACGCGGATGAAACGGATTCGCTGATGCGAAGCGCAGATGTTGGCGGATTTTCTAATTGAAGTGATAATATAAAAAAGTTTATAGAGGGAATTGTCCCCTTGAGGGGACTTTAGGGGTGTGGTGATGTTGGTTTAAACGCAAAGAGCGCTAAGTTTTTTCGCAAAGTTCGCTAAGTTTTTTACTTCGTAAATTCGACCTTTAGTCTCGGGTTGCAAAGGGAGCAAAGGCGTTTCACTTTTTTGTTTTTTTTGCCACGGATTAAAGGATTATGAGGATTTTTCTAATTGAAGTGATAATATAAAATAGTTATTAGAAGGCATTGTCCCCTTGAGGGGACTTTAGGGGTGTAGCAGGTGTTTTCAATGTTGAATAATGATTGCTTCGCCAGTTCGAGCAGAGCTCTCGGGTAACGAATGTTGAATTTTGAATTTGAAAAGGAATAAAAATAATGTCACTTTGAGTGGAGTCGAGAACTAATGAAAACTTCGACTCCGCTCAGTCTGACAGAGAGCGTATAAAAATAATTGTCACTTTGAGCGCAGTCGGTCGAGAACTAATGAAAGACTTCGATACTTCGACTTCGCTCAGTCTGACAGAGAGCGTATAAAAATAATTGTCACTTCGAGTGAGCCAGTATTGAGCTTTGTCGAAATGGGGACTGCGGAAAAGGTTTTTATACAAATTTTCCCATTTTTTTAAACTTTGCGACTTAGCGTCTTTGCGTGCAAAAAAAACTTCTATGAACTTTTCACCACCATCTAATTAACTCAAAACAAACTTATATGACTTATATGTTTTAGTTTTTGTTTCAAGTATTAGCACGCGGATGAAACGGATTCGCTAATGCGAAGCGCAGAAGTTGGCGGATTTTTTTGAAGGAATTGTCCCCTTGAGGGGACTTTAGGGGTGTGGTGATGTTGATTTAAACGCAAAGAACGCTAAGTTTTTTCGCAAAGAGCGCTAAGTTTTTTACTTCGTCAATTGGATCTTTAGTCTCGGGTTGCAAAGGGAGCAAAGGCGTTTCACTTTTTTGTTTTTTTTGCCACGGATTAAAGGATTATGAGGATTTTTCTAATTGAAGTGATAATATAAAATAGTTATTAGAAGGCATTGTCCCCTTGAGGGGACTTTAGGGGTGTAGCAGGTGTTTTCAATGTTGAATAATGATTGCTTCGCCAGTTCGAGCAGAGCTCTCGGGTAACGAATGTTGAATTTTGAATTTGAAAAGGAATAAAAATAATGTCACTTTGAGTGGAGTCGAGAACTAATGAAAACTTCGACTCCGCTCAGTCTGACAGAGAGCGTATAAAAATAATTGTCACTTTGAGCGCAGTCGGTCGAGAACTAATGAAAGACTTCGATACTTCGACTTCGCTCAGTCTGACAGAGAGCGTATAAAAATAATTGTCACTTCGAGTGAGCCAGTATTGAGCTTTGTCGAAATGGGGACTGCGGAAAAGGTTTTTATACAAATTTTCCCATTTTTTTAAACTTTGCGACTTAGCGTCTTTGCGTGCAAAAAAAACTTCTATGAACTTTTCACCACCATCTAATTAACTCAAAACAAACTTATATGACTTATATGTTTTAGTTTTTGTTTCAAGTATTAGCACGCGGATGAAACGGATTCGCTAATGCGAAGCGCAGAAGTTGGCGGATTTTTCTTGAAACACATAGTCACATTAGTTTCGCTTTGTGTTTATTAAGGGCGTTGCACTTGACATAAATCACAATAGACTCTACGATTTGTTTGTTATGCATGATTCATTTCAGCATTTCTTTTATGAACTTTTCACCACCATCTAATTAACTCAAAACAAACTTATATGACTTATATGTTTTAGTTTTTGTTTCAAGTTTCAAATTGATTTTTGATCTTGCCCTTGCCCTTGAATTTTGCCCTTACCTTTAAAATTTAAAATAGACTTTACTTGATAAAATTTGTCCATCCACTAAAAAAGTTTAAATTTGACCGCTAAGTCTTGTTAGGTAAGACTTTTACAATACATTACATCAATGAATCAAAAAAATACTACAGCAGAACAATGGGATTCCGTAATTGAATCAAGACATTCTCTTTTTGATATAAATCTAAAAGAACTCTGGCATTACAGAGATTTACTGGTGTTGTTTGTGCGTAGAGATTTTGTAACGGTATACAAACAAACCATTTTAGGTCCGTTATGGTTTTTTATTCAGCCTTTATTGACTACGATTACATTTACTATCATTTTTGGAAACGTGGCGCAATTATCTACTGATGGTGCACCAAAAGTAGTATTCTACATGGCCGGAATCACCCTTTGGGGATATTTTTCAACATGTCTAACTACAGTATCTGGTGTTTTTAATGCCAATGCGGGTATTTTTGGGAAAGTATATTTTCCAAGATTAATCATGCCATTAACGATTGTGATTTCCAATTTGATGAAGTTTGGGGTGCAGTTTTTATTGTTTGTTTGTTTTGTGGGGTATTTTACCTTGCAAAATCAAATTCATCCTAATAGTTGGATATTGCTGACTCCCCTAATCATCGTATTAATGGCTTTAATTTCCATGGGAATTGGTTTGATATTGTCTTCCATGACCACGAAATATAAAGATTTGAATCAGTTAATTGGTTTTGGTGTGCAGTTGTTTATGTATGCTACTCCGGTTATTTATCCAAGTTCATCGGTTCCTTCAACTTATCAATGGGTAGTAGAATTGAATCCGTTGGTAGGATTGTTTGATTATATGCGATTTGCGTATTTGGGAGTTGGGGAGTTTACGATTTTAGATTTAGTTTATCCGTCTTTGTTTTCGATAGTAATTTTAGCGATAGGGGTTTTGGTGTTTAATAAGACGCAGAAGACGTTTATGGATACGGTTTAGACGGGTTTCAAGTTTCAGGTTTCAAGTTTTTGAATGTTGAATAACGAATGTTGAATTTTTTACACCGAGATGCACGGAGGTTTTTTGAAGTGGTTGGTATTGAGATAGGCACGCGGATGAAACGGATTCGCTAATGCGAAGCACGGATGATGGCGGATTTTCTAATTGAAGTGATAAAGGGAAAAAGTTATTAGAAGGAATTGTCCCCTTGAGGGGACTTTAGGGGTGTAGCGAGGTGATTTTAATATTAAATGATGATTGCTTCGCCAGTTCGAGCAGAGCTCTCGGGTAACGAATGTTGAATTTTTAGGAACGCGGATTAGAGAAATTGGAGTGATTTTTAAAATTAAATAAGATAAATTTTTAGAAATTTGTTTCACACGATTGTCATCCTGAGCTTGTCGAAGGCTAATGAAAATGTTTTTGCACAGAGATACACAGAGATTTTTTGAAGTGGTCGGTGTTGAGAGAGCTACACAGAGGCGTTTCACTTTTTTAGAGACAAGGAATGAGGGAGACTGGGAGAAGAGGAAATGGGTAAAAGAATGAAAAGAAATTTTTTTAATTGAAAATGATATAAATAAAAGTGATAAGAAGGAGTTCCCTCCTTGAGGAGGGTTAGGGAGGTGTTTGGACGGGTTGAATTTAAAAATAGTTTCTATGTTCACTATGCCAAGTGCAACGTCCGAAGCTTCGGACTAAAATTAACACAAAGAAAAACTATTGTGACTATGTGTTTTAAAAAGCATCAAATTTTGAATGATGATTAACGAATGTTGAATTTTAAATAAATAATGAGTAAAGTAGTAATAAAAGCAGAAAATATCTCCAAGCAATATCGTCTCGGACTCGTAGGCACGGGAACCGTGAAAGACGATATGAAGCGTTGGTGGTACAATTTGCGTGGTAAAGAAGATCCTTTTTTAAAAATTGGGGAAGCGAATGATAGAAGCAGTAAAGGCGAAAGTGATTACGTATGGAGTTTGCGCGACATCAATTTTGAAATCAACCAAGGCGATTCTGTGGGGATTATTGGTCGTAATGGTGCTGGTAAATCTACTTTATTAAAAATATTAAGTCAGGTAACTCAACCTACTACGGGTAAAATTTATACCAAAGGTAGAATTGCTTCCTTATTAGAAGTTGGAACCGGTTTTCATCCTGAAATGACAGGACGAGAAAATATTTATCTAAACGGTGCAATTTTAGGAATGCGTAAGCACGAGATTACCAAAAAATTTGATGAAATAGTAGCTTTTTCAGGAGTAGAACGTTATATCGATACGCCTGTAAAACGTTATTCTTCTGGAATGTATGTGCGTTTGGCTTTTGCTGTTGCCGCACATTTAGAATCGGAGATTTTAATTGTAGATGAGGTGTTGGCAGTAGGAGATGCTGAATTCCAAAAGAAGTGTTTGGGGAAAATGAATGACGTGAGTAAAGGGGAAGGAAGAACGGTGTTGTTTGTGAGTCATAATATGGCGGCGGTGAAGAGTTTGTGTAACAGAGGAATTGTTTTGGAAAATGGATATAAAGCATTTGATGGTTATGTAAATGAAAGTATTGATTTCTATTCTCAAATGTCGATAGATAGTCTCAAAGATTACAGCAAACATTATCTTTTTTCAAATAGAGTAACAGTTTTAAGTCATCAAGTGTTCTATAAAGGAAAGATTTTAAGTAACGATGGTACCGTGTTTTTAGGTGATGAGATTCAGATAAAACTAGTTTTAAAAGCTAATGACTACTTATCTGATTTATCAATAGCTCTTGATATATTGAATACTAATTTAGAATTAATGTCTCATGTTACTAATGAAGATGATGGTTTTAATTTATTTGCTTTAAAAAAAGGAGAAGAAATTAGTTTTACAATAACTTTAAAGCAAATAACTTTAATACCCGACAAGTATATTATCAATCTTTGGTTAGGTTCAGGTCATATTGAATCGTTGTATAAAATAGAAGGGATGTTTGTTTTTAATGTTGAGCAAGGAGATTTTACCAAAAGGACAAAACCACTACCAAGACATTCTAGGGTTTTTATATCAAGTAAATGGTCATCAATATAAAGCTATGATAAAAGTTAGTTATTTAGTATCTTATGATTACTACATGTTTCTTACATCTGTAAGCCAATTATATGATTATGTTGATCAAATTGTAGTTTCAATAGATAAAGACCGTAAAACATGGAGTGGTAATAATTTTGAAATTCCAAATTCTTTTTTTGATGAGGTAAAGAAGTTTGATAAAAACAATAAAATTGATTTTTATTTTGATACTTTTTATTTATCCCATTTAACACCAATGGAAAATGAAACTAGACAAAGAAATTTAGTTTTGTCAAAGTTAGGAAGAGGATGGAAAATACAATTGGATGTTGATGAATACATCTATGATTTTAAAGCGGTAGCTAAATACCTTAATAAGTACATTTTTTTGACGTACTTTCCAAGGTTAACCCCTATTTGTTTAAAAGGTAAATTAGTTACTTTATACAGAGAATTAAGCCAGGGTTATTTGTTTATTGATAATAATGAGCAGTTTCCTTTCATTACTAATCAAAATAGCAATACTCACACGCGTAACAATAATAAGGTTAGAAATTTTCAAACTAATATTAAGGTTATTCATCAATCTTGGGCAAGATCTGAAGATGAAATTTTGAAAAAAATAAAGAATTGGGGGCATCGAGATGATTTTGATACTCTTCAATATTTTGAGTTTTGGAGAAGTTTAAATAGTTCAAATTATAAAGAATTTAAAAATATACATCCTATAGTACCTAACGTATGGGATGAATTGGATTTTATAAAGTCTGATTCCATAGAAGATTTTATAAAAAAATATGCTTTAAAAAAACCTCAAAAATTAATTCCTTTACCTGTAAGTTTGTTCATTAAAGCAATTATAAATAAAATTACAAAATAATGCTAGCCATCATTATACCCTTTTACAAACTTACTTTTTTTGAAGCAACGTTACAATCGTTAGCTAATCAAAGCGATAAGCGTTTTAATGTTTACATTGGTGACGATGCTAGTCCAGAAGATTGTACCACATTATTGCGAAAATTTGAAGGACAGTTTGATTTTACCTACCATCGATTCGAATCTAATTTAGGAGGTAGAAGTTTAACACAACAATGGGAGCGTTGTATAGCGCTTTCAGGTGATGAGGAATGGTTGATGATTTTAGGGGACGATGATGTATTGGGTGGGAATGTGGTGGAGGAGTTTTATAAGCAATATCATTATTTTCAAAATATTAGTAATGTTATTCGTTTTGCTTCACAATGTGTTGATAGTATAAATAATAAAGTTTCAAACGTTTTTTTACATCCTGTGTTAGAAACATCAGCTAATTCTTGTTTTAGAAGATTAAAAGGCAATACTCGTAGTTCACTTTCTGAATATATCTTCAGAAGGGAGTCTTTTAATAAATTTCATTTCAGAAACTACCCTTTAGCTTGGCATAGTGACGATATGGCTTGGGTGGATTTTTCAGATAAAAAGTCAATATATTCAATAAATGATGCAATAGTTACAATAAATGTTTCTAATTCTAGCTTAACTGGAATGAATTCAAATCAATCTTTAAAAAAAGAAGCAACAATAAAATTTTATAAAGATTTAATTGAGAGTAAACTTTTTCAGTTTTCTAAAAAACAAAGTATAGATATACTTATGTTTTATGAAGTGGAAATAAAACAAATTAGAGGATTAGAAATTTCTGAATGGTTATTATTGTTCAAGAAATATCTTAAAAATTTTCAATTGATTCCTTTCTTGAAATTAGTTAGAAGAATTTTGATTTCTATTTAAAGTATATATTTTGCCATGGAAATCAAACAATTAATCTCCATAATCATTCCAACCTACAATCGAGCGCATTTAATTACCCAAACGCTCGATAGTATTTTGGCACAAACTTACACCAATTGGGAATGTATTATAGTGGATGATGGTTCTACAGATAATACAGAAGAAATTGTAAAGACTTATTGTGCAAAAGACTCTCGTTTTAAGTTTTTTAAAAGACCAGAAGATTTATTAAAAGGGCCTAATACTTGTAGAAATTATGGTTTTGAAAAAAGTAAAGGTGAATTTATTCAATGGTTTGATAGTGATGATTTGTATTTTCCTCATGCAATGGAAACTTATATTAAAGCTTACGAATCGGATTCAGATGCAGTTGTGGCGAAAATTGAACGGGTAGATAATTTGACTTTGTCTAAAATCAATGAGAACAAGACACAATCAAATAATTTAATAGAAGATTATTTAATTGGGAATATCACTTTTTATGTGTGTGGACCATTATGGAGAAGATCGTTTTTAAGTAAACAAAATCAGTTGTTCGATGAAAAAATTAAGAATTTAGATGATTGGGATTTCAATTTACAAATGTTGTATCAGAATCCAAATATTGAGTACATAAATAGTCCATTAATTCAATATCGAATTCATTCTGAATCATTAGCTCATGAAATATGTAAACTAAATTATAATGAAATTCAATCGGAATTATACGCTAGGGAAAAACATTTAAAATTAATCACACATAATAAAAAAGCTAATCAAAAGATTTTTAAAGTTTTTGTCAGAGATAGATGTAAATATTTTTTTAGAGAAGCATTGGTTAAAAATGATCCAAAACGATTTTACTATCTTAAAATACTTTTAAAAAAACAGGTGGTATTGAATGATTATACCGGAATAATTAAAACCTTATTTGGTTTTACTTTTTTTAGTATTTTTAGAAAAGGGTATAAGTTTTTAAAATAAAGTTTATGAAGATTCTAATTGTATCAATGCCTTCAGTTCATGTCATTCGTTGGATTGAAAATCTAAGAGAGTCAGGGCATGAATTGTATTGGTTTGATGTGTTAGGAAAAGGAAAATTACACACAAAAATTTACATCAAGCAAATTACAGATTGGAAAAAAAGAAAAGTGCCTTACATTAAAGGAGAATACTTTTTACAACGAAAATTTCCAGTTTTTTATACTACTTTACAACCTTTCTTAGAAGTTACCGCAAACGAAAAACTAGCAAAAATTCTAAACGAAATCCAGCCCGACTTGGTGCATAGTTTTGAAATGCAAACTTGCAGTTATCCAATTTTGGAAACCATGCAAAAATTTCCACAAATCAAATGGTTGTATTCGTGTTGGGGTAGCGATTTGTTTCATTATCAAAACCAACCACAACATGTGTCAAGAATTAAAGCAGTTTTAAGTCGAATTCAATATTTGCATTCTGATTGTGAAAGAGATTTAATTCTAGCAGAAAATTTAGGTTTTCAAGGCAAACACACTGGTGTTGTTCCAGGCGGAGGTGGTTTTCATTTGGAACAGTTTTTACCCTATTCACAACCGATATCCGAACGAAAAATCATTTTAATTAAGGGCTATCACCATAATGTAGGTAGAGGTTTGGTGTTAGTAAAAGCAGTACAAAGTATTCAGGAAAGTATTCAAAAACTAGGTTTTAAAGTGGTAGTTTTTGGAGCGCATCCTATAGTAATCGAGTTTATTAAGGAAAATAAATTGCCTTATGAAGTACACGATCGTCACGGATTAGCGCATCATGATTTGTTGCAACTCATGGGAAAAGCAGCAATATATTTAGGAAATAGTATTTCAGATGGTATGCCGAATACGCTATTGGAAGCCATTATTATGGGCGCTTTTCCAATTCAGTCGAATCCTGGAAATGTAACTGCTGAAATCATAACCGCAGGTGAAAATGGTTTTTTGATTGAAAATCCAAATGATGACAACGCTATTTCAAATCTAATTATTAAGGTTTTACAGCAATCCGAATTACTTCCAAAAGCATTTGAAATCAATCAAAAAATTGCAAAAGAGCGATTAGATTATGCGGTTAATCAACAAAAAATAGTAGCTTTATACCATCAAATTGAAAACGATACATGCGAGTAGGCTTCAACCCCAACAAAGATAAAGTCCTTCCAAAATCGGATTATACCCATCAGGTGGTTGTACCTGTTTATATACCACATCAAAACGATTATTTTAAAGATAGTTTTCAAATTTTGCAGTTGTGTTTGGAGTCGCTTTTTAAAACATGTCATGATAAAACCTACATAACAGTTGTAAACAATGGAAGTTGTATCGAAGTAGTTAATTATTTGAATCAGTTACAGCAAGAACTTAAAATACAAGAGGTAATTCATACCTCTGCAATAGGAAAATTAAACGCTATTTTAAAAGGGTTAAGCGGACATCAGTTTCCGTTAATCACGATAACAGATGCTGATGTGTTATTTATAAACCATTGGCAAAAAGCTACTTATGAAATATTTGAAGCTTTTCCAAAAGCAGGTATTGTATCACCTTCGCCAAATCCAAAAATGCTACGTTATTATACAGCTAATGTAATTGGAACAACTTTTTTTTCAAAAAAAGCAACTTTTACTTCGGTTAAAGCAAAAGAGGATATGATTGCTTTTGCAAAAAGTATTGGTAATGAATCTTTGTACAAACCAGTTCATTTAGAAAAGCAATTAACAATAACAAAAGAAAGTACGTCAGCTTTAATTGGAGCTGGACATTTTGTAGCAACTTACAAAGGCGTTAGTTTTAATAAGCTAAAGCAACGTTTTTCGAAATTTAGCTTAGGTGGCGATAGTGAAGAGTTTTTGTTAGATAAGCCAGCAACTGATTTAGGATTATGGCGATTGTCAACGCAAAATAATTACGCCTTTCATTTAGGAAATGTAAAAGAAGAGTGGATGCAGGATAAATTGGATACACTACTATCAGATGTTTCAATTGTTGAAAATGTAGTGGATAATAGCGTATATTCAGGAGTAACGAATGTTTTTTTAATGAAATTCTTTTCGAGATTAATTTTTAGAAAACCTTTTTGGCAGTTGTATTTGCGCTATAAAGGGTTAACTCCAGAAGAAGCTAAACTGTATTAAAGATGAAAACAATAGCCATCATCCCAGCACGAGGCGGTTCCAAGCGCTTACCTGGAAAAAACATAAAACTATTGGGAGGAATTCCTTTGCTAGCGCACAGCATTTTATATGCGAAACAACATGATTTTATAAACGAGGTTTATGTTTCAACTGATGATGAAGCAATAAAGCAAGTAGCTTTACAATATGGTGCTCTAGTAATTGACAGACCACAACAAATTTCGGGAGATTTAGAACCAACTGTTTCGGCTTTAAAACATGTTTTAGAATCAATTGATAGATCAGTTGAAAATGTAATACTATTACAAGCTACCAATCCACTTCGACCAAAAAATCTTTTACAAGAAGCTTTTACGATTTTTCAAGAAAAACAAGTAGATAGTTTATTTACCGTTTCACGAAGTCATCATAAATTAGGAAAAATTACAAACCATAAATTCATTCCTTACAATTATGAAGTAGGACAACGCAGCCAAGACTTAGAACCTTTGTATTATGAAAATGGGTTGCTTTACATTACAAAAGCATCTGTGATATTAAATAATGAAATCATTACAAAAGATGCTTTTCCGTTAGAAGTAAACCATCCTTTTGCTAATGTAGATATCGATACACAAGAAGATTTTGATTATGCGGCGTATTTGGTTGGGAAGTTTCAGATTTAAAGTTTCAGGTTTTTGTAACACATATTAAAGAAATTAATTTAATCGGAAAAATCTTTTATGAACTTTTCAACATAATCTTAATAAACTTTAAAAACTTATATGACTTATATGGTTTAATTTTAGCCACATAGAAACATAGTTTTTGCACAGAGTTACACCGAGGTTTTTTTGAAGTAGATGGTGTTGAGAGAGTCGCACAGAGGCGTTTTACTAGAACGAGTTTCAAGTTTCAGGTTTCAGATTTCAAGTTTTTGAATGTTGATTTTTTTGGAACGCGGATAATACTGATTTAGTTGATGAACACGGATTTTTTAATTTAAAGTAGTTAAAGTAAAAAACTTAGAAGGAATTGTCCCCTTGAGGTCCCGATAACTTTCGGGATTAGGGGTGTTTCGGATGTTGTTTGCTACCAATTATGATTGATATTGATTAAAGATGATACGCTATTCAATCAAACTTCATAAACTTTATTATATTTGAAAAAAAACTATTCACTAATTACTATTCACTAATCACCAAACACATGAATCCCTACATAGAAATAGCAGGAAGAAAAATAGGACCCGATTTTCCACCATTAGTTATCGCTGAAATCGGCATTAATCACGAAGGTTCGCTACAAGTAGCTAAAGAAATGGTAGATGCTGCACATAGAGCAGGAGTTGAGGTAGTGAAACACCAAACCCATATCGTGGCCGATGAAATGAGTGGTGCTGCCAAAAAAGTCATTCCAGGCAATGCTGATGTCTCTATTTATGAAATTATGGAACGTTGTGCTTTAAATGAAGACGAAGAATTAGAATTGAAAAATTATGTGGAAAGTAAAGGTATGATTTTTATCTCAACACCTTTCTCTCGTGCTGCAGCCGAACGTTTGAAAAAGTTTGATATTCCAGCTTATAAAATTGGTTCGGGAGAATGTAATAATTATCCATTATTAGAGCATATTGCCTCTTTTGGGAAACCTGTTATTTTAAGTACAGGTATGAATACTATAGAAAGTATTCAAAAAGCGGTAGCTATTTTTGATAAACATAATATTCCAGTAGCTTTATTGCATACTACCAATTTATATCCAACTCCAATACATTTAGTACGATTTGGTGCTATGATGGAAATGCATCAAGCGTTTCCTGATAAAGTTTTTGGATTATCGGATCATACCCTAAATAATAACGCTTGTTTAGGAGCAGTAGCTTTAGGTGCCTCTATTTTAGAACGACATTTTACTGATCACATGAACCGAACAGGTCCTGACATTGTATGTAGTATGGATGAACAAGCGTGTAAAGAATTAATCATCAATAGTGCCGAGATGGCGCAAATGCGTGGCGGAACAAAAAAACCAGCGGACGAAGAACAAGTTACTATTGATTTCGCTTTTGCAACGGTTTGTTCTATTACCTCAATCAAAAAAGGAGAATTGTTAACAAAAGAAAACATTTGGGTCAAACGCCCCGGAACAGGAAAAATTTTAGCAGAGCATTTTGATTCGTTGTTAGGGAAAAAAGCCACAAGAGATATTGCAAATGACGAGCAATTGGATTTTGGTGATTTTGAGTAGATTTTTATAGTTCTTTTAAATTAATAATTCCACTTTTGTCAAGCTGAGCTAGTTTATGCTGAGCTTTGTCGAAGTGAAGCCTAATGGAAGCGAATTGTGCTAAAAAGGACTTCGACAAGCTCAGTCTGACATTGGAGTAAATATGTTTCAATTTAAAAGTAAGTTATTTAATTTTGGTAATTCCACTATTGTCAAGCTGAGCTAGTTTATGCTGAGCTTTGCCGAAGTGAAGCCTAATGGAAGCGAATTGTGCTACTAAGGACTTCGACAGGCTCAGTCTGACATTGGGGTAATCACTCTGACATTTGAGTTAATTGTTTTTAGTAGATATATTAGTTCTTTAATTTTTTAATTCCACTATTGTCAAGCTGAGCCTGTCGAAGCCTACTGAAAACGATTTAATATTACATCTTATGAAATTATTCTATGTTTATATTTTAAAATGTAAAGATGATTCTTTTTATACGGGAATCACTAACAGTATTGAAAGAAGATTATATGAACACAATGTCGGAATTGATAAAGACGCTTATACTTATTCAAGAAGACCAGTTGAATTAGTTTGGTTTGAAATGTTTACTGATCCTACTCAAGCAATTATGGTTGAAAAGAAAATTAAAGGATGGAGCAGAAGAAAAAAACAAGCTTTAATTGATGAAGATTGGGATAAACTGGTAAGATTTTCTAAGAATTACACTCAGTTTGGAAAAGAAGATTAG
Organism: Flavobacterium sasangense DSM 21067; assembly: GCF_000686885.1. Lineage (GTDB taxonomy): Bacteria > Bacteroidota > Bacteroidia > Flavobacteriales > Flavobacteriaceae > Flavobacterium > Flavobacterium sasangense. Next base: position 12,628 of record NZ_KK366036.1, on the reverse strand, counting down.
TGCTACTAATGACTTCGACAAGCTCAGTCTGACATTGGAGTTAATTGGTTTTAGTTGAGATAATGAGTTTTTGAATTGTGCTACTGAGGACTTCGACAGGCTCAGTCTGTCATCGGAGTTAATTGGTTTCAGTTGAAAAGTAAGTTATTTAAATTTGTAATTCCACAATTGTCAAGCTGAGCCTGTCGAAGCCTGATGAAAACGAATTTTGTTGCTAATGACTTCGACAAGCTAAGTCTGACATTGGAGTCAATTGTATTTGTAGATATAAGTGCTCTTTAAAATAATAATTCCACTATTGTCAAGCTGAGCTAGTTTATGCTGAGCTTTGCCGAAGTGAAGCCTAATGGAAGCGAATTTTGTTACTAAGAACTTCGATAAACTCAGTCTGACATTGTAGTAACTAATATGAATTTGATTTCAGTTGTATTTCGATTCAAAAGAATTAACCAAAAATCCTATATTTGCAACACGATAGCAAACAAAAAATGTCCAAAAAAATCCTATTTCTTACGGGTACCCGTGCCGATTTTGGCAAAATAAAATCCTTGATTCAAATTTTGGAAGCCCATCCCGAATTTGAACCTTTTATTTTTGTTACGGGTATGCATTTGCAAAAGGAATACGGCTATACTTTGTTAGAAGTAGAACGATGCGGTTTTTCAAATATTCACACGTTTGAAAATCACACCCACGAAACCACGATGGATTTGACTTTAGCGAAGACCATTGAAGGGCTTTCTGCTTATGTAAAATCTTGTGAGCCTGATATGATTGTGATTCATGGCGATCGAGTGGAAGCCTTAGCGGGCGCTATAGTTGGAAGTTTGAATAATATTTTAGTAGCGCATATAGAAGGAGGGGAAGTGTCAGGAACCATTGATGAGTTGATTCGTCACTCTACCAGTAAAATGAGTCACGTTCACTTTGTTTCTAACCCTCAAGCCAAAAAACGTTTGATTCAAATGGGTGAATTAGAAAATGCTATTTTTACAATCGGTTCTCCAGATGTAGATATTATGTTTTCCAATACGTTGCCTGATTTAGAAACGGCCAAACAGTATTATGAAATTGCTTTTGAAAAGTATGCCGTTGCGATGTTTCATCCCGTGACAACAGAAGCCAAATTCATGCAGGAATACGCAGATCATTTTGTGGATGCTTTATTAGCGGATCATCATAATTATGTAGTCGTATATCCTAATAACGATTTAGGAAGTCAAACCATTTTGAAAGCATATGAAAGATTAAAAGGAAATCCTCGTTTTCGAATTTTCCCATCTTTGCGATTTGAATATTTTTTAACCTTATTAAAAAAATCCCAGTTCATTATTGGAAATAGTAGTGCGGGTATTCGAGAAGCTCCTTATTATGGTTTACCGATTATCAATATTGGAACACGCCAACAAAATAGGGCACTTCATGCCGATATCATCAATGTTGATTATACATCGGAAAGTATTTCTAATGCTTTGAGCGTTATAGATACCCATAAAGTACAACCAACAGAAAGCGATTTCGGAAAAGGAAATAGTGCCGAATTATTTTTGAAATCCTTATTAAATGATGATATTTGGCAACTCAATCATCAAAAACAATTTAGAGATAGTTAAATGTTCTTCAACTCCTTATCCTTCGCTATTTTTTTACCCATCGTATTTTTACTGTATTGGTTGGTGTTTAATAAAAATAAAACCACTCAGAATGCAGTATTAATAGTTGCGAGTTATTATTTTTATTCGTGTTGGGATTGGCGTTTTTTGTTTTTATTGGTGTTTTCTACTCTGTTGGATTACTTCAGTGCCATCATGATGGAAACCAGTACGACCGATAAAAAGCGAAAGTTTTGGTTGTGGTTGACAATCGGAATCAACTTAGGATTTTTAGGAGTTTTCAAATACTACGATTTCTTTGCACAATCGTTTGCTGATTTATTAAATGGTTTCGGATTTCAAGCGAATCCTGTTTTATTGAAATTGATTCTTCCAGTTGGAATATCCTTTTATACGTTTCATGGTTTATCCTATGTAATTGATATATATTACAAACGCATCACTGCCGAACGCAATTTTATCGATTATTCACTTTTTGTAAGTTACTTTCCGCTTTTAGTCGCTGGACCCATCGAAAGAGCCACACATTTATTACCACAAGTAAAAATCAAACGTCATTTTAATTTTGAAAAAGCAAAAGAAGGCGTTTATCAAATCATTTGGGGATTGGTTAAAAAAGTAGTAATTGCAGACAGTTGCGCTACGTATGCCAATGCCGTTTTTGATAATTACGAATCTATGAATTCGTTGTCCTTGATTTTAGGAGCGGTTTATTTTGCTTTTCAGATTTATGGTGATTTCTCAGGGTATTCTGATATTGCATTGGGAACTTCTAAATTATTTGGCATCGATTTATTAAAGAATTTCAATTATCCGTATTTCTCCAGAGACATTGCCGAGTTTTGGCGTCGTTGGCATATTTCGTTATCGTCCTGGTTCCGTGATTATTTGTATATTCCATTAGGCGGGAGTAAAGGAGGGATGTGGATGAAAGTGAGAAACACCTTCATCATTTTTTTAGTGAGTGGCTTTTGGCATGGCGCTAACTGGACGTTTATTGTTTGGGGTTTGTTGAATGCCCTATATTTCTTGCCTTTGTTATTGCAAAATAAGAATCGTTCTAATATGGGCGATATCCAAATGAGTTGGGATTTCAATAGTGTAAAAACCATTTTAAATATTTTGGGAACTTTTGTGTTAACTACTATCGCTTGGATTTTCTTTAGAGCCAAATCGATTTCTGAAGCTTTAGGTTATATTCAAAAAATGGTAACCGATTTTCATTTTGATTCTCAGTATTTGAGTAATGAACGTTATAGTTTTGAATTACTATTTTTGGTACTGGTTTTTGTATTGGTAGAATGGTTCAATCGTTCCAAAATAGAACCTTTGTCAGGGAAAGCAAGTTGGATTAAAGTAACCTTAGCTATTTTGGCATTATTAGCTTTAGGTGTGTATTCCGATTATAAAGAATTTATTTATTTCCAATTCTAATGAAACAGTTTTTAATCTTTATCGGAAAAATTTTGTTAGTGCTTTTGCTCTCTGCTTTTGCATTAGATTTTATTTACACTTCTGTTTTTGTACAATCGGAAACTCGAAATAAAGTAGAAAACGTCATCAATTCAAAACCACAAAAGTATGATGTGATTATTTTAGGAACTTCTAGAGCCAATAATCATTTTGTATCTGAAATGTTTGAAAAAGAAGGCCTAAAAACCTTTAATTATGGAATGAGTGGTTCGCATTTATTTGAAACGTCATTACTGCTAAAATTGATGGTCGAAAGAGGTTGGAACATAAAAAATGTCATAGTAGAAACGGATTTAAATCTATCAAACGAAAAACGCGATGATGGTACTTTCGGTCGTTTTATGCCATTTATGCACCAATCGAAAACCATAACGAACCATTTTAAAAATGAACCCGATTTTACAGAATTGTATTATGTGCCGTTTTATCGTTACATACAATTTGATGCTAAAGTAGGTTTTAGAGCTTGGTATAAAACATTGATTGATGAGCCTACCAATTCGTTAGCAAACAAGGGTTATTATCCGTTAGGATTTAATCCAAAAGCCAATATGAAAAATAATATTGAAAGTTTAGTGCCTTTACGTAACCGTTATTTCGAAGAAATTAAGCAAATTTGTAAAGACAATCACATCAATTTAATAGCCGTTACCACGCCCATGTGCTCTAATGTAAAAGGAATGGAGTATTTTAAAAAAGTCAAAGCGTTGTATCCTGAAATTAAAGAGTACGAAAATGTAGTGGAGGGAGATCAATACTTTTCATCTTGTGGCCATTTGAATGATAAAGGAGCTAGGTTGTACACCGCAAAAATTATAGAAGATCTTAATTTTGTAAAATGATTGAAACGAAATCTAAAATAATGCTACTTTTTCCTGATGGTGTTGGGATTCGAAATTATTTGTATTCTGATGTCTTCAAGGGAATGGAAAAAGAGTTGGTTTTGTTTCACGCTTTTGATGTTAAAACTGAACAGGCAGTTAAAAAAATCACATCAATTGAAAATTCTATAAGTATCCCTAAATATTCGGAATCTTTAAAAGAAAAATTTCTACGTGAATTAATTTGTTTATCTCGATTGAAATATAATGCTAAGTTGGTTGATAATCCCACTATCTTAACCAATTGGAAAAGCCACCATAAAGGAATTTTTAAAACATTATTTTATAAGTTGATTGCGCTTGCTTCCTATGTATGTTCAAGTTATAATCGTATTTTAATACTTGAGAAATGGTATCAAAAAGCAATTCGAAATTCGGCATTTTACCATGAAGTAAAATCCATTTTAATAGCTATTACTCCCAAAAAACTATTTTGTTCGCATCAACGAGGTGTTCAATGTGCGCCAATTTTTGCTGCCGCTCAAGATTTAGGGATTGAAACCATAACTGTAATTTATTCTTGGGATAATTTACCCAAAGCCCGTATGGCATTACAGGCGGATAAGTATTTGGTTTGGTCTGATTATATGCAGCAGGAATTACAATTGTATTATCCTGAAATTAAGGAAGAGCAGATTTTTGTGACAGGAACGCCTCAGTTTGAATGTTATAAACAACCTGAAAATATTATTCCTAAAGAAGCGTTTTATAATCAATATGATTTAGATTTAAATAAAAAAATTATCTGTTATTCTGGAGACGATGTATTAACCTGTCCAGATGATCCAAAATACTTGGATGATTTAGCAGATGAGTTGATTAAAAATAATTTAGATAATAAATATCAAATTTTATTAAGAAGGTGTCCCGTTGATATTTCAGGCAGATTTGATAAAATTATTTCAAAGTATCCAGATTTAATTAAGCAAGCTCCACCCTTATGGAATTTTGAACCAAATAGTAGTTGGACAACTATTTATCCATTGCCTGAAGATGTAAAGTTATTAGTTTCAACAGTCTATTATAGTGATTTGGTAGTAAATTTAGGTTCTACTATGGCGTTTGATTTTGGTATGTTTGGTAAACCATGTATTTATATTAATTATGATCAAGAAGATAAAGTTGATCTGGATTGGTCGGTTCGTACCATATATAATTTTCAACATTTTAAAAGCATGCCTAATAAAGAGGTCGTTTTATGGTGGGATTCTAATGATAATTTAACGTTGTCTACTTTGTTGTTTGCAAAAGGTTACAACATAGAGAATTTGAAGCATTGGTCAGAAATAATCATAGGAAACTCCAAAAAAGCATCTCAAAATATTTTAAATGTATTGTTTTATGAAAAATAGTTTAAGGAAATTACTTTGGAAATTATTAGGAATCAATTTTTATTCTTATCTTAAATACAAGAAGCATACGAACTTAAGGGATGCAAATTGGGTTGAATTAGGTAATAATACTTACGATAATGGTGCTTATGTTTGGAGATGGAATACAAATAGTAAACTAACCATAGGGAATTTTTGTTCTATAGCTAATGATGTTCATTTTATATGTGATTCAGGGTATCACGGTGAGAGTCAAATTACAAGTTTTCCCTTATTTCATGAAATACTGAATAAAGAAGATTTGGTGACAATCCAAAATGTTAGCTTTAAAGTAAAAGATATAGTAAATCAATTGCCGCCTCAAAAACAGCATATTAGGGTTGGACATGATGTTTGGATTGGCGCTAGAGCTACTATTTTACCTGACGTTACCATTGGAAATGGTGTTACAATTTTGACAGGTGCGGTTGTTTCTGTAGATGTTCCAGATTATGCCGTTGTTGGAGGAGTACCTGCAAAAGTATTGTATTTCAAACACGAAGCAAGTATTGTTGAAAAATTGAATTTAATCGCTTGGTGGAATTGGGATCAAAATAAGATTAAGACCTCTATAAATGATTTTTATTTACCGATTCAAGAATTTATTAAAAAACACACTAAATAAATGCACATCTGTTTCCTAACCAACGAATATCCAAAAGCAGGCTTTCCTCATGGCGGCTTGGGTAGTTTTGTCAAAACTATGGCGGAAGCTTTAGTAGATAAAGAAATTCAGGTTACCGTTGTGGGTTTAAATTATGTCCTTTCAGATGAAGCCGAAATTATAAATGGGGTCAACATTATTCGAATTCGAAAAAGTAAAGTCAAAGGATTGGCTTGGTATTTTAATTCAAAAAATATTGCCAAAACTATTGCAGCCATTCATAAAAAAAATCGAATTGATTTCGTAGAAGGAGCTGAATTATCTTTTGCTTTTTTACCTAAAATTAAAGAAATAAAATATGTGATTCGCCTACATGGTGGTCATCATTTTTTTGCTGAAGGGGAAAATAGAGGCATTAATTGGTGGAAAGGATTTCAAGAAAAGCGTTCCTTTAAAAAAGCTGATGCTTTTATTGCAGTTTCTAATTATGTTAAAAGTCATACCGCAACGTATTTGAGTTATCATAATAAGCCAGTTGAAGTTATTTTTAACCCCATTAATGGTCAATTGTTTCAACCTCAAGACGTAACAATTGATGTGAATAACATCACTTTCGCTGGAACCATTTGTGAGAAAAAAGGTGTGCGTCAGTTGATTCAAGCTTTTCCATTAGTAAAAGAAAAATTCCCAAATGCTATTTTGAATTTGTACGGAAGAGATTGGTTGTTTCTAGATGGGAGTTCCTATATTAAAATGCTACAAGAAACTGAATTACCTAAATTAGGAGCATTTGCCAAGGATGTTATTTTTCATGGGGCTGTTTCTTTTGCTGAAATTCCTAATGCTTATGCTAAGGCTGCCGTTTGTGTATTTCCATCCCACATGGAAACTCTGGGATTAGTGGCTCCTGAAGCAATGGCAATGGAAAAACCTGTAATTTTCACCAAGTTAGGGCCTGGTCCCGAAGTTGTTGTAGAAGACGAGACAGGTTGGTTGTGTAATCCTCACAATCCAGAAGACATTGCTGATAAAATTATTCAAGTGTTAAGTAATCCTCATAAAGCATTTGAAATCGCAAAAAAAGGAAGACTATCGGTTTTACAGCAGTTTGAAATCAAAACTATTGTTTTAAAAAATATTGAATTCTACGATACATTTATACACGGATACAGTAATTGAAGCTTGAAACTAAATTTTAAAACATATAAGTTATATATGGTTTTTTAAGTTTAGTAGGATTATGCTGAAAGTTCATAAAAGAGATGCTGAGAACTGCATACCAGATAGATTATTATGATTATACCAATTTCTGCAATAAGTGTTTAGACAACTTGAACCCTAAAGTTTTTTATTGCGTTTTAAAATTGTCTCTAATGTTCTAAAATGATTTTTTTGCGCTATAATGATCTAAGATGTGGCGCATAACAAATAAGAGGATTATTTAATTTTACAAAAAAAATCTAATTATTATGGCAAAAGTAAGCGCACCTTTCGAAATCACTGGTACATTAGATGATTTAACTTTTTACAAATCATCGGATCAAAATTTGGTGAGAACAAAAGGGAAACCTGGTATTACTAAAGAACAATTTGCAACAAGTGAAATTTTTATTCCTATAAAAAAGCATGGAATCGAATATGGATATTGTTCGTTTAAATCAAGAGTCTTCCGATTGTTAGCCAAACAATTTTATGATCGGGCAAAAGAAGTATCCTTTGCAGGAAGAGTTAATAAATTGTTATTCGAGATTCTTGAAGAAGATACTTTAAACCAAAGGGGAGAAAGAAAACTAGAAATTGGTCTCCAAATTCCTGATTTAGATGAGATATTGTTGCATTTTGAGGGGAATAAGTTAAGACCTTTAGATAAAGTTTGTTACAAAAATATCACTTTTGACTGGCATGAAAACACAATTAATTTAAGCAGTATCAACGTGGAAAGTGATATCAATTGGCCAGAAATTGAGGCTAATCGAATTCATTTTCAGCTTGCTATTGCCAATTGGAACTGTAAAGAGGATATTTTTGAAAATCACTATAGCAACGAAATAATTTTAGAAAGAAGTAATGCAGAATCACTTTTAGCGTTTCAATTGGACAAACTTCAAACAAAGGATTTATGGATTGCTTTTCTTTTTATTGGTTTCTCTAACAAAGAACGTCGGAAAATTAAACCTCTTCATAAAAAATGGAATACGACCACCATCATTGGTATTCATAACTTTACTATAAAATGAATCAATAATAACTTCACACTGTTTGCACTCCAATTGTAGGCAGTGTTTTTTTTTAAATGTTATTACAGTCTCAACTTTATAATACATTCTGTTTTTTTGCCACGGATTAAGAAGATTGGTAGGATTAATTGTTTTTAAAAATATAAAAATCAGTGTTACTTATTTTAGTCTGTGGCTTACTTGTGTACTTTAAATTTAAAGAACTTCATTCCAAAATATTCCAATATAGATGCATTTGAGAGAACTATTTCCATTTAATTTCTCGCTTATTTTACTCTTTGCACTTTGTTTAAGAACATGCAGTTGTTTTTAGATTTATAATTAGATTTCATATTCTTTAGTTAAAAATAAATTATTCAAAACAATTTTTTTTATTTCTATAGCTTTTCAGGGACTAATAATATAGTGTCAAAACATAGTTGGTGAAAAAAAGTTATCAACATCATATAAAACATAATTTGAGTGATTTTGAGTGAATTTGAATACTACTAAATTGATGTTGTTATTCTATTTTATATCAAACAATTGCAAAAATGATGGGGCGTAATTTTCCAAATAAATTTATCAACAATGTTAAAATTTTAGTCGGCGTTTTAGCTATTAAAAGTTGAAGTAAATTAGCGATTGAAAAGCAAAAAAAAAATCGAGTTTTAATTTTAAATAAAATAATTATTAATTTCTAACGAAGAAGAATTATGTCACGATTAATCATTTCAGCAAAAGATGTGCAAGTTATTTTAGGCGTGAGTTCTGGTCATGCTAGCAGAATTATAAGAGTTATTAAAAGAAAAAACAACAAAGAAAAACATCAGAAAATTACAATTACTGAATTTTGTCGCTATATGGGATTCGAGGTTGAGGAAGTAGTTCAGGTGTTAAAAGAATTTTATAAAAGGAAATGACGACTTTTTTTAGCTTAATTGTATCTTTACATTTTAACTCATTACTATGAAATTTGTTATTATAACTCACGTTCAGCATATTAAAATCGATAATCAATATTTTGGTTACGCTCCCTATATTCGAGAAATGAATATTTGGATGAAATATGTAGATGAGGTTATTGTTGTTGCTCCCTTAATTGATAGTGAGTTAAATCCAATTTACGAAAAATATTCCCATTCAAATATTAGTTTTTGTGAAGCTGCCGAATTTGAAATTACTTCATTGACTAATTTAATTAAAACACTAATTAAACTTCCTGAAATTTTCAATAGCGTTTATAAAGCGATGTCTCAAGCTGATCACATTCACTTGCGATGTCCTGGAAATATGGGATTAATAGGTGCTTTGGTTCAAATTTTATTTCCAAATAAACAAAAAACGGCTAAGTACGCAGGAAATTGGGACCCAAAAAGTAAACAACCTTGGAGCTACCGCCTTCAAAAATGGATTCTATCCAATACTTTTCTAACCCGAAATATGCAAGTTTTGGTCTATGGAGAATGGCCGAATCAGACAAAAAATATTAAACCGTTTTTTACGGCTACTTATAGCGAAAGTGAAATTCAGAATTCAGAATTTAGAATTCAGAACAAATGGTCACTTCCAGCGCAGTCAAAAACTACTGAAAACAACTTCGACTTCGCTCGACTTGACAAAATTGAGATCGATTTACCTCCAACTTCTTTCTTATTTGTTGGCACATTATCTAAAGGTAAACAGCCTTTATATGCTATTCAGTTGGTTGAAAAATTATACCAACATGGAAAAAAGGTTCAATTGAATTTGTATGGAGATGGGATTTTGAGACCAACTTTAGAAACGTATATAAAGCAGAATAGTTTACAAGATATTGTTTTTTTGAGAGGAAATCAGTCAAAAGAAACGGTTTTAAAAGGATATCAAAATAGTCATTTTTTAATTTTACCATCCAAAAGTGAGGGCTGGCCAAAAGTAGTAGCAGAAGCTATGTTTTGGGGTTGTGTGCCAATAGCTTCTCCAGTTTCTTGTGTTCCTTTTATGATGGGGAATGGAAGTAGAGGTGTTATTTTACAGGAAGAATTAAATCAAGATGTAGACCAAATAGAAGCGGTTATAAGTAAACAAGAAGTATATCAAAAAATGGCTTCTGAAGGGCAAACTTGGTCCAGACAATTTACCACAGATAAGTTTGAAGCAGAGATTAAGAAGTTGTTGAGAGGATGATTTGGAGACGAGGAGACGAGGAGACGAGGAGACGGGGAGACTGGGAGACTGGGATACTGGGAGATGGGGTGTTTGATATTGATTTTTGTTCTTGTGTTTGTTTTTGTTCGTTTGATTTTTTCTATTTTTACATCCTAATCTTAATAAGTTAAACCATTTGGCTTCTCCAAAAGAAATACGTGTTATTCAACTGATTGATAGTTTAGAACCTGGTGGGGCTGAACGTATGGCAGTAACTATAGCAAATGGTCTTACTGAGCAAGTAGCTTTTTCAGGCTTGGTGACTACCCGATTGGAAGGCGGTTTGAAATCCACAATTAATGAAAAAGTCGGATATGCTTTTCTGAATAAAAAAAAAGCAATTGACATTAAGGCACTTATTCGGTTAAGAGATTATATCAAAGCTAATAAAGTAAATACTGTTCATGCTCACGGCAGTTCTTATTTTTTCGCTGCTTTATTAAAGATGACAATGCCTTCTCTTCAAATTTTTTGGCATGATCATTTTGGTAATCGTGTACATGCTAAAAATAATTATTTTTTATTACGAATTCTTTCTGTTTTTTTTAGTGGTGTTTTTACGGTGAATGAGTTACTAAAAGATTGGGCACAAAAAAAACTACAAGTTAAAAATGTGGAATTTCTCTCCAATTTTACATCGGAAACTACTGACGAAATACCCGTAACTATTTTAAAAGGAACTTCAGATAAAAGAATTGTATTTTTAGCTAATCTTCATTATCCTAAAAATCACATTCTAGCATTACGCTCTTTTTTAGCTAGTCAAATTGCTAATGAAGGTTGGACGTTACATTTGATTGGAAAAGATAAAAAAGATAGTTATTCAGAGGAATTGAAAAATTTTATCCAACAAAATAATTTACAAGATACCGTTTTTATTTATGGTACTTGTACTGATGTGAAATCTATTTTGAAGCAAGCTAAGGTGGGGATTTTGGTTTCAAGTTATGAAGGGTTTCCAGTTACACTATTGGAATACGGAATGGCTGAACTGACCGTGATTAGTACCGATGTTGGGTATTGTAATACCATTATCCAAAATAATAAAACAGGTTATTTGATTCCGTCAGATAGTGATGAATTGCTCACTGAGGCCTTCATTAATTTATCAAATGAATCTCATGAAAATGATACTCTAGCTAAAAATTTGAATACATTTGTCAAAAATAATTATGACCCAGAAAAGGTGATTCAAAAAATAATGGAAGCCTATCAAAAATACTTATGAATAGCGAAACATCTCAGTATCTAAAATTTGTAATCATCCATTTACTAATTGGATTGGCGATATTTTTAGTACCGCCGATTTCAAAAGTGTATGCGATAGCTATTATTTTGGTAGGTTTTCGTTATGTGATTCTAAGAAAAAATGCTAATAATGAAGCCTTATATGTAGCTGCTTACATTGTAGGTGCTGAGGTTTTTTTAAGGATGACGCAAGGTAATTTTTTTGAGCAATTTGCCAAATATGGAGTAATAGGGGTTCTGATAATCGGGATGATGTATAGGGGTTTTTCTAAGAATGCTACTTTATATTGGATTTTTGGTTTGCTTTTAATTCCTGGGGTTGTCTTGTCTTTTTTTACATTGAATTTTGAAACTGATATTCGAAAAGCGATAACCTTTAATATTATTGGCCCCATTACCTTGATGATTAGTGCCATCTATTGTTATCAAAGGAAAATATCTTTTGATCAAATAAAGCGAATAATTGATATGCTGGCTTATCCATTAATGGCTACATTGGTTTATATGTATTTATATACACCAAGTGTGAAGGATGTAGTAACGAATACAGAATCTAATTTTGAAACATCAGGAGGTTTTGGACCCAATCAAGTATCTACTATTTTGGGGTTGGGTATCTTTTTATTTTTTGTAAAGATTGTTTTAATTTCTAAAACAACGTGGATACGCAACATTAATATCTTATTTTTTATTGTCATTACTTTTAGAGTGTACGTCTTCAAACTAAATTGGACTTTTGCTAAGAGAGTATTTAGTTAATAATTCAAAGATAAAAGATTTTTTTGATTAGTTGTTAATTTTGATTTTTGGTACTCATTTCTTCGGTTTATAATAGCCATTTTCTTTAATCGTTCACGTTCTTTTAAAATTAATTCACCTCTTCCAAAATACACGTCTGCAGGAGTTAAGTTGTTTAATGATTCATGATAGCGTTCATTGTTATAACGATAAACAAACTTTTCTAAAGCAGCTTCTAATTCTTCTGGAGCGAAGTAATTATCAAGTTTTACAACATTTTTCATGGTTCTGTGAT
>NZ_JMLU01000028.1 GCF_000686885.1 Flavobacterium sasangense DSM 21067 | reverse complement strand
GGCGCTACAATATCCGCAGCACAAGCTACAGTTGATGATGTATTTGCAGGTAATGTAAAATCTGGTCTTTCTATAGTAAAAACCTGAGTCAAATTAGTTGTGACACATAATGTAGTTAATGTATAACTTCTGTTTATAACAGTCGGACAGCTTCCAGTAATTGCATCTACATAAGTTATAGTATAGCTTAAAGAATTATTTGATACATTTCCACCTAAATTAATAAAATCTTGTAATGTTATTGAAACTGGAGTAGTACTAAATGGTAATCAAGTTATTGCATTTGTACTACAACCAACAATATTGACAGCTTGTGGTGCTGTAATTGTTGGACTTCCAACGATGTTAATTTTTAAAGTATAGTAACAACCATTTGCATTTGGTGGTACAGCATAGTAATTGAAACTTCCCAAAGTATTTGGAAATGGATTTGAATTTGTATATTCAATTGTACTTCCATTAACGGGATAACTGTTATAAAATTGTGTACCAATAGGATAGTTTGACGCAATCGAATTAAATGGCACTTGAGATATAGGACTACAATAATTAAAAACTAATTCGGTAATAGTGTTTTGACAGTTTTGATTAATGAAGTTTGTAGCATCAATCATTGTCGTTATAGGATTTAAAATAGGATCTCCAATACATAAACCACTTGTAACATATCCTTGAATAAAAGGTTTATTTATAATTTGTATTCCTGTAATTGCACCAATTCCATTTATATAACCAAATAAGGATGCAGAAGGTACACAATTTGGATTTTTTAATAAAAAGCAATCCTCAGTTATTTTTATTTTATATTTTAATTCTCCTAAGACTGTTGTAGGAGTTGCTGGAACAGGTAATGTTCCAATGTCCCAAATAAGAGTACCTGATGGACCATCGTTTGGATTAAAATAAATATTATTTGGAGTTGGTAGCGGACTAAAATTAATAACACCGTTTTGACTTCCATTTACAAATGTTGCTGTATATGGTAATTGAATTTTTATTTGAGCGTTATTTATATTTTCAGTTCCTTCATTAAGTATTTTAATGGAGTATTCAATTTCTTGACCTGGAGTAACAGTTGTCGTAGAAGTCGCTGGAACACCATTAATGGTTACTAAAGACATGACTCCTTCAGGGTCTGGAATGTAAGCGTCTACAGCCATTGCAGCCATAAAAATTACATATGTATCTTGAGTTGAGCCATATCTAAGTGTTGTGGATGTTTGATTGTTTGCAATTACAGAGTTACTTGGATTAGGAATATTAAACATTGAAATATCTAGTCCCGTATTGTTAACTAAATTTGGATTTCTTGTATTTCCTCCAGTTTGAATGGAAGAATTAAAGAAATTATTAGTTGAATTACCAGTGTGGTTTAAAGCTTGCCAATTGTTATCACTAGATCTTTGTATATTGAAATAGTCACCACTAATACTTCTATCACCTTCACCTGCCATTAAACCAAGTTTAACATTAACTTGACCTGTTTGAACCGCATTAAATCCTGAAATAGGGATTTGGTGACTTAAAGTTGAGTTTCCTTGTACATAGGCGTGACCATCAAAAACAGTGATATCTCTCCATTTCATTTTTGAATTTTCATAGACAACAATAATTCCCCAACCTCCATAATAACCAGTTGAACCACCATTTCCTTCAACTAATGCTATATCAGCCACAGTATATTTACCTATTCCATTTGCTTTTACGTATTCAGTAATTTCAGCAAAAGCTGAATACATAAAACCATCAGAGTTTTGAGGATAATATATATCGTTTGTATTTGCAGTTATTTCAGTATATGATGAAGAAGTAGGACCTTTAAGTTTAACTTTTCTTTTATTAAATGTTTTAGTAACTGAATTTTTAGTCACATTAAAAATATCGGGACTATTTGAGCCATCAGATGATCTTCCCGTCCAGTATAAACCAGCAAATACAACTTTTGAACATTCTGGGATTGCGCCATTTTCAGTTGAGAATGTTAAATTAGCGCTTGAAGAATTAAATGTATTTGAGTCACCATCTATATCAACATAAATCATGTTATTATTACTATTGGGCTCATTAACATCGTAATTATTCAATGTTAAATTTGTATTTCCTATCAAAGTAAAATCACCTTTAATATTATAAATACTTGTAGAAGGGGAAGCAATAGGTTTGCGTGGAGTAAAATTCACTCTTACCTGAGAATGCATTACAATACTTATCAATAAAAAGAATATTATGATAATATTTTTTCCACTAAAACTTGTATCTTTAGAGTAATTTTTTGTTTTCATTTTTTTAAATTTATTGTGGAACACTTATCTGATAGGTGATAAATAAATTAGGATTATTTACATTCAGTACTGAAAATACACTTTGGTAATCAGTTTCAATAATTACATGAAGTAATTCTAAATTTAATAAAGAATTCAAAGAAACTAAATCAATTGGGCTAATATTGTTTCTAATTCTTAGTATACAATATTTTAAATTTGACAGTTCTACTGCACTTAATTGATTTATTCTATATAAATTTTCGTAACGAATATCTAAAATAGTTCCTTCATTAGAATCATTAGAATTTCTTGAAAATTGATTGGATTCTAGTTGAACTAAATCAGTTGAATTTAAAACTGCAGAAAGTGTATTCTTAAGTTCTTGATTTGATTCAAATAAAACATCATTACAATTATAAATTTGTTGGGCTCTAATACTTATTGTAGAACACATTAAGAAAATAGAGCATAGAAATAATGTTCTAATTTCAATTTTTGACAAACTTTCCATAATAATAATTTTTAAAATTAATAATTACAGTAAGTTGATTTTAAGGTTGGGTTTAGGGGATGAAAATGAAGTTAAGTTTAAAAGAGAAAAATGGGGAATTGAATATTTAACACTGCTAAATTACTCAAAAACTAACACTTAGTTAGCTTTAGGTGGGGGTTTTCGATAAAGTGCTAAAAATAATCTATTAACTAACTTAAAATTAATAAAAGCTTTAACTTCTAATTCAAAAAAAAGTAGTAATTTGAATCTCTAAACTAATAACTATGAAAAATTTAATACTTATTAGACATTCAAAGTCGAGTTGGGATGCACCAGTTCAAGATATTGACAGATCTATTTCCCAAAGAGGTGTTCGTGATGCCCATTTGATAGCTTCAAAAACTCCTCAAATTTTGCCTTCATCTTATATTGTTTGGAGCAGTAAAGCAAAACGAACTCAGGAAACAGCTTATATCTTTTCTCAATACCTTTCTATTCCACTTGAAACGATTCATTTTTCGGAAGATTTATACACGTTTGATTCTAAAAAACTCGAAAAAAGCATAAAAAAATGTGAAAATTCATATGATAGTTTAATTCTTTTTGGACATAATGAAGCTATTACAAAATTTGTTAATAAATTTGGAGACCTTTATATTGATAATGTTCCTACATCGGGCGTTGTTGCTTTGCAATTTGACACAAATGATTGGAATGATTTATCTAAAGGAAAAACAATAGCAACATTATTTCCAAGCCAATTTAAAAATGAGTAATACCATAAATAACTATATAGATAGAGAAAAAAGTTGGTTAACATTTAATGCAAGAGTACTTCAAGAAGCCAACGATGAAAATGTACCTTTATTAGATAGATTTCGTTTTTTAGGAATTTTTTCCAATAATCTAGATGAATTTTTTAGAGTTCGTTATGCTGCCATTCGTAGATTAAGTCACGAAAACACAGATACAGAAAAAATATTAGGTTTACCTGCTGAACAACTGCTGAAAGAAATTACAGATATTGTTATTGAACAACAATCTGAAAGTTTACGTATCCTTAGCGAAATTGAGAAAAAGCTTGAAAAGGAAAACATCTATATCATTAATGAAAAACAAGTAACCAAAGAACAAGAAGTTTTTATTCATGATTATTTCATTCAAAAGGTAAGTCCCGCAGTAGTTACCATCATGTTAAATGACTTAGAAGAATTTCCTTTGTTAAAAGATACTTCTGGATATTTAGCAATTAAATTGGTAATGAATACAGAATCTTCAACTGAAAAAATCAAATATGCGGTAATCGAAATTCCAAATACGATTAACCGATTTGTAGTTCTTCCTTCTAATTCTGAAAAGCAGTATATTATTCTTTTAGATGATGTTATACGTCTTAACTTAAATAGTATCTTTAATATATTTGATTATGAAAGCATTTCGGCTAACATGATTAAAATCACACGTGATGCTCAGTTAGAATTCGATAGTGATTTGAGTAAAAGTTTAATGGAAAAGATTTCCAATTCCGTTAAAGAAAGAAGAGTGGGTGAGCCGGTTCGTTTTGTTTATGATCAAGCTATCGGAAAAGACACCTTAGAATTTTTCCTTAAAGGGATGAATATTTTAAGTTCTGACAGTATTATTCCTGGCGGAAGATATCACAATCGTAGAGATTATATGAATTTCCCTAATTTAGGTAGATACGACTTATTATACAGAGAAAACTTACCATTACCCGTTCCAGGATTATCACTAGAAGGAAGTATTTTGGAGCGAATCAAAAAGAAAGATTATCTGCTTTACGCACCCTATCAATCTTTTTCTTATATCATTAAATTTTTGCGTGAAGCGGCTTTAGATCCAAAAGTTGCTTCTATTAAAATTACGTTGTATCGTTTGGCTAAGAATTCACAAATTGTGAGTTCTTTAATTAATGCCGCCAAAAACGGTAAAAAAGTAACGGTCCAAATCGAATTGCAAGCGCGTTTTGATGAAGAAAGTAATATTTCCTATTCCGAACAAATGCAAACCGAAGGCATCGAATTGATTTTTGGAGTAAAAGGTTTAAAAGTTCACAGCAAAATATGTGTTATCGAGCGCATTGAAGAAGGAAGAGTTAAACGCTACGGATTTATTTCGACCGGAAATTTCAATGAAAATTCAGCTAAAGTTTATACAGATGTGACTTTATTTACAAGCAATGTTGAAATTCTTAAAGACGCTGCTAAGATTTTTGATTTCTTCGATGTGAATTATAGAGTACATCGTTACAAGCATTTAATTGTTTCGCCTCATTATACTAGAAGTCGTTTTAATAAGCTTATCGAGCGTGAAATTTTAAATGCGCTTTCAGGAAGAGAAGCTTATATCAAACTGAAAATGAATAGTTTATCTGATTTTAAAATGACGGATAAATTGTATGAAGCAAGCCAAGCAGGTGTAAAAATTCAATTGATAATTAGAGGAATTTGCTGTTTAATTCCAGGAGTTAAAGGGTTGAGCGAAAATATTGAAGCCATTAGTATCGTAGATAATTATTTGGAACATTCTCGAATTTATATTTTTGGAAATGCAGGTGAACCTGAAGTTTTCATTTCATCTGCGGATTTTATGACACGTAATTTAGATGCAAGGGTAGAAGTAACGTGTCCTATTTACGATCCTGAAATTAGAAAAGAATTAATTGAAACTTTCGAAATAGGTTGGAAAGCTAATGTAAAAGCACGTATTCATTCGGCAGATTTATTAAATCGTTACAGAAAAAGAGGTGACGAAAAACCATTTAGAGCCCAACAAGAAATGTACAATTATTACCAAAACAAATTAGACGTAATTGCCGAAAACGTGCAATAAAGAATATAGATGATTACAATTAAAAAATATGCAGCTATCGATATTGGTTCCAATGCCATGAGGTTATTGGTAACCAATATTGTAGAGCAAGAAGGTCAAGCACCACAATTTAACAAGAGTTCCTTAGTTCGAGTTCCTATTCGTTTAGGACAAGATGCTTTTACCGTGGGCGAAATTACCGAAGAAAATATCGACAGAATGATTGACGCCATGAAAGCCTTCAAATTATTGATGAAAGTTCATAAGGTGGAAAAATACCAAGCGTGCGCTACTTCAGCTATGCGAGAAGCTTACAATGGTAAAGAAGTAGTCGAAATCATTAAAAAGAAAGCCGATATAAAAATTGATATCATCGATGGTAAAAAAGAAGCAGCTATCATTGCGGCATCCGATTTAAAACAATTCATCAGTACCGATAAAGCTTATTTATATGTGGATGTTGGTGGTGGAAGTACCGAATTTTCTTTATTCTACGAAGGTAAAATCATCGCATCTAAATCGTTTAAAAACGGAACCGTTCGTTTGTTGAATAATATGGTAAACGAAGTGGTTTGGCATGAAATTGAAAAATGGATTAAAACCAATACCGAACCTTTTGAAGATATCACATTAATTGGTTCCGGTGGAAATATCAACAAACTGTTCAAATTATCTGAAAAACAACAAGATAAACCACTTTCGTATGTATATGTAAGTTCGCAATACCAAAAATTGAACAGCATGACCTACGAACAAAGAATCGCCGAAATTGGTTTAAATCCAGACCGCGCCGATGTAATTATTCCTGCAACAAGAATCTATCTAAACGCTATGAAATGGAGTGGAGCAAGACATATTTACGTACCAAAAATTGGATTATCAGATGGTATCGTGAAAGCGATGTATTATGGGAAGATTTAATAATTAGTCCCGTAGGGACGACACATCGGTAGATAAAAAAATCAGAAATATAAGTCCCGTAGGGATGACATATTGGTAGAAAAATTTAATTATAATAATTAATTTAATCTCATAGGGATGGTATAGCGGTAATGGCAAACACATATACACAAATTCACATCCAATTTGTTTTTGCGGTAAAATATCGAAACGGATTAATTCATTCGTCATTCAAAGAGGAATTGTACCAATATATTTCAGGAATAATTAAGGCCAATAATCATAAATTATTAGCGATTAATGGAATGTCAGACCACATTCATATTTTAATCGGAATGCGTCCAACACAATCCATTTCTGAATTAATGCAAATCATTAAAGCCAATTCCTCCAAATGGATTAACGAGAAAAAGTTTTTAAATGTAAAATTTGAGTGGCAAGAAGGTTACGGAGCATTTTCGTATTCCAAATCCCATGTTCAAAATGTAATTAAGTACATTCAGAATCAAGAAGAACGTCATAAAACGAAATCATTTCAAGAGGAATATTTAGAATTTTTAGAAGCTTTTGAAGTGGAGTATGATGAACGTTACATTTTTAAAGAGCCTATTTAATGTCATCCCTACGGGATTTTTAGAAACTGTTAGTTAATCGTTACCAAGATTTCATCCCTAACGGGATTAATAAAATTAATACATAAAATTATGATAAGATACTATTCTATTTTATTTACTTTTTGCTTTTTAATTAGTTGTCAGAACAATAGAACTCAAAATTATCCAAATTTTAAAAGGAAATTTAATTCATCAGAATATAAAATAAAGGATAAAATTGATTTTAGTTTCAAAATTCCGAATTCTTGGAATGAAATTGAAGTAAATGGAATAGATAGTGATGTATCAGTTTTTGTTAATTCATTAAATGATACAATAACTTCAGATTATGGTTGGTATTCAAATAATTTAGAAGAAGATTTGCCAACTCTTTATACAAAAACAGATTATGATAAATTAAGTCAGAAAGAAAAAAATAATCTCAAAGAAAATGAATATGTTATAGTTGAAGATTATAATAACTTTGATGACAAAGGCATATCTAAATCTCTTTCTAAATTTTATGTTTTAGACAATAAAAAAGCAAAAATTGTAAATCCAAAATTGTCTGGAATTGGAATTACAGGTGTATATTTTGAAAAACTTTATAAAGAAAGAGGAAATTATATGAATTTAAATTTATATGGTTATAATGTTAAAAAAGAAACCGGAGAAGAAATCTTAAATGTTATTAGTACAATAAAATTTAAAAGATAGTTATTTATTTAATATTTTTTTTACCTCTGAAAAAGTTTTCATTTTGGTCTTGTTATCAACTTTTAATTTAAAAATAATATTCGGATTCTCTTTTTTAAGTTTAGCTAGTTCAAAGGATAAACTATCCAATTTAATTTCTTTGTTTTTAATATAAACTTTTTCATTTATCAAATTCACATAGAGTAAATTCTTATCATTCGTTTGTGAATAAGCATTAAAATAAATACAATTTAAAATCAAATATATTATGAATAGCTTTTTCATAAATTTATTTTACACATCCAAATCAAACGTCTTTCTTAACAAGTCTAAAGCTGGATTAATTTGTTTTAAACGTTCAAATTTTTCTTGTGGAGTAAAGGCGTATTTGTTTTCGGTAGCTTCGTTAACCACTACTTCAATAGTAATGTCATGATTATGTAATTTTCCTCTTAAATATCCCATTAATTCATGACAACCCGATAAAAATTCCTCTTTCGTACTTTGATTTGGAAGTTCTAAAGTTATGGTGGTTCCGTTTAACGTTGGATCGTTCATTTGCATGTATGTTGCTAACAAACGCTTTCCACTATCGGTCATTTTTTGAGCAAATTTATTCCACTGTAACAACATATCGGTTTCGTTAAACGTTTCTGAAGGTAATTCCTCTCTGTGTTTTTGAAAAGTTTGTTGTTGGGCTTCTAACTCTTTTTTCGCTTTAATACTCGCTAATGAAAGTGCCGAAACTTTAGTTCCTGTCTGATTTAAATTGGTTAAAACGGGTTTCGGAATTTCAGGAACAATGGGAGCAACTACTTCATTTTGAACTTGAGGAATTTCAGCAACTATAGGTTCGTTTACAACTGTTTCAGATACTATAACAGGTTTTGTTTCCTCAGTTGGAATTTGCGTTTTAACCGTTGAAACTTCAGTAATAGAGTAGGAGTTGTTCTTGTAATAAGTAGCCGGAATTATAAATTTAGCTACTTTTTTTTTTCTCCATCAAAAGTGATAGAGGCTAATTGCATCAAACAAAGTTCAACTAAAAGGCGCTGATTTTGACTGACTTTAAATTTCAAATCGCATTCGTTTGCCAATTCAATTCCTTTGATTAAAAAGTCGTGCATGGCTTTGTGCGATTGCGCTGCATATAAGGCTTGCGCTTGTTCACCTGCTTCTAATAAAGGTAAAGTAGAAGGATTTTTACAAACCAATAAATCTCTAAAGTGAGAAGCCAAGCCAGCAATAAAATGATGTCCATCAAAACCTTTAGCTAAAATGTCATTGTAAGCTAAAAGTAAATCGGGAATTTTATTTTCTAAAATTAAATCGGTGATTTTGATGTAATATTCAAAATCTAATACGTTTAAATTTTCGGTAACGGCTTGTCTGGTTAAGTTATTTCCGCAATATGAAACTACTCTGTCAAAAATTGACAAAGCATCACGCATAGCACCATCTGCTTTTTGGGCAATAATGTGCAATGCATCATCTTCGTAAGCAACACCTTGTTCCTTAGCAATTTCGGCTAAATGTTCTTTAGCATCTTTAACCGTAATTCTTTTGAAATCAAAAATTTGACAACGTGATAAAATCGTTGGAATAATTTTATGTTTCTCGGTAGTCGCTAAAATAAAAATGGCGTGCTTTGGTGGTTCTTCTAATGTTTTTAGGAAAGCATTAAAAGCCGCTTGTGAAAGCATGTGCACCTCGTCAATAATATATACTTTGTATTTTCCAGTTTGTGGAGGTATTCTCACTTGGTCGATAATACTTCTAATATCATCAACACCATTGTTTGAAGCTGCATCTAATTCGAATACATTAAACGAAAAATCCTCATACGGATCATCATATCCTTCTTGATTGATTTTTCGAGCTAAAATACGAGCACAAGTTGTTTTTCCAACACCACGAGGTCCAGTAAACAATAAGGCTTGGGCCAAGTGATTCGTTTCAATAGCATTCAACAAAGTATTAGTAATAGCCTGTTGTCCGACAACATCTTTAAATGTCTGCGGACGATACTTACGAGCTGATACGATAAATTGTTCCATAAATTCTATTGAAACACAAATATAGGTTGGGAAATTCCAAAAAGCAAATTCCAAAAACCAAATTGAGGTGAATCTTTATAAAAGTTATTCACAATTTAGTTTTTAAGTTTTAAAGGGATGTTGAATGCTTGCCTTTAATAGAAAGTTTAGCAATTGCTTCAGCATTTTTATCGGAAGAATTAGCCGAAGTTCCAGTTACAAAAACACCTTTTAATCCGTATTTGGAAACGATTCCGTAAACGGTTGCTGCGTCATCTGGATTAGAGTTGCCTTCGTAATGGTAAATGTGATTGATGGTATAATTTTCGGGATGCAAAATAATATCTTCTTCATTTTGATTGAAATCAAATGTAAACCCTTTCTCTCTTAATTTTAGAAGCGCTTCAGAGACAGAAGCATAGTGATAAATAGTTGACATAAGAATTAAGTATTATAAATTTGCGACCTATAAATTTACGAATATATTAGCTCTTAAAAGCTAAAGATTATGTTAAACTATGTATTAAAATTTATTTAAAACGTTAGAATTTATCGTAAGTTTGCACCGCAGACCGCCTTATCGTCGTCCGCCTCGGCGGATGGAGGAAAGTCCGGACACCAAAGAGTAGCATAGTGGGTAACGCCCATCCGCCGAAAGGTGAGGACAAGTGCAACAGAAAGTATGTACAGGTAATGCTGTAGTGAAACCAGGTAAACTCTATGCGGTGAAATGCCAAGTATATCAGCTGTTTTTGAGTAATCAAAATAAGGGCGACTCGTCCGATGTTGAAGGGTAGGCAGCTTGAGTTACGTAGTAATGCGTAATCTAGATAAATGATAAGGCTCCGATTTATCGGAGACAGAATCCGGCTTATAGGTCTGCTTTTTTATTTTGTGACGATTCTATCCTTCGTCTTCCTCTTCATAATTCTCTTCTTCGTCGCTTTCGAATTCGTAAAAAGAAAACACAGAACCTCCGTAACTTTTTGAAAAGGAAAAATTTGTCAAATGATCTAGTTTGGTATGTTTTGAATGTTCTACAATTAACATTCCTTCTTCTTCCAAAAGCTCGTTTTCAAAAATAAGTTGAATGATTTTTTCAAAGTTCTCCTGACTCAAATCATAAGGTGGATCAGCAAAAATGACATCATAATTTGCTTTGCTTTTTTCTAAGAATTTGAAAACATCACTTTTGATTACGCTAATATCTAAATCTAATTCTGTTGCGGTTTTTTTGATGAAATTCACACAACCCATATCGCCATCAACACTAGTTATTGGTCCAGCACCACGAGAAGCAAACTCGTAACTGATATTGCCCGTTCCTGAGAATAAATCCAAAACTTTTAAACCATGAAAATTAAAGTAATTATTCAAAATATTGAATAACGATTCTTTACACATGTCGGTTGTAGGACGAACAGGTAAGTTTTTTGGTGCTACTAAACGGCGCCCTTTGTGTTTTCCGGAGATAATTCTCATGAATGATAAAGTATAAAGTGATTTCTCAATTCTGCAGAAGAAACATCTAACATTGAAGCTTTATTTGAAACATCAAGTAAAGTACAGTTTCTAATATATTTAAAAGCAATTTTATAAAAGGCATCTTCTTCAGTACAATTTCCAAAAAGCTGAACTGAAATAGTTTCTGGATTTAATTGTAATTGTTCGCAAGTAAACAAGATGAAATAAATAAAATCTTCTGGTGTATTGTATTGAAATGAATTGAAAAGAATTAACTGCTGATTTTTTACCACAACAATTTCAAAATGCTCTTTTTGAAGATGAACAAAAACTTGTTTTTCTTCTTTATTCTTAGACAAATCCAAAAGTTGTTTTACTAAAATAGAATTCGCATTTTGGTATTCAAAAGTTTCGTATTGGTCTAACAAGAAATTATTAATATTAACGAAAGGAACATAAACATTATTCATTTCGTAAGGAAAAATAACATCATGGATAAAAAAATCCGTTTCAAAAACTTTGGTATTGTATTGCAAATAACTTGCTAAAAAATGAACATCAAATAGGGAAGTTGGCACAAAAGTATTCAAGTTATTATCATGAATTACCATTACTTCATCAAATGATTTTGTTAGGATAGGATAATCCACAAAGGTTCTCCACAATTGTTCTTCAATTACTTTGTTTTTTTGAAAGTGAATTGACATCGTGTTTATTACTTTGTTAGAAAGTAAATCAAAGACACAAAAAGAAAGTCCACTCAAGGAAACCTGAATGGACAACTTTTTATATGTTTTTTGAGTAATGTCGTTATTCGTTATTACCATATTTTTTTGGCCAGTTTCCTGTAAGAGTAACTTCTTCTAAAGAACCTAAAATAATTTGAGGACCATTGATTTCGTCAATAGACTCTACTTTATTTTCTTGTTTTACTAATTCTTGATCTAAATCTTTTAATAAAGCATTTTTGTCAATAATAGCTTGGAAAACAGAAAGATTCATATCGTTTCTTGAAACTACACCTGTTTTCATAACTACAGGAACTTCAACTTCACCAACTTTTACAACATTTAATCTTTTGTATCTGTCAGAATTTTTAAATAATGAATCTTTTACTTTAACAGTTCCTAATTTTGTAATAATTACTTCATCTTTAAAGAAACCACCAACTCCGTCAGCTCCAACTTTAATACCAAAAGCAGCATTTTTAGCAGCATCAATTACAGCAGTATCTCTTCTTGAAATAATTTCAAATTCGCCATTTTCAACAAATTTTACTAATTCATCAAAAGTGTCAGCATATTTTCCATGAACAGACTTGTACCCTGTTTGTAATTTTTTAATATCTAACATTGTTTTAACAGCTACTTCGTAGCGAGCTTCTTTTTCATTTTGAAACTCGATTGGTTTCATAATCGAAGCGTATATTAAATATACAAGAAAAATAGAAATTCCCCATAATACAATAGTGAATACTTTTTTATTTCCTGGAGTAACAAATTTGTCAATTAGTTTAACCAACGCAAAGATTAAAATAATTAATACGACTAAATAAATAGCAATTTCTAACATTTGATTAATTTATTTTTTAGTTAAATAGGTACGCAAATCTACAATTTTTTTTTCTACACAAAAGAATTTCTTGTAAAAATCATTCAGTATATTTGAAAAATTAATATTGGTCAAATCTTTTTTATGACTTACAAGCTGTTTTACAATTTATTACAAAATAATTTTCCGTTTCAACCCACTCTAAAACAGGATATTTTTTTTCAAAAAATTGCCGATTTTATTTTGAACTCAACTTCTGATGATATTTTTATCCTCAAAGGTTATGCCGGAACGGGTAAAACAACCATAATTTCTACCGTAATTAATAATTTAGCCGATGTTAATATGAAAGCGGTATTACTTGCACCAACAGGTAGAGCTGCAAAAGTAATCAGTAATTACTCAGGAAAACCGGCTTACACAATACATAAACGAATTTATTTCCCCAAAAAAAATAAAACCGGAGGAGTAAGTTTTACTTTGCAACAAAATAAATTTAAAAACACACTGTTCATAGTTGATGAATCTTCTATGATTTCGGATAATAATCAAGATTCTAAACTGTATGAAAATGGTTCGTTGTTAGATGATTTGTTTTTTTATGTGGATGCTGGAAATAATTGCAAGTTATTATTAATAGGAGATACCGCTCAGTTGCCGCCTGTAAATATGAGTGTGAGTCCAGCTTTGGATATTGACTCGCTTTCGCTTCATTATCAAAAAAATGTGCATCATATAGAGTTGGATGAAGTGATGCGTCAAGCGGAGCATTCTGGAATTTTGTACAATGCTACCCAATTACGAGAATTATTGCATTCGCCTTTTATTGATACATTCCAATTTAAATTAAAAGGTTTTAAAGATATTGTTCGTTTGCAAGATGGTTATGATATTCAAGATGCCATTCATCAAGCGTATGATAGTTATAGTATAGAAGATACAGCTTTTATTTTGCGTTCGAATAAAAGAGCGAATCAATACAACCAACAAATTAGAGCTTCTATTTTATCCAAAGAAAGCGAAATTTCAACTGGAGATTATTTAATGGTAGTGAAAAACAATTATTTCTGGTTACCCGAAAATTCAGAAGCCGGTTTCATCGCTAATGGTGATATTGTCGAAATTTTAGAAATCAGAAAAATTCAAGAATTGTATGGATTCAAATTCGCTACGGTAAAAATCAGAATGGTTGATTATCCGAATCAAATTCCGTTTGACACCGTTATTTTGTTAGATACGATTATGAGCGAATCGCCTTCGTTGACTTATGAAGAATCGAATAAATTGTATCAGGAAGTGTTGTTGGATTATGAAGAAGAACGCCAACAATATAAAAAATTACAGAAAGTAAAAGAAAACCCTTATTTCAATGCACTTCAGGTGAAATTTTCGTATGCTATTACGTGTCATAAATCGCAAGGTGGTCAATGGAAAACCGTTTTTGTAGAACAACCATATTTACCTGACGGAATTGATGTAGATTATGTCCGTTGGTTATACACCGCCATCACGCGTGCTGAAGAAAAATTATATTTAATCGGATTTAAGGATGAGTTTTTTGAAAATTAATACTTTTGTAATCAAACAAAATCAAAAATGAAAATAATAGCTGTAATTCCTGCTCGATATGCTTCCACACGTTTCCCTGCAAAATTAATGCAAGATTTGGGAGGCAAAACCGTAATTCTTAGAACGTATGAAGCCGCTATTTCAACAAATTTATTTGATGATGTTTTTGTAGTGACGGATTCTGATTTGATTTTCAACGAAATCATTTCGAATGGAGGCAAAGCCATCATGTCGATAAAAGAACATGAAAGCGGAAGTGACAGAATTGCGGAAGCTGTTGAAAATATGGATGTCGATGTTGTGATTAACGTTCAAGGCGATGAACCATTTATCAATAAAAAACCGTTAGAAGAGTTAATCGAAGTTTTTAAAAACGATACCGAAAAGAAAGTTGATTTAGGTTCTTTAATGTTTCAAATATCTGATAAAGAAGAAATTAACAATCCGAATAACGTAAAAGTAATTACTGACCAACAAGGATTTGCTTTATACTTTTCGCGTTCGGTAATTCCTTATCCTAGAGAGGAAAATGTAGGTGTTCGTTATATGAAACACATCGGAATTTACGCTTTCAGAAAAGAAGCATTAATGGATTTTTACCGCTTACCCATGTTGTCGTTAGAAGCTTCTGAAAAATTAGAGCAATTACGTTACTTAGAATATGGAAAACGCATTAAAATGGTAGAAACTTCTCACGGAAGTATCGGAATAGATACTCCTGAAGATTTAGAAAAAGCGAGAAAGTTATTGTAATTAATTATTCTGTTTTATCACTAAAATAGCCTCTAGTTTTAATTTTAGAAGAAAAGAAATTCATAAACAAAATAACAAAGAAAAGAAATAAAAATACTTGTAGAATAGTAAATATTTTTCCTTCCATTGTTATTGGATAATATTCTCCATAACCTATTGTAGAAGAGGTTACAAAACTATAATATACCGCATCAAACCAATGATTTAATGTTGCATTCAAGTAATTTCCAGTTCTGTAAAATACTGCAAAAGCTAAAACCGATTCTAAATAATTGAAAAATAATAACAACATCGATCTTTTATATGAACGAGGTTGTGAAAATAAGTCGGAAGCAAAAATTAATGTTGGTATATATAAAACGGTTTCTAAGAGAATATAAGTTAATACATAAACAATGTAGTTATTAGTTTGCCAATTATTTATAAGTATTAAAAAAGGAAAAATAACTTTAGCTAAAATGTAAAAATCCATGGCTAAATCCTTGTATTCATGTCCAAACTTATTTGCCCAATATTTGATGTATATTCCTGGAAATAGTAATTGAGATGAGGATAAAAACAGACGAACAATTTTTTCAATTCCATTATCATCCTCATGATCGTTATTCCAAATCGCTTTAATATTTAAGATTCTTTTTCTAA
Organism: Flavobacterium sasangense DSM 21067; assembly: GCF_000686885.1. Lineage (GTDB taxonomy): Bacteria > Bacteroidota > Bacteroidia > Flavobacteriales > Flavobacteriaceae > Flavobacterium > Flavobacterium sasangense. The sequence goes on along the minus strand of NZ_JMLU01000028.1, from coordinate 23,545 downwards.
GTGGATTCGTTTTTTGAATATATTTTTCATTAACCTTTCCTACCAATAATTTTTTAATTATACTCATCACGATAATTTTTTAATGGTAAACAATTCATTATGCACCTCAATTTTTGGATACAATCTTACGGAATAATTGCTATCAAATTTACTTTTATAAATAGCATTTCTTCTTCTATCTTGATAATCTAAAATCATAGTATTAAACAAGATAAAACCATTTATATTAAGTAAAAAATTAATTCTATTAATAAAGAAATCTTCAAATAAAAAATTAGGCATTGTCGTATCTTGAAAGATATCAATAATGATTAAATCATATTTTTCTTTGGTTTTTAAAACGAATTCAAAAGCATCGTCATTCACAATTGAAACGTTATTATAGTTTCCTAAACCAAAATATTTTCTAGCCAATTCAATCACAGCAGCATCAATTTCAACTCCTGTAATTTTACCTTCAAATTTTACTTCTTTTTTTAAAGTTTCAATAACGCTTCCACCAGCAACACCTAATACAAGTATAGAATGAAAATTTTGAATTCGTTCGTAGCCTATATATTTTAAACCTTTTTTTAGTACGCGCTGTAAACTACCAAAAGAATAATTCGTATTCTCAGAATCTAAAACCAAATGGCCATTATTCCAGGTTACTTCTAGATTTTTACTGTAAACCGATTTCTTTTGATGAATTTTTATAGGTAATAAAAAACTCAATACGCGCTTAATCATGTAATTTTGTTTGTAATCGTAAATATAATTTTATTTTTGTCTCAAAATAGTCTCACATGAAACAAATTATATACAAATTTATTTTCTGCAAAATTTTCGGTTGGAAAGTAATCGGAACAATTGCACCAGAAGTAAAAAAATGTGTGTTAATAGCGGTTCCACATACTAGTTGGTGGGATTTCTTTCTCGGAATTTTCTCTCGTGGAATTCTTAATCTAGAAATTAATTATGTAGCTAAAAAGGAATTATTTGTATTTCCTTTTAATTATTTCTTTACTTGGACAGGAGGAACTCCTCTAAATCGCCAAAAAAACGAGAATAAAGTAGATACAATTGCTAAAATATTTCAAGAAAAAGATGTTTTTAGATTAGCAATCGCACCAGAAGGAACTCGAAAAAAAGTAACCGAATGGAAAACGGGATTTTATTACATGGCATTAAAAGCAAATGTTCCAATTATTCCTGTAGCGTTTGATTACGGAAGAAAACAAGTAGTGTATCACGAACCATTTTACCCAACGGGAAATATTGATGCTGATTTAAAATTTTTAAAATCGTATTACAAAGATGTAATTGGTAAAATTCCTGAAAAAAGTTTTACAGATATTTAAAAAAATAGAACTCTGGAGAAATTCAGAGTTTTTTTATGGTTTATAGTTTTTAAAAGTACCATTTTTAAAAAACACTACAATGCGCTCAATTTCTTCGTGAGAATTATTTTCTGTTTTAGACGATTCTACAGGATTAGGTTCTGAGAGGGTAGAAGCAATTCCTTTTTCTACAGTCGAAAACAAATCAGGTTCCGAATTAGTGTTTTCTACAATTGGTAGTGAAGAAGATTTTTTTTCAATTTCTAAAACTGTTGGAACACCATTTTCTGATTTTGGAAAATTTCCTTTTCCATTCAAAATCCAATACAAATCTACTTCAGGAAAAACCTCAATTACTTTTATAATAAAATCCAAGCTAGGCTTATTTCTACCAGAGAGTAGGTGAGACAGACTCGAACGCTGCACATTGATTTTATCCGCAAATGCAGAAGCCGATAAATTATAATAATCGAGTATGATTTCTAACCGTTTTATAAAATCATCAATGTTTACCATTGTAAATAGTTGTTTTAAATTACAGGGTTACAAATGTAAACAAAGTAAAAGAAATACACAAGTTTACAGATGTAAATAACGATAGATGTATTAAATATAAGCTTTATTTAGATAGTCATAACTAATTGATTAATAAAAAATAGTATATGTAAATAGTGACTAAGTTAATATTGTAAATTAATACGATAAAGGGTAATATAATCTGTAATTAAAACCGTTTACAAAAGTAAATTAATATCAATTTTTACTTGTTTACAAATGTAAAAAAGAAGTTGTTTACATTTGTAAATCAAAATAAAACCATGGATTATTTACAATTAGCAACTCAATATTTAGAGCCGAAACTAAAAGGCAAGTATATTTGTTTAGATTCTGTTTTACCAGTTTTGAAATCGTTAAATTCAGATTTTGAAATTACTCAAATTGGAAAATCGGTTCAAGGAAGAACTATTCATCAAGTAAAAATTGGAACTGGAACAACCAAAATTTTGATGTGGTCGCAAATGCATGGAAATGAATCTACGACTACAAAAGGATTATTTGATTTTTTTAATTTTTTGCAATCGGATAATGAAATTGCAAACCGAATTAAATCGGATTATACCTTATTATGTATTCCTATGCTAAATCCAGATGGTGCTTTCTTATATACGAGAGAAAATGCTAATCAAGTGGATTTAAATAGAGATGCTTTTAATGCTACTCAACCTGAAATGCAAATCTTGCATAGCGTTTATAAAAGTTTTCAGCCAGATTACTGCTATAATTTACACGATCAACGAACTATTTTTGGAACAGAAGGCTTTAGTTTACCTGCAACTGTCTCTTTTTTATCACCAGCTTATAATGAAGAGAGGGAATATAATGAAGTGCGTTTAAAAGCAATCCATATAATAAACAATATGAATAATGCGTTACAACTTTATATTCCAAATCAAGTTGGGCGTTTTGATGATAGTTACAATGTTAATTGTACAGGTGATTATTTCACAACGCAAAACACTCCAACGATTTTATTTGAAGCTGGGCATTATAGAGATGATTATAATAGAGATATTGTAAGAAAATTTATTTTTATTTCGCTTTTAAGTTCATTTAATGGAAGTTACGAAAACGTTATAGTTGATAAAGAATTGAAGAATTATTTGAAGATTCCTCAAAATAACAAATGTTTTTATGATTTTATTTATAAAAATGTCAAAATTATTGACAATAGTGAAGAAAAAATAATTAACTTTGCAGCTCAATATACTGAAGTAATGCAAGATGGTCAGTTAAAATTTGTGGCAACTATCGTTAAAATTGATGATTTGCAGGATTTTAAAGGACATTTAGAATACGATTGTGCAAATGGTTTGTTTGAATCTAATGGGAATTATTTTCCAAAAATAGAAGATAAAGCCGATTTTTTTATCAATAATTTAGCAGAATTTAACAATGGTGTAAAAATTATTTGATAAATTTGCCTCAGTTTTGAATAAAAATCAAAAAATTAACAATTATTACAAGCACTTATGAGCAAGTTTCGTTTAGATGAAGTAGATCATCAAATTTTGGACATGTTGATAGATAACACGAGAGTTCCATTTACAGATATTGCAAAAAAATTATTAATCTCTGCTGGTACTGTTCATGTTAGAGTTAAGAAAATGGAAGATGCGGGTATCATTCAAGGGTCATCTTTAACATTAGACTATGAAAAATTAGGATATTCTTTCATTGCTTATGTTGGGGTTTTTTTGCATAATACGTCTCAAACGAAATTCGTTTTAGAACGAATTAATCAAATTCCTTTTGTAACTGTTGCTCATGTAACTACTGGAAAATTCAATATTTTCTGTAAAATTAGAGCTAAAGATACTAAACACGCTAAAGAAGTTATCTTCATGATTGATGATATCGAAGGGGTGTATAGAACTGAAACCATGATTTCTTTAGAAGAAAGTATCAATGACAAAAAACGATTGATGCATACGATTTTTAAAGAATTGTAAAATATGAAGCCTCTTATGAGGCTTTTTTTATTTCTTTATTTATGAAAAATTTACAACCTAATGAATTTGCTCCCTATTACGAGAATTATATTAAATTAGTTCCGGAGCAAGATATTATAAAAGGACTTACTAAGCAAAAAGGAGAAATGTTGCATTTCTTTAAATCGATTCCTGTTTTTAAACATGAATTTAGATATGCAGAAGGCAAGTGGACGATAAAAGACATTATTCTGCATTTAATTGATGCGGAAAGAATATTTGCTTATCGTGCTTTAAGAATTGCAAGAAATGATAAAACTGTTTTACCAGGTTTTGAAGAAAATGATTATGTTGTTGCTGCAAATGCTAATAATAGAGAATATGAAAGTTTATTAGCAGAATACGAAACGGTACGAAATGCTTCTATAAGTTTATTTGAAACTTTTACAAGTGAAGAATTACTTCGTTTAGGAACAGCTTCAAATAATAGTGTTTCGGTAAGAGCAATTGGATATATTATGTTAGGTCATGAATTGCATCATAAAAACGTAATTTTAGAAAGATATTTATAATAAAAAAGGGATTCAATTTAGAATCCCTTTTTTTATGTATTAATCTTCATCGTCTTCGTCAGCATCATCATCGTCTCCGTCTTCTGAGTCTTCAATATCGTCTGAATTATTTGAATCGTCTTCATCATCATCGTCTTCATCGATATCTAAGTCTTTTAAAGCTCCGATTTTTTCATCTGGTACTACTACAACATCATCTTCGATAATATCATCTTCGTCATAGTTTTCGATTCTATCAGCAAGTTTAGTACTTACTTTTACTAAGTAAATAGTATCTTCTGTACGAACTTCTACAGCTTCAACCGTTTCATTCTTAGCATTTTTAAAACGAATAACATCCGAATCATCATATCCGTCAGGAAATTTCTCAACTAGTAAGGTTAAGATTTCATTTGTTAATTTAGCGTAATCAACAATAACTCTTTTCATTGGGTAGGTTTTAATCTTGTAATTTCGTCAAATGTAATATCCTTAGCTTATATTTTCAAGTAAAATTTAATATTTTTTTTAAAAATTTTACCAGCCTAAAACGTAAGCAAACATCAACGGCGCAACTATCGTAGCATCAGACTCTACGATAAATTTAGGCGTTGTAATATCTAATTTACCCCAAGTAATTTTTTCGTTTGGAACTGCACCAGAATACGAACCATAACTAGTTGTTGAGTCAGAAATCTGACAGAAATAACTCCAAAACGGCACATCATGCATTTCCATATCTTGATATAACATTGGAACTACACAAATAGGGAAGTCTCCTGCGATACCACCACCAATTTGGAAGAAACCAATTCCTTTTCCTTCGCAATTTTTTGTATACCAATCCGCTAACCACATCATGTATTCAACACCACTTTTCATAGTTGTAGCTTTGAACTCACCTTTGATACAGTAAGATGCGAAAATATTACCCATTGTACTATCTTCCCATCCTGGAACTACAATTGGTAAGTTCTTTTCAGCAGCAGCTACCATCCAAGAATCTTTTGGATCGATTTCGTAATATTGCTCTAAAACTCCTGAATTGATCATTTGGTACATGAACTCATGTGGAAAATAACGTTCTCCTTTTGAATCGGCGTTGTTCCAAATATCAAATAAATGTTGTTGTAATCTTCTGAAAGCTTCTTCTTCAGGAATACAAGTATCCGTTACACGATTGTAATGGTTTTCTAATAAATCCCATTCTTCTTGTGGTGATAAATCTCTGTAATTTGGAACTCTTTTGTATGAATTATGAGCTACCAAGTTCATGATATCCTCTTCTAAATTAGCTCCAGTACAAGAAATAATATGTACTTTATCTTGACGAATCATTTCGGCTAATGATTTTCCTAATTCAGCTGTACTCATTGCTCCAGCTAATGTAATCATCATTTTTCCGTTGTCTAATAAATGTTCTTCATATCCTTTTGCTGCATCTACTAAAGCAGCTGAGTTAAAATGAAGATAATGTTTCTCGATAAACTGACTAATTGGTCCTTTGCTCATTACTTTTTATTTTATTGTTCTTTTTTCTTAATGTATCCTAAAATTTCTAAAACGTCTTCGGCTTTCTGTTGCTCTGAAAATACTTCGGTAGCAATAATTCCGTTTTTGTCTTTATCAATTAAAATGTGTTTTGGTTGTGGTAAAATGCAGTGACTTAATCCGCCAAAACCTCCAATAGTTTCTTGATAAGCTCCTGTATTAAAGAATCCGATGTATAATGGTTTTTCTTTGTTGTATTTTGGTAAATAAACCGCATTCATGTGTTGCTCTGAATTGTAATAATCATCACCATCACAAGTAAGTCCTCCAAGTAAAACCCGTTCGTAAGTATCATTCCAGCGATTCACCGCCATCATAACGAAACGTTTGTTAATTGCCCAAGTGTCTGGTAGAGTAGTGATAAAAGAAGAGTCAATCATGTTCCAATTCTCTCTATCATTTTGTTTCTTTTGATATAACACTTGGTACAAAGCACCACCAGATTCACCAACAGTAAACGAGCCGAATTCTGTAAAAATGTGAGGAACAGCAACTTCTGCATCATCACAAGCAATTTTGATTTGATTTAAGATTTCGTCTACCATGTATTGGTAATCGTAATCAAAAGCTAATGAATTTTTAATTGGGAAGCCACCACCAATATTTAAACTATCTAATGAAGGACATTCTTTTTTCAAAGCGATGTACACTTTCATACATTTTAATAATTCGTTCCAATAATATGCCGTATCACGAATACCTGCGTTAATAAAGAAGTGAAGCATTTTTAATTCCACTTTCTTATTGTCTGCAATTTGTTTTCTGTAAAAAGGAACGATGTCTTTATAACCAATTCCTAAACGAGACGTGTAAAACTCAAATTTTGGTTCTTCTTCCGCAGCAATACGAATTCCGATTTTGAATTTCCCATCGATTTCTTCTTGTAATAAATCTAATTCTTCAAAATTATCAATTACCGGAATCGTATTTTTATGTCCATTATTGATTAAACGCGCAATGTTGGTTACATATTGATCGCGTTTAAATCCGTTACAAACAACAAAAGTATTTTTATTGATTTTCCCTTGTTCCATCAAACTTTCAACAATATTAATGTCAAAAGCAGAAGAAGTTTCAAGATGGATATTGTTTTTTAAAGCTTCATTTAAAATGAATTCAAAATGAGAACTTTTAGTACAGTAGCAATAGAAATACTTGGCTTCATAGCCATGTTTTTCCATTGAATTTCTAAACCACATTTTAGCACGGTTGATGTTTTGAGAAATTTTAGGCAAATAGGTAAACTTAAGTGGCGTACCATATTCTTCTACCAATTTCATTAAATCGATACCGTGAAATTGAAGATTGTCTTTGTTTAAAGTAAATTCTTCTTGTGGAAAGTAAAAAGTCTGATTAATTAAGTCGTAATATTTTGTATTCATTTTGAAAAATAAGATTAAAAATTAAAAAAGCTTAAAGCGAACTTGTTTTAAACCTTAATTTTCAAACCCTAATATTTGCAAATCGAATTAATAGTTTTTCACTAAAAGTCTTCGATAACGCGAATAAATCAATTATATGAAAGCAAAAAATAGAAAAGAACAAACGATCAATAATAGACAAGTCAGCATTCCTATTGCTAAGAATTCTGTTGAAATTGTTCGTATAGTTGTTTTCTTTCATGGGCGCAAAGTTAAAAAATAAAATGGCTATTATTTATAGAAAATGTAAAAAAATGATTAAACAGCATAATCTTCAAAAGCTTTGAAAATCAATTCATTATCTGCTTCTTGATTGATTTTGATTTTTCCGATTCCTTCAAGAAGTGCAAATTGTACTTTTCCAAATTCATTTTTTTTATCATAAATCAATAGCTCAATGATTTGATTGATATCGTTTTCATTGAATTCAATGCGTTCAAAAATATCATTTATAATGTATTTAATTTCGTGATATTCTTCATTAGTTAGCCATCCTTTTTCTTTAGAAATATAGCTTTCTAGAATCATTCCTGCAGCAATTGCTTCTCCGTGAAGTAAGCTAGTTTTGTTTTCGTTTTCTAAGAAATAGCTTTCTATTCCATGACCTAAAGTATGTCCAAAATTTAGTGCTTTTCGAATACCATTTTCGGTTAAATCTTCACAAACAATGGTGTTTTTTATTTGAATGGATTGATGAATTAACTCATTTAAATCTTCTGTACTTAAATCCTTTAAGTTTTTAAATTTATCCCAATAGTTCTTATCGAAAATCAACCCATGTTTTAGCATTTCAGCTAATCCGGAGCGCATTTCTCTTTGTGATAAAGTATTTAAAAATTCGGTATCAATAATTACAGCTTTAGGTTCGCGAATAATCCCGATTTGATTTTTTAAATTACCTAAATCAACCCCATTTTTCCCACCAATTGAAGCGTCAACCATAGATAGTAGAGTGGTGGGAATGTTAATAAAATCAATTCCTCTTTTAAATGTACAAGCTACAAATCCTCCCAAATCAGAAATTACGCCACCACCTAAATTGATGATGATACTTTTTCTATCGGCACCTAATTCAGACAAAGCAGCCCAAACTTCGGTACAAGTTGCTATATTTTTATGATTTTCACCCGCTTCTAATTCAATGATTTCGATTTCAATTTCGGTTGCCAAATTATTTAATAAATGAGGTAAACAATACTGCGAGGTATTTTCGTCAACCAAAATAAAAATTCTGGAATAGCTTGAGGGAATAAGATACGAAGCTAGTTTTTCATAGCCTGTTTCATTAAAAAATACGGAATAATTAGTTGCTTGTATCGTTTGCATGAAAATGTGTAAAATTTGACTGCAAAATACGTCATTTTTTATTTATTATTCGATAACTGTGGCGTATATTTGTATCACTTTATTTCAAACACAATGAACACACTATTTAATAATACAGAAGTTGCTTTTGCCTTAAAAAGTGACACCGAGTTAGAAAGAGCTTATTTTTTATTCAAATTAATCGATAGTCAACCTCTAGTTAAAATTGGAACAGCAGTTACTAATTTTGCTTTAAAAGCCCATTTGCCAGTAGAAGGATTGATTCGTTCAACCGTTTTTGATCACTTTTGTGGTGGTGTAAATGAAACCGATTGCCTTCGTGTAGTTGATAAAATGTATACAAAAGGGGTTTCTTCAGTTTTAGATTATTCAGTTGAAGGTAAAGAAGAAGAGGCACAGTTTGATGCTGCTTTGAACATGACTTTAAAAACAATTGAATTTGCTAGAGAAAGAGAAGCTATTCCGTTTGCAGTATTCAAACCAACCGGATTCGGACGTTTAGCATTATACGAAAAAGTAGGAGATAAAGCTCATTTGACAGAAAACGAGCAAAAAGAATGGAACAGAGTAATCGAACGTTTTGATATTGCTTGTAAAACAGCATTTGAAAAAGATGTTTTATTATTGATTGATGCAGAAGAAAGTTGGATGCAAGATGCTGCTGACGCTATTGTAACCGACATGATGCGTAAATACAACAAACAAAAAGCAATTGTATTCAATACATTACAAATGTATCGTTGGGATAGATTAGATTATTTAAAAAATCTTCACGAACAAGCAAAAGCGGAAGGTTTCTACATCGGAATGAAATTAGTACGCGGTGCTTACATGGAAAAAGAAAATGAAAGAGCAGCAGAACGTGGACAAAAATCGCCAATTTGTGTTTCAAAAGAAGCTACCGATATTAATTATGATGCTGCAGTTTCTTACATGGTGGATAATTTAGATATAATGGCTGTTTTTGCAGGAACTCACAACGAAGAAAGTTCATACAAGTTGATGCAATTGATGCAAGAAAAAGGAATTGCTAAAAATGATAAACGTATTTTCTTCGGACAATTATTAGGGATGAGTGATAACATCAGTTTCAATTTAGCTGCAGAAGGATACAATGTTGCAAAATATTTACCCTTTGGACCAGTAAGAGATGTTATGCCTTATTTGATAAGACGTGCAGAGGAAAATACTTCGGTAGCTGGTCAAACTAGTCGAGAACTAACGCTGATTAAGAAAGAAAAAGAACGTAGAAAGTTATAAATGATAAAATCCCGCAGTAGCGGGATTTTTTTTTATGATTTGATATAAATATGATAAAACAAAAAATCCTACATTTCTGTAGGATTTAATTTTGGTGGGCGATGAGGGGTTCGAACTTTCCTCATAATGCACTCATATATAATAAATTATATAAGTCTAAAAATCAAAGGTCTCGATTTTGCTCCTTCATATAGAAACAAACATCACTAAATCTTAATACTGTAAATTTAATAATTTTTATAATCTTCTGCAAATTAATTCATTACTAAATGATACTAAAAAATGAACTGGTTATTTAAGTGTTTATTGGTGCTTTTCTTGATTAAAATTTGTTTTAGTATTAACCCTATTTTAACCAAAAATCAAGTGAGCTACTTGTTCATATTTTATACCTGAATATGTACAGAACTCTTCAATCGTTAGAAACTCATTTTCGAGTTTGTTGAGGTCTTTTTTTATCTTTTGCATTAATCTAGTACTTTGACGATAACTCTTGCCTGTTATACGTTGTATGTCCTTCGGATAGATGCATACCCTCTGATTATTCAATTTCATACTTTATCTATACCTTTGATATAGCTATGCTATACTTCTGACGTGCAGAAAATCTTTTGCAATTTAGTTATAATTTTTCATAATTATTTAATGTGTTTTTATGTTCATTTAAGACACTTGTGTCGATTTTGGACATATGGTACACTTGTGACTTTTTATTTAGGCTAATGCTTTGTAAACTTTGCCTTAATCATTCAAAATGTGGTTGCAACTTATTGAAAGAATGAAGGAGATTTTAGATGAATGTTTAACAAAATTTTGAAGTTATGGCTAGACAGAAAGGCATAATAAAATTGAAAGGTACTATCGGAGATATTACTTTTTACAAAACGCAAGATGGACACTTGGCAAGAGAAAAAGGTGGAATTGACGCGAGTAGAATTGCGAGTGATCCTGCGTTTCAAAGAACTCGTGAGAATGGCTCCGAGTTTGGTAGAGCTGGTAAGGCAGGAAAAATGCTAAGAACTGCTTTACGACCATTGCTTTTAAATTCTGCTGATGGTAGAATGGTAAGTCGTTTGACACAAGCAATGGTTAAAGTTATCCAAGCAGATACAACTAGTGATAGAGGTTTGCGTAAAGTTATTGATGGAGAAGCTGAATTGTTATTTGGTTTTGAATTTAATATTCGTGGTAAGCTAGGAACCACTTTGTTTGCTCCGTTTGTGGCAACTATTGACCGTGTGGCTGGTGAAATTACTGTGGATTTGGCATCATTTATTCCTGCGAATATGATTGCTGCTCCAAGTGGAACTACTCACTACAAAATCATTTCTGGTGGAGCTGAAATTGATTTTGAAGCTGAAACGTATGTGGTAGCTACTTCTGAAACGGCAATTTTGCCTTGGGATGGAACTGCTACTGCTCCAATTAACCAAGTGAATGCGGTTACAGCTAACTCAACTAAGCCATTGTTTTTGGCTTTAGGTGTTGAGTTCTACCAAGAGATTAATGGGCAAATGTATCCATTGAAAAATGGTGCTTTTAACCCATTATCGATTGCGAAAGTTGATAGCGGTGTGTAATGGTTATTTGGTTAACTAGAACTTATTTCCCTGAAGGAACGAATGGTAAACTCGAATGCGAAGGCAAATTGATTTGCAATACAATCGAATTGCCGTGGAAGATGAACGAAACGAAGGTTTCCTGTATTCCGGAAGGGAAATATTTTATTAGAAAGCGATATAGTGCAAAATACAAATGGCATTTAGAATTAGTGGATGTGCCGAATAGAAAGTTTATTCTTTTTCATCCTGCTAATAATGCTCAAAAAGAATTGCAAGGTTGTATTGCTCCTGTTACTAAACTTTCTGGACCTGGTTTAGGTTTAATGTCGAGAAAAGCTTTTACGAAGCTAAAAGACTTTGTTTACAAAGCTTTGGACAATAAAGAAAGTGTTGAATTAATTATCCAATCTTAAAAATAGATTATGAAAAAAATCATTAATAGAGCAAAAGCTCCCACACCAAAGTTTTTCAAAGTGCTTCGAACTGTTGGGTTGGCATTAGCTGCCGTTGGAGGAACTATTTTAGCAGCTCCAATTGCTTTACCCGCGATTGTAACTACCATTGGCGGTTATGTTGCAGTAGCTGGTGGAGTTTTGTCAGCTGCAAGTCAGCTTACTACAACTGATGACAGCCAATAATCCCATATTGATGGGAACTGCTGGAGGCACATTTTTAAGTATTGTACCTAATCTTTCTTCTGATGATATTGCCAAAACGGTTATCTTAGCTACCGTTGGAGCCGTTGTCAGTTTTACGATTTCGTTACTGCTTAAAAGTCTAAATAAGAAGCACAAAAAATAAGTTTAGCCCAAGTTGTGGTGACCTTTGGGTTAAACAAAAAGAAAGCCTAGTTGTGAGACTAGGCTTTTATGATATAAATTAATTTTGAATGATATTAATGTATGTAATATTTATACTATTTGATTAGAAAATTATTGTCTAAAATTCAAATCCAAATAATGTACCTGATTCATTTTTGTCATTTAATTCCAATACAATTTCAGATTTATTAAAATAAATAAATTCATCACTCTCATTTACTGGTAAATCAGATTTAATAACAGATAATATATATTGAATATCATTGACCTTTGCAATATTATCAATTAATTCTAATAACCTTATTTTGATTCCGTTATCTTGCTGTGATAAAACATCATCATGATAAACAAAACGATAATATGATTCAAAATTATATGCTACTAAAATAGCCAAGTCAAACACTACACATAATATTTTCTTATATGTTCTTCCTTCGTCTTTGGCTGTATCTTTAGATAAATGATCTTTGGTTTTTATTGTAGGTTGTTTAAAATCTACATTATTATTCGAATTTATAGACCACGAAATATAAGTGTCTTCATTCATTATTTCTAAAAAATACTTTGAAAACAAATCTCTAATTTGCTTATACTTTACATTCTTTTCTGTATTATTACTGAAATTTTTAAGTTGCTTTACAGTACCCTCAATTTCATTTTTAAGCATTTCTTTTAACTCATCTTTCTCGATAATTACATCAATGATTCTCAAACGCTCTTGTAATTGAATTAGCTCCGATTCAAGCCTAGCCAACTCTTTTTGATATTCTTTTAATCTTCTAAAAGTATCTGTATCTTTTAAAAAACTTAATAAATTCTCTTTTTTATCATTATATTCTTTTAATTCATTATTAATCAGATTTAACTCATCACTTTTATCTTTGAGTGTTTTCTTTAGCAATCTGTTTCTATCTTTCGTTAATTCTTCATTGAAAGTAATTAACTCTTGATAGTCCTTTTTCAAGGAATCAGAAAAGTATATTTTAGATTCTAAAAATACTTTTTCAACCTTTGCTAAATCGAAAGCAAAATTGTTCTTAATTGAATTTTGTAGTTTATTTATATCAAAACTTAAGTTATAAGAAAGAGTATTAAGTCTTGAAATTTTATTCTCTATTTCATCAATCCCTTTTTCAATTAAACTCTGATCTTGCTCATAGAAATTTAACTGATCTATCTTCTGTCCGGCTTCATCGGTCTTATTTTTCTGAAGACTTATTTGTGCTATAATCTCATCACGGTCAGTTTCGTTAACTGAAAAGTCTTTTTTTAAATGTTTTATTTGAATGTCAATTTTTTCTTGTTCCGCATCATTTTCATATTTCTTCCGCAAGACTTCACCATCAAATCCTAACAAATCAAACATGAAGGGCTTCCAATCAATATCTTTTCCTCCTTTAAACTTTGACAATCTATATACATCCTCATAATCTGGCTGCATTCGAATACAATAATTTATTGCCTTTCTGTAGTCGTAAAGTTTATTTTTAAAAAAATCAAATCTTATATATTCAGCTAATTTCTTTTTAGCAGCATCACCACCTAAATCTTCAAACTGCCAAACTGATGGAGGTGTGTAACCTTCAGTTCTTTGATTATTAATGCTAAAAGATGCTTTAGAATGAGTATCTATTGATCTCTTAATAGTTAAAAAACTACCATCATTCAAAAAAATTTCTAAGTAAAAAACATGATTAATAAAAATTGAATTCCCTTTTTCATCTTTTAACTTTAACAAAAAATGGTTTTTGTCAATTTGTTTTATTAACAAATAATCAATCAACTCAGCTAATTTAGTTTTTCCTAAATCATGTGAATTTTTTTTATCTTTTAGGTCTGTTAATACATCAGCGTATACAACGTTTAGTCCTTTAAGATTAAACGTGATATTTTTAAATCGACTATCGTTACAATATAGTTTACTTAATTTCATTAGCTCTAAAAGAATCTGTTGTTTGTTCGTAGTTCAACTTACCCAATAAAAATAAAAAATTTAAAGCATAAGGAAAATTCATTTTTGCCTCATCTCCAAGCGTGTCTGTAATTTTATTTAACAAATTGTCGTATTGAATAGAATAGAAGACATTAAGTTCAGATAAAATAACCGTACTTATGTTTAGAATAGAATATTTTGGATTAGTATGTCTGTCTGGCTTTATCATTTAACACCTATTAAACATTCATAATACATATAATGTAATAAAGTAAAAATATGTCTTTTCCCTTTTAATTTATTTCCGTCAGAAATTTTCTTAAATATAAAAACAAATATTTCTTCAAACGATGCAAAGTTAGTTCTTTTTAATTGAATTAAATTTCTTAATTCGGCAGCTATATCGAAGTATTGTTCTTTAAATTCTTCATTTCTTGTATCTCCAAGGAAGGATTCTATTTTCTCAAAATCTTGCAAAGAATGACTTAATATTTCATTTTCATAATACTCTTTACTCAATTGATTTTTCTTATTCTTCTCTTCAATTTTGACTCTATCGAAATTAAATTTAATCCTGTAAACTTCTGCTTCTAGGAGTGTTTTAATGTTTGGTAACTCATTGTGAAATTCTAATATTATATCTTTTATCTCTTCTTCTGAAAAATCAAAAGGAATATGATGTAAATCTAGTTTAAATTCTTTTATTATATCCTTATTTGAATTTATATATAAATCATTTAATGTTTCTTTTCCTATAATTGCAACATATTCTACACCAGTTTCATTTTTAATCTTTTTTACTAAATCATCACCTTTAATACCCGTAAATTTTCTATTAGTAAATATTAAATAACAATCTATTTCACCACCATCTTTTAATTTTTTAACCTTTATAATTTCCTTATCAATAATACTTGTAAACTCAGAGTCAGAACAGGAAGCAATAGGATTTGATGTATGCTTTGCTTGTATTATGAATTTCCCGTTCCAAAATTTAACTTCTGAAGGATATTTATTTGCTTGACCTGTAAATTTACCATCTTTCCCTCCATCTTTCCCAGGAGTAAAAGAAACGACACCCATTCCTAAAATATTTTGACAAATCCTATTTACAAGTTTTTCAAAAGTGTCTTCATCTAAAAGTTCTAAACGATAATCCATTCAAGTAATAATATATTTAACGAAAATAGTACTTTTAATTAATATTATGCTAATTATTTAAAAAAACCAAGTCGTAAGATCTGGCTTTTTTTATTTGTTGCGATACCTCATCAAAATCGCATTACGAAGTTCATTGATTAAGTGAATATTTTTTGCGTGATGGGCTTCTTGTTCTTGCAGCAGCTTGAGTGCTTGGATGTTTTTATGATGCAGCTCGTGTTCACGCATTAATCGGGTTGCTTTTGGGTTGAACTCTTTTTTGAATTCATATAGCGATAAGAACGGAATAACGGAACCCCTGAGGTATTGGTGCCAGAATTTGGATTTCCATAGGCTCATGGCTATCCAAAAAATGTCTTCTTTTTGAGCTTCGGTTTGAAATACTAAAACAAAGCTGTTTGTAAAAGCTTCATTGCTAGGTTTTCCGCTATTTAGTCCTTTTGATAATACGAAAAAGTGCGGTTTGGCATAGTGCGCCCCAGGTTGGTGGGTTTTGATAAAAATTGTGTCCATAATACAAGGATTTAAAAGGTCAACTTCCTTCGTCTTTCCTTCGTGACTGCCTGAAATGTGAATGGAAACCGAGATACCTCACACACATTTTTGCAAAAGAAAAAAGGAAAAAAAAGAAAGCCTTCTTGCCTTGTGGAGGGTTTCAAAAAAGCAAGTTTTACGGGTAAAATACTACCCAAAAGCGTCTGTGGAAACGCTAAGTGGATGTGGTGCTATTGAAAATGTATGGGTGGAGATTTTATCCGGAACCGGAGGCTTGAACTTGCTTTTTTGAATACCCGGAACAAACCTTTGGCTTCTTTTTTATCCTTTTTTTTGTAAAAATGTTTACCTCAAATGTTATTGTGAACTATGGTTTTAGGAGTGTTCAATCGGGATTCGTAAACAAGGGTGTGGTTTTCTTTTTTTGCTAGACGACCTCGACTACGCTCGGTTTGACAATATTTCTTTGTGAATAGGAGAAAAAAGAAAAACACACTCTTGTAGTATTTTGATTTTTGAGGATGCTTTGAAAGTGTTCAGTGTTCAGTTTTTAGTATTCAGTGGAGAGCGAGAACTGGAAATGGGAGGCATTTTCAAAAAACAATGAAAATTACTACAGCGTGAGCGTTCCTATTTTCTTTCGGGTGGGTGCGGCTGGGAGCGGATATTTTACATAATAACCCTTATAACTGCCGCTGGAGGAGCAATGGGTGTTGGAAGGAATTATAAGGTTTATTATGTAATAATAGCTTGGGAGTGGTTTTTGGGTGTTTTTAGCGTTTGTTTTTGGGTTGGATGTAAGTGGATAAAAAAAGGCGGACTGTGTGCGAGGGGTTGGGAAAACAGGGAGCCTTTTTTTATTGACTTACTTTGGGGAAAACAAGTGCTAAAAACACACAAAATACCACAGGAGCGTTGGGGAGCGTTGGGGAGCGTTGGACTGGGTGGGTAAAACTACTTTAGCGAAGCGTTCCTATTTCATTTTATATGAAATTAACCCTTCGACAAGCTCAGGGCAGGCTATGAAGCAAACATATAATTCATTGCTAGGAATACTTGGATTAGGAGCAATTTTTGTATAGGTGAATGAGGTAATGATTATTTAATATTTTATTCGGTAATTAAGTAATGACCACAGCCAGCATCATTGATTAGATTTATCCATCTTTTTTCTCTTGTCCAATATTTATCACCAGGTTGTACATAAGCAAGTATTGCAAAATCATACCAGTCATTTGCTTGAACCTTCATTTGACTTGTTTCAAGAGTCTTGAAAAAATGATCTAAAGTTTTTATCAATAATTCAATAGTATCTAGTTCAAATCCATCAATATTTACCTCATCTTTTGTTGATTGCTCAACACAAAAATTAATGAATTCTGCAGTTATTTGATAAGTGTCTATTTTTTTATGTGCTTTTTTATCTAAAATTCTATTTCTAATATTTTCAGCTTCATCATTAAACAATTTTGCAACTTCATCTAAATTCTTTCTACCTGCTAAAATTTCTTCTTTAAAAACTTCCTTCTTTTCAGTATCTATTGAATGACCTTTGGCGAACTTTGATGTAAATTCTAGCCATTGACCAATTTCTGAAATTATATCATATTTAAATTCTTGTTTTAGTTTAGCTAAATATATAAATGGTGGTTCGTAAATTGCGTTTTCTTTAAATTTAAATAACATTTGAATTGCTTTTCTTGACAATTCTTCTTTGTCTATTAGATTTTCTGATTTTGATAATTCATGAATATTTACAAATGTCGGATTGATAGGTTCTTTACTAAACTGTTCAAACAATTCTTTGTCTTGACCAAGACCATACCAAATATTTGTATCTGCTATTATTTTCACTATTTAATTAAGTTGTTTTGTAATTAATATTTATAAAAATATGATGTAAAATTGTGCCTGATTTATGAATGGAATTTGCAATTTTGACAGCAGATAATTTCATTTTATAATCATTGGTTACATCAATAATTGATTCAAATTCAAAACCAATAGGGTACTTTGTCTTAGGTACTATATTTTTTTTATAATCATCCCAGTTTTGATCAAATGTTTTTCCTTTAACTTCTCCAGTATCATAAACCATGATGGTCATTGCTTCTTTTTTATGATGATAATCAAATAGCTTATTTATATGTTCTTTTGCGGTTGTACTTCCTCTATATATAAAAGCTTCGCAAATTTGTATTGCTTGATTATTACGATTCATTATTGGTAAATCTCTTTCTCCAGGTTGAAAACTATTTCCCCCATCTTTTGGGGCAGAATATCCACCTCTTGATTGTGCACCAACATGCCAACCCCAAGGATTAATTCTAGCATCAATAAGTACTTCCATTATATCGTTGTATTTATCTTCATTTTTTATTTCGGAAATAGATTTTATTTTTTCGAGCATCTTATTTGAAGCAGTCACAACTTCATTTACAATGAATTCATCTAATTTTTCTTTATCATTAATATCATCAGGAATAATCCGCACTAACTTATTCGGGGTACTTGAAAAGATTTTGTGATAAAAAGACTTTAATTCATCAATATTATCAATGCCACTGATCAAACTATCAATTTCTGCAAGAAATTCAAATGGTGTTTCAGAAGAAGATTGATGATATTTATAAGCTGTTTCTTTCAATATTAATGCTTCATCAAGTTTCTTTTGTTTAACAAGGTTCTCAATTTTAAGCTTAAGAATATTTGGATACATTCTTATTGGCAACTCTAAATTTTGAAAAACTTTTTCAAACTCATCAACCTTTTCCAATCTATTCAATAAGTCCAAGACAGATAAAGACTCTGTGTTATCTTTTAAGTCAAAGCTTGAATCATCATACACTCCTCGATATTCTTTCCATTCTTCATAAGCCTCTCTATAGAAGTCAATCTTAATTTCCTTATCAGCCCAATTTACTTTGGCGACCATTCTATTTAAAGCAAATGAATAGTAATCGGGATAATGTTTAACTAATTCATTAAAGATATTATAGGCTTTCTCAGGCTCTGATTGAATGTATATTAACGCTGTATAGAAACGCTTGTATACGGAATAAGGTAATTTTCTGGAATCATAAAAATTATCCTTTCCAGGATCTTCTATAGTTTTAATAGCTGATAGATCAGTTTTAAAATAAGCTAGTAATAATTTCGTAGTAAATAATAGCTCTTTGTAATTAAGTTCTTTTCTACGTTGCAAAACTTTTTCTTCCCAATATTTTACAGCTTCTTCCGCCTGCTCTATTAGCTCTGGGTAACGAGAAATTTTCAATAAAACATTTTCAATCTCGGGAATCCAGCTAAAGTTTTCTAAAAACTCTCTGATATTAATGTTCTTTATTTTTTCTAGCAACAGTTTCTTCGCTCCTTCCGATGTACTGCTTTCTAGCAGTTCAAGAATTTTGGTTAAATCTCCATTATTTACTATTAAATTAACAACCTTCTCTTTATCCGAAAACCAGTTGATTGCTCTAAACAGTTGGGGCATTAATGCTTCCTTATCTGTATTTTGAAATTGACGCTCTTCACTGTAGCCAAATAAATCAATAGATTTATCTTCAGGGTCATAATTTGAATATTGAGAAATATAATCAACAATTTGACCTTCTATTCTTCTCTTTATTTCTAGAATTTTCTCTTCTTCAAAACCATAAGGAGTTGGTGTTTCAATAATTTTCCTTAATACTTGTAATAATACACCAATATGTGTTCTTAACTTTTGTACACCAAAGCTATTTTCTTTATCATATTTGCCTTTACTTTTATCAATTTCGATTCGTGGAGAAAGAAATGAATTTAATTTTCCTGCTTTTGATATAAAATAAACAGGATATAGCCACTCTAAAAAACCAACGGTTTCTATTTTTTCACTCCACAAGGGAATTCCAATCTCATCTTTATCATCAAAGAAATTATATTTTGTTATTTCTTTCTTTTCTATGATCTCTAAGTAGGATTTATAAAACTCATTTATGAGTTTTTCTATTTCTATACCTGATTTTGTAAAATCATTCTTAAACTTCCAATATGTTGAAATTTTCAATAACCAAATTAGTCCATCCCATTGTAACATCGGGAACCGAATTGTACCATTATTATATTTAGGCTTTATTTTGAGATTTCTGAATAAGTCAGACAATTCTTCATAAATATATGGTAGAAGATAGTCTTGATTATACGAAGAAAACCTTGCTGAATTGATTTTATAATTCTCAAGCAATGTTAAATATTCGTATTCCCTGTTATTCAAATTATCAGCATTCTTAGGGTTATTCTGATAATTGTAAATTCTATATTTATCCTTATTTATAACCAGATATAGATTAAAGATTAATGTGGCTATTTCTTGTTTAGACGCATTCTCCTTAATTAACTGTTTCAAGGTAAATGAAATAGATTCTATCCATATTTTGCTTTCAAAATAGTCCCTGTGTTCAGCATTATATTCTAGCTGATCTAATATTATAAAACACATAGAACAAATATCTTTCTCAAAAAGTAAATGTGGAATGACTTCTGGTCTATGGTATCTTATCACACGGGAAACTTTCCAAACTAAATAGGGTTTATTTATACCCGCTCTTAGTAAATCTTTTATACTCTTGCAATGTTCAATTTTATAATCATCCTCATCTAATTCATTTTCAATCCTATGATATTCCTCATCTTGCACAACTACCAAATAAATCAAAAAACCAATTTCATTTCTTGTTGATTGATCATGTAAATAAGTTCTGCTTGCTCTATCTTCCCATGATTCTAAACTATTAAGAACCTGAAATAAATCATCATTGTTTAAAGAAAACTCACTGTCCCTTTTCAGACTTCTTTCGGAAAGAATAAAAATTTCATTTCGATGTTCTCCTTCTAGTTTTACTTTTTTGAATTCATCATCACACCCTTCTATGTCTTTTTCATTGATAATAGAAGCAAATGCTGCATCTAATAACCTTTTTGCAGATGAAGAGGTTAAGTATTGATATGGATTTGGGTAGCTTTCCCAATAGTGAACTTTATAAGTCCAATTAATAAGTCTTTCACTATCATCTTGAAATGTCGAATCGTCAAGTAACAATTGCCAGAGATAAGCAGATATCTTATTCTCTAAACCTGACCAATATCTAGGTTCCGGATTGTAAAATTCAATTCTAAAATCATCATCAATCTTAATTAATAATCTTTGACTTATTAATTGCTCTATAGTAGGAGTTCTTGAAAATGTATTTTTATGTGCAAAATGGATATCTGTAAAATCAGATACATTTATTTTTATTTCCTTCCTATCTGAGAGATGCTTTCTTAAAGCGTTCAGAAATATAAAATCATCCCAATATTCCAAATACGGCTTGAAATATGATTCCATATCAGAAAACCCTATTTCATTATCTTTTTCACTAGACCATCTATTAAATAATATCCCTTTTATATTAATTGATAGGCTATTTGCTTTTTCATATTCTGCAATCTTATCCAACAGGAACTCCCTTGAAAACTTCTTTTTAGATTCAAAACGCTCAGGTTTATTATCTTCTTGAAGTTTACAAATAAATTTAAGTTCTCCTCTAAAATCGGTAATTTCATCAAATCTGTAGCAGAAAGAATCAATTGCACCTGAAAGTTTAACTTGCCCTAAGATTTCCCGTAACCAATATCGATCAAATAAAGATTTATCATTAATCTCTACGCCATAAGTTTGTTCAAAGTCAACTTTAAATTTCTGAAAATCAGACTTAGTAAATGAAAAATCATAGGAAGCCTTATGCAAAACTTTAGAAAGGAATAATGATGCATTCCATAAGTTATCTGCATCAGCTACTTCTTTATCTTCTCTATGTTTTTCATTTTTTATCTGTAAGCTGCTTTTTATAAGTTGTGTGAGCTTATTAACTTCATCGTGATACATATGGACTAGCAAAGATTATGAAGTAAAATCATGTTCAAAGGCATTTCTCGACAAGTACAACATAAAGTTCTGAAGCAAATCATCTGAATACGGTGATTTATAATGTCTTTCTCTCTTAATTTCAAAAGAAAATGTACGGGTTCCTTCATCATAATTATTGATATGATTTAAATTAAAACCATCAAAATTCTCTAATGAATAAATACTCTCTTCTAATACTTTTAAATTTCTGGTTAGATTGTCTTTTTCTTCTCTTAAAGGTTTTACTTTTTCAAATACTTGAATCTTTTCTTCTTTTCCAAGATTTTTTAAATCCTTTGTTAGTTCTCTAATATTACCGAGAATTTCTTCAATTTTTGGGGTTATTGATTTTTCAATATAAAGATAAGCACTTATCTTACCTTCAACTTCTGTTAGCCTTTCATATATATTTTGATAACGTTTCTTCCAAGGAAAATGAATAACATCATTATCTAATTCTGGAATTGTCATATTAATAAAAGAATCTCCAGTTTCATTAAAAACAGTTAAATCAAGATAATCCAGTGAAAGAACTTTAAACTCAGGAAAATAAGCACAAAGAACTTTTTCAGGAGTATTAGTTGGAGATAAAACTTCTTGTTTTGTGTGATTCAATTGCTCTTTTGAAAATTCTTTAAGAGGAATTAAAAAAGCATTGTTATAATTTTTACTTCTTGAACCACATTCGGTATCTTTTGCTCTTATAGCAAGATTACATGGCTGAACCAATAGCACAAAAAGTTTTTCTTTTATGTTAAAAATATCCCCATTAGATATTGGTAAGTGAAGTTTATTAACAAGGTCTCCTTTTAAGTATAATTCACTATTTCTTAAATCAATTAGCTGCTGATTGGGTATTTTTGAAATGTACCCTGTTTCCGCATTGTCTATTAATCTAATTCTTTCTATGGAACTATTAAATTTCTTTCTGATATCAGAATCTGAAATCATATTGAAATTTTCTTCTTTAGACAATATACCATAAAGTCTGAAAAGTGTACTTACTTCCCAAACCCCTTCCTTTAAAGACGATTTTTGAATAATCTGATTAAATGTTTTTGGCGTTATTTCATCAATTCTTTGCCAAGCTTTTTCATTCGATTTTTTCAAAACATCTGCTGATTCTTGCTTTAAAACTTCAACGTGAGGTTGCAACAATAGATTTTTTATGCCTTCAGAAAATCCAGCAATAAGAGGGTCAAAATAATAACGATATTTTGATACTGTATAAAATTTAGCTTTATTAATCCTGTATTGGGCTGCATATTCTAATCTAATTTCATCTTCTTGTTCTTCTCTGAACTTATGAGAAAAGATTCCACACACTACCTTTTCACTAACATCTTCTTGCTCTAAGAGTAGATGTGCTAACTGGGCACCATTTCTGCCCTCAATTAACTTATTTCCACTTTGAAATTCTGTACGTCTTCAAACTAAATTGGACTTTTGCTAAGAGAGTATTTAGTTAATAATTCAAAGATAAAAGATTTTTTTGATTAGTTGTTAATTTTGATTTTTGGTACTCATTTCTTCGGTTTATAATAGCCATTTTCTTTAATCGTTCACGTTCTTTTAAAATTAATTCACCTCTTCCAAAATACACGTCTGCAGGAGTTAAGTTGTTTAATGATTCATGATAGCGTTCATTGTTATAACGATAAACAAACTTTTCTAAAGCAGCTTCTAATTCTTCTGGAGCGAAGTAATTATCAAGTTTTACAACATTT
>NZ_JMLU01000027.1 GCF_000686885.1 Flavobacterium sasangense DSM 21067 | reverse complement strand
TCTAATCCATTAATTCCTGCTGGACCTTGTGGACCCATTGGACCTGCTATTGAACTTCCTGAATTTAATGCATATAACGCATAAGGAACACTCATTAATTGAGAAACACCAACAACTGTATATGAATTACCACCTGTAGGATCTGTTTCAGTTTTAACAAAATATGGACCATTAGCCCAATTTATACCATTATATGTTCCTAGCGTTGGTGTTCCATTACCAATCTCTAAAGTAACTAATCCGTTTATGTTAGAGGTAGGATTTTGTGTCTCTACGTATACTTCCGTTCCAAATGCAGAACCCTGTAAAATACTAATTCTCATTCCAACAGCTTGGTTGGTAATCAAATTATTTGAAGAATTTCGAATTACCGCTTGGTAACTCATATTATTCTGACTTTGTGAAGATGCTGAAATGCATACAAATAACAGCAGTGCTAAATAGTATATTTTTCTCATAATTTATTAATTTAATTGGTTTGTCTTTTTATAATTTTAAAAGTTTTGATTTCTTTATTATTCTCTATTACTTTTAGCAAATAGATAGCATCAGGATATTTTCCCATTTGAATAATAGTTGAGTTCTCTGAAATCTTGTTATTCTCTACTAATCTTCCATTAATATCAAAGAGTTGGTATTGTATTGATTCAAAAGTAGATTCGTTTATTTTTAGGTAGATAATATCTGTAGTAGGATTTGGATACACTAGTAATTCTAAATTGACATTAAAATTATCCTGACCTAAAACGATTTGAATTTCAAATGGTTGCTCTACACCCGACGATAAATTAGCAGTAGCTCCATTAACTGTTTTGTAAAATAACTGTCCTATAGAATAACTTACATTGCCGTTACTTCCAGAGGAATTTCCTCCCGATGACACAACCGATTCTTGAGCATATATTTGCGTTATAGCCAAACACGCTCCAATGAGTAACAATTTCTTCATATTGATTTGTTTTTGAGGTTTTTAATTTTTTTAATTTGAGTTTCTTAAAGCTTGAAATGTGTAGGCAAAAAGTGTATTTAAACTCTTAAATATTATTTGTTAAAATTATCCAAAAACTATAGAGAAAGAGCAGATTAATAGGCCAACTTAATAGTTGTGTAGTCGACTAGTTTAAGTGGTATCCTTTAAAGAATAAGTGGATTAAAAAAGACGGTATAAGAATATAAAATCGAGAAAAAATCCAATTAAAAAAATGAAAAATGATAAAGATTCGGCTTAAAATCATTAATTCAAACAAAAAAACTTAAATTTTTATATGAATTAATAAAGCAATAAAAGAAATATAATTCCTAAAAACTATTTAAGTTTTAGTCTTAATTTAAGATGTCGTTACATTTTTCACACAACGCTAATTTAGCGTTATCAATAGTCTTTACACTTTCTACAGCATCAGTCATAACGCAAGTTTTATCAGGACAATGAGGTAATCCCAAATTATGTCCAAATTCATGAACGGCTACTTTTTTAAAACGAGTAAAATGGATTTTTGAATTGGGATGTTGAATACGAAAAGTAGAAACAATACAACTATTTCCCGGACAATACGCCAAACCCATAATTCCCCAATCGGCGTATTTGTAGGTTGGGGTTTTTATTTTTCCCCATTGGTCTTTTTTAGTGATCGAAATATCTTTGTAAGTCAATCCCAATATAAAATCTAATGAGTCTGCTTTATTCTTCTTTTGAAGATTAATCATTTTATCCGCTCGATATCTTGGCGATTTAACTTCTGTAAAAGCTTCTTTATACAATTCTTTTGAGGGAAGTATTACGGTCTTTATCTGATAGAAATCAGCAATTGTTTTAGCTATAGTATCCGTTTTATCTTCCGGAAATATGCCATAAGGTTGAATCCCAACGGTTAACTTTTGGGTTTCGTTGGATTGGCAACTAAAAAACAGAATCGCAAGAATAATTATAATCTTTTTCATACTTTTATGAAACGAGAAAATAACTGAAAAAGTATTTTTCAATTTAATAAAATGACTTTATGAAAAGTTCCGATATTCTTTTACAAACATTAAAACAGATTACCAATTTGGAAGCCCATGAAGAACAATTGTTTTTAGATGCTTTCAAACCTTATAAATTGAAAAAGAATGAACATTTTTTACAAGCTACCGAAGTGTGTACTAAACTAGGTTTTTTGAGTAAAGGATTAGTTCGATATTACGTTTTTAGAAATGATGAAGAAGCCACTTTAGAATTTACCAAAGAAGGCGAATTTGTTGCCGATTATGGAAGTTTTATTTCTAAAGAGCCCTCTATTCAAAACATTCAAGCTTTAGAGGATTGTGAGTTTTTAGTTATTGATTATGATAAGTTACAAGAACTTTATAAAGTTTCTAAAAATGCTAATTTATTAGGTAGAATAATCATTGAGCATCGATTTATTATTATGGTAAATCAATTGTTAACCGTTCACCGTTATAATCCAGAAGATCGTTACCGCTATTTTTTGGAACATTACAAGGATTTGACCCAACGAATTCCTCAATATTTAATTGCTTCCTATGTTGGTGTAAAACCACAATCGTTGAGTCGTATTCGAAAACGCATTTATTAACTTAGGTGCATCAATTGTAACTTTAGTCGATAGTAATTTTGGTTTAGAAATCAATTAAAGAATTACTATGACACTTACCATCATCTTTATCGTTTTTGGAGGTTGCTTTTTATTAGAGCGATTAATTCCAGGTTGGAAATTACCAGATGTTCCTACGTGGACAATTAGAGTTTTAGCAGTTAACTTTATTCAATTAGGCGTTGTGACATTAGCTGGTTATACATGGGAAATTTGGCTTTCTCAATATTCCTTGTTTCATCTTTCAAATCATGTAAACCCATTTTTGGGTGGACTTATCGCCTATTTTATTGCAACATTTATCTTTTATTGGTGGCATCGATGGAGACACAAAATCGACTTTTTATGGACGCATTTTCATCAAATTCATCATAGTCCACAACGATTAGAAGTTATTACTTCGTTTTATAAACATCCGTTAGAAATGACTGTGAATTCAATTATCGGAAGCCTTTTAGTTTTTACAACTTTAGGATTAGATGTTGAAGCGGGAGCTGTTTATACGCTTTTTACGGCTTTGGGTGAATTCTTTTATCATACCAATGTAAAAACACCGCAATGGGTTGGTTATATTTTCCAACGACCAGAAATGCACAGAATTCACCATGAATATGATAAGCACACAAATAATTATGGCGATATCGTTTGGTGGGATATGCTTTTCGGAACTTACGAAAATCCGAAAGAATTCAAATCTACTTGCGGATTTGATAATGAAAAAGAACAACGATTATTTGAAATGTTGCAATTTAAAGATGTTCATAAAGAATAGAAAAACAAAACCCTGAAATACTAAATTTCAGGGTTTTTAAATATAAATTGAAAATCAATTATTTTCTACTCATTAAAATTCTTAAAACATACCAGAACAATAACATAATCGAAGCAAACAATTGTAATGAAGCTCCCACGTATTGATCGGTACTGAATTGGTCTTTAATTTGACTAGTTTGGTATAAAATACTAGCAGAAGCTAACGCAACCATCCCAACAGAAAACCATAATCCTAAATTAAATCCGAAAATAGCTCCAACAACTATAACTCCTAAAGCTACAAAACCACCAATAGTGATTGCTGTTCTTAAAAATGAGAAATCAGTTTTTGTCATAAAAACTACTGCGGTTAATCCAGAGAACATAAACAACGTAATTAAAGCAGCTTGCATAATCATTTCGCTACCAGAATACAAAACTGCCATAGCAATCATGGGTAAGAAAATAATGGCTTCAAGTAAAACATATAAACCTAAGCCTAAATATTGTTTGTCTCTATCTGGATGAAAAACCAATCGGTCTGATAAGGTAGAACCCAACCAAAATAATCCTAAAATAAACAACCATACAAATTTTCCACCCATCATCATTAAAATCCATTCCATTGGAACAATTCGTAATAAAATTGATTCTACTAGCATAAAAGCTAAAATTGCGTAGGCAACATGACTATACGTCTTCTTAAAAAAGGTAGCTCTATCTGCATCAGTTGCATAAGAAACCACTACATTGTTTTCTGAGTTCATAAAATTTAGTTTAAAGTTTATCGAATTTACAATTTTCGTACGAATAAAAAAAATCCTACATTCACTTTATAACTTCAATTTTATCTAAATGTATCAAAATCAATTCAATTAAAATTTAAAAATGTTGCACAATGTAAAAGTATATCGGCATTCCAATAGTAATATTTACAGGAAACGTTATCGCTAATGCCATTGGCAAAAATAACCCCGGATTAGCTTTCGGAACTGTTATTTTCATTGCAGCAGGAACAGCAATATAAGATGCACTTGCCGCAAGTATAGAAAAGATAAATCGATTTGAAATATCGTCAGTAACAAAACCACTTAACCAAGCAAAAACACTACCGTTTACTAATGGAATCAGTAAAGCAAATGCAAATGGAAACCAGCCATGTTCAAAAAACGATTTTAATTTCTTTCCACTTGTAATTCCCATGTCTAATAAAAAGATTGCTAAAAATCCTTTGAATAAATCATTTGTAAAAGGTTGAATTCCTTGTGCCTGTTTTGCATTGGCTAAAAATCCGATAACTAAACTACCTAATATCAAAAGAACACTACCATTGGTGAAAGAATGCCCTAAAATTTCTAGTTTATTAATTTTTTGTGTTTTTTCTTTATTGAAAAGCGAAATTAAAACCAAACCAATAATTATCGCAGGCGATTCCATAAGCGCCATAATAGCAACCATATAGCCATGAAGTGACAATTGATGTGATTCTAAATACGAAACTGCAGTTACAAATGTTACCGCGCTAATGGAACCATAAGCAGCTGCAATAGCTCCCGCATCATATACATTCAATTTACGTTTTAAGATAAAGAAAGTATAAAGTGGAATTATTATAGCTATAGAAATTCCAAACAACATCGACCAAATAACTTCACTATTTATGGTTTCATGCGATAATTCTTGTCCGCCTTTAAATCCAATTGCAAAAAGTAAATACAGCGAAATAAATTTTGAAGAGTTATTGGGTATTTCTAAATCGCTTTTCAAATACACAGCAATAATTCCTAAAATAAAGTAAAGTAAAGCAGGGTTCGTCAGGTTTTCTAATAATAAATTTAAATCCATTTTTTAATTTTTAATTGTGGTGTTATTTTTTTGAAGCTCGTTCTAATCTATCATTCATTGAAACGCCTAAACCATATTCAGGCAAACGTTCGGCAATGATTACATCCAAATTCATTTTATCTAATTGATGCATCGCATGGTATAATTTCGAGGCTGCAAGTTTTAAATCGCTTTCCTCTGACAGAACGATTTGATTATTGATATTAAATTCTGGTAAAAAAGAATTAAAAAGTAATAATCCTACTTTCTTTTCTGAATACCATTCTAACTCTTGATGAACATTTCTTGTAAGTATAAAATCAGTTTTTGGAGAATAATGCTTAAGTAACATTCCGGGTGCAATTGGTTGCTTTTCTTTCTTGTTTAATAAGATAACACTTCCTGAAACTTTTTCGATTTCTTCCAAGGCTAATGCGCCCAAGCGATATACCACTACTCTATTATTGTCAAATCCAACAATCGTAGATTCGATTCCAGCCGAACATTCGCCTCCATCCAAAACCACATTGATTTGATTTCCAAAGTAATTTTCAACATGTTCAGCGCTTGTTGGACTTATACTAGTAAAAGGATTAGCACTTGGAGCGACCAAAGGAAAATCTAAATGTTTTAAAAGCTCTAAAGCCACAGGATGATTCGGAACACGAACCGCAACTGTATCTTGATTTGCTGTGACTAAATCTGGAATGTGAGGTTGCTTTTTTAAAATTAAAGTCAAGGGTCCAGGCCAAAAAGCATTTGCCAATTCATAAGCCATTGGCGGAATTTCTTGCGCAACCTGTTCCAAATCTTCAATTCCTTTAATGTGAACGATTAAGGGATTAAAAGTAGGACGCTTTTTTACGTCAAATATTTTATGAATGGCTTCGGTTTCAAAAGCATTTCCTGCCAATCCGTAAACGGTTTCGGTTGGAAAACCTATGATTCCATTTTCATTAAGATGCTGAACTGCTAAATTAATATCTGTACTTATCATTTCTTTTATGGGTTACAAAAATCGCAATACATTGGATCTTCAGTTTTCTTTCCATTCGGATACAAAACTTTAGATTCGTAATTACAATGTTGGCATTTATATATATGAGCCGATGTGGAGCGTGTTGGCATTGAACAACTGCTACATAACAAACCGGCTTCAGCTCCAACCACGCCAAAGCCGGGAAATAAACATTCGGGACAAACCGAATGTAATTTGTTGATTAACTTAAAACAAACTTCATTTATAACCTTCATTCGGGTTGGATTATACATAGCACGCATGTCCGTTTCTATGAAACACGAACTATTTGAAGCAATTATTTCATCAAATTTGGTTTCAACCGAATCATAATCGGTAATATTTTTATAAATTTTAGTCCAATTTTCAGCAGCATTTTTCAAAATAACACCATGCGAAGGAAATTGTACTTTGTCTAAAAAAGCTTTTAACTCATCTCGAGTATGAAGTTCCGAACTATCAAAATTGGTTTCCATACTTAAGACGCGTTCTACAATTTCGAGATTATGTTTTTTATCTACCAGCATGATTAATTCGTCATTAGCAGGTGCAAAAAACACAGTGGGATGATTCCCAAACGAACCTTCAGTGGCTACTGCAAAATCAAAACCTTCTGATTTCATACCTTTCCAACATTTTTTTCTGAGCGTTGTTAAAGCATCATCTTTTCGAGCAATTTCTCCTGAAAAAGTGCCTAAACTATCCGTATCAAAGTCTTTTGCTACAAAACAAGTTACGCCAAGAGCTTCTTCAAGTAAAGGAGCTAGGACTGCTTCCTTTTCATGTTTCGTAACAATGAGCAAACGACGGCCCGAAAAAAAATCAGGTTTAGTCTTCATACTCGATTTCTATGAACGATTTAATTTTCAGTTTTTTATTGTGAGCTTTCGCTTCTTCTAAAATTTCAGTAATACTACTTACACTTTCTTTTAATTGATTAATTCGATTTAATGCTTTTTCATCATCTTCTCCAAAACGAATCTGAGAGCTAAAATTTTGTACCTTATTGAAATTGATATTTTTGTTGCACATATCTAGTAAGATTTCGCGTGCTTCAATCGAGTTAAACTCGCCATTCATCAAATTAATTTTCTTCATGGTTTCCATACTTAGTTTCTGATAAATTGTTAATTAAACGTAATGTGGTTAATAAAACTAAAATCGATAATCCTGCAAATAGCTCTCTGTAAATAACATCAGTGGTCGTTATTATTTTAAGAACTAAATAAGTAATGAGCATTACACACAAAATCAGTGCGAATTGTAATATTTTCTTTTTCATTGCATTTTTTATTGACCTTGTCCCATGGAATACGCTTTCACTCCATTGAATTGATATAGATTTTCAGTTTTAATTACATCAATACCTAAATCAATTGCCTTACCCAGCAGTGTTACAATTACATTCTTTTCAAGCGGTTGATTCGACTGAAAACGGCATCTCCAATGATCGGTACAAAACGTTTCCGAAAAGCCATTAGGCCAAACTTTGACTCCTCGATTAGAAATCATGACTAAATCCATTTTTTCGGTAGTCAGGGCTTGAAGTTTTTCAGCTAAAATGTTAGCATCCAATCCACTCCAGTGTACAAATAAATCCACGCCTAATAATTCTTTTTGAGAAGCTTCTTTTCTTTTGTATTCTGGTAATTGAATAACTGAATTTTTAGGTGGCGTTACCGCTTTTAAAATACTTGGTACTTTATCGAAATTAGCAATTACAGCATCAGCAAATTCAGAAGTTCCTACCAATTGCTTACTCAATTTATCGTTATAAATATCTGCTGTATGAATTCCGTCTTCTAAGGTTTTTAACCAAGCATTTTGAATTTTAGTAGCTTCAGTGGTATAACCTAAGTGATATAACATTGCAATTGCTGCTTGTAATAATCCTGATGGATTGGCAATATTTTGTCCCGCAATATCTGGAGCCGAACCATGAATCGCTTCAAACATAGAACACTCATTTCCAATGTTTACCGAACCCGCTAATCCAACCGAACCTGCAATTTGTGCCGCGACATCCGATATGATATCACCGTATAAATTTGAAGTTACAATCACGTCAAATTTCTCTGGATGATCTGCTAAATAAGCCGTTCCGATGTCGACAATCATGTGATTCGCTTCTATGTTAGGATATTCCATAGCAATTTCCTTGAAAACTTGGTGGAATAAACCATCGGTTTGCTTCATGATGTTGTCTTTACTGAAACAAGTCACTTTTTTACGACCATAGTTTTGTGCATATTCAAAGGCATAACGAATGATTTTTTCGCAACCTGGACGACTTATCAATTTTAAGCATTGTACTACTTCATCTGTTTGTTGGTGTTCAATTCCAGCATACAAATCTTCTTCATTTTCACGAACAATTACCACATCTAGATTTGGAAAATTAGTAGCTACAAAAGGATGAAACGAGACACAAGGTCGAATGTTAGCAAACAATCCTAATGCTTTTCGCATCGTAACATTTAAACTTTTGTATCCTCCACCTTGAGGAGTTGTAATCGGTGCTTTTAGCAATACTTTGTTTTTTCGGATGACATCCCATGAAGCATCTGAAATTCCTGAAGTATTCCCACCCAAATACACTTTTTCTCCAATTTCAATTTCTTCAAAATCAATGGGAGCATTTGATTTTTTAATAATCTTTAGAACCGCTTCCATGATTTCTGGACCAATTCCGTCTCCTTTAGCAATCGTAACTTTTCTCATGTTTTGATTATTTTTATGCAAATCTCTGCACTTTAATTCATATATTTTTATTTATATTTGCTATACATTATATAAAATATTTTTATGAATTACACCTTAAACCAGTTACGTATATTCTTGAAAGTAGTACAAAATCAAAGTGTTACTAAGGCTTCCGAAGAGTTGCATTTGACCCAACCTGCGGTTTCTATTCAATTAAAAAATTTTCAAGATCAATTTGAAATTCCACTAACAGAAGTCGTGGGAAGAAAGATTTATGTAACCGATTTTGGTAAAGAAATAGCCGAAGCAGCCGAACAAATATTGCAACAAGTCAATACTATCGATTATAAAACGTTAGCTTATAAAGGACAGCTTTTTGGTAAAATAAAAATTTCGGTTGTGTCTACGGGAAAATATGTAATGCCTTACTTCTTAGCTGATTTTTTAAAAATGCATCCAGGAGTGGAATTAGAAATGGATGTAACCAATAAAAATAAAGTGGTAAAAAGTTTGCAAAATAATGAAGTAGATTTTGCTTTGGTTTCGATTCTTCCCGAAAAAATGAAAGTAGAAAAAATTGATTTGATGCAAAACAAGTTGTTTTTAGTTGGGAATATGGAAGAAGATTTTGCCAAGAAAAATAAAATTGAAGATATACTACAAAATCGTCCGTTATTGTTTAGAGAAAACGGTTCTGGAACACGCCAAACCATGGAACGTTTCATCGTGCAACAAGATTTTAAGATTAGTAAACGAATGGAATTAACCTCAAATGAAGCAGTTAAGCAAGCAATTTTAGCAGGTCTAGGATATTCAATTATGCCTTTAATTGGGATTCGTAAAGAAATACAAAACAAGGACTTACAAATCATTCCGTTAAAAGGATTACCTATTAAAACCGACTGGAGTTTGATTTGGGTAAAAGGTAAAAACCACAACCCAGCCGCCCTAGCCTATTTAGATTATTTAAAAAAAGAAAAAGAAGCAATTATTCATTCCAAGTTTAGTTGGTACGAGACGATGTAGCTTCTTTTTTTTAGTTATTTTCAATCCAATTGGCTCAACACCATTGCGATTTTTACAAACATGATAGCGACTTTTATCAAAGTCATTATCATATCGTTATTATTATCTTCTTTCATTTTTCTTAGTTTTTAAAAACCTCGAAAAATAAATTCCGAGGTTTTGATTATTTAACGAAAATGTCTTTCAATTGACTGATTACGTTACCACTTCCTGAAATGGTGATTTCACCAATTCGATCTGCGATTTTTTCTACGTATTCCATCTCTTTTAATTTCCACAACATTTCGTTTTCTTCCATTAATTTAGCGGTATTCAACATGCTACGCATCGCAGCTGTTTCTTCCCGTCTCATAATACTGTTGGCTTGTGCTTTTTTCTCCGCTACCAATACCTGATTCATGATTTCTTTCATATCACCAGGCAAAATAACATCTCTAATTCCAGCATCAGCAACACTTAAACCTAAGGCATTGATTTTATCCAACATGTTTTCCAAAATTTCTTTTGAAATTGTGTCTTTTTTGTTCAACAACTCATCTAATGTGTAGCTACCAACTAAAGCGCGTAAAGCCAATTGCATCAACACATACAACTGTTTGTCATATTCTTTGTTGTTTACCAAAGCTTTAACCGCGTCAATTACTTGGTAACGAACAAAGAAGTTAATACGCAAGGTTGCTTTATCTTTTGTCAATAATTCTTGACCTGCAATTTCCATTTGTTGCTGACGAATATCTACGTTTTTAACTTCAATTGGAATGGCGTTGTTCCAGAAATAGTAATTTCCAGCGGCCAATTCTTTTACAAAAGCACCATTTACAAACAACAAACCTTTCTCAAAGTTCAATACTTGATATTTTCTGGTGTAGGCACGCACTTTGATGTTTTCTAACAAAGCCACTGGAACCGCTTCTGTAATTTCAACTTTAGACAAATCAATTTTTGTAAATGTATTGTCTAAATAACCTTTCCAAAACGCATATCTACCAGTAGTTAATACCTCTTTAAACATGCCATTTACATAGTATAAAGCGATTTCGTTATCGGTAATTTCGATTACTTCTAAAAGAGAAGCTAACTTTTCATTTTGCAATAAAATCGTTAATTCTATTGGCGCTACAAACGATTGCTTCATTTCATATAAATAAACTTTTTTATTGCCTAAAATCCAATAAGAACCGGCTTCTAATACGTTAATTAATTTTCCTTTTTCAAATACCAAACCTACTTGGTATGCTTGAATTGTAATTCTGTTGATCATAATTTATATAGTTATCATTAAACATTCAATTAAAAAGAAAACCTTCAGTTCTTCGTCCAAAGTCCAAAACGGAAAAAAGTTAGTAATCAAAAGCATTCTAATGGGTTTCTATTCTATTTTAAAGTTAGCCGTAGCGAACAACAAGCAAATACAAAAGCAAAAGAACGGTTAGGAATACGAAGCCTTTTTCAGGTCTTTTCCTAAGTGTTTCTTTACGAACAAGTCGAGCCAAAACTGACCAAGTCCAAAGATTTTCTTATGGTACATTCTTTTAAAGAGCTATGCTACTCTGTCAAACAGATTTTGAGTCTGTAAGTGACGCCACTGTCAAACACATACCTAAAATGTGTGTAGGATTCGAACCTACGAGAATTAATCTATTGTTCTAACCAGACTGAACTAACATACCAGAAGCATGTACGGGAATCGAACCCGTGACCCATAGAGTGAGATGATTTTTTGGAAAACCACCAAAACCTCCAAGCCAAGTTGAACAGTACAACATCATCCGCAACTGCGAAACGAATACTGCAATAGTGCTATACCGAAACACCCAACAAGACTTGCTTGATATTTTATTTCTCAATCCTCCTAACGACTGTCATTTCGAGCGAAGTCGAGAAAGACAAGAAAGACGAGAATCTATTATTTTCAAATTCAAAGAACGATTTCTTTATTGCTGAACAAAGATTCAAAACCTACTACGCAATTATTCTGCGTAGTAAAAATAACTTGTGGAAGTAGTAGGATTCGAACCTACTCAGTCATAAGACAACGGTTTTACAGACCGCCCCAACTCTCCTACTTTGGCGTACTTCCATTTTGTCTGGGAAACAGGACTCGAACCTGTAACCTCCTGCATCCAAAGCAGGTAAACAACCAATCGTTATCTTCCCTGATGTAACTAATCAAAAGATCAGTTAATTGCGGCTTATACGGGGATCGAACCCGTTTCTCCCGAGAGACAGTCGGGAAGGTTAGCCAGTAACCCCAATAAGCCTTGTTCCTTTCTAAAGAACTCATGTGATTTTGGAAGGACTCGAACCTTCAACCCTTTGCTTCGTAGGCAAATACTCTTTCCAATTGAGCTACAAAATCAGTGGCGATTCTGGTAAGATTCGAACTTACAACCTTTGAGTTAACAGCTCACTGCTCTACCCTTGAGCTACAGAATCAATATTTTTGGACATAAAAAAAGCACCTCGTAAAAGGTGCTTCATATCATAACAATGGAATACTACTATTCCAAATGCCTACTAGTTTGCACCTGTTTATTCTTATATCCGAAATCAAATTTCGGAGCTACATTACGTGAAGGATTAAAACAATCTATCATTGTTGTAATATTTAGTTTTTGAATGTTATATCGTGTTCTCATTATTATTTGTTTTTTTAAATCAATTCTGATTTTTGAATTCTAAATTCTTACTTCTAATTTTCTGTGGCAAAGATAAAGTCAAAAAAAAGTAACTTCCAAATCTTTTTTAAAATTATTTTATTGACTTTCAGGTAGTTATGATTAAATTTAGGCATTACAAATCCTGTCCGTTTTCCAACAGATACTTCAGATTTTACAAATGACTGTCTCTCATTTGGTTACGCATTTACCCTTATTTTTTACTATTTCGTTTAATCATGAAACATTTTTTTACTTTTTTTTCTATTTCTGTCATGCTGAACTCGATTCAGCATCTAAAACTCTACTTTCAATCATTTTTTAAACAAAAAAAACGCCCTTTTTGCAAAGGACGTTTCGTATATTTTGGTGAAATTTTACTAAAAACAATAACTATTCTTCATAAAAACACATACAACGTCCATTATTCTCCATAGGAAAATCTATCGAAGAGCGATATAGATTTAGACTATTATGTTGCTTTTGTGTTTTCATTTCGAGGGCAAATGTAGGGATTTTTTTAAAAAACTACATTTTTATTTATTTTCTATCAATTTGACTCAGTACTGTTGGGTCTTGAATTTCATTGTCTTTTGCTAACATTAAAACTTTAGACATTACTTCTGCTGATTTAGGATCATCATCTGCAAATGGTAAAAATAATCTACCTCTATGCTGAGATTGGACTGGTAAAATTGATAAATACTTACCTGGAACTTGATGCACAATAGCACTACCTAAGTGAACGCTATATTTAGCAATTGTACCTTCTATTAATGCGTGATTTTCAATAATTTCAACATTTTTCACTTTGAATAATCGTAAAGTTTCTCGCAATAATACACTTCTCATTTCAATTGATGAATGACTTGCTTCTGGGTCTACTCCACCAACATGAGCCACACTTACAACTAAATCAATGTCTCGCATTACTTCAGAAAACAGCCTTGGGTTAACAGCTTCAAAAGGAATGTTTTTATAATCTTTTAAAGAGTGAAACTCAATTGTTTCGAGAGTTGGGCTTTCAACATCTGCCGGTGAAAACCAATCAGCCATAGCATATAATTTGACCTGATATCCTTCTTTATGAAATACTTTTTGAAGCCCTTCTTCATAATCAACTTTCCAACCTCTAGTTTTTAATAATGCTAAAGTTTGCTTTGGATGTACTTGATGACCAGCATATCGACGAGAAATTGATTTCTCCTTCAATTCGTCTGGTGTTGGAACATATAGTTCTCTAAAAATTTGTTTGAAAGGTTGTTTTAATTTGTTATCAAAACAATAGCTTTGAAAATCAGGCCATACATTATTCTTATGTAAATCATAACAATGAGCTATTCGGAAAGTTGTATCTTCATTAACTGCAAATACTTCTCCTCTGGCCGAAGTCAATTTTCCATCTATAAAAAATCCAAGCATTTCCTCATTAGAAATAAAAACCAATTTTTCTAAATGCTTTACAATTACTGGATGCTCTAATAAATTAATAATTTCAGAGTATGAAAATACATCACCACGTATCATTGCTTCTTCTAAACCTTTTTTAGAACGAGTCCACTGTTCGCGTAATACTTTTCTGTGTTTATTCAATTCTAAAACATCAGGATTCTTCTTAAATTTTGCCGGAATAGCTTTTAATTCTTTACCATCTTTCAAAGCCACTACATCAGCTTTTCCTTCTTTATCTATGGTAAGACCGATAGTTGTATCTTCAATGGTGAATTGTGTATCTTTTGACAAAATACTCTGAACTTGCTTGGTCTCCATAGCCCATGTTAATCTTACGGGATCAGGATAGCCAGCATTTCTTGCTAAATTTTCCAAAGCAACTACAACAGCTAAAGCTTCACTTGTTTGCTTCATAGAACCAAACTCTTTACTTTCTTTCTTGAACTGTTGTAAATATTCATATCTATTTAAAACATCTTTTTCAGGATTTGTTTTACTTAACGGAACTAAACCATATACTCGCAAATAATCCTGATCTCTTTTTTCTTTTACTTTAGCAGTAACTTCTCTAATTTTTAAATCACCCGTTAAAGCATCCGCATATAATCTTGCTCTTCTATGACCATTTCCTTCTGAAACATATTTTGCTGCGTCATATAAAAGTTCCCATTTAACTTTACCAAGCTTTTTATAGGCTGACATAAACCAATCTTTATCAACCGCTCCATCTTTAAAATCTTGAATATCAACAGCTGAGTATTTTGCGATTTCACTCTCTAATTCAGAATTTACTTCACTATAACTTGGAGTCTTAGTATGTGCGTGCAGCCACCAAATTCCTTCATCTAATCCTTTCCAATCTAAATACTGACTAATAAATTTCTGCCATTGTGGAGCATAGATTGCAGCTTGTATTAAACGCTCTTCTGTAAATTTTTTATCTTTTATTGCAACTTCAAAATCTGCATAAGTTTCTGTATCTTTAGGAAAACAGGATTTAATCAAAGAACTAAACAATCTGTATTTTGATAAATCTTCGTTACTCCAATAATAGATATATCCTTTATGTAAATTATTTTTACCTAATCCTTGCAACAAATCAACAAAACGGTTAATACCATAAATTCTTTGAAAACTTGTTACAAATTGAGTCACAGCAGTACTGGAATCACCTCGTTTTAATTCAATATCTAAACATACATCACGAACATGATCTATCATGGGCTGTAAAAACTCATATTTTTTTAACAAATCTTCTGTATTACAATTCGTATAATGAACACGTCTATTTTTCTTGTCAGTTATTAATCTTAGATTTTCTGTGTTTACAATAGCCTCATAAATTTCACTTTGTGTGATTAAATTTTGCTCATAGGCTTCGCAATATAAATGCAAAGGTGGCATACTATATTTCTCATTCTCTTTTAACCCCGAAAATTGTCTCCAACGATACAACTGCCACATTTTTGCTTTCTCGGCTGTAGTAAGTGCATCATAATCATTGATAGCTTTTAAGTACACATCAAAATCGCCTTCTGATTGCCAACCATTTCCTTCACGATTATAATAGTAATCTCCTTTTTTAGGAACAAATTTATAGTTTAGTATCGATTTAGGTAAATTCGAATACAAATAGGAACAAGCATCAATAATAAAAGCGTTTTCTTCTTCAAATGGAAATTTAAAACGTAAACACTCTAATATATTGACGATAGGATTGTTCCAATAATAACCATCTTTGTTAGGGTTTACAATAAAATCTTTATAGTAGAACACAAAAGGCTTAAGAACAGCTCTAAATTCCTTTTTATCACATTCAGTAGTAAAAGTTAAAAGAAATAAATCGCTACCTGTTAATCCAGAAGTTTCCATCCATTCCTGCCATACATCGTGTAGAGGATAATTTTTAAATCGCTGTTCTGCCGTCATAGCATCAGTTTTACGATTAAATGGAGAAAAGTCGTTACCTAAAAGAACAGTTTCTTTGCTTCCATTCCAATTTTCAGTAACATACTCATAATTTACATTTGATTTATATAACTGAGTTAATCGTTCAATCTCCTTTTTAATTTTAGAAAGTGGTTGAGAAAAGCCATAAGATTCGTTTTTAGTGAGTTGTAAATAAATGGAATTGGCTTCAAGTTTAGGTAATGAATAGGGAGAAATACAAGTAGGATCATAAAAACCATAACCGTTTGCTTCAGACAGTTGTTCTTTAGCACTCGAAGGCGAAATTTGATCTAAAAACTTACTTTCTTTCTCAGATAATTTTGGACGTTCTGCATATAAGGTAACCCATGATTTAATTTTTGAAGTTAACTTATTATTTTTTTGAAACTGTAATATGATATCTAAAGCTGATAAACGTTGTTCTAAATCTCCATTTTCAATTAAACTATAAATAAAATCTTCTATTACAGATTCTTTTTGTTGCAATAAAATTGAAATGAGATGCTTCTTTAGAGTAGAATTCTTCCTTTTAAATAATTGTTGAAAAAAATCTAATTCGACAGAACTTAAAGCTACTTTTTTCAAAGTACAAAGTGCAGAAGCTACAATGGCTTCTCCTCTATCTTTTAAAATGCGAAGTGCAAAATCTCGTTGTTCTGTTGTTGGTAATTTTTGAGCTTTATTTTCATTTATATAGTAGTAGGAATAACAATAAAAATCACCTAAAACTTCTCTTGTTAGTTTTTCTCTAATAGGTAAAGACAAGTTTTCAAAATCTTTCAAAATAAGATTGAAGTGTGTTTTATTAGATCCCATTAAATGGATAGCACAAGAATACAAAACATCTTTTTGAAACTTAACTGTTAACCAAGAAAATACTTTTCCTTCAAAAGTTTTTTCTTTTTCATTTATTTTTTGGGTTAATTCGTATACTTTATTGAAAAAGTTGGGATAATCTAAATTATCAATAAAAAATTTAGATTTTGAATTAGCATCTAATAAGGCTTCCATTCTATGTTGAGCAAATGCTAAAACTTGAAGATTATCAGCTTCTAAAGCTTTATAATACAATGGCATTTCGATATAAGGATCATTTGTTTCACCAGCAAACTTTAGCGCCAAACATTTCTTTTCTATAGATCCGTTTTCCATTAAATCTTTTAAATACGGAACTGTTTTTTCAATATCTAAAACACCTTGTGCCCAAAGTGCCATATAAACTTCAGTATTGTTTTTACTCTGTATAGCAATGGCTATTGTTTCTGGATTTGTTAAATAACCATTAGCCAATTGGATAATATTACGTACTGTGGTTTCTTTTTCTGATTCCCAACCTAAACCTGTCCAAGTATCAATTGCACGAACAACAGATGAAAATCGAGTAAGTTTATTAGTAACCAAAACATCAATCATATGAGTTAAAGCACCAATACTAGTTTCATCTAAAGATTCTAAAATGGTTTGGCGTAATCCTTCTTGACGTTGAGCAGCAAGGAGTAACTTTTCTACTAATTCCCAACATTCTTTTTTGTCACTGTTCAACAAGGCTTTGATAATTCCTCTTGATACCTTACCAACAGCATCTTTATTAAAAATAATGTCCTCCATTAATTGGTAAACTTGGGAATTACCAGCATCCAAAGCAGCAGACCATATTTTAAATTGGTTGGTATTATTGGTTACATCATTATCATAACGTACTTGTTCTAAAAGCGTTAAATTGTAATAAGTAGATTCTGCATAATTATAAATATGTGGCGCTTCAATTAATGAACGAAGTAAATTTACCTGACTTACCAAAAGCTCTCGATGATTATTTGGCGCTCTAAAGGATCTCCTATCATAACCTGTTTGGTACATTTGATAAGGTAATTTACTCCAAGCAAGTTTAACATATGGAGCTTGCTCAGCACCATAAAAATAAACCAAAAGCTCATAATAGTTTTTATTGTCCCAAACATTTTGACTTAAATGTTTACTAAAAAAATTCAGCTTTTCAGAACCCAAGTAAACATAAGTTCCTGAATAACTATGATCTAATTTTAATAGCGCCAAACCTAATTCTGCTACCTCTTTTTTGAGCTTAGATTTAGAAAATAACTTCGTTAGTATATTTCCTTCAACAATTTCTTTTAATTCCTTCTTAAATTCCTTTACAGGATTTTTAATTTTTTTTGCGGCTAAAATGTTTTCCAATGACATAATATTTTGAGCTTTGTTCCATTCGATTTACCAATAACTTCCTGCTAAAAAAGTTAATCGAATAAAAGTTAGTGTTTTGTTTTCTTCTAAATCTATTGTTTGTTTTAATGTTTCCAAAGCATCATCACCATAAAAAATGGCAAACATTCCATCTTCAAATGCTTGAATGGCTGTTTCTTGTGCCTTTTTTAAATCAGGAAGATTGTGATTGTAAATAGCACCAAAACTCATTTTTCCCGAATCTAAAAGAATAGGTAAATAATGATCGTTTGGTAAATGGGTTTTGTCTTCATCATCAACTTCAAAAGACGATTTTGAAAATTGATCTACTTGTTGCGCAACAACCAATTCTAATAATTGTGTTACTGTGACTACTGTGGATGTAGTAGCTAAAACTATAACATTATCCTGAAGTATCGGATGTTTTTTTCCTAATTGTTTGACTGAAATAGTGAGGTTCATATTCGATACACTAAGTTTTTATTGGTTCAACAAGATATGTTTTTTTTAGCAACTGTTTGTATTGTCATATTAAAAAAATATTATTTTTCCATGTATAATTCCTCTCTCATTTCCACCAAAACACCAATCAGTTTTTCACTATCTGGAGCTTCAGGTAAAGTTGAAGTCGTGTATAAATGCTCAATCGAAGCAATCAAATCATCTGCTTTTTGTAATAACGCATCGTATTCCATTTCGCCTGCTTTTATGGCTAACAATTCGTCACGATTGGAAACGCGAATATTCAATGTTCCAGTAGCTAAAATTTGTTCAGCGGTTTGTAGCAATCGTATGGTATGCATCATGTTTTTACTGTCATAATTTTTGCCGTGTTGTTGGTTGGTATTGTAACGCTCTTCATTGCGTTTTTCAATCCAATCCCAATATTCGGCATATTCTTTACAATATTTGGAATACCCTTCTAAATTGCACGACAAATACCCAATAGGTTCAGCTCCTTTTGGAATGGAAGAAACCGAAACTTCATTAGACAATTCATTTTTAATGATGCCACGATAACCTAAAGTTGTATCGGAATCATAAAACACAGCATAAATTCCTTTGGCATTGGGAACATTGATTAAGCCACATTGTTCCTGAAAAAGGTTTTGTTCCATTAACCATTTAGATAACGGAACCGAATCATAACCCTTTAAAATAGCACAAAAATCTAATAAACTCTTGCGCTCTTTGGGTAATGGATTCACGATTTTCTTATTTAAACCACGGGCTTTTTTAATTTGTGTCATGGCATAACCAGCAAAACTATCTTTGCACAATTTTGATAAGAAATCTTGCAATTGCAAACGGGCCATTAACGGATGTTTGTACAAAATACAATCTTGTGGCGAGGCTAATATTTCTAATATATTGGGATTATTTTTTAACAGCAACT
This sequence comes from Flavobacterium sasangense DSM 21067, assembly GCF_000686885.1. GTDB lineage: Bacteria > Bacteroidota > Bacteroidia > Flavobacteriales > Flavobacteriaceae > Flavobacterium > Flavobacterium sasangense. The sequence continues at coordinate 22,067 of NZ_JMLU01000027.1, read as the reverse complement.
CCACAAAACGACCCAACTCATAATACACTTCATCATTGGTCTCATTACTAATTTGCGGAATATAATGCAACCCATAAAACTGCGCTTTAGGCAAATAATAAACGCCTTTAATATCCGTATCAGAAGTGGGTGTGTTTAACCCAAACGACTTACTCCCCGAAATAACTTCGAAGAGGATAAGGTTTTGGGATTTGAGGTCTTGGATGGTCATGTTTAATCAATTGTTCTTTTACCCCATTCTTCAATATTCTTATCCACAAATTTTTCCAATCCTTCTATTTCAAAATAGTCATAATTAAAATTATAACCCGATTTATCTAAATTATCAATATTTGTGAAAAGATAATCTAAATATTGATACTTAAATTTTCTTGATAATTCTAAACCTTCTGCAATTTTAGATTGACAATCATCACTCTGAACTTCTTTTAGATATAAACAGTAATAATATAAAGCTTCTAAGTAAAAGTATTTTATGTGAAACAAATTATCCAAAGCTTCTTCAAAATGCTTCTTTTTTTCTTCATTTATATCGCAATTAAAGGCAAACATCAATTCTTTCAATCCTTTTGTATAAGGATTTGTAACAACTAGTTTTCTAATTGATTTGAATGTTGTTTTTTTTAATTTAGATAAAGTATATGTACACTGCATAATTTGTAGATGTTCCTCCATAAATAATGAATCTATATATTTTTCCAATTCATAAATTTCCAAATTATTACTTCTAAGTTTACTTTCAAAATAATAAAACATATCATTTGACAATTGGGCATCAGGAATTCCCAAATAATAAAAATCGCATGATAAATTATACTTATAAAGATCGTTTTTAATTAATGATTTTATATAACTTAATGTAAACCCCTCCATACTATGAATACTTGAAATAACTCTTTGCCAATTAAATTCATTAGGAGTTTTATTTTGCAAATAATTTTTTTCCATTTCATCAACAGAAAATAAATTAGACATCTCTTTATAAGATTTATCGAACTCTTGATGGTAAAAGCTCTTTCTTAGATTAATAGAATTAATTATTTTCTCTGCATCATTAATTTCTACAAAAAAATCAATCAATTTTAATGTTTTAGTCCTAAATTCATTTATTTGCTTAACATTATTTATATAACCACTTATATTATAGATATATTTTAAAAGTTTTTGTTTTTTATTTACTAAATCATTTTTATTAATTTCAATATCTGATGCATAATCTAAAACTTTTATGAAATTATTTTTATAATGACTGAATGATTTTAATGCCTCAGATTCGGATTTTTTGATCAAAATAACTTCAATTATTGTAAATAAATAGCTATTAAAATTAAATGCATCTAAACAATATTTATTTTTATACTCCTTTCTTTTCTGAAATTGATATTCAGCAAATCGTCTAATAATCGGCTGTAACTGAAGAGTACCATTATAATTCTCTATTAGAGATTTGTTTTCTAATCTTCTTAATTCTGTATCACTGATATTGTTTGAAGATTTAGTTTTTTCAAAACATTTTTTAAAATTATTTAAACTTATTCCATCCGGAAATAAGTTTAATAGTTCAAATGCAATTTTCTCTTTTGGAGTTAATCCTGAATACGAGTAATTAATTGATTGAAAAATTGATTTCGCTCTTTCAATATTTAAATCCGCGCTATTCTTAAAAACATCAGTATATTCTTCATTAATACATTCAAAAAAATGTTCTTTTATTTGATCTCTCAATTCAGAAATATGTTTATATGGTGTTCGAGAAGTAGTTACTAATTTTATTGCTAACGGATTTCTATCTAATAATTCTTCTAAAATATCATTTCTTAATATTTTGAGTTCTTCTTTTTCAATGATTTTTTTTGGATAAAATTTCTGAAATAAAACAATTGCATCGTCTGTTATCATTGGGGTAAGTGTAAAAACATCCTCAAAATTATCATTACATATTTTTTCTCTGGATGTGATTGAAATATTGGCATAATCAGAAGAAAATTTTAAGATATCAACAACTTTATCAAAATCCAATTCAGTCAAATTATTTACAACAGTTTCAAAATTATCTAAAATAATTAATAAGTCTATCTTGTTATTACTGTAATTCTGAATTAAATACTCTTTAAAATCAATTATATTAGTTAAATTAAAACCATCTATTAATAATTCTTCAAAATCGTCATACGCTTTGATACTTTCACAAGATTTAAAATTCACACCCTGTTTATAATATCCCCTATTATAAAGTTCATATGCTATTTTTTTTATTAATGTGGTTTTTCCTAATCCTCCTGAAGCTTTAATGTTTAGAATTCTATTTGTGCTCTTAATGCTTATAAGTCTATTGGTAATATTTATTTGCTCTTCTACTCTTCCTATAACCTCATCTAGACATTTTTTGCCTATATCTAAATCTCTATTATTTCCATATATTGAACATTTTGTTGGAATTCCTTTTTCTAACTCAATATCTTTCCATATTAATTTATTTGACTTAATATTTAAATCATCAAATTCAAATTTTTTACTTTTTATTTTAAACAAGAACCTTTTGAGAATTTCATTTTTAAAACATGATATATTAATTATTGAATAATTAATATCAATATTAATCTTTTCATTTGTGATTAATAATATTGGTATATCATAGTTAGGTATATTATCACATATTTCTTCAATACTTAATAAATTACTTTTTAAATTATCGTCTTCTACATAAATTTTTTCTTTATAAACTTTTGATACAATTATTAGTAAATCATAATCTTCAATTTGATGTAATGTTTTTTTATTTAATGTCCCCATTAAAAACTCTGCATTAATGCCATTGACATGGTTTATTACATTCTTAATTTCAGAGTTTAAATCTATATCTATTGGATTAGGGGATAGAAAAGCTATTTTCTTTAAAATTGATTTTTTTTCAACTGTTTCATCGATTTGTAAATTTACAGGTAAATCAGTTAATACATCGTTCTTTAATTTTAATAAATCATCTATTATAAAATTAGTTTCGTAATAATTATCAATCTTGATTGGTTCTAAAAATTTATAATCTTTAAATTTTTCAGGCTCAGAGGTAATAATAAAATGTTTATTAAATCCCCCAAATACCTTATCTAATTTAGAAAAAATCATATTTATATCTGGATCACTAAAACTGAATCCCATAAATAAGAAAGTATATTCTGAAAATAAAAATTTTAATTTTTCAGGAGCAGCTTGATCATTTTCTTCAAAATATAGCTTTTCATAATCATCTCTAAAAACGACACAATTATCAGGTTCAGTATAACTACCGTGAAGTTTTAAAATAAAAGGCTTATCATCTTTATTTACTTGATTTATATTATACTTAGAAGTTGGATTTGTAGGTAATATTTTACTATTTGAAGCTAACTCAAAAGCATTATCATAATTTGTTGTAATTACTTTATTATTAGTTAATTCTAATAATTTTTTATGCAAGGAAAAATCTTGATTTAAATCTATTGCAAAGTTCTCTTTGATATACGAACGTATCTCTTTTTCATCATTCTTTAAAAATTCCAAAACATCAATAGCTGACATAGTATCACCATTTTTAAGAAGTTCTATAAATGGGTTTAAGTTAGGTTTATCAATTAATTTAATAGTTTCAATTACCATTTTATTCCAATCAGGAAGTCCAAAATTTCTTGACAAACCAGAACCAGCAAATAATATTAATTTGTTGTTTTTAATAATGTTCTCTAATTTCATATTTGTAATCGTTATTTAATAATTTTACTAAAAACCCCATCCAATTCCTCACTCATCTTCTTCCCACTTCTTAACCCTACAGCATTTTCCATATTAAATTGCACCGTTTCTTGCAAAAAAGTCGTAATTAGTTCTTCTTTTGGGTGCAAGTAGCTTTCGTCTTGGTTGGCTTTTATTTGCATTAATTCTTTTACTTTTTCTTGTATGTTTTGTGGTGCAATAGGCAACAATTCCAAAAAAGCTACTGGTGGGAAAGTGTTGTTTTCTATTATCCATTTTCCAGCTAATGCCGTGCGTAAAGCATAAAAATAGCTTTTCAGTTTTACTTCTTCTTGCTCACAAACGTCCATAAAATTCTTGGTTGTTCCCAAATAATGGTGCAAACAAGCCACTGGCGAAAAACAGTCTTTTGCTAACGCGCGCATTTGGTTCATAAACGCTTCATTTTCATAATACACCACTGGCGAATAAATCCATTCTAGCAAAGGTGCGTTACTTTTAGCTAATAATTTTACGGTTTTCCGTAAATCCCAACCACTGCCGTCTAAATCGTCTTCGGTCATGAACTCAATTACATCGGTTTGCTCCCACAACGACAAATAATAATCCAAATCATGCTTGTAGATAAAACGGATGTCATAATCGCTATCCGGCGACGCAAATCCCCATGCTCTACTCCCTGATTCTACTGCATACAAGATCTCAACTCCTTTTTCGAGTTCGATTTGTTTGAGTTTGTTTTGTATTTTATCGTTCATAATTAGGTACTTATCAAATGTAATAAAAAAATCGTTTTATCTTTAGTTTTTGTAAGAATTTTATCGAATTAAAAATCTCCATAAAAAACTTGAAAACAAGGTAATCCTAGTTCTTTTCGCCACATATCTACTACTTGGTTGCGGTCGTCTAACACAAATTCTATGAAATAGTTGTCTTTTATTTGTTCGTTATAAATCTCGGTTTTAATGATGGCATCTTTTCTAAAGTCTTTCGTTTTTCGCATGATGAGTGCATCAAAAGCAATGGCATGTTTTTCCAAAAACAACAAGGTTTGCGGTTTAAACTGCTCTTCTCTTCCCGAAACCAAAAGGATTTGATAGCCTAACTTTTTATAGTTTCGCAACAGATTTCCAACAGGTTCATTTAGCGTGTCATGTTCACAACGTGCTGCATCAAAAGGGTTTCGTCCATTCATCAGCGCTAATGTTCCATCCAAATCACAGATAATCGCTTTTGGCAAATCAGTATTTTGTTGGGTGTATTTTGGTTCGTCTTTTATGATTCGTTTTTTCATGATTTATTTCTTTGACACAAATATAGTTTTAGAACTACGCAATTATTTTGCGTACTAAAAAAAGAATTGTATTTTTGAGTAAATTCTGACGATTAAAGTTCATAAAACATTATAAAAATTTTTAAAATTTATTCAATCTGTGTTCAAAAAAAATCCGTCATCATTAGCGCTCTGCCTAGGCGGACCCGTTTCATCCGCGTGCCAAAAACCTGAAACTTAAATTTTTAAACATATAAGTCATATAAGGATAAACAAAGTTTAGATTATGCTGATTAAAGTTCATAAAAGATTATAAAGTTTTTTAAAATTTATTAAATCTGTGTTCGAAAAAAAAATCCGTCACCATCAGCGCTCCGCCTAGGCAGACCCGTTTCATCCGCGTGCCAAAAACCTGAAACCTGAAACAAAAAAAATGGCTCAAAATAAAAACGCTCTCATCCGCTACAAAACCATCGACAAATGTTTGCAAAACAACTACCGTCAATGGACATTAGAAGATTTAATGAACGCTTGTAGCGAAGCTTTATACGAATACGAAGGCAAGGAAAACCCCGTAAGCAAACGCACCATTCAATTAGATATTCAGATGATGCGTAGCGAAAAGTTGGGTTACAATGCGCCCATTGAAGTCTATGATAAAAAGTATTACCATTATGCCGATGAAGATTTCTCCATAACCGATATTCCTTTAACCGAAACGGATATTAATGTCCTAAGTGAAACGGTTTCCATGTTGAAGCAATTCAAAGATTTTTCGCTTTTCAACGATGTTTCAGATATTCTCCAACGATTAGAAGATAAAATTTATGCCGAGAAATCACACACCCAACCCGTTATTCATTTGGATAAAAACGAGAGTTTAAAAGGCTTGCATTTTTTGGACGAAATCTATCAAGCCATAGTTAAAAAAATAGTTTTAGTAATCACTTATAAGTCATTCAAATCCAAAGAAGAACAACAATTTCATTTTCATCCCTTTATCCTGAAAGAATTCAACAATCGTTGGTTTATTATTGGGCGAAAAAAAGCTAGTCAACCCATCACAAATTTAGCATTAGATCGAATCATTAAGATTGATTACGATTTTCAAATGCCCTTTTTGGAGCAATCTTTCGATGCTGAAAAATATTATAAAAATGTAATTGGCGTAACTGTAAATTCAGGTTTACAACCTAAACCCATTCAACTTTGGATAGACCAATACAATGCACCTTATGTTTTAACCAAACCGCTTCATCGCTCCCAACGATTGCTAAAAGAAAACGAAGACGGAAGTATTATCATCAACCTATTTCTAATTGAAAACTACGAAATGGAACGCATTCTTTTAGGCTTCGGAGACGGCTTAGAAGTCCTAAAACCCGAACGTTTGCGATTACGAATGAAAAGTATTTTAGAGAAATCATTAAAACGCTATGATGAAAACACAAATATTCAAATTAGCTAAACTTTAATATCTTTTTGTATTTCCTTCTACCTTTGTTCCTATGTTGTTCGTATAAGCACCCCTTTTTACGAAGCGCATAGGAACAACATACGAACAAACTACGAACAAAACCCCTATAATTTGAGGTTGCACCCTTCATTTGGCAACAAAAGGTGTCAAAACCTGTCAAAACCCGTCAAAACCCGTCAAAAGCTATCAAATCGTTCTATTCAACCCTTTAATTTTTATCAGTTTAAGTATGCCGAGTGTATGAGGAGTGTATGCGTTAAGTATGGTTAGTGTATGCCAGAAGTATGGATACAGTATAGATACAGTATAGATACAGTATGGATAGTGTATGCAAAGAGAATTTTTTTCATTAGTTCTCGATACATTTTGGTTTTGTAAATCTAAGGCTTTCCAAATCCAAAACACTCGAAGTGACGGTAGAGGAAATATGGAATTAAAAAACGTTAAGCTAAGAGCTTAAAAACTATATAAACGAAACCTCTCAGTCGTCATTTCGAGTAATTTTTGAAAGGAAAAATGCTAATTTTTGCTTTTAAAAATTGTATCGAGAACTATAGAACCAAAAAAAAGACACCCGAAAGTGTCTTTTAATAATTTATGATGAATGAATTAATAAGCCAAAAGCTCTTTTAATTCTGTTTCAAATCTACCTTTTGGTAAATATTGATCTTCCAACGTCTTCATGAATGGAATCGCTGATTCTAAACTTCCTACTCTTCTTACTGGAGCGTCTAAGTATTCGAAACAGTTTTCCATAATCATAGCAGAAATATCGCTTGCTACACCACCAAACAAAGTATCTTCTTGTAAAATGATTACTTTATTAGTTTTCTTAACTGAAGCGTAAATTGCATCCCAATCCATTGGTTGTAAAGTTCTTAAATCTAATAAGTCTGCTTTGATTTCTGGATTTTTAGCCAAAGTTTCTAAAGCCCAATGAACGCCTGCTCCAAATGAAATAATCGTAACATCTGTTCCTTCTTTAATTAACGAAGCTTTTCCGAAAGGTAATGTGTAATAATCTTTTGGCACATCTTGATACACACTTCTGTACAATTGCTTGTGTTCGAAGAATAATACTGGATTTGGATCGTTAATTGCGGTATTCAATAAACCTTTTGCGTCATAAGGAAATGCTGGATACACTACTTTCAATCCTGGAGTTTTGGTAAACCAAGCTTCGTTAGTTTGTGAGTGGAAAGGTCCTGCTTGAGTACCACCACCGCAAGGCATACGCACCACCACATCCGACTTTTCTTGCCATCTGTAATGTTGCTTTGCTAATAAGTTTACGATTGGGTTAAATCCGGTTGAAACGAAATCCGCAAATTGCATTTCCATTACCGCTTTAAATCCGTTTATGGATAATCCGTTAGCCGCTGAAACTACAGCGCTTTCACAGATTGGTGTATTTCTAACTCTTTCTTTTCCAAATTGCGCTACAAATCCGTCCGTAATTTTGAAAGCACCACCATATTCGGCGATATCTTGTCCCATGATTACCAAATTCTCATGGCGTTCCATCGACTGACGTAAACCATTCGAAATCGCATCAATCACACGAATATTTTCTACTTCAGAAGATGGATTGAATGCTTCAAATTCGTACGGTTTGTAAACATCTCCTAATTCTTCTTCCAAAGAAGCTACAATTTCTGGCTCTTCTTGAACTTTTGCCCAATCCCTATCAATTTCTTTCTTAATTTCAGCTCTGATAGCCTCATCATCTTCATCTGATAAAACTGCCGTAGCTTTTAAGTAATTTCTATAATTTTCAACTGGGTCTTTCACTGCCCACATGTCCATTAATTCTTGCGGAACATACTTCGTACCACTCGCCTCTTCATGTCCACGCATTCTAAACGTTTTGAACTCTAACAACACTGGACGCGGATTTTCAACCATAGAAGCTTTTAATTCCGAAATCAAATGCACTACTTCTAATAAGTTATTTCCATCTACAATGTGGCTTTCCATTCCGTAACCAACCCCTTTATCAGCAAGGTTTTCGCAACGGTATTGCTCATTGGTTGGAGTTGATAATCCGTAACCGTTATTTTCAATCACAAATAAAACAGGTAATTCCCAAACAGCAGCAATATTCAACGCTTCGTGAAAATCGCCTTCTGAAGTTGCACCTTCACCTGTAAATACAGCGGTTACTTTTCCGTTCTTTCTTAGTTTATTGGCTAAAGCAATTCCGTCTGCAATTCCTAATTGAGGACCTAAATGCGAAATCATACCAATAATTTTATATTCTTGCGTTCCAAAGTGGAAACTTCTGTCGCGTCCTTTTGTAAATCCGTTTTTCTTTCCCTGCCATTGCGAAAATAAGCGGTGTAAAGGAATATCACGAGTTGTAAATACTCCTAAATTACGGTGCATTGGTAAAATATATTCATCTTTATCCAAAACAGAAGTTATCCCCACAGAAATAGCTTCTTGCCCAATTCCAGAGAACCATTTCGATACTTTTCCTTGACGGATTAGAATCAACATTTTCTCTTCAATCAAACGCGGTTTTAAGATTTTCTTGTATAAATCAAGTAGTTGCGAATTCGATAAATCTTTTCTTTCAAAGTTCATGATGATGGAACAATTAAATTTTGCTCAAAAGTAATAAAAATAACATTTTGAAAGCGAATTGTTATAAAAAAAGAAAGTTAAAAAATCAAAGTCAAGAGCAAGTTCAAATTCAAGTTCAAATTTTAACGTAAAGAGCACTAAGAATTAATTTCAAGTTTTGTAAAACCAGTTCAAGCTATATTTCCACTATTCCCTTATCCCTTTTTACTTTTCCCTTTTTCCTTTTTACTTTAACCCAATTGTTAATAACTTTACTTTTTTGAATTTAAAATATTTAATTATATTTGTATTTACTTGGGTTATAACCCAAATGATTTATTAACAACAAAGCTTAAGTATGCAACAAATTCCTAGTGTTGACTTACGTGATTTCCTGTCGGATGATCCGGCACGTAAACAAAAATTTGTAAATGAAATCGGAAAAGCCTACGAAGAAATCGGCTTCGTAGCATTAAAAGGTCATTTTTTAGATGACAAATTAGTAGAGGGATTGTATTCAGAAGTGAGAAACTTCTTTTCACTTCCTTTAGAAATCAAAGCTAAATACGAAATTCCAGGCATTGGCGGACAACGTGGTTATGTTTCTTTTGGTAAAGAACATGCAAAAGGTCGCTCTGCTGGAGATTTGAAAGAGTTTTGGCATTTTGGACAATACGTTAGCGAAGGTTCAAAGTACGCTGGCGAATATCCAGATAACGTGGAAGTAACAGAATTACCTAAATTCAATGAAGTAGGTAAAGAAGCGTACCAAATGTTAGAAAAAACTGGTGTTTATGTGTTAAGAGCTTTAGCACTTTACATCGGATTAGACGAATTCTACTTTGATAAATACATCAAAGACGGAAACAGTATTTTACGTCCAATCCACTACCCACCTATTACTGACGAGCCTAAAGATGGAGCCGTTCGTGCAGCAGCTCATGGTGACATTAACTTGATTACCTTATTAATGGGAGCTCAAGGAAAAGGATTACAAGTACAAAATCACAACGGAGAATGGATTGATGCCATGGCACAACCAGACGAGTTGATGATTAACGTAGGTGATATGTTATCAAGACACACCAACAACAAGTTGAAATCAACGATTCACCAAGTGGTAAATCCACCAAGAGAATTATGGGGTTCATCTCGCTATTCAATTCCTTTCTTCATGCACCCTGTAAGCGATATGAGTTTAAATTGCTTACCAGAATGTATCGATGAAAACAATCCAAAATTATATGAAGACATCACCGCTGGTGAATTCTTACATGAACGTTTGGTTGAATTAGGATTGATTAAGAAATAAAGGAAATCACATTCCAAATAAATAAAATTCCAAATTCCAAGTAACATTGGGGTTTGGTTTTTTGTTTAAAGATTGAAAATACATACACGCCATATTAGCACGCGGATGAAACGGATTTACTTCGTAAAACGCAGATTAAAACAGATATAAACCATAAAAAAAGAATATATGCACTTATTACATCAAGATTTAACATCGTTAATTTTAAAGACTTTTTACGAAGTTTACAATGAATTAGGCTTTGGTTTTCTTGAAAAAGTTTATCAAAATGCCTTATTGATTGAGTTAAGAAAAAAAGGACTTGAAGCAACTCCGAATAAAAAAATTAAAGTTTTTTACAAAGGGTAAAACGTAGGTGACTATTATGCTGATGTAATTGTAAACGACACAATCGTATTAGAATTAAAAGCTGCCGATTATATTGTTGAAGAGTTTGAAAATCAATTGCTCAATTACTTAAAAGGAACTGATTGCGAAATTGGTTTACTATTAAATTTTGGAAAAAAACCTGAATTCAGAAGAAAAATTTACGAAAACAAAAGAAAGAATAGAAAAAATCAGTTTTAATTCGCGCTTCGCTTTAGCGAATCCGTTTTATCCGCGTGCTAAAATATGGACTTACAAGAACAACTAAAAAAACTATTTCCTAACCACGAAGTTTCTAACGAACCAGAAGCTATCGAGGATACACCTCACGAATTATTCGTTCAAAAAGAACCTATGATTTGTAAATATGAGAAGCGCAAAGGAAAACCTACCACGATTATTTCAGGATATGAAGGTGAAGACGAAGATTTTAAAATCTTAGCGAAGGAAATCAAAAGCAAATTAGCAGTTGGTGGCACGTTTAAAGATGGAGAAATCATCATTCAAGGTGATTATCGTGATAAAATCATGAAAATATTACAAGATAAAGGATTCAAAACAAAACGAGTTGGAGGTTAAGAAAGCACCAAACACTTTTAAACTTTTAAACTCATAAACTTATAAACATAAAATGATTGCAGCATCAGAATTAATATTAAATCCAGACGGAAGTGTATATCACATCAATTTAAAACCTGGACAAATCGCTAACGATATTATCTTCGTTGGGGATCAAAACCGTGTTGAGAAAATTACAAAACACTTTGACTCCATTGAGTTTACGACTCAAAAACGCGAATTTAAAACGCAAACTGGAACGTATAAAGGCAAAAGAATTACCGTTATGTCTTCTGGAATTGGTCCAGATAACATCGATATCGTAATGAACGAATTAGACGCTTTGGTAAACGTAGATTTAGAAACTAGAACCGTTAAAAAAGAATTGACTTCTTTAAACATTGTTCGTATCGGAACTTCGGGTTCTTTACAAGCCGATATTCCTTGTGATAGTTTTGTAATGAGTCAATATGGTTTAGGTTTGGATAACATGCTTCGCTCCTATTTAATTGATGAGATTTCGGAAACCGAAATGGAAGAAGCGTTTATCGCTCAAACCAATTGGGATATGAGAAAAGGCCGTCCGTATGTAATTGCAGGAAGTAAAACCTTAGAAAAACGTTTAGAAAGCGATAAAATCTTCAAAGGATTCACAGGAACAGCAGGTGGATTTTACGGTCCACAAGGTCGTGTAGTACGTTTAGGAATTCAAGATCCAGAATTAAATTCTAAAATGGATAGTTTCAATTTCAACGGAACACGAATGACGAATTTAGAAATGGAAACTGGAGCAATTTATGGTTTAGGAAAACTATTAGGTCACAACTGTTTATCGTTAAATGCCATCATTGCTAATCGTGCAACTGGAACTTTCAGTGAAGACCCTTACAAAGCTGTAGATGAATTAATTGAATATACTTTAAATAAGTTAGCAGAGTAGTTAAAACTTCAATATTCGTTGTTCAAAATTGACTATTTCAAGTTTAAACGTTGAATATCGAATAACGAATTTTGAATGATGAAATTATAAAATGAATTTAATTCTAGAAACACCCAGATTAATCCTAAGAGAAATGCGTCACGAAGATGCAAATGCTCTATTTGAAATGGATTGCAATCCTAATGTTCACAAATATCTATGGCAAAAACCCGTTGTAAATATTGATGAAGTTCATGCTTACATTGATATGGTTAGACAGCAATACATGGATAATGGAATCGGACGTTTTGTTGCTATCACAAAAGATACGAATGAACTTATAGGTTGGACAGGAATTAAATTCGTAAACGATCATGTAGAAAACGGAAACACTAATTTCTATGATTACGGCTATCGTTTAAATGAAAAATTTTGGAACAAAGGTTTCGCTACGGAAGCTTCAAACGCTTGGCTAGACTATGGCTTTAACCAAATGAATATTCAAGAAATGAATGCTTACACCCATGCCCAAAACGGTGCTTCTAATCATGTGTTGCAAAAAGTAGGTTTCCATTTTATGGAAGATTATCCTGATGAAAATGGCGTAACTTGGAAATGGTGGCAGTTAAAGAAATTAGAGTTTAGAAATCAGAATTTAGAATTATGAAAACAATCAAAATAGCTGGAGTTCCAGAACATTTTAACTTACCTTGGCACATGAGTATCGAAGATGGTGAATTTGAAGCCGTTGGAATCGATTTACAATGGACCGATGTTCCGGAAGGGACAGGAAAAATGTGTCAAATGTTGCGCGATGGTGAAACTGATATTGCTGTAATTCTTACTGAAGGCATCATCAAAGACATCGCTGCTGGAAATCCGAGTAAGATTGTGCAAGTTTATGTGCAAAGTCCATTAATTTGGGGAATTCATTTGGCTGCTAATTCTAATTATAAAACACTTTCGGATTTAGAACATAAAAAAGTAGCGATTTCTCGCATGGGTTCTGGTTCACATTTGATGAGTATTGTGAATGCGCAAAATCAAAATTGGAACACTGAAAACTTGCAATTTGAAATCGTAAACACCATTGATGGCGCGGTTGAAAGCTTAACTTCAGGAAAAGCAGATTACTTCATGTGGGAGCGTTTTATGACGCAACCATTAGTAGATAAAGGAATTTTCAGAAGAATTGCGGATTGCCCTACTCCTTGGCCTTGTTTTGTAATCGCGGTTAGAAATGAAGTTTTGGAAAATCATCCAAAAGTAATCGACCAAATTTTAGACATCATCAATACCACAACAGAAGAATTCAAAATGATTCCGAGTATTGACAGAACCTTAGCTTCTAAATACAATCAAAATGTAGAAGCGATTCAAGAATGGTTAAAATTAACACGTTGGTCGCAAAAACAAATGACAGCTCCAACTCTAGATAAAATAATGGAACAACTTTTGAAGCTTCAAATTATCGATAAAAAACTACCAAAAGAGTCGATACTTAAATAATTCCGTATTTTTATCGTTTTAAACGAAATGACAATTAAAATCCCAACTATCGCCGAACTCAAAGAAAAGCTTTCTTTACCGAAGCCGTGGGATAGTGTTGTCATTTTTTTGTTGAATATCTTAATTGCTATTCCACTTTTTTTAATTGCACATCAAAATTTAATCGATTTAGAATGGTCACTGCATTTGGATAGAATTATCATATTCATCCTTATTCTTGTAGCCATTCAACTTGTTCTTCGATTGGTAAAAACCATCATTATTCTGATTGTTTTCCTATACTTAATTGCTTTGTTGTACGGCACTTTGTTCGGGAATTATGGTTTTAATCGGGTTTTTGAAGATTATCGTTATATGGTATATTCTATGAGCGAAACACCAAATCCGCAAGACATTATTGTAGCCAAATTGCTCCCCTTTCCAAACAAATCGAAAATTATCAATGCGGTTGATTTCTCTAATCCAAAAGTTCGAAATTTTGCTTTATTCGCAACCACACAACATTTCCGAGAAATCAAACAAACGGGTGAAACCAGAAGAATGATTCAATGTTTTGCTGTTTTTAAAGAAATTAGAAACCGTTGGAATTACGTAAACGATCCAAAAGGAAGAGAATATATTGCATATGCCTCTGAAAGTTTGCAACACTTTTCGGGTGACTGTGATGACCACGCTATTTTGATGGCAGCCTGTATTAAAGCAATTGGCGGAACACCTAGAATTATTCATACTGGAGGTCATTTATATCCTGAAATGTTGATTGGCAATAAGAACGATTTAGAAACCGCCATTTACTTGATTAAAGAGGTGCTTTTTAAACAAGAAAGTCACCACCAACAAATTCATTATCATATTGATGAAAGAGGTCAAATTTGGTTAAATTTAGACTACACCGCAACCTATCCTGGTGGTAAATTTATGAGCGAAGAAATTCTTGGTGAGCTGACTTTTAATTGATAAAATTTTCTATATTTACAAAAATATTAACCTTACACATGAAAAGAATTAGCTGTTTATTGGGACTGTTTCTGTCGTTAAGTACTTTCGCTCAATCCTATGAGAGCAAAGCTACTGACACAATTACATCTCCTATATTTTCCAAAAAAAACGAAATAAAAGTAGATGTATTAAACTTAATTGGTAATGGAAGATTAGGAATATCTTATGAACGATTTCTAAATAAAGATTTTTCAGTTGGTATTACGGGATTGGCTTTTAACAAATCAAATAAAAAAGAAGACTTTCTTAAAGATGATACTCGAACGATGATTGAATATCAAGTAATTCCTTATGTTCGCTATGCGATGTCTAAAAGTGCTACAAATTTGTACTACTTAGAAGCTTTCTCAAATATAAATGGAGGTCAATATAAAGAGCTAAAAACATTAAATAATGGTACGGCTGATTATGTTGTGGTAACTAAAAAAGATTACAACGATATTGCTTTAGGAGCAGCCGTTGGATACAAGTTATACTTTAAAGAGAGTTTTGTTATCGATTTAACAGTAGGAATTGGAAAAAATTTATTCAATAGTGATAGCCCTTCAACTGTATCTCGTTTAGGTCTTAACTTAGGTTATCGTTTTTAAAATAAAATACAATGAAAAAATACATACACTATCTAACTATAGCTATCATCACGTTATTATTTACAGGTTGTACCGAAAGTGATGATGAATTTTTTGCAACAAAAGCGGTTACTGTTAACAATAAAATCGAAGTCAGTGCTTCTGGCAATGTTTTAAATGTTAGTTGCAACTTTGACAGAATTCTAAATTATGGTTCTGATGCTCCTCTAGATTTGTTTTTAACAACAACTTCAAGAGCATTCTTTTTTAATTATTCAATGCAAAAAAGAAACGCTTCAGGAACTTGGGAAAACTATATTCCAACTACTATTACCGCTACAAAAGGAGATAATTTCGTAGGAAGCTATATTTCAGGTATTCAACAATTAGATGCTTTAGATACTACTTACGAATATGATACTGATATTACCCTAGCTCCAGGACAATATAAAGTTCTAGTTGAACCAAGAATAGTTTCTTTAGATTCTCAAGATGTAGTAACCGTAATAATTAATACTACTACAGTTGGAGCTACAAATAATATTTTAGAGTTTACAGTGAATTAAATTTATCTAAATGGAAGTTACTTGTAAAAATTGCAATCAAATTTACGCGGGAAACTTTTGTAACAATTGTGGACAATCGGCTGATACACATAAATTAAATCTACATTTTATTTTGCATGACATACAACACGCTTTTTTTCATTTTGATAAAGGAGTTTTATTCACGGCTAAAGAATTATTTACTCGACCTGGAGATTCTATAAGAGAATTTATTGAAGGAAAACGAGTAAAACATTTCAAGCCTATTTCTTTAGTAATTATTTTAGCTACTTTATATGGTGTTTTACGCCATTTATTTCATTTCAGTATTTTAGACAAAAAAGCAGTTTCAGAAATTCAAAGTGTGGAATATGAAAGCTTAAACGAATGGATTTCACATCATTATTATTGGATAATATTATTATCTATTCCAATGTTTTCAATAGCTTCTTATATAGTTTTTAGAAAACAAGGATATAATTTTATAGAGCATATTGTTTTGAATACTTATATGGCTTCCCAACGTTTAATCCTTAGAATTGCTATATTTCCAATTACTAAACATTTTACAGAAACCAATTACAACAAGTTATTTGTAAATATTTTAATGTTATTGGATATCGTTTTGATTTTTTGGAGCTACATCACTTTTTTTAATAATTTATCAAGAATTAAATCCTTTTTATATTCACTCTACAGCTATTTATTGTTTTTAACAATTTTCTTTATTTTATTATTGTTGAGTGTTTTAATTTTTGATATTCATGTGGGGTAATTTATTAACTATTTTAAAGTTGAGATTATTTTGAATATTTATTTCTTACCAATGAATCTCACTCTTCCCTTTCTCTCTCAAATACGCATTCGTCAATTTAAAATGATTATTTCCAAACCACATGCCTCTGTTAGCGCTTAAAGGTGACGGATGGCCGCTTTCTAAAACTAAATGTTTTTCTCTATCGATAAGTTTCCCTTTTTTCTGAGCAAAACTGCCCCATAATAAAAACACCACATTTTCTGATTTTTGATTTATCACATCAATTACGGCATCGGTAAAAACGTTCCATTTCAAATGTTTGTGGCTGTTGGCTTCGTCTTTTCTTACCGTTAAACCTGCGTTTAATAACAAAACACCTTGCTTTGCCCAACGCTCTAAATTACCCGATGTTGGAAAAAGAATTCTATCGTACTCCGAATTAATTTCTGTAAAAATATTTTTCAACGAAGGCGGAATAGCAACTCCATCATTTACCGAAAAGCACAAACCATTCGCCTCACCTGTTCCATGATAAGGATCTTGTCCAATAATCACCACTTTCGTATCTTGAAAATCAAATTGCTCAAAAGCAGAAAAAATCAATTCTTTTGGCGGAAAACAAGTCGTTGTGGCGTATTCTTGTTCCACTTGTTGTATCAATTCTACAAAATACGGTTTCTGAAATTCAGGCGCTAATAAGGTTTTCCAACTCTGATTTTTGATAAACATTTTATAATTTTTACCAAAAATATAAATTTCTGTTGCAATATGGATTTATTACTTTGTAACTTTGACCTAACAGAAAAAGAAAAATGATTTCGATTACAGAAAAAACGCTACAAGATTTAGAATTTAACACGGTTTTAGAAACCATCGCTGGTCGCTGCAACACCGATATTGGTGAGGCAAAAGCCATGGCGATAACGCCGTTCAAAAACAAAGAAGAATTGCTTATTAACTTAAAGCAAACTTCTGAATATTTATCTTCGTTTTCCAACAATAACGCCATTCCGAATCACGGATTTGAGAACATCAACTACGAACTAAAATTCTTAGCTATCGAAGATAGTTTCCTAGAAGTAGGCAGCTTTAAAAAAATTGCCAACCTTTCTGAAACGGCGATTACGTTGATTCAATTTTTAAAGAAGTTCGAAGATTACTATCCCAATTTATACCAAAAAGCTTCTCAAATTGACATTGTAAAATTGATTATCCAACGTATCGACGAAGTGGTAGATAAGTTTGGAATCATAAAAGATAATGCTTCTCCAGATTTAGTAGATATTCGTCGAAATATTAATGTAGTTCGAGGAAAAATTAACCAAAGTTTTGGAATGGCTTTGAGCCAATATAATTCACTTGGTTATTTAGATGACATTAAAGAAACTGTGGTTGAAAATCGCCGAGTTTTAGCGGTTTTAGCGATGTATCGCAGAAAAGTAAAAGGTTCGATTTTAGGAAGTTCTAAAACAGGAAGCATCGCTTACATCGAACCCGAAGCAGCGCAACGATACTCGCGTGAGTTAAATAATTTGGAATACGAAGAGCGTGAAGAAATCATGCGTATTTTAAAACGTTTAACCAATGAAATTCGTCCGTTTACCGAAACTATTGCTGCTTATCAAGACTTTTTAAGTGATATTGATGTGATTGCCGCAAAAGCGAAATATGCCTATAAAATCAATGGAATTCTTCCGAACATTATCGAAGAGAAACGTTTGTTTTTCAGAGAAGCCTTCCATCCTATTTTATATTTGAACAACAAGGAAAAGAAAGCCGTTACCTATCCACAAACTATCGAATTACATAATGAAAGTCGCATTATTGTGATTTCAGGTCCAAATGCTGGAGGAAAAACGATTTCATTAAAAACGGTAGGATTACTGCAATTGATGTTGCAAAGTGGGATATTAATTCCGGTTCACGAACGTAGTGAAACGTTTTTATTCGATAGAATTTTAACGGATATTGGTGATAATCAATCTATTGAAAATCATTTAAGTACGTACAGTTACCGATTGAAGAACATGAACTACTTTTTAAAGAAATGTAACGCTAAAACCTTGTTCTTAATTGATGAATTTGGAACCGGTTCTGATCCTGAATTAGGTGGTGCTTTAGCAGAAACTTTCTTGGAAGAATTCTATGCTCGTGAAGCTTTCGGAATTATAACTACACATTACAGCAATTTAAAAATATTAGCTAATGAATTGCCTTACGCGTCGAATGCTAACATGATGTTCGATGAAAAATCATTAGAACCTATGTACAAATTGATTTTAGGTCAAGCCGGAAGTTCGTTTACTTTTGAAGTAGCACAAAAAAATGGTATTCCGTACGGATTAATCAATCGTGCTAAAAAGAAAATTGAAGGCGGAAAAGTTCGTTTCGACAAAACCATTGCAACTCTTCAAAAAGAACGCTCTAAATTAGAAAAAACGTCTTTAACATTAAAAGAAGAAGAAACGAAAGCGCGTGAAGAAAGCAAAAAAATGGAAACCATCAATGCGAAAATTCAAGAGAAATTAGAGCGTTATCAAGAATTGTACGATGCTAACCAACGTTTGATTTACATTGGTCAGAAAATTGATGATATTTCGGAAAGTTACTTCAATAACAAAGACAAAAAAACTTTAATTGGTGAGTTTTTGAAAATGGTTGAAATCGAAAATTCAAAACGTAGAAAACTTTCGGTTAAAGAAAAGAAAGTAAAAGAAGTTATCCAGAAAAAAGTAGAAGAAGAAGTAAAAGTCAAGGTAGAGGAAATTCGAGTAGTTAAAAAAGAAAAGAAAATCAAAGCCAAAATTGAAGAAGAAAACAAACCTAAAGTTGTACTAAAAGTTGGTGACCGAGTTCGAATGAAAGACGGAAAAGCCATTGGAACTATTGATGCTATCGAAAAATCAAAAGCAACTGTGAACTATGGAATTTTCACTTCAAAAGTAAATTTAGACCAATTGGAATACGTGCAACCGGCTTAATTTACAAAGAGTATCACAGAGTTTTTTGATTAATTTTGTGTTAACTAGAGCTACACAGAGACGTTTCACTTTAATCATTAAATCATTTAGCGCTCTTTGCGAAAAACTTTTTCACTTTGCGTTAAAATTTGAACTTGACATTGAATTTGAACTTGATATTGATATATGGAAATACAAGACTTACCACAAGATAAAAAGATAATATTATTTGATGGTGTTTGCAACCTTTGCAACTCATCCGTTCAATATGTTATTAAGCATGATAAAAAAGATGTTTTTCGGTTTGTTTCGCTTCAATCAGAATTGGGCCAAAAAATTTTAAAACATATTGGAATTAATCCTATTCATACGGATAATATCGTGTTGTATGAACCTGGAATTTCCTATTATTACAAATCAACAGCTGCTTTGCAAATTGCAAAAGGATTGAGTGGTATTTTTACTTTAGCAACTGTTTTTACGATATTACCAACAGGATTAAGAGATTTCGTTTACGATTATGTAGCAAAAAATCGATACAAATGGTATGGTAAAAAAGACGCTTGTATGATTCCAACCCCCGAATTAAGAGCTAAGTTTTTAGAATAAGTTACATGATAATTATCAGGTAATAAACAATTGTTAAATTATATCTTTGCTTAAATTCTAACCTTTGTAACTATGACAAATTTATTATTACCACTTTATTCGCATAGCAACGGAACTTTCATCATGATTATTGTTTTTGCGCTTGTATGTCTTGGCTTAGTAGGCGCAGTAATGCTAATGATGAATAGTGATAGAAAGAAAAAAAACGACCAATAATTTGGTCGTTTTTCGTTATGAATAAATTTTATTTTGTAAAAAATAATCGGCAATAACTAAAGCAGCCATAGCTTCCACAATAGGAACGGCTCTTGGTACCACACATGGATCGTGACGCCCTTTTCCTTGTTGTTCAATAATTTCACCTTGATTGGTTAATACTTCTTGTTTTTGAATTAATGTTGCAACAGGTTTAAAAGCAACTCGAAAGTAAATATCCATTCCATTTGAAATTCCACCTTGAATTCCTCCTGAAAGATTACTTTTAGTAGTTCCGTCTGGATTGTATGAATCGTTGTGTTCGCTTCCTTTCATTTTAGCACCACAAAATCCGCTTCCAAATTCAAAGCCTTTTACCGCATTTATAGACAACATCGCTTTTCCTAATTCGGCATGTAATTTATCAAAAACAGGTTCGCCTAAACCAATTGGTATATTTTGAATTACACATGTTATAGTTCCGCCCACAGTATCGCCTTGTTTTTTAATTTCTTTAATATAGGCAATCATTTTTTCAGCAGAAACAGCATCTGGACAACGAACCTCATTGCTTTCAATTTTTGAAAAATCTAAATCTTGATAAGGTTTATCAATGAAAATTTCGCCTACAGATGAAACAAAAGCGTTTATTTTAATTTTAGCAATAATTTGCTTTGCAATGGCACCACCTACTACTCTGCTTGCTGTTTCGCGAGCCGAACTTCTTCCTCCACCACGATAATCACGAATACCATATTTTTGTTCGTATACATAATCGGCATGACTTGGTCGGTACGAGTCTTTTATATGCGAATAATCATCTGACTTTTGATTGGTATTTGGAATAATAAAACCTATTGAAGTTCCTGTCGTTTTGCCTTCGAAAATTCCAGATAAAAATTGTACTTCATCTTCTTCTTTTCTTTGGGTAACAATAGAAGATTGACCTGGTTTTCTTCGTTGCATTTCAGCTTGAATAAAATCAAAATCTAATGTTAAACCAGCAGGACATCCATCTAAAATTCCACCTAAAGCCTCTCCATGAGATTCGCCAAAAGTGGTTAGTTTTAATAATTTTCCAAAAGTATTTCCCGCCATAACTTATATTAATCTGAATTTAATTTTTATTGATTAACAAATGTAATGATAATTTAAAAATTGTAGTTATAAAATAGGATTCTAAATTTTGGATTACTTATTCTTATGATATAAAATATTGAAATCGTAATTATCTAATTGTTCTTCAGTAAAATCACATTATGATATCTCTAAGTCTTAAAATCACAAAGTCCAAAAAAATAGATTATTTAGTTGAATCAAACTAATTTGGTATAGAATTTGTAAAAAATTAGCTATATTTGTAAAAAACATTTTATATGAAGAAACCCGTTGGGTGAAATTAAATTAATTGATTTTTGATTTTATTTATTGGTCTATCAAAGATAAATTTATTGATATATTGAACTAGAGTTAATGCTGTTATTTTGGCTAGAATTCGAGTTTTAAATCCCTCAAAAGTTTTAGCATAATTTCTTCTAATTAAAAATTGGTCACACAGTTGCGAGAATAAAGTTTCAATTCTTTTTCTTGCTTTTCTGAAAACATACGGCTGTGGTTTATAATTCACTTGATTCATTCTTTTTGGCGTTTCCAATTTAATATTTGCTGATTGGAATAAATCGAGTTGTATACTATCAGACAGATATCCTCGGTCTCCAAGTAGCA
>NZ_JMLU01000026.1 GCF_000686885.1 Flavobacterium sasangense DSM 21067 | reverse complement strand
GTGTGCTACTTGGAGACCGAGGATATCTGTCTGATAGTATACAACTCGATTTATTCCAATCAGCAAATATTAAATTGGAAACGCCAAAAAGAATGAATCAAGTGAATTATAAACCACAGCCGTATGTTTTCAGAAAAGCAAGAAAAAGAATTGAAACTTTATTCTCGCAACTGTGTGACCAATTTTTAATTAGAAGAAATTATGCTAAAACTTTTGAGGGATTTAAAACTCGAATTCTAGCCAAAATAACAGCATTAACTCTAGTTCAATATATCAATAAATTTATCTTTGATAGACCAATAAATAAAATCAAAAATCAATTAATTTAATTTCACCCAACGGGTTAAAATTAGTAAGTTAGGTAAAATCGAATGGCAGAAAAGTTATGGTGGTATATATGCTGATGAATTAAGATGTTTGAACAAAACTCAAGATAAAGGATATATTATTGGAGGCAATTCAAATTCAATTATTTCAGGTTGTAAAACAGAAGAAAATTTTGGATTATCTGATTTTTGGATTTTAAAACTTGATTTGAATGGAGAAATTATATGGCAAAAAACACTTGGAGGCGACAAAGATGAACAATTAACAACATTTTTTCAAACAAAAGATAAGGAATTCATAATTGGAGGAAGTTCAAATTCAAGCAAAAGTAATATTCAACTTAAAAGTCCAACTAATGGAACAGATATATTGGTTATCAAATTAGGTGAACAATTAGATGTTATTTGGCAAAAGATGTACAATTTTGGAAAAATTGATGTATTAAATTCTTTAATTCAAACTAATAACGATGAATATTTATTAGGAGGTTATGCAAAATCTGAAATAAAGATTGGTGCTAATTCTAAAATTAAAGATGATAAGGGGATTAATGATTTTATTGCTTTAAAAATTGATAAAGATGGAAATGAAATTTGGCAAAAAACTTTTGGTAGTAATGGAGCTGATGTAATAAAAAAGATAATAGAAACAAATGCTGGAGAGTATGTTTTAGGAGGAACTTCAAATCCTATGCAATCTTGCTTCATTGATTATGATTATAGAACTTCAAGTAAAAAAGATGTAGGTTTTAATAAATTTTTTGAAGAGAATAATAGTGTAAATGAAAAACTTGAATCGTTGAAACAAGAATTTAAAGAAGAACTTAATTCTGAAATCACGAAAAACATGAATGAATTAAAATCTATGACTGGGGTTTCAGATGATTCACCAATTAAATTTAAAACTAATGAAAATTCTTTAACAGAAGGGCTTTTAAACAATAATAGTACTACTACTAAGAATCAAAAAAAACTACCTGCTTCTGGTGAAAAAAACAACAATTTTGGTGATTCTGATTTCTGGGTCATTAAATTAAAAGATAAAGAAAAAAAGAAGAAAAATTCCTTTGAAATTGAGGCATATCCAAACCCAACTAATCAATTTACTAATGTTGTTATTGATTATGAATTTAAAACAGGAACAATAATCGTTGTTGATTTAGCAGGACATGTATTACAAGAGTTTAAAACTACAGAAAAAATTAACGCTATAAACTTAGCTAGTTATCCAGAAGGCATTTACATAGTAAATGTTAAAACTAATGTACAAGAAAATTCTGTTAAAATAATTAAAGTAAATAATAGCAAATAATAATGAAAAAAATATTTTTTTTAGTTTTTTTAGTTTCAAATTGTGTTTTTTCTCAAACTGGAATGAGAAACAATTATGATGTAAAATCTCCTAATGTATCTGATTTTATTAGGTATGGAAATATAGGTTCTAACATGTATGTTGGGGAATTAAATTTATCTATTCCATTACTGAATGTGCCAGTTAATGGGCAAAACCCAGTTGATTTATCACTTTCATATAATGCCTCTGGCTTTATGCCAAATAAAAGATCTGGAATTGTTGGATTAAATTGGAATATATACGGAATACCAGCTATTACTAGAGAAGTTAAGGGTTCGCCTGATGATCATATTGGAGCTCCCACTACACAAAACGGGATTAATGGAAGGTATGAACATGGATTTATGGTTGGGATAAAATATTTAAAAGATGTTAGTGCAACCCTGCCAAATGGTGTAGTTAATTCGAGTAATTTAATTTCTTTTTTAAATAATTCAGGTGATGAATTTTATAGTTACAGATTCAAAGGCGCTTCAGGTAGTACTACGAATTCATTTGAAACAACACCTGATGTATTTAGTTTTAATGTTAATGGAATTTCTGGTAAGTTTTTTATGAGTTCGGATGGTAAAATTAAAGTGATTACTGATAATCCAAATGTTATTACAGTTGATTTAACTAATTTCAATTTTCAGCCTTATACGGTAAATTGCACACCAATTAATTTATCTGAAATTAAACTAATAGATGGTAGTGGAAATAAATACTATTTTGGTGGAGAATCAAAATATCTAGAATATACATTAAATTTAAAATTATCTACTCAAACCTCAGATAACGTTGGTAGTCAACCTGTAATAAATACATGGTTTTTAAAAAGAATTGAATACTATAACAATGAAATTGTTTATTATAATTATCAAGATGATAATATTACCAATTCAAGTGATTTTTGTTTAGCGTCTGGAATGTTCTACCACGGAGGTACATTACAAAACCCAGAAAAATTGAAATTTATTTATATGAATGAAAGTGTTAATGATTCTAGAAATTTAAAACAATTTGCTGGAACAAGCTTAACAACTGGGGGAATTGGTAATTATTACACTTTGCACAAAAAGGCTTTTCTAGATAACATTTCAGGAACTAACTTTAATATTAAGTTTAATTATAGTTCTCAAGACTATGTGTTCAATAATAATAGCAATTTATTTGCTTTTTACAAGAGTTTTAAAGAATTTAAGTTAGATAATATTGTTTTAAAATATGATACTCAAGAAATTGAAAAAATTAATTTTACATATTCTTTAAAAGGTGGAATTAATGTGGTGGATTCTTATCCAAGATTGTTTTTAGATACAGTACAGGAAGTAGGGAGGCCGCCATATTCTTTTGAGTATGATATTTTGAACAATCAACAATTACCAAAGCCATCTACTTGTGCAATTGATTTTTGGGGGTTTTATAATGGAAAACTAACAAATGATGCTCCTCCATTTGGATATAATCAGCTAATACCACAAACTAGTGTAGATGCTAATGGTGATTTAGCATATACCAATGATATTAGAAATGCCGATTTTAATTTTTCTAAAATTGGAATAATTAAAAAAGTAACTTATCCGACTGGTGGGTATTCAGTATTTGAATATGAACCACATACATATTCCAAAAGATTAGAAAGAAGATTTGCGGGTGGTTTTACACCAATTTTGTATGATATTAATGGTATTGCTGGTGGAGTAAGAATTAAAAAGATTTATGATTTTGATGGCTCTCAGATTACAAATGTAAAAGAATATCAATATGAGGTATCGCCTAATGTGTCTAGTGGCATATTAATGCAGTGGCCAAGAACTAAAATTAGCTATAATACAATAATTAATATGCCAAGCGGTTGGTATAATGGTGTTTATTATAGTGGAGGAAATACACCAACAGATGTTCATATATTTCAATCTTCATCAATTAATATGAATACAATTGAAAATGCAATTATGAATTATTCAAAAGTAACTGAAAAAACTACATCAAATGGATACACGGTTTATAATTTTAAAAATTATTTTACTAACCCAGATAATAATGACTATGTTTCTACTCAGTTAACAGCGGGAACTTATACACCTGCGGTTTTACTAAATAATATTAATTTACTTCATAATGATATAAGTATTGAAAGAGGTAAACTTGAAAGTAAATATTCTTATAGTAACAGTAATACTCTAGTTCATAAGGAAGAATATTTTTATAATATTGATCCAAATAGGTTTACTCAAAATTCTCAAACTGCTCTAACAACTTATGCTTGGTGGTATAATTCAAAACAATATTACTATAATAATTTTTTAACTCAAACAAGAAGTACTTTATATAATTCTAGCGGTAGTATTGAAAGTGTACAAAATAGCGTATACATTTCTGCTCCTTCTTATAATTCTACAACAATGTCTAATCAAGATGTTTTGAGTGAAATGACCACTTTGTCAAGTGTAAACAATGAAATTATTAAAACAGAGTATAAATATCCTTGGCAAAACTACTTGACAACAAGTACTGAATTTTTAAATTTTAAAAATGCAAATATCATGTATCCAATTCGTGAAATTGAATATAGGAATGGTATTAAATTAAGTGAAAAATTTACTTTGTTTGCTAAAGATGCCTCGACAAATTCATTAATGCTTCCAAAAAGCATTTATAGTGCAAAATTTCCAAATTCATTAACAAATATTACTAATGTTGGAAATTTGGAGAAAAAATTCACATATGATTTATATGATGCAAAAGGAAACGTGTTGCAATACACTCAAGAAAACGGTATTCCAGTAACAATTATTTGGGGTTATAATAAATCATTACCAATAGCTAAAATTGAAAATGCTTCATTATCTCAAGTCGCTAGTGCCTTAGGTACAACCACTTCTACATTACAAACCACTTATAATGAAAGTAATATAAATGCATTAAATGGTTTAAGAAGTTCACTTCCAAATGCAATGATAACTACTTACATTCATTTACCATTAATAGGAGTAAGCGCAATAACTGATCCTAAGGGAGATATTGTGACATTTACCTATGATTCAAGTAATCGATTAAAAAATAGTAAAGATAAAAATGGTAACATATTAACCGAATATCAGTACCATTATAAAAATCAATAAGAAAATGAGAGCGAAGTATATATATATAACTTTTTTACTATTAAGTGCTTTTACTCTAACTGCACAAGTAAAGAAAAACAAAACAAAAAAATCTTCTAATCAAAATGCTAGGATTATTGAGCCAGGTGAATGTTATACTGGTTTTGGATTTCTTGATAATGATGGTGATGGATATGGAACAGGTCCTCAAGTGTGTTTAGATAATGTTATTGATGATAACATGTATGCCTCAATAGGTGGTGATTGTGATGATAATAATCCAAATGTTACAATTTCAAAATATTGGTATTTAGATGCTGATGGCGACGGATTTGGAGGAACTCAAACGAGTTCCAAGTTATGTTATCCACCAAATGCTTCATATATAGCTATTGGTGGTGATTGTAATGATTCAAATACTGCAATAAACCCTAATACTATTTGGTATAGGGATGCTGATAATGATACTTTTGGAAATCCCAATGTTACATTAGTGCAATGTTTACAACCAGTTGGCTATGTTTTAAATAATACAGATTGTGATGATACAACTAATACCATTCAATCTTCAATTACATGGTATATTGATTCTGATGGAGATGGTTTTGGTAATCCCACACCAAGTGCTAATAATCCCAAATTACAATGTAGTCAACCTGTAGGTTATGTAACAAATAATACTGATTGTAATGATAATGATGTGACTTTAAATGCTTCTTCAATATTTTATTATGATGGAGATGGCGATTCTTTTGGCGATCCTAATGTTACTATCACAGCTTGTTCTCAACCAGCTAATTATGTAACAAATAATTTAGATTTATGTCCAGGTATTTCAGGTTCATATCAAGGATGTGTAGTACCCACTTCTTCATCTTCTTTTGGTAATAGAAATTATATAATTACAACAACGCCAAAGATACCTGTTACAAATATTCAAAATATTTCACAAGCTAAAGATGTTGTGGTTAATATTACGTATTATGATGATTTAGGAAAACCTAATCAACAAATCGCAAATCAACAGTCAAATTCAGGAAAAGATATTATTACCCACATTGAGTATGATAATTATAACAGACAAGTTAAAGAATATTTACCCTTTGTGTCAACTTCTACAAATATGGCATTTGATACAAGTGCATTAACGAATACCTTTAGTTATCCAGAATATAATGGTCAATTTCCATTTTCTGAGAAACAATTCGAATCATCTCCTTTAAACCGTGTTTTTAAACAAGCGGCTCCAGGAACTACTTCTGACTGGGCTATGGGGAGTGGTCATGAAATAAAATTTGATTATTTGACTAATACAAGTACAGATGCAGTAAAATTATATGCTGCAACAGCAACTTGGAATGCAACAAATGAGGTTTTTGATATTGTATTATCTCAAACAGGTTCAACAACTTATGCTGCAAATCAATTGATAAAAACAGTTACTAAAGATGAAAATTGGACAAGTGGTAAGAATAATACAACCGAAGAGTTTAAAGATAAAGAAGGCAAAGTAATTTTAAAAAGAACTTATTCTGATTATATAGAGTTTAATCAGTATGAAGTAACTCATGATACTTATTATGTGTATGATCAATACAATAATTTAACTTATGTAATACCGCCATTGGTTTCAAATGTAACTAGTCAACTAGATGGATTGTGCTATCAATATAAATATGATTATAGAAATCGTTTAGTAGAAAAAAAATTACCAGGTAAACAATGGGAGTTTATAGTTTATGATAAATTAGATCGTGTTGTAGCTACAGGTCCCACATTTTCACCTTTTAATCAAGAAAGCACTTCAGGTTGGATGTTAACAAAATACGACGCATTTAACAGACCTATCTTAACGGCATGGCAAATTCAAACAGGAACATTTTCATCTGCTATTAGAAAAACATTGCAATCTTCATATAATAGTGCTATTGTTTTAAGCGAATCAAAATCAACATCAGATGTAACAATTAATATGGTAGGATTTAGATATACTAATACAGCTTTCCCTACTTCAGGTTACCATGTGTTAACAGTAAATTATTATGATGATTATAATTTTTCATTTGCTGGTACAATATATCAATCAGTAGAAGGACAAACTGTGTTTTATAATGCAACTAATAAGCCAAAAGGATTAACCACAGGAACATGGGTTAGGATATTAGGAGATTTTTCATCTACTACTGTTCAATCTGAAAAAGTTGTTATGTTTTACGATGAAAAAGCAAGGATAATAAGGTCTATTAAAACCAATCATCTAGGAGGATCCACACAAGTAGATTCTAATTTACAACCTATGACAGGAAGAACAAATTATACAGTTACTAGTCATAAGAAAGATACAGGTTCATTAATCATTATTAAAGAAGAATTTACATATTCTGACCAAGACAGATTAATTAAACAAACGCATCAAATTAATAATGGTGCCAAACAATTAATTGCAAGTCATAGTTATGATGAGTTAGGAAAATTAATCTCCAAATACATAGGAGGTAGTAATATTTCGGGATCTACAGGATTACAAAAAGTAAACTTTGAATACAACATTAGAGGTTGGTTAACAAAAATTAATGATATAAACAATCTTTCTATTGGTTCTGACCCACAAGATTTATTTGCTTTTAAAATTAGCTATAATCAGATTCAGAATCATGGAAATACTCCCATTCCGATGTTTAATGGTAATATTTCTGAAACCTATTGGATTTCAGCTTCGGATAATAACATTCGAAAATACATATATAAGTACGATAATTTGAACAGATTGAAAGATGCAATTTATATGCGTCCTAATACCTCTATTATAGGGAATTATAACGAAA
Source organism: Flavobacterium sasangense DSM 21067 (assembly GCF_000686885.1). Classification (GTDB taxonomy): domain Bacteria; phylum Bacteroidota; class Bacteroidia; order Flavobacteriales; family Flavobacteriaceae; genus Flavobacterium; species Flavobacterium sasangense. The sequence goes on along the minus strand of NZ_JMLU01000026.1, from coordinate 37,940 downwards.
GTTTAACTTATGATAAAAATGGAAATATAACCACTTTAAATCGCTCAGGTGAAAATGATAGTACAACCCCAATCAATATCGATGCCTTAACATATGGATATGAGTCAAATACGAATAAATTAATTAAAGTAGATGATACAACTAATCATCCTGCTGGCTTTAAAGAATTAGTAAACTCAACTACTGAATATACTTATGATGCAAATGGTAATATGACCAAAGATGACAACAAAGGGATAACTAGTATAACGTATAACCACTTAAATTTACCTAAAAGAATTATTTTTTCTGGAAATAATAATATTAGTTATATTTACAACGCTATTGGACAAAAAGTAAGTAAAACAGTGAGTACATCAGGCACTACTACATTCTATTTAGATGGTTTTCAATATACAGGGAATAGTTTAGATTATTTTCCACATGCCGAAGGGTATGTTGCAACAGGCAATAAATATGTGTTTCAATACAAAGATCATTTAGGTAATGTTAGAGTTAGTTTTAAAGAAGGAACAACACCAGGTACAACTACTGCTGCGGATATTATAGAAGAAAATCATTATTATCCATTTGGATTAAAACATAATAATCCATTTAACGGAACAATTTTGAGTGGTTATATAGCTGGTAATAAGTATAAGTTCAACGGAAAAGAATACCAAGACGAGCTAGGGCTTAATGTTACAGCAATGGACTTTAGAATGTACGACAATGCTTTAGGACGTTTTCATAATATTGATAAGATGACAGATATTATGCCATCGTTATCGCCATATCGTTTCGCATTTAATAATCCAGTTTTGTGGGGCGACCCAACAGGTTTATTAGAAAGTGGTGGCGGTGGAAAGGCTGTCAATGAAGAAAACCCAATAAAACTAAAAGAAGTAGAAATTGTAGCAACAAGGAAGTCTAGTGTTCAAAGACCAGCGAGTTTTGATTATGCTTTAGTTTCTATGAGTGACTGGAGAAGTCCAAAAAGACCAACTCTAGAGCAATACAATAAACATCATGGCACAAATTATAAATCAGTAGATGATTGGTATTACCATGAGAAGTATGTGCCAGCTCATAAAAAAATGACAACCGAAAGAAACCAAGCGGGTAGAACAGTTATTGGTACATTAACAGTATTGGCTACAGCGGGGGTTGGAACTGCTTATGCTTTGCCAGTTGCTGCTGCATGTTCTCCTGCTATTCAGTCAACATTTGCAACTTTAGCGACTAATCCAGTAATACAACAAAGAGTATTAGATGTTTCACTAAATGTGGGCTCTCAATTATGGGTTAATGGTGGGAATGTTGGTGACGTTAATTTAGTTGAAGCTTCAATGTCCGCTGTAAATGGTGCTGGAGCAACTGCTTTAGGGGAAATGGTAAATGTTAATGCAAACTCAATCAGTAGAGGAGATATTTTTGAAAAATCTTCTTATTCTCAGACTGGTGTTGCTGTTGCTGGGGGGTTAGCAAGTTATGGCTTTGGAAATGCAACAGATAGGCATTTGAGTGGAAGTGGTTGGAAAGGCAAGGTAATAGGTACATATTTTAAATTATTAATTGAAACTGGCTCAAATGGGGCTCCAAACTTAGTGAAAGATGAATAATAGTATACTAAATTATTTTAAAAAGAATAAGTATGGACTTATCTTTATATGTGTTGTTTTATTAGGTATTGTTCCTTTTTATATCAACGCAAAAATTAAATACAATGAAATTCAAAAGAACGGAAAAATTGGAATTGGAAAATTTGTTGAATATGAAAGAAAGCCAAAAACAAGAAATTATTATTTTGAGTATTATAATAAAAATAAAAAAATTAGGGATTTAATAAAAAATCCGCCTGATGGATTTCATAAAAATGTTGGGAGCTTTTATAAAATTAAATACTTAGACAAATATGAAAATATAATAGTTGATTTTGATGAAAAAATTACAGATACCGTAGCCATCTTAAAAGCAGGGTTTTCAAAAGAAGATATTGCAAATATGCCAAAATAGTAACATGATAACCATTCAAAAATCCTAAATTAAAATAGGATTAGTTAACTAGTTCGCAAAAAAATAAACGGCATTGATGTATGATTCAGAAATGCCGTTTAGAAATTACGTTCTAATATACACAATGGTAATTAGCACATCTTTATAAGCTGTACACATAAAGTAAAAAAGTAAAACAGATATAAATTAATTTGCAATTTTAAAATACATCTTTTAGTATTATTTAAACTAGAGTAATAAACAATAACAATGAAAAAAATATTTTTAGCAATACTTTCTATTAGCATTTTGGTATCATGTAGTAAAGATGATGCACCTTCTAATCAAGCAGAACGACCAGTAGATTTTTATGCTGCAGGATGTGATTACCCAGAAACAGGTAATGCAAAAGCTGTTTTGTGGAAAAATGGCGAGCCTACTTATTTAACAGATGGTAATTATAATGCCTATGCCTATTCTGTATTTGTGGAATTAGAGAATACACATGTTGTAGGTTTTGAAAATAATATTGGAAAGTATTGGAAAAACGGTGTTGATCAAACCACACTAACTCCACCAGCAGATTACTTTACTAAAGTACAAGTGATAAATGATAAAGTATATATTTTAGGTAAAGTTGGTACTGATATAGTGTTATGGGAAGATGGTGTGCCTACAATTATTTCAGGCTTTGTTGGCACTACAACATATCCGTGTGATTTTAAAGTGGTGGGTAACGATAAGTATGTTTTAATAAATAGTGATAATTCAGCAACTTTGTGGAAGAATGGAGTAAATACGGTTCTCTCAGATGGTGTAACTTCTGATACTCCAAGAGATTTATGTGTAACAGGAAATAATGTATATGTTTTAGCAGAAGAATACTATAATGGTATAAAAAAAATAAAGTATTGGAAAAATGGAGTGATTAATTATATTAATAACACTTCAAATAGTGTTTATGCATTTAATATTGATGTAAATAACAATAATGTATATATTGGAGGATCGATAAATTCAAAAGCACATTTTTGGAAAAATGGTGTAGCAACTCAAATTGGTTCGTCAACTGGCAATTCTTATTGTTATGGAATGCAAGTTTTAGATAATAATGTTTTTACAGTAAATAAGGATAATGGAAAAGCTAAATTTTTGAAAAACATTTCTCAGCTTTTTATTGATAATGTAAGTTACAATAGTGATCCGAATGAATGTTTTGTAATTTACAAATAATATCATGCATTAATGAAAAAAATAGTTGCATTTGTTTTTGTATTTCTTTCTCAATTGATTTTCTCACAAGGAGAAGCAAACATTTGGTATTTTGGTCAAAATGCCGGTTTAGATTTTTCATCAGGCAGTCCCGTAGCACTAACGAATGGACAGTTAAACACCTATGAAGGTTGTGCAACTTTATCAGATGCTTCGGGTCAGTTGTTAATGTATACAGATGGTGTTACTGTGTACAACAGAAATCATAATGTTATGATAAACGGTTCTGGTTTATTTGGTGATGCAGATAGTTCACAGTCTGCAACAATAGTTAAAAAACCAGGTTCAAATTCATTATATTATATTTTTACTATTGATGCTAACACAGAAGTAAATGGTTTTTGTTATTCTATTGTCGATATGACCTTAGATGGTGGTTTAGGGGCCGTGACTTCAGATAAAAATGTATTGATTTATACACCGACTTGCGAAAAATTAGGTATTGTAAAGCATGCAAATAATACTGATTTTTGGGTGGTAACTCACGGATGGAACAACAATAATTTCTATACCTATTTATTAAATTCATCAGGATTAAGTACTACTCCTGTTACAAGTTCAATAGGTTATATAGTACAGTCAATTGTTTTTAGTGATCCTTCAGGTCCCTCAAGAGGTTATTTAAGAATTTCCCCCAATGGTTCTAAAATAGCATGTTGTAATGCTAATGGAGGTTTTACTCAATTATTTGATTTTAATAATAATACAGGTTTGCTTTCAAATGAAAAAACTATAAGTATACCAGGTGAAAATTCATTTTATGGTGTAGAATTTTCTCCAAATAATGAAGTATTGTATCTTTCATCAAGTACAAGTAGGCGTATTTATCAATTGGATATAAATGCTGTTAATGTAGGAGCTTCGGCTACATTGTTATATTCAAGTTTTGTATATCCAGGTGCATTACAGCTAGCTCCAGACGAAAAAATATATATTGCTTTCTATAATCAGAATACAATTGGTGTTATTAACAATCCTAACACATTAGGTCTAGGATGTGATTTTCAACCTCAAGCTATTGATTTAGGAGGTAATTTGTCTAAATCAGGTTTGCCTCCATTTGTAACTTCTTTTTTTTACAACCCAGCCATACAACTTTCTGATAACTGCGAAGGTGACATAACAACTTTTAGTCTTAATAACAATCAAACAGTTTTATCCTCTATTTGGAATTTTGGTGACGGAAATACTTCAAACGCATTAAATCCTTCACATATTTATGCAAATCCTGGAAATTATACAGTAAGTGTAACAGTTTCAACCCCACAAGGTACAGGAACAAATACAAGAAACATCACTATACATCCAAGACCTACTTTAAATAGTAATGTTATATCTTTAAAACAATGTGACGATAATAATGATGGTTTTAGTGCTTTTAATTTAAAACAAATCGAACAAGCTTTAGTATCAAACACTTCAGGTTTAACTTTTACCTATCATTTAACGCAAAGCGATGCAGACAATGCATTAATAACGATTCCAAATCCAATTGCACATACAAATCAAATAGTAAGTAATGATGTGGTTTATGTAAGAGTAGAAAATGATATGGGTTGTTACAGTACAGCACGAATTAATTTAACTGTTTCAACTACTCAAATATCAAATTCTATTCAAGAACATTTTTACGTTTGTGATGATTTAGCTTCAGGTTCAAACACCGATGGAATTGCTACTTTTGATTTTAGTAGCGCCAATGCGCAAATAGCCTCACAATATCCAAGCGGACAATTGTTAGATATCACCTATTACAGAAATATCACAGATGCATTAGCAGAACAAAATGCTATTCCCGACATTTCGAATTATACAAATATTGGTTATCCAAATATGCAAAATATTTACGTTCGTGTCGATAGTCAACTCAATAATGAGTGTATTGGTTTAGGACATCACATAACATTGCATGTAGAGCGAATTCCAATTATTCAACCACAAACCTACAACCAGTGTGATGATAATCAGGATGGAATTTTTGCTTTCAACACCACTACTTTACAAGCTGATGTTTTAAACGGATTAGCAAATGTTACCTTGAGTTATTGGGATGCAAATAATAGTCCATTACCAAGTCCATTGCCAAATCCTTTTAATACAACTTCACAAACCATAAGAGTTAGAGCAACCAACAATACAACATCAGCTTGTTTTTATGAATCAACTATTACTTTCAAAGTAGATGATTTACCCGAAGCTTTTGCAATTCCAACAAGTTTAACTATCGTTTGTGACGATGAAGCCAATCCAATAAATCAAGATGGTATTTATCCTTTTAATACAACTAGTTTTCAAAACACGATTCTAGGAACACAAACGGGAATGATAGTAAATTATTTCGACGGAAATGGTAATTCGCTTTCAAGTCCATTACCAAATCCGTTTTTAAGTGCTACACAGAATATTCGTGTTGAAGTTATAAATCCATTAAATACAACTTGTAAAGCATATTTGACAATTCCTTTGGTGGTTCAGCCAGTTCCTGAAATTGAATTATTTGGATATGAACTGGTTTGTAGCAATAATCCTTTGTTTACAAAAGTGATAAATGCAGGATTATTAGATGAAACTACGGTTTCAAATTTTACCTATCAATGGTTTTTAAATAATAATCCGATTAGTGGAGCAACAAATTATTCATTAACTGTAAATACGGAAGGAATTTACACTGTTTCTGTTTCAAATTCAAATGGTTGTGTAAGAACTAGAACAATTACGGTTGCTGCGTCTAATATTGCAACCATAAACGATGTTCAAGTGGTTGATTTGTCAGATGAAAATTCAGTAACTATTTTAGTAACTGGATCGGGAGATTATGAGTACAGTATAGATAATGAAAATTATCAAGATTCAAATTATTTTCCGAATGTCTCACCAGGTATTTACACAATTTATGTTCGAGATAAAAAAGGATGTGGTAGTATCACAAAAGAAATAAGTATTTTAGGTATCCCTGATTATTTCACACCAAATGGAGACGGTTATAATGATTATTGGAATATAAAAGGAATAAATAGCCGTTTTAACGCTAATACTATCATTTATATTTTTGATCGTTTTGGCAAATTGGTCAAACAAATTAGTCCACTTGGTCAAGGTTGGGATGGAACCTTTAATGGAAATCAAATGCCATCATCAGATTATTGGTATTCTGTGCAATTAGAAGATGGACGAGTTGTAAAAGGACATTTTAGTTTGAAGCGATAAATTGCCAAAGTAATACCTAATATAGTTTTATCTCTGAATCAGATTAGATAAAACTTCTTTTCCCTTAAGTTCATTTTTTATCAAAACATTAAAATTCATAAAATCTGCAGAAGTAAAATTTAAAATTCCATTTACGGAAAACCATAAAGTTTTATAAATCCCTTTATTTACCTTAGCTGTTGTAATTTCTTACGTATTTTTACCTGGTTTGAAAATCAGGTATTTTTACGGGTTGTATGGGTGTTTTTTTTGAGTTATGTTTGGGAATTATATTACAATTTATAATTGAAAAATTGAGATTAAATTTAGGGGTACAAATGTCTGGATTAAAAAAATATAAAAAGCGGTAACATATGTGGGCAGATAATGAAACGTCAGAAGACTTATTAGGATTTAAAGTACACGCAGATTTGTTAATCAATATAATCAATGATGAGTCTGTTTTGCCAATTACTATAGGAGTTTTTGGCGATTGGGGAAGTGGCAAATCCAGCATCTTACAAATAGTAAAAGAAGAATTTGACAATGAGGATGATAAGGATTCTCTCTGCATATACTTTAATGGATGGACTTTTGAAGGATATGACGATGCAAAAGCGGCATTATTAAATTCAATTCTTAAAGAATTAGAGGATAACAAAAAGATTTCAGCAGAAATAAAGGATTCAATAAAAGAAAAAACAAAAAAACTTTGGAAGTCTATTGATTGGATTCGTGGAGCTGGTATGGTTATGAAAAATGTTGCCTTGCCTGCTGTTTCTGCATATTTTACAGGAGGACTTAGTTTAGTCCCTTCTGCTATTAGGAAGCTAACTGAATGGGGAGATAACCCAGAAAAAATAATTGAAAAACTTCAATCGGAAGAAGGAAAGGAAATATATAAAGCTTTTGTAAAAGAAGGAAAAGAGAATGATAAAAACGCTACAAATGCAGTTGCAGAATTTAGAAAAGATTTTTCGGAACTTTTAGAAGTCGCAAATTTCAAAAGGTTAGTTATAATTATTGATGATTTAGATAGATGTAGTCCTGAGAGGATTATTGAAAACCTTGAAGCAATTAAACTTTTTCTAAATGTACCCAAAACCGCATTTATCATTGGAGCAGATCCTCGAATTGTGAAATACGCCATTGAGCATAAGTACAAAAACAATAAAGAAATTGAAGAAGATAATAACCGTATTGTTATTGATTACTTAGAAAAATTAATTCAGTTGCCATATTCTTTACCAAGACTTTCGGAGTCTGAAGTTGAAACTTACATATCAATGCTAATTTGTAAAAAAGAGATTGGCGATACCAAGTTTAAAAAAGTACTTGATGAGTTTAAGAAGTATAGATTAACGAATAAATATTCTGCTTTTGGATTATCCAATTTTGAAAAGATTTTAGAAGCCGAAGAATTCGGAAAAGTTAAAGACAATGTAATTACGATTCCTTCGTTAGTACCCTTAATTACAAATAGTTTGTATGGAAATCCCCGACAGATTAAAAGGTTTCTGAATATTTATACAATCAGAAAAAGACTTGCAGAAGTTGCCTCGTTACAAAGTTTTAATGATGCTGTTCTTGCAAAAATGATGATACTTGAATATTCTGAACCCAAGTTATTCAAAAAATTATTTGAATGGCAAATTATTCAGGATGGTGTACCCAAAGAGGTAACAGAAATAGAAGAATTGTGTAAAGAAAAAGGAATTGAAGATGTTATTTCAGAAATAAAAGATTCTGATTTCAAAGAGTGGGGTAAACCCAAAATAATAAAGTGGTTTCAGATTGAGCCTTTTCTATCGGGAGTTGATTTACGTGATTATTATTGGATTGCTCGTGATAAGTTAGAAAATTCTATCACTGCAACGAGTATGATTCCACCAGTAGTAAGGGCATTGTTTAATGAGTTATTACCCGATAATATGACGTCAGCAGTTACAAAATCTCTTTTGATTGAAAAATTTAAACTTTTTAGTGATATTGAAAAAGATGCGTTTTTCAATCTTCTATCATCAAATTTAAAAAGAAATCCTCAGCAAAAGCGGCTATATGATATTTTCAATGCAATGACAGAAGATAAAATAGAAAATACAGTTTATCATTACATGGAGACTCTTAAAATAATCAGTGTGTCGGATATTGAGCCAGCAGTTGCAACAAGATTAGCGGATTTTAAATCAGAGCCTGAGATAGGAGAATTTCTAAACGATTATTTTAAAGATGGTAAATCGAAATCAAGTAAAGCATTTAACTTAAAAAAATAAAAATGGGAACATCTAAATCATTTTCTGATGTAAAACACTCAATGGTTCCAAATTGGGGTACGCTTAGTTCTTCGCTTACTTCAAATTGTGATTCTTCAGTTCTTCCAGGTCAGAAGCTACAGAACATTATGGGGCATTTTGTTTCAGCATTGGGCGGAGCATCAATAGGAGGTCGAGGTGGCTCAAAAGCGGGAGGAAGAAGCAGTATTAGAACTGCAAAAAAAATCGGTGGAGTCTTTTCAAAGTTCGTTAGTTCAGGTAATAATATTAGAGAAACTCTTGAATCTACTGGTTTAACAGATATTGATAATAAGACGGTTAGCGATGTAATTAATCATTTGATTGAGTATTGTTCTGCTAGTTCAACTTCAATTGATGACAATGCGGCAAAAGAAGCTACAAGATTATTATTAGAAGAACTAATGGGACAAGCTGAATCTATTGATGAAGTACAAACTTTATTACATGAGACTTTTACTACAAATACATTGGAAGATGTAATAGTAAAATATTTTGGATATTACATTAATGAACTTTTATCAAAGTGGTTCTATGAAAATTTAATAAAAAACAAGAGTGAAACTGAATGTAATAATCTTTTCAGTCAGATAAAAAATTTCATAGTTGAAAGAGTTGACGATATGCATAAAAGAAATCCATTACAGAATATTGACTGGAGTTCTGATGAAGCCGATAGACTTGTGAAAAATATTCAACAAGATGTATTAACCGTATTTGAATAGTTATGAGAGTAAATATAGTTATTGATAACGCAGATTATGGCAAATTTTCAGACTTGCAGCTTTGTTATGCAGATAACGGAGTGAATAGACAAGTTCCATTATCTTTCTTAGGTTACGAAAGAGTTTTTGATTTCTTGACTGATTTTACTTCTGTTAAATTTGATTTTTTTCTTGTATCTGCAATAGTTTATGGTGTAGATAATTTGCTTAGTCGGGCTATTTATTCAAATGATGGTTGGACAAGAGATATAGAAGTAGAGTTTCCAGTAAATAATTTAGTTATTTGGAGTGGTAAAGAAGAAAAATTAAAACAGATTTTAGATTTTCTTACAGGAGATAATTGGCAAATTTCTTTCCGAGAAATAGAAGATGTTGATTTGTTTCAACCACGAACTAATAGAAGGAAAATTCCACGCTATGAAAATTCCACTATTGCATCCGTAAGTTTATTTTCAGGTGGCTTAGATTCTTTAATTGGAGTTATTAATGAATTGGAAAAACTTATTAATGATGACAGAATACTTTTAGTTTCTCATTTTGATTCAAAATCTCCTGGTCCGAATGGAGACCAAAGAATACTATTGGGACATTTAATGACTCAATATCCAAATAAAATATATTGGGTGCAATCAAAATTAGCACTATCAAGAAAAGATGCTGATGGCAATAGAGTAATTATAGAAAACAATTACCGTAGCCGCTCACTATTTTTCATTGGTTTAGGTTGTTATCTATCTCCAATTAATGAATTAATAATTCCTGAGAATGGAACAATTTCAATCAATTATCCATTGACCCCATCAAGAGTAAGTTCTTTAAGTACAAGAACAACTCATCCTTATGTTTTAAAAAACACTCAAGAATTGCTTACTGAATTAGGATTAGTTACTCTAATACATAACCCTTATAATTATAAAACTAAAGGAGAAATGTTTGTTGAATGTGCAAACCAAACATTTTTACAGAACATTTATCAAGATTCGGTTTCTTGTGGTAAAAGAGGTAGAAGGCAATTTCATTTTGACAATCCTAATGAAAAGCATAATTGTGGAAGATGCATGCCTTGCATATACAGACGAGCAGCATTGAATAAAGCAGGTTTGGATGATGAAAATCACTATGGAAACTTCATAACAAAAGTATCCTCTTTAGGAAATAATGATTTACCTGCACTATTCAGTTACTTAAAAAGAAATATTCCATTGGAAAAAATGAAAAGAGATTTATTAGTGAATGGTAATATTGATATTGATAGTCTTAAGGACTATGCAGAAATGGTATTAAGAAGTAAAGCAGAAGTTTTAAAATTGTTTAATGATAAAGGAAACAGATTTGTAAAATCTGAGCTGGGGATAAGATGATTATTGATGCACATTGCCATATAGATTTATATCCAAATCCTAGAAAAGTTTTGCAAGATTGCGTAAAAGCTGATATAACTGTCTTAGCAATGACCAATCTGCCAAGTCATTTTGAAAAGGGATATGCTTATTTTCAGTCTTTAAAAAAGATAAGATTAGCTTTAGGGATGCACCCTTTAATGGCTGATTCACATAAAGATGAATTTGGTTTATTTCTTAAAAACATTGATAAAACATCTTATATTGGGGAGGTTGGATTAGATTTTTCAAAAGCTGGTATTTATACAAAAGATATTCAGATAGACACTTTTTCTAAAATACTAAAGGAGGTATCAGGTCAGAAAAAGATATTAAGTATTCATTCCCGAAAAGCAGAAAAAGAAGTTTTGGAACTTTTAACAAATAACAATATCCATTCTGCGGTTTTTCATTGGTATTCAGGTGGATTAAATTTGATTGAAGCTATTTTAGAAGCAGGTTATTTTTTTTCTATTAATCCTGCTATGGTAAAATCTGTATCTGGGAGAAAAATAATATCTAAAATACCTTTAACTAGAATTTTAACTGAAAGTGATGGACCATTTATTGAAATTGAAAATAGAATTATTGAACCTAAAGATCTAAAAATAGTAAATGAATTTTTAGCCAAATTTCATGACTTAAAAGTAGTAGAAATTGAGAAAATCATTAAAAATAATTTTAATGATTTGATTAAATCAATTAGATGAATAATAGTGCAATAGAAAAAGAGAATTATTTATTTGTTATTAACAATATAGTAAAAGATGTTTCATCTATAAAAAACAAGTTATGGTTGAGTTTTTAAAGGAATTAATAAAAGAGCCTGAGAACTTTAAAAAGTATATCATAACTGCATTAAAGTTTATCTTAATTGCAATTGTTGCATCAAAAATTTACACCTATTTTTTTGGGGTTTATGAGCCAATATTAATTGGAGATGCTAATTTTTGGCATAATTTGTATATTTTTTTTATTAGTGGTAAAGTTCTAATAGTTACATTTTTATTTTTTGGATTAAAATATGTTGTATTTGAAATTTTTTCTACGATTGTTTATGTAATCATTTATTTTATCACTTCAAGTATAAAGAAGAGTAAATCAACCTTTAAAGATTCTAGTTTTTTCAGAGGATTATTGATTATTTTCAATGTCATAAAGCATAATAAAGAAAAAGATATTATCGAAACTGATAGAAATTTTAATTTTCTATATTCATTTTTAATAAGTTCAAGAAAGGAAGAAATTATCGAACAATTCGATAATTTAAAAAATTCATATTTATATGAAGTTTTTAATATTTACAGTGCATTTACAATTATATACTTTTTAATTTTAGATACTTCTTCCAATTTATTTAGTTTTTTAATTGTCTTTGGCTTTTTATTGATTTTGACTATCATTTTTTGTTTTCAATACCTTAATGAATTAGTTTTAGCCAATTATGATGATTTAATTTTTAGTTTAAAAACACTGAAGCAAATTCAAATAACTAAAGATGTCTTATTTGAAAACAATATCAAAGTCAATCATGATATAAATAATATCTTTATAAATTTCATTCTTTTTAAAGTAGATAATACAGAAATAGGAATTGAATATTTTTTAGGTAGAAAATTAAGTTCAGAGTATATTAATAAATCTAATTTACCATCAAATTCTAAACTTTTATTAATTTCTTCAAAAAAGTTACCTAGGATGTTAGATGAAAAATTAAAAGTAAACCCAAACCTACAAATTATCTATTTTGATGGTGATGAAACAGCTTTTAGAAATAACATAGAAACCGTTATTTTTAGTTGAAGCAGAATCAAATAATGAATAAGATAAAAATCGACAGTCTTGTTTGGGCGAGAAATTCATTATAAACTTGCTAATTTAATATTGTGTCAAAGTTTTGTAAACGCAAAGTTGAAAGTTTACTTGTATAGGTTGAAATAAAAGCTTCTACAGCTATTTTAGATTAAAAGTCAAAGAAGTTAGTATCAAAAGTTTTTTTGTAGTCTGATTGAGCTTATTTTTAGTTATTTAGTTTTTATAATATGGTATTTGTAAAATTATCATGAAATTTAAAATGGAATAATTATAATATTAATCAAATTAACTCCCCTTTTTACTCCCCTGAAAATAAAAATATCAATAAAAATAAAGCTTTATAAAGTATTATAGTGACCAAGGAGGGATTTGAACCCTCACGCCCTTACGAGCACCACCCCCTCAAGATGGCGAGTCTACCGTTTCTCCACTTGGCCTTAAAACAACAAAGACGTTGCAATGCAACGTCTTTAATTTTTTTTGTGACCTGGCTGGGATTCGAACCCAGGACCCCATCATTAAAAGTGATGTGCTCTACCAGCTGAGCTACCAAGTCGGTGCGTTCAAGAAATAAGTTTTATGTAGTGACCTGGCTGGGATTCGAACCCAGGACCCCATCATTAAAAGTGATGTGCTCTACCAGCTGAGCTACCAAGTCATTTTATTTCCTTGAATGCGGGTGCAAATATATAAACATTTATTTATTTTGCAATGGGAATTTCTTATAAATTTGTCTTTTTTTACAATTAATTTCTTAACCCTTTAATTTATAAGGGATTATTTATTTATGAAAATAATATTATTAGGTTACATGGGTTGTGGTAAGTCGGTAATAGGTGCTTTTTTAGCAGAGAAGCTTCAAATTCCTTTTCATGATTTAGACCAAGAAATAGAAAAAGAAACTCAAATTTCAATTGCTGAATTGTTTCAAACCAGAGGTGAAATTTATTTTCGTAAAAAAGAAAATGAAATTCTGAAAACTTTTTTAGCGAAAGAAAATGACTTTGTTTTAAGTTTAGGTGGAGGAACACCATGTTATTATAACAATCACGAACTATTACTTCAAGAGGATGTGTTTTCTATTTATTTAAAAGCTTCAGTTAATACATTGGTAAGTCGATTGATAAAAGAGAAAGCCAAACGTCCTTTGCTTCACAATCAAGATGAGGTTAGTTTGAAAGATTTTATCAATAAACATTTATTCGACCGAAACTTTTATTATCATCAAGCCACTAAAATCGTTACCGTAGATGACAAGTCGGTCGAGCAAATTGCAGATGAAATTAAGGCTTTATTAGCTTAAATAGGCATACGAGTTATTCTCTTCGAAAACAACTTGAATATGTTCTTGTAATGAAGTGGATAACGATAACCCTTTAAAATCAGCTTTTACAGGGTATTTTTTGTGATTTCTATCTACTAAAACTGCTGTTTTAAATTTGCTTAGTGGTACTTCTAAAAAGTGTTTTACGCCATAAATTAAGGTAGTCCCAGAACTCAAAACATCGTCAATCAAGACTAAGGCTTTATTTTTATAATCTTCAGGAGTTATAGAAGTGGTTACAACATCTTGTGGTTGTTGTTTGTTGATTTTAACTTCACAAAGTGTTACATTCAAATCCGAAATTAAAGCTAATTCTGCAGCTATTTTTTCAGCAAAAATAAAGCCATTGTTAGCAATTCCAGCCAAAATCACTTCCTCTTCATTAACAAAGGTTTCGTAAATTTGGTAAGCAATTCGTTTGGTTTTGTGTTTGATTTCTTCGTGCGTTAAAATAATATTTTCCATGTGTGTTGTTATTTGACTTCAAAGATAAAAAAGAGTTCCTTATTTTGTCGTGGCTTTATCGAATTATGTGCTTTTTCTAAGGTTTTAATGGTAAACTTATCTGAAAATAGATTCAAATATTCGGTTACAGAACCTCCAAATGGCGGACCTTCAGTAGTTAATGGAAAGTCAAATAATAATCCCGCTAATTTTCCTTTCGGATTTAAAAGTGAAGCCATTTTTTCAACATATTGCGGACGCATTTCAGGAGGTAAAGCGCAGAAAAACGTTTGTTCTAAGATTAAATCGAAAGTCATATCCAAGGCAAAAAAATCGGAATGGATTAAATGAGAAACAAATTCTGGTTTTCTAATTTTGATATTATTTAAAGGAGTTTCGGCAATATCAACCACATAAACATTTTGAAATCCGTTTTCAATTAAATAATCAAATTCATAACCATTTCCGGCACCTGGAATTAAAATTCTAAGATTTTTATCGGTTAATTGATCGATGTATTTTTTTAGAGGAGTTGTAATAGAACCTGCATCCCAACCCGTTTCTCCTTTTTGATAGCGTTCTTCCCAGTAGTTCATCTTATTTAATTTCTTCAGTTTCTATATTATCATCTAAATAGTCGTCGATATCTCTACGTTCTTTTTTAGTAGGACGCCCCGTTCCGTTGGCTCTGTAGTGTTCTTTAGATAATTTTAGTAATTCTAAATGTTCAAAAGCTTCTTTTGGCGTTTCGTCTTTGCGATACATGTCTAACAATTTAGCGCCCAAACGATTTTGAGGGACATCTAAAATGGTTAATTTATAGTTGATTTGGTCTTTTCGAAGTGTAATTTTATCCATAGCAAAAACCTCTCTTGAAGCTTTTGCCACCTGTCCATTAACGGTTATATGTCCTTTTTTTACAGCTTCAGTAGCTATACTTCGGGTCTTATAATATCGTAAACACCATAAAAGTTTATCTATTCGCATAATATAATTCAAAAAACCATGTTAATATTTCTACAAAAATAAATGAAAATTGTATCTTGCGCCCTATAAATTTTACAATAATGAGAAGTCTTTTAAAAATAGCCCTTTTATTAACATTCGTTTCTACTTTCTTTTCTTGTAAGTCTGATGATGGAGTAAACTCTACGCCAATTAGAGATTTTCAGGAAGTTTATGATGAAGATATTGTTGAAATAGAAGAATATTTAAAAACAAACTATTTAGAGCTTGACGCTAACCTAAATGCTACAGTTACAAAAATTCCAGAAGATGGAACTCAAACATCAATTTGGGATCAAACGGAATATCCTTTACAATCGATAACAGTTAAAAATGATGTTAAATCTAGCTTAGCTTCAGATTATGTGTCTAAAGATCAAGTAGATTATAAATTGTATTATATTTTGTTAAATGAAGGTGGTGGAACAAATCCAATTACTATTGATTCTACACTTGTTTCTTATAAGGGATGGAATTTAGTAAATGAAGTTTTTGACCAAAACAATGTAGGTTTGTGGTTTTCTTATCCAGATGCTAGTGAAGCTATTTCTGGATTCAGACAAATATTAACTAAAATGAAAACAGCTGCATCATCTGTTGTAAATAGTGATGGATCGGTTTCCTATGTAAATACTGGTAATCTTATCGTTTTTATTCCTTCTGGATTAGCTTATTTTAATTCAGGAAGTACATACATTGCCTCTTATTCTCCAATTGCTTTTCAAATACGATTATTAGCAAGAAAAGAAAGAGATCATGAACGAGATAGAGTTTTAGGTAAATACGAGGACACTAATGGCGATGGAGATTTCTTTAATGACGACTTGGATGGAGATAGAGTTCCAAATTTTTTAGATGTTGATGATGATGGAGATGGAGGGTTAACCAAATATGAGGTTAGATTTCCGGTAGTAACAGGAACTCCACCTAATGAGATTACAACTTATTATTATTATCCTTTTAATGGCGCTGCAACAGATGATCCTGCTACTCCATATGACGAAAGAAAAGGTATTCCTAGTTGTTCTGATGATTATCTTTCTCCAACAAGATTAAGAAGACATTTAGATAGTAGTTGTAGATAAACAAGCTATAAAAAAAAGTCCCAATTTCATTGAAATTGGGACTTTTTTATATTTTAGATATTTCAACTTCTGCAACTTTATCACTAAAATTAGAAGTTACTTTTACAAGTAATTTTGTGTCTTCAATTTTAATGATTTCAACAGTTATAACATCTGTTGGCTGCATTACAAATTTAGAAGTGCCTTCTAGCACTTTTCTGTTTCTTAATTCATAACGGCATTCATTTATCCAAACCAAATCATAACTAGTTTTTAAGTTCATGGTCTCGTTTGTTTCTGTTTGCGTATTTTTTGTACGTTCTATAATAGTTGTTCCAGAAGTTTTGGATGTTAATTCAAATTTCCCAACCTGCATTTTTTTACAATCTAAAGATTGTGCAAATGAGATAGAACTAAGAAAAGTTAGAATTGCGAGGAAAAAAAAGGATTTCATTATTAAGGGATTGTTTTTTTGTGGTGATTATATATTAGCTTTTAAACAGGCGCTGCTTTTATTTTTTAGTTTGTTGTTTAACTCAATTCAAATATACAAAACGAAGTTTCAGTTTTACAAAAGCCTTCAAGTGATTAAAACGAATTTTATGTGTTCGTTTTTACTTTATTGCAATTCTATATGATTGTAACTTTTTTTTGTTTGCACATTCATAATAATAGCCGTAAATGAAGATGTTTCCGTTTTCTTTTTTTATAGTATCTAACTTAAAATCATTAGATAAAAAATCTTCATGAATAATTTTATTTCCTTCAACTGTATTTGCAATAATTGCATAGTGTGGTAAAACACAAGAACCATTTTTGAATGGTTCACAATTATAGTATCTGACCAAAGTTGCAAAATTATTAATTGGTTTAATTTCGAGAAAATCAATGGCCTTTTTTTCAAAATATTCTTTTGCTTCAGGATCAAATGTTGCAAAATCTAATTCTGATTCGATTAGAAAACCATTTTTTTTGAAGTGTTGATTTAAAATTGTTTTGGCTTTTTTTGAATTTAAATGATTTGGTTTTGTATTAGCATGAAAATCAAAAACTGTTAAAGTAGAATCTCTATAGACGCTTTTCTCATATTTTGCAATCTTACTTTCCTTTGTACAAGATGGTAATGCTAAAAATGCAAATAGTATTAGTTTTTTCATTTCACATAATCGTTTTTTAGAATGAAGTGCGGTTGTTCCGCGGCTTGGCGCAGTAGCGACTGCGTGGAACGATTATTTTCTTGCTAAGATAAGATTTTCCGCTGGAAAATCGAACGTGATGTTAAAGATAAAAGTAGTTATTGAGCCAAACCGCTGTTGTGCGTAGTTTTTATTTTGCGATATGTTTTTTCAAATCCACGATGCTCCTGTTAGCCCTTCAAGTTCAAGCAAAAGGGCATATATTTTTTCAGGACATTTTTGACAAATAGTAATTTTAGGAAATTCTTTTACGTAGGATTTAAAAGATTTAATTTCACCGTTGCAAACTTTACAGTTTCCAGCTTCGGTTTCTATATTTATTAACCTCAAATTAGCAATTTCGATTTGAATATTTTTTATTGCCTTTTCAATATCATTGTATTGTTTTGGGAATATATTTTTACAAAATATCAACATTTCATCACATTCACTTTTCATCTTTTAAATGTTAGTTGTCTTTCTTCGAAAGTTTGATTAATATATGTTTGACAACCAAATTTTACCTTATCGATATAACCTGATGCTTTAAAAATATTGCTTGTCTGTGGATGATTTAAATCTAACATTTTTTTGAGTCACTGTTTTCGTTTCGTTTTTCTAAAATTACGCACAACGTTCTCAGGCTTTGCGAGGTTGCGGACTAAATAAGCCGAAACTTTCGGTTAAACACTGAACTCAAAGATACAAAACCAACTTTAAATTTAGCCTAAAACCCGCAATCTTGCAAAACCTGTGTTAGCAGATGTATTTATTCATGTCCATCTCCATCAAAATATATTTCACTTATCGCAATTTTGTCGTTTTTCCCTTTGTAAATTTCAATAATTTCAAATTTAATTGACCATGTTGTATTTTTTATTGGTTCATAGTTTTCATCTTTTATATGTCCAATAGGTTCAAATCTAAATACTTGTTCCTCATTAGTGTCTTCCAAAGTAAGGTAAGCAATAGGTTTATTTTCAATATACAACTTAATTTTTTTTACCCTTGAATATGTCTCAAATAAATCATCTTTTCGGACATAACCATTAACGATTATTATATCCTCAATTCTTGAACTAATTGGAGAAAATACATATTCAATCCAATTCTTTTCGTTATTTATATCTGCTATCCAAGGTGTTCCGTAATCGTTGTCGTGAATGTTTTTAGTAAAATCATATGGAATATTTGAATTTATGGTATCTACTTGTCCTCCACAATACCAACTACAACCTTGAAACTTTTTAGTCCAAGGGTTACCTTCAAACTCATCGCAAAATTTTAGAGTTTCTCTTTCCTCGTCAGTCAAATGGTCATATCCTTTGGTAGCCCATATCTTTCTACAAGCTTCTAAACTTTCCTCAGAATTATACTTAGACACAAATTCGTCCGAAAAGTTTGTTTCAACTTTATTGAACTTAATTGGTTTCATTTCTTTTAGATTTTGTCCGTAAAAAACAAAATTTAAAAGAAGTATTATCATTAACGGTATTTTTTTCATAATATATCTGCTAACTTGCATATATGCGCAACAAACTTTCACATAAACACCCAAATTTGGGCAGATTGTCGCTGCTGAGTTGCGTATCCCAAATATAATAAAATATTTACAAATCCCTTAAACAAAAAAATCCCCAATTGCTTGAGGATTTCTATATGAATTTAAAAGAATATTACTTTCTTTTGATAACTCTTTCTACTGCTTCCACAATCGCTTGATTGTTTAATTTGTATTTTTCCATTAATTGGTCAGGTGTTCCACTTTCTCCGAAGCTATCGTTTACTGCTACAAATTCTTGTGGTACTAAATGGTTTTGTACTAACGTTCTTGAAACGCTTTCTCCTAAACCACCAATAATGTTATGCTCTTCCGCCGTAACCACACAACCTGTTTTCTTCACCGATTTTAAAATTGCTTCTTCATCTAACGGTTTAATCGTGTGAATATTAATTACTTCAGCCGAAATACCTTTTGCTTCTAACGCTTCTGCTGCTACTAATGCTTCCCAAACTAAATGTCCAGTTGCAATAATCGTAACATCAGTACCTTCGTTTAACATGATTGCTTTTCCAATTACGAAAGGTTTGTCAGCTGGCATAAAGTTAGGCACTACTGGACGACCAAAACGCAAATATGCTGGACCATGATGATCTGCTAAAGCTAAAGTTGCGGCTTTGGTTTGGTTGTAATCGCAAGTGTTGATTACGGTCATTCCAGGTAACATTTTCATTAAACCAATATCTTCTAAGATTTGGTGAGTTGCTCCGTCTTCTCCAAGCGTTAATCCAGCGTGAGAAGCACAAATCTTCACATTCTTATCTGAATACGCTACCGATTGACGAATTTGATCGTAAACTCTTCCTGTAGAAAAGTTAGCGAAAGTTCCTGTGAAAGGAATTTTACCACCAATCGTTAATCCAGCTGCAATTCCAATCATGTTCGCTTCTGCAATACCGATTTGGAAAAAACGCTCTGGGTGGTTTTTCTTGAAATCATCAAATTTTAATGATCCAATTAAATCTGCACAAAGTGCTACTACGTTTTCGTTTTTCTGACCTAATTCAGTCATTCCAGCTCCAAATCCTGAACGGGTATCTTTGCTGCCTTGATTTGTATATTTTTTCATAATTCTAGTAATCTCCTAAAGTTTCAACATTTTGTTCTAACGCTTTTGCTAATTGCTCATCATTTGGCGCTTTTCCGTGCCAAGCGTGCGTGTGCATCATAAAATCAACACCGTTACCCATTTCAGTATGTAATAAAATACAAACTGGTTTTCCGTTTCCTGATTTCGATTTTGCATCTGTCAAACCAGCTTTAATAGCGTCAATGTTGTTTCCTTCTTTGATTTCTAAAACAATCCAATCGAATGCTTCAAACTTCGCTTTAACGCTTCCCATTGCTAAAACTTCGTCTGTAGTTCCGTCAATTTGTTTTCCGTTTAAGTCGATAGTCGCAATTAAGTTGTCTACTTTTTTCGCAGAAGCATACATAATTGCTTCCCAGTTTT
Source organism: Flavobacterium sasangense DSM 21067 (assembly GCF_000686885.1). Taxonomy (GTDB): domain Bacteria; phylum Bacteroidota; class Bacteroidia; order Flavobacteriales; family Flavobacteriaceae; genus Flavobacterium; species Flavobacterium sasangense. Next base: position 17,272 of record NZ_JMLU01000026.1, on the reverse strand, counting down.
GTCCTTCTTGTAATTCACCATCACCTAAAAGAGCAAAAACCAGATGATTGTCGTTGTTCAATTTTTTAGCTTGCGCTGCTCCAATTGCAACTGACATTCCTTGTCCTAACGAACCCGAAGCCATTCTGATTCCAGGTAAACCTTCGTGAGTTGTTGGGTGACCTTGTAATCTTGAATTTAATTTTCTGAATGTTGCTAATTCTGCTACTGAAAAGTAACCGCTTCTCGCTAAAACACTGTAAAAAACAGGAGAAATATGTCCGTTTGATAAGAAGAATAAATCTTCACCAATTCCGTTCATATCAAAACCTTCGTTACGTTTCATAACGTCTTGGTAAAGGGTAACCAAAAATTCAGCACATCCCAAAGAACCTCCTGGGTGACCTGAATTTACGGCATGAACCATACGAAGAATATCTCTTCGAACTTGTGTTGTAAAATCTTGTAGTTGTTGCGTGTTAGACATTATAAAAAGATATATATGTGTTAATTGGATGCAAAAGTAATTTTATTTTTTTGGTGTTACAAATCATTTTGTTAGAAGTTATTAAGAATTGATTTGTGATGGGGAAAAGTAATGGAACGCGGATGAAACTAATGCTTCGCAACGCTGAAAATTACGGATTTTGTTTTTTAACTCGCAAAGTCACTAATTTTTTTCAAATTAAAAATCAGTTATAATCTGCGTTTTGCACAAGCGAATCTGTTTCATCCGCGTGCCAATGTAATGTCTTATCATAAATAATTCTAAATTCCAATTTCTAAATTCTAAAATAAATTATCTTTGCCGTTCGTAAAAGCACAATATGAAGTTTGATTTAATTACCAAAGACCCAAAAAGTAAAGCCAGAGCTGGAAAAATAACAACCGATCACGGTGTTATTGAAACCCCAATTTTTATGCCCGTAGGAACCGTGGCTTCTGTAAAAGGAGTACACCAACGTGAGCTTAGAGACGATATTAATCCAGATATTATTTTAGGAAATACCTATCATTTATATTTAAGACCTCAAACCAAAATTTTAGAAGCGGCTGGAGGTTTGCATAAATTCATGAATTGGGATAGAAATATCTTAACCGATTCTGGTGGATATCAAGTGTATTCGCTTTCATCAAACAGAAAAATTAAAGAAGAAGGTGTTAAGTTCAAATCGCACATTGATGGTTCGTATCATTTCTTTTCACCTGAAAATGTAATGGAAATTCAACGTACTATTGGTGCTGATATCATCATGGCTTTCGACGAATGTACCCCTTATCCTTGTGATTATCGTTATGCAAAACGTTCGATGCATATGACACACCGTTGGTTGGATAGATGTATCAATCATTTAGAAAAATTACCATTTAAATACGGTTACGAACAGACGTTTTTTCCAATTGTTCAAGGAAGTACGTATAAAGATTTAAGAGAACAATCGGCGGAATATATTGCAAATGCTGGTGCACAAGGAAACGCTATTGGAGGACTTTCGGTAGGAGAACCAGCAGAAGAAATGTATGCAATGACAGAAGTTGTTACCGCTATTCTTCCAGAAGACAAACCAAGATATTTAATGGGTGTAGGAACGCCAATCAATATTTTAGAGAATATTGCGTTAGGAATTGATATGTTTGATTGTGTGATGCCAACACGTAACGCCAGAAACGGAATGTTATTCACGGCTCACGGAACAATGAATATGAAAAACAAAAAGTGGGCTGAAGATTTTTCGCCAATTGACGAAATGGGACACACTTGGGTGGATACCGAATATTCAAAAGCTTATCTTAGACACTTGTTTGCAGCTGATGAATTTTTGGCTAAACAAATTGCAACCATTCACAACTTAGGTTTTTATATGTGGTTAGTACGAGAGGCTAGAAGACAAATCATTGCCGGAACGTTTAGAGAATGGAAAGATAAAATGGTGATTCAAATGAGTCAACGATTATAAATTCAGCCAATGAAAATAATAGATAAATACATTTTAAAACGCTACTTAGTAACATTTTCAGTAATGTTGATACTCTTTATTCCTATTGGAATTACTATTGATGTGTCTGAAAAGGTGAACAGGATGATTGAGCGAAAAGTTCCGATATCTGCTGTTCTTGTTTATTATGGTGATTTTACAATTTATTTTGCCAATTTATTGTTTCCAATTTTCTTGTTTTTATCTATTATTTGGTTCACTTCAAAATTAGCTAACAATACTGAAATTATTGCTATTTTAAGTTCAGGAATTTCATTTTCAAGATTTCTTCGTCCTTTTATATTTGGTGCAATTATCGTTTCTATTTTTTCCTTAATTATGGGTTTCTTTTTACTACCGAAAGCTAGTAAAGGATTTAATGATTTTAGATATGAATATTTAAGGGGGAATAATAATAAGACAAGAGAAACTTCGGATATTTTTCGACAAATTAAAAAAGATGGAAAAATAGAGGAAAATATCTATGTGAGTAATTATAATTATTTATCGCAAACAGGGTTTAATTTTACTTTTGAAAAGTTTAAGGATAATGTTTTGGTTGAAAAAGTAACGGCTAATAGAATTCGTTACAATGATGTTACAAAACGTTATATGTTATATAGTTACAACCAAAGAATTGTTGGAGAAACTAACGATCAGATAACATCAAGTGAAAAAATAACAAAAGAATATGATTTTGAACCCGATGATTTAACGCCAGTAGTTTATGTTGCCGAAACCATGACTATAGGGCAGTTAAATGCTTTCATTAATAAAGAAAGAGAAAGAGGTAACGCAAACATCAATACTTATTTAGTAGTTTTTTACAAGAAGTTTAGTTTGCCAATTTCTGCATTTATCTTAACTATTATTGCTGTTGCCGTTTCTTCTATGAAGCGTAGAGGAGGAATGGGAATCAATCTTGCCATCGGAATTGTAATCGCCTTTACTTTTATATTTTTTGACAAGGTTTTCGGAACTTTAGCCGAAAAATCAAGTATTCCTCCGTTTTTAGCGGTATGGTTTCCAAATATTGTTTTCGGAATTTTAGCTGCTTATTTATTACGCAATGCAAAACGATAATCTAAAAAGCTATTTACATCTTCATGTAATTGTATTTATTTGGGGATTTACAGCCATCCTTGGTAAATTAATTTCTTTAGAAGCCTTAGATTTGGTTTGGTATCGAATGCTTTTTGCATCTGTAATCATGACTTTTGTAGTGCTTTTTAATAAAGAAAAAATGAAAGTTCCTTTTAATGTTTTAATTGGATTCATTGTTTGCGGAATTATCATTGCAGCACATTGGCTTACATTTTATCAAGCTATTAAAGTTTCAAATGTATCCATTACTTTAGCTTGTTTGTCAACTGGTGCATTTTTTGCGTCCATTTTAGAACCTATTTTTTACAAAAGAAAAGTTATTTGGTATGAATTGCTTTTTGGAATCATTGTAGTTGTAGGTCTAGGAATCATCTTTAATGTAGAGGCCAAATACACTACGGGAATTTATTTAGCAGTAACCTCCGCATTTTTATCAGCATTATTTTCGGTTATAAACGGAAAATATGCTAAAGAATACGACCCTAATATCATCTCGCTTTACGAATTATCAAGCGGTGTCTTCTTTATTAGTATTTATTTATTCTTTGCTGGAAGTTTTACGCCTGCTTTCTTTGCAATTTCAATCAATGATTTGATTTGGCTGTTCTTGTTATCATCCATTTGTACAGCTTATGCGTTTTCGGCATCGGTTAAAGTAATGAAGTTTTTAAGTCCTTTTACGGTAATGTTAACCATTAACCTAGAACCTATTTACGGAATCATTTTAGCGTTGCTAATATTTAAAGATGGAGAAGAAATGACCCCTTTGTTTTATGTAGGTGCTATCATAATTCTAGCCACTGTTATAGCTAACGGAATTGTAAAAAGTTATAAAAAAGTAACAACTAATTAACGATTAGTTTACTAAAGTTAATTGAAAATTTTATCTTTGTAGCAACAAACACAAACCCTAATAAACCGATTATGGAATATTTAGATTTTGAATTACCAATTAAAGAGCTTGAAGACCAATTAGATAAATGTGAAATCATTGGTCAAGAATCAGATGTGGATGTATCGAATACATGCAAACAAATTGAGAAGAAATTAGAAGAAACTAAGAAAAAAATATACAAAAACCTTACCGCTTGGCAACGTGTACAATTATCACGTCATCCAAATCGTCCTTATACATTAGAACATATTACTAATATTACTAATGGAACGTTTTTAGAACTTTTTGGAGATAGAAATTTCAAAGATGATAAAGCCATGGTGGGAGGTTTAGGTCAAATCAACGGACAATCTTTCATGATTATTGGACAGCAAAAAGGTATTAATACTAAAATGCGCCAATATAGAAACTTCGGGATGGCAAATCCAGAAGGATATCGTAAAGCATTACGTTTAATGAAAATGGCAGAGAAATTCAATCTTCCTGTTTTAACATTAATCGACACTCCTGGAGCTTATCCAGGTTTAGAAGCGGAAGAAAGAGGGCAAGGAGAAGCTATTGCAAGAAACATTTTCGAAATGGCTCGTTTGAAAACGCCTATTATTTCAATTATTATTGGAGAAGGAGCTTCGGGTGGAGCATTAGGAATTGGAGTAGGAGATAGAGTATATATGTTAGAAAACACTTGGTACTCTGTAATTTCTCCAGAATCGTGTTCGTCAATCTTATGGAGAAGTTGGGAATATAAAGAACAAGCTGCTGAAGCTTTAAAATTAACTTCATTCGATATGAAAAAACAGAAGTTAATCGATGATATTATTCCAGAACCTCTAGGCGGAGCTCACTACGACAAAGAAACGACATTTAAATCGGTTGCTGAGTATGTAACTAAAGCTTTTAATGAGTTAAAAGATTTATCAACAAAAGATTTAGTGGCAAAACGAATGGATAAATATAGCAAAATGGGTGAATTCAAAGAGTAATCACTTATTTCCAATTATAAATAAAAATCCGAAGCCACAAGTTTCGGATTTTTTTTGGCTTATCAACACTTTTTTTAAGTTATTAACAGTTGAGTATTAAGAACTCAAAACGTTTTTTTGTAAATTTTGGTTAACTTCGCAATATGGAAAATGTCAGAAATATGAACCCGATAAAAGTAGATAAAACTACGATTATCAATTTGGAAAAAGGAAAACTACCTCCTCAGGCGTTAGACCTAGAAGAAGCGGTACTTGGTGCCATGATGATTGATAAAAAAGGGGTAGATGAAGTAATTGATATTTTACAACCAGACGCCTTTTATAAAGACGCACACAAGTACATTTTTGAGGCTATTGTTCAGTTGTTTAACGAAACACAGCCTATCGACTTATTAACCGTTTCGGCTCAATTAAAGAAAAACGGAAAACTAGAACTTTCAGGTGGTGATTTTTACTTGATTCAGTTAACGCAAAAGATATCATCTTCGGCTCACATTGAGTTTCACTCACGTATTATTCTTCAAAAATTCATCCAAAGAAGTTTGATTAAAATTTCAAGCGAAATTATTGAAGAATCGTATGATGAATCTACCGATGTCTTTGATTTATTAGATAAAGCGGAATCAAAATTATACGAAGTAACGCAAGGAAATATCAAACGTAGTTCGGAAACCGCGCAAAGTTTAGTAATTCAAGCCAAAAAACGTATTGAAGAAATTGCTGGAAAAGAAGGTTTGAGTGGAATTCCAACAGGATTTCACAATTTAGATAAATTAACTTCTGGATGGCAACCTTCAGATTTAATTATTGTGGCGGCTCGTCCCGGTATGGGTAAAACGGCTTTCACCTTATCAATGGCTCGAAATATGGCTATCGATTATGGTGCGCCAGTAGCCTTTTTTTCATTAGAGATGTCTTCTGTACAGTTAATTACACGTTTGATTTCATCTGAAACCGGATTGTCATCGGAGAAATTAAGAACCGGAAAATTAGAAAAACACGAATGGGAGCAGTTGTCTATCAAAGTGAAAGACTTAGAAAAAGCTCCTTTGTTTATTGATGATACACCATCATTATCGATTTTTGATTTACGTGCAAAAGCAAGACGTCTTTCATCTCAATATGGCATCAAAATGATTGTAATCGATTACCTTCAATTAATGACAGCAGGTGGAAACGGAAAAGGAGGAGGAAATCGTGAGCAAGAAATTTCAACTATTTCTCGAAATTTAAAAGCATTAGCAAAAGAGTTGAACGTTCCAGTAATTGCACTTTCACAGTTATCACGTGCCGTAGAAACTCGTGGTTCTAGTAAACGTCCATTACTTTCTGACTTAAGGGAATCAGGAGCAATTGAGCAAGATGCCGATATCGTATCGTTTATTTATCGTCCAGAATATTATAAAATTGACGAATGGGATGATGAAGAACGTTCTCCAACTCAAGGTCAAGCCGAATTTATCGTAGCAAAACACCGTAATGGTGGTTTAGATAACATCCGATTGAAATTCATTGGTAACTTAGGAAAGTTTGATAATTTAGATGATTTTAGTTCACCATTTGATGCATTACCATCTAAAATGAATCTAGACGATAGTAATCCATTCATCACTCCAAATTTACCAACACCAAATGAAGCTTTTGGTAGCACCATGAATTCATATGATGATGATTCAGATGTTCCTTTTTAGTAAGAAAAATAGATAAAATAGTAAAACAGGCAATTAGCCTGTTTTTTTTTATTACTTTTTTTACTACATTTATAATTCAATTATAAAAAACCTCAAAATATGTCTGATTTTACAATTACTCTCGATGAAGCCAAAGAATGGGCATCATCATGGAGAACCAATCCTCCAGAAGATTTAGCAAAAGGTCATTTAATTCCAGGCGAAGCCTTATCAGAATTATTAGCAACAGAAGGTGTTGTTAATGTGAGAGCTTATATGGGAGTTGACACAACAGGAACACAAAAATTAATGTTTGTAGGCGTTGATGCTGATGGAAAAGATTTAATAGATGCTAATCACTTAATTTATGACAATACACAACCTTGTCCAAAGAATTGTGATCCAACGAGTCCTCTTTATAATCCATAGTAGATAGTATTGAAACCTTCATATTATTTATACATAACGTCAGCAATATTATGCTTACTTTATCTTATAGGCTTTTTCAGGAACGGAAAAGTCTATAAGATTTTTACAATATATCTTGTTGGTGTTCTAGTAATTGATTTTATTAGTTCAAAATTGTATAGCTGGTTCAGAATTTACAATGTTTTTATGCAACATTTTTATGAATTGTTTCAATTTGTAATCTTAAGTTATTTTTTTTCTTTATTGTTAAAAACAAGAGCACAATTATTTACCGTCTATATTATTCTAATTGTACTTCCAATATTTTTATTAGCACGTTATCTTATAGATCCTAATTTGTTTTTTGAATATAATCTATTAGAAACATATTTAACAACAATGCCTTTGATTGTTTATTCAAGTATGCATTTGTATAATAATCTTGGGGAAAAATCAGATTTTTATTATGGGAATCTTGGCTTATTGTTTTATTTATTTACAAGTACTTTTATTTTTTTATTTTACAGATTACTTTCTGTTTTTGATCTTGAAGAGAAAATAAATGATTTGATGGTTAATTTAAACATTACGTTACAATACATAAAATTTGGATTCTTCTTTTACCAATGGAAGTTAATTTATTTTAATAAAGATGAACGCAATTAATTTAGAAAATAGTGAAATAATCCAAGCAGTATTTTTTGTACTACTTGCTTTTATATCCATGTTTTTAGTACTGATTTTATTTTTCTATTTTTCTAGAAAAAAAATCGTTCAAATTGAAGTTGATAAAAAAAACTTAGAAATTGAACATCAAAAAGAACTTCTTAACTCGGTTTTAATAACTCAAGAAGAAGAGCGTAAACGCATTGCTCAAGACTTACATGACGATATTAGTTCGAAATTGAATGTAGTTTCTTTAAATAGTCATTTATTAAAAACTCCCAATCTAAACGAAAGCGAACAACTAGAAATCACTAATAATATCATCGATTTAACGCAAAAGGCATTGGAGAATTCAAGACGTATTGCGCACGACTTATTACCACCAGTTTTAGAGAAATTTGGACTTCATGCCGGAATTGAAGAACTCGTAGAAGAGTTTAATAGCACCAAAACTGTTAAAGTTTCGTACGAAAACCAAATTGACTTCGAAAGCTATCCTGTTGAAAAACATTTACATATATTTCGCATTCTTCAAGAATTGTTAAATAATTCGCTTCGACACGGAAAAGCTACTGAAATTTCAATTCAATTTACTATTTTCGATTACCAAAAACCTGTACTTATAGTGATAACGGATTGGGTTTTGATAGTTCAAGTGAAGAAAATCAAAAAGGTTTGGGAATGAAGAACATTGAAAGTAGAATTAACTTCTTAGGAGGAGATTTCAATTTCACTTCAAAACCAAACAAAGGAGTAAAAATGGTGTTTAATTTCAACTAATGGAAAATAAAATTAAAATTATTTTAGCGGACGATGAAGAGCTATTCAGAAAAGGAATCTATTTCTTACTTCAGCGCGAGCCTAATTTTGAAATTATTTTCGAAGCTTCTAACGGAAGTGAATTAGTTGAACATTTAAAAACTACAACAGAACTTCCAGATATTATCATGATGGATTTAAAAATGCCATTATTGAATGGAGTGGAAGCAACAAAACTTATTCATAAAGATTTTCCAGCTATTAGAATCATAGCTTTAACAAGTTACAACACAAAATCATTCATTGCGAACATGATTAACGTGGGTGCAGCATCGTATTTAGTTAAGAATGCTTCGCCACTAGATATGATTAAAACTGTTAACGAAGTAGCACAAAAAGGTTTTTACTATAATGAAATCGTGATGGAAGTAATTCATCAAAATATGATTTCGAATGCGACTTCAAGAACCGTTTTAGATGAAGATTTCTTAACAGAAAGAGAAAAAGAAGTATTGGAATTGATATGCAAACAATACAGTTCGGCTGAAATTGGAGAAATGCTAAGCCTAAGCACGAGAACAGTTGATGGTCACAGAAATAACCTTTTGTTAAAAACAAACTCTAAAAATATGGCAGGATTAGTCATTTTTGCCATACAAAACAAAATCATCAACTTAGAAGACTCTAATACTGATATTGAGTCTTAATTTGTTTTTTTTAATACTGCAAATTAATAAATTCTACAGAATTGAAAAACTAAAACAAAATACACCAGGATAGTTATAATAAGCACTATATATCCGATTCTTTTTAACAATTTCATTTCTTTCGAGTTTATTAACGATAAATTACTACTGTTGGTGTTCATCTTTCTTTCTTATTTTGATATTTGTAAAACTATAATAAAAAATATTCTTGTGTAAGAGTAAAAATACCTGATTTTCAAACCAGGTATTTTTACGGGGGTAACCAGGTATTTTTACGGGGGTACTACTTTAACATTTCGATAAATGATTTTTCCTAGAAATGTTTTAAATTAGTCGATTATATCCGTAACCTATGAAATCTAAAGCGCTCAGCTTATATATTATATTTTTTTTACTTTGCTCTTTTTCGAGTAAAGCAGCTTTTGTGTTGTTGCCAATGGAAGCTGAAGGTCAACAAAATCACTTAAAAGCATACGGAATTACCTATTGGGCTTTAGATAAAAGTTATAAAGTAAGTTGGTTGTTAAACTACAGAGGCGGCTCGTTTTTATTACCTGATGCTCCAGAAATCAGAAAAGAATGTCAAATTAGAGGCGTAACTTTTGAAGTATTATCTGATGCAGCAACGAATTCAATTTTAGAAGATATCAGTTCGCCATCGCAAAATATGGAAACGGTAGTTTTGGAAAAAGCTCCTAAAATTGCGGTATATACTCCAAAAGGAAAACAACCTTGGGACGATGCCGTAACCATGGTGTTAACGTATGCCGAAATTCCATACACCGAAATTTACGATGAAGAAGTTTTGTCTGACCAACTATTATTGTACGATTGGTTGCATTTACATCACGAGGATTTTACAGGGCAATATGGTAAGTTTTTTGGAAATTACAGAAGCACTCCATGGTACATCCAACAAAAAGCTGATGCTGAAGCTTTGGCAAAGAAGTTAGGTTACAATAAAGTTTCGGAAGAAAAGTTGGCTGTTGCAAAAAAAATCAGAGATTTTGTAATTGGTGGCGGCTTCATGTTTGCGATGTGTTCGGCAACCGATAGTTTTGATATTGCGCTTTCAGCAGAAGGTGTTGATATTTGTGAACCCATGTTTGATGGAGATGATTCCGATGCCAATTATCAAGCTAAAATAGATTACACCAGTACGTTTGCTTTCAAAGATTATACTTTAGTTCGTAATCCAATGGTTTACGAATTTTCCGATATTGATACTACAGAGCAACACGGAAAAGGCGCTTTTTCTATGGATAAAGACTACTTCACTTTGATGGAATATTCGGCAAAATGGGATCCAATTCCTACCATGTTATGCCAAAATCATACGCAATTAGTAAAAGGCTTTATGGGACAAACTACTGCTTTTGATGCTGAAAAAATAAAATCGAATGTTTTAGTGATGGGTGAATGTAAAATCAATGGAGAAGCAAGGTACATTCATGGAACCAAAGGAAAAGGAATGTTCACCTTTTATGGCGGTCACGATCCAGAAGATTATCAACATAGAGTAGGAGATGCGCCTACGGTTTTAGATTTACATCCAAACTCTCCGGGTTATCGTTTGATTTTGAATAACGTACTTTTTCCAGCGGCTAGAAAGAAAAAACTAAAAACCTAATTTCTATGGAAAACAAATATTTATTTTCTTTTGTTATTAGTCTATTGGGATTATTTTTTTTAGTTTTCAATACGATTCTTTTTTTGAGAAATAGTCAGATTAAAAAACAAATTTCAAAAGTTTTTTTAATTTATTTAGTTACTCTTTCTATTATTGAAGTAGCTTGTCATGTTATTGGAATTTTAAAGCCCAATTCGAATTTTTTTATATCTCACTTTTATTTCATTTTTCAATTTACTTTTTTGAGTTATCTCTATCATAAACTTATTGGAAGTAATTTTATAAGTAAAATTATCTTGTTTGTTTATCTAATTCAAATGACGATTTTAGCAGTCATGTACATTTTTGACCCGAGTTTGTTTTGGAGGTTTAATGAATACGAAATTATAGCAACATCCTTTATTTTAGTTGTATATGCTTTTTATTTCATTTATAAAGAAATGGATAAGGTACATTATTACTATAATTTTTCAATTGGATTGATTTTATACCTTCTTTGTAGTGTGTCTATTTTTCTTTATGGGAATCTAGAATTGGTTTTAATTGAAAATCCTCATATTGATATTTGGATTTTCAATACCGTTTTTTATATCATATTTCAATTTATGATATATAGAGAATATGCTTTTTTTACTTCTAAATTACATAAAAACGATAATGAAGAAGACGATGTTTTATTAGGAGATTTATAAAAGGAACTAACTTTTGAGGATATCCTTTATAATCATTACATGATGTCTGGTGTGTAATATCAAGAATTTTTCCGTCTCTTTCTTATTTAAAATTCCAAAAAACGGATGCGGAAAATGAGCATTTTTATCCAAACTTTTCCAATCCTTAATATTTTCTCTCACTTTTTCTAAACTTAAAGCCAAAGTTTCAGGAGAAATATCACCTTCAGGTCTTACGATTTTTGGAGCTTTTGCTTTTCCTCTTGGAATCTTTTTCGCTACTGACATAATCAAAAAGCGTTTAAAATTAAAATGCCATTGATATTCCGACGGATTTGAATGTTTACAAGCCGTTACAATTTGGTCAATCGTTTTTAAGCTATGCGCAATATGCCAACCCACACTTCCCGAAGAAACCGCTAAATTCACTTTCTCAAAAGACGAAATATCCGATTCTAATTGATCTAAAAGCTTATGTAATTCTTGCATAATGTTATTTGTTAATATATTACTCTTACGTCACTTCGAGTGTTTTGTATTTCTAAATCCTAAGATTTATAAATACAAAATGTATCGAGAACTATTGAAAAAATTTAAAACCTATTACTCCTTAAACGTCCAAAACAAAATTCTACTCACTTTATTCCCGTGTTTCATTTCTGTAATTTGGTAGGTTGCTTTTACTTTTTTAAGATGTGAAAGCAAGGGTTTCAAATTATCTTTTTTAGAAACTAAAGATGAAAACCATTTGCATTGCGATTTAAAATGCACGCTTTCATATATCATATTACTGATGAATGTTAGTTCGCCACCTTCGCACCATAACTCGTTATTTACGCCACCAAAGTTTAACGTTGGTTTCTTCGAATCTTCAATACCTAAATTCTTGTTTTTTCGAATCGTACCTTTATTCGCTTCTTCCTTTGAACTATGGAAAGGCGGATTACAAATCGTCATATCAAATTGATCTTCTGGAAGAATGATATTTTTGAAAATATTTCGTTTAGAAGTTTGCAATCGCAACGTAACGTTTTCTTTTAATTTCTGATTTGAATTGATATTTTCCTGAGCCGCTTCAAAAGCTTGTTTATCAACTTCGCTACCCACAAAGCGCCAATCGTATTCCGACACACCAATAATTGGATAAATACAATTCGCCCCAATTCCGATATCTAAAATGCGAATTTTATGCTTGGTTTGAAGCGTGCCATATGTATCTTCCAAAATATCGGCAACTTGATGAATATATTCTGCTCGTCCTGGAATGGGTGGACAAAGAAATCCTTTTGGAATATCCCAGTTTTTCAAACCATAATAATGCAACAACAACGCTTTGTTTAACATTTTCACCGCATCAGGATTCGCAAAATCAATCGTTTCGGTTCCATATTCATTTACCGCAACAAATGGCGCTAAATCTGGATTAGATTGGATTAAAGTTTTAAAATCGTAATTGCCGTGATATTTGTTTTTCGGATGAAAGCCGGTTATGGTTTTGGTAGTATTCAAAGTATTGTTTTTAAAGTGTAAAGGTATTGAATTCTGTGGAATAATGAATGATTGTGTTTTAGGATGGTTTTTAATGTTTTGAATTAAATTTCTTATATTTGATAATACGTTAAGCGAATGGTAATTTTAATTCAAAAAAATGTCAAAAAAAATATCAATTATCACAATAGTACTCTTCATAATATTTTTATTTTTTTCTTGTAATAATTCAGAAAGGAAAGGAATAAAGACAATTGATAATTTAGAATCGCTTTCAAATTTTGTAATTAACTCTAAAAAAATATGTGATACAATTTTAAATCTTAAAAATAAAGAAAGTAAACTTTTGATTTGTACTCAAGAAATAGGAAGATCTGGCAGAATTATTGAATTAACAGAATCTTGTATTCCTTTTCGAATCAAAAATGATTTTATTTATAAAAAAATTAATGGTTTAGATGTAATTTTCTATGATTTTGAAAAACCTTTAAGTAAGAAAAAAAATCAAAAAGAAATAGAATCCTTAATCAAAAAAGGTATTATTAAAATTGAACCAAATAATAATTGGATTTGTTGCAAAATGCCGTATTATATTTTTTCGACTTGTAATAAAAGTAATGAATTGAATTGCTATGATTTTGATACTAAAGTAAAAATAGAAAAAGAATATTTTAAAAGTAGACAAGTTGGTGGTTCAATAAGTACATATAATTTACTATGTGCACATTGTGAATAAAAAACCGCCCGCTTGCGCGGAATTGCATTCCGTGCCCACAATCAAACTTATTACAAATAAAAAACCCCGATTTTCATCGGGGTTTAATATATAAGTAAGATAAACTGAGTTAGACGTAATTATTTAATTTTGTTAACGATAGCTGTGAAAGCAGCTGGGTGGTTCATAGCTAAATCAGCAAGAACTTTACGGTTCAATTCGATATTGTTAGCTTTTACTTTTCCCATAAATTGAGAATAACTCATACCATGTAAACGTGCACCAGCATTGATACGCGTAATCCATAAAGCACGGAAATTTCTTTTGTTTTGTTTTCTATCACGGTAAGCATAAGCCATTGCTTTTTCTACCGCGTTTTTAGCTACAGTCCAAACGTTTTTACGTCTTCCAAAGAAACCTTTGGCTTGTTTTAATACTCTTTTTTTTCTAGCTTTAGTAGCTACTGAATTTGTTGCTCTTGGCATAATTTTAAATGTTTTTTGCAGTAAGGCGGTTTCTCAACACTTATAAACTCCGCACTTTGTACTTTTTACTTTGTACTTTTTACTTCGTTCAGCCCACTCCAGGGTTACTAAATTGTTTTAACCAAACAACGAATTAAATAATATTCAATTGTTGTTTAATGCTTCTCTCGTCTGTTGGGTGAACCAATGTAGAGTGAGTTAAAGCTAATTTACGCTTTTTAGATTTTTTAGTCAAAATGTGACTTTTAAAAGCGTGTTTTCTTTTGATCTTTCCAGAACCAGTAACTTTGAATCGTTTCTTAGCACTAGATTTTGTTTTCATTTTAGGCATTTTCTTCCTGTATTTATAATCTATCTTACTTATTATTTTTTAGTTTTCAGTCTCTGTTTTCAGATTAACTACTGAACACTGCGACTGCTAACTGCTTACTTTTTCTTTTTCGGAGCAATGTACATAATCATACGTTTTCCTTCTAAAACTGGCATGGCTTCTACTTTACCATATTCTTCCAATTCTTGAGCCAAACGTAACAATAAAATTTGTCCTTGCTCTTTGTAGATAATCGAACGTCCTTTAAAGAATACAAATGCTTTTAATTTAGCACCATCTTGTAAAAACTTAAGGGCATTCTTTTTCTTAAACTCATAATCATGCTCATCTGTTTGAGGTCCAAAACGAATCTCCTTAATTACAATCTGAGTAGATTTTGCTTTAAGTTCTTTATCTCTCTTCTTTTGTTGGTACAAAAACTTACCATAATCCATCAATTTACAAACGGGTGGCTCAGCATTTGGAGAAATTTCTACCAAATCAACTTCTTGCTCTTCAGCTAAACGAAGGGCTTCCGCTATTTTGTAAACTCCAGGCTCAATGTTTTCGCCTACTAAACGTACTTCAGGAACACGAATCAAATTGTTGATACGGTGCGCTGCTTTTTTCTCTTCGCGAGGTTGAAAACCTCTGTTGTTTCTAATTGCTATGGCTTTAAGATTTTAGTTAAACTTAAAATTGTTTTAATGTTTTATTGATTTCTTCGTTTATCATTGCCGCAAATTGCTCAATAGTAACCGATATATTTCCTTTTCCTTCTTGTCCGCGTTGTCTCACAGAAATCGTTCCGTTTTTCTCTTCTTCCTCGCCAACAATCAGCATAAACGGATATTTGTTCATCTCCGCTTCTCTAATTTTCTTACCGATTGTTTCGTTTCGGTTGTCAATTAGGGCGCGAATTTCGTGAATTTCTAGCAAATCTAAAACTTTTTTCGCATAATTTTCATATTTCTCACTCAAAGACAAGATTATAGCCTGCTCTGGCATCAACCAGATTGGGAAATTTCCTGCTGTGTGTTCCAATAAAATAGCGATAAAACGTTCCATTGATCCAAAAGGTGCTCGGTGAATCATAACTGGGCGATGCAACTTGTCATCAGCACCTTTATATGACAATTCAAAACGCTCTGGTAAATTGTAATCTACCTGAATAGTTCCTAATTGCCAACTTCTGCCTAAAGCATCTTTTACCATGAAATCCAATTTCGGACCATAGAAAGCCGCTTCACCAGCTTCAATCACATAATTTAATCCTTTATCTTTCGCTGCACTGATAATTGCATTTTCTGCTTTTTCCCAGTTTTCAACGCTACCTATATATTTATCCGGATTATCTAAATCACGAACCGAAACCTGAGCCGTGAAGTTTTCAAATCCTAACGAACCAAAAACATACAATACCAAGTCGATTACATTTTTGAACTCCGCATCCAATTGGTCAGGCGTACAGAAAATATGCGCATCATCCTGAGTAAATCCTCTAACACGAGTCAAACCATGCAATTCACCTGATTGCTCATAGCGATATACTGTTCCAAATTCAGCATAACGCTTTGGTAAATCTTTATATGACCAAGGTCTAGCGTTATAAATCTCGCAGTGGTGTGGACAGTTCATCGGTTTTAACAAGAACTCTTCACCTTCCGCTGGTGTATGAATCGGTTGGAAACTATCCGCTCCATATTTAGCATAGTGGCCAGAAGTCACATACAAGTCTTTCATCCCAATGTGAGGCGTTACTACTTGCTCGTAACCTGCTTTTTTCTGTGCTTTTTTCAAGAATTGCTCTAATCTATCGCGTAAAGCAGCACCTTTTGGTAACCATAAAGGTAAACCTTGACCTACTTTTTGTGAAAAATGGAATAATTCTAATTCTTTTCCTAATTTTCTATGGTCTCTGCGTTTTGCTTCTTCTAATAATTCTAGGTAATCTGTTAAGTCTTTTTGTTTTGGGAACGAAATTCCGTAAACACGAGTTAACTGCTTGTTCTTTTCATCACCTCTCCAGTAAGCACCCGCTACCGATAAAATTTTCATCGCTTTGATAATTCCTGTATTCGGAATATGACCACCACGACACAAATCAAAGAAGTTCGAATGATCGCAGAACGTAATGGTTCCGTCTTCTAAATTCGAAATCAATTCGGTTTTGTACTCATTATTTTTATAAACCTCCAATGCTTCCGCTTTAGAAACCGAACGCATTTTAAATTCATGCTTCTCTCTCGAAATTTCTAACACACGGTCTTCAATCTTTTTGAAATCCGCATCCGTAATTTTTTTATCACCAAAATCCACATCGTAATAGAAACCATTATCAATCGCAGGTCCAAGTGTTAATTTAATTCCAGGGAAAATTTCTTCCAAAGCTTGCGCCATCACGTGCGAAGTCGAATGCCAAAAAGCTTTTTTACCCTCTTTGTCATTCCATGTATATAATATAAGTGTACCGTCCGTCGTTAAGGTCGTCGTCGTTTCAATAGTGGTACCATTATAGGAAGCCGAAATCACGTTTCTAGCCAAACCTTCACTAATGCTTTTCGCAACATCCATTGGAGTAACTCCTTGAGCCATCTCCTTAACCGACCCGTCGGGTAAAGTAACTTTTATCATTGTTTAAAATTTATAAGGTGCAAATATAAACGAATAATAAAATCCATACAATATATATAAGGTATAATGTTAAAAAAGATTAGAAGCAGCCATATAGCATTCCATAAAGACTTTTAGTCCCGCTGTCCGCTACAATTTTTTCTTTTTTGTTGCTCGAGGTTTTCTTTTTTGTTGCCTGAGGCACTCGAAGGC
>NZ_JMLU01000025.1 GCF_000686885.1 Flavobacterium sasangense DSM 21067 | reverse complement strand
TATACTTTTACAGATTGTGAAGGAAACACGCACAATTGGATTCATACTTTCACTATTGATGATACAAGTCCTCCAACAGGAATTGCACCATCTGATATTTTAGATTTACAATGTACATCAGAAATACCTGTTGCTGATATTAACTTAGTAACCGATGTTGCTGATAATTGCAATGGAACAGTTACAGTAACCGTTTCAGAAACAAATAATGAAGGAAGCGGTTGTAATGGTAATCCTTTAATTATTACAAGAACTTACACATTAACAGATTGCAGTGGTTTAACAACAAATTTAATTCAAACAATTAGAGTTGAAGACAATACAGCTCCTATCTTTACAAGTGAATTACCTCAAGATATTAGTGTTTCTTGTGACGCAATTCCAAATCCTGCAGAAATGACAGGTTCTGATAATTGTGGTGATGTAACTATAACAGTTTTAGATACTATCGACAGAGAAGAATCACAATGTGCAGGAGAATACATCATCAGCAGAACTTGGACCATAACTGATAGCTGCAATAATAGTTCAAGTTATACCCAAACTATAACTGTTTTTGACAATACTCCTCCTATTTTAAGTACACCTTTAGATACAGAAATTAGCGTTTCATGTTCTGAAATTCCAGCTGTACCTGAACTAGAATTTAGTGATAATTGTTCAGGAATTCAAGATGTAGTTTACAACGAAACTTCTACAATCATTTCAATTTACGCTTATGTAATTGTACGTGAATGGGTTGTTTCAGATAATTGTGGAAATGAAGCTAGCTTTACTCAAACAATTAACGTAAGTGTTGAAGAACCATTCGACGCAATTCCTTTCGCAATTTGTATTGAAGACGATCCAATAGATTTATTTACTATATTAGACGATTCAATTCCTACAACTGGAGAATGGCATGAAGTTACTAGTTCTGGTGGATTAACAGGAAGTATTTTTGATCCAACTAATGTAACTTTAGGATTCTACACTTTGCAGTATGTTGTTGAATTAGGAGACAATACTTGTCCGATGATTTATGAAGTATATTTAAATGTAAATGATGATTGTGTGGTGTTAGCCGCTTGTGATATTACAGTTTACAATGCAGTTTCACCAAATGATGATGGCTCGAATGATTTCTTTTTCATCGACGGACTTGAATGTTATCCAGATAATACAGTAGAAATTTATAACAGATGGGGAATTTTAGTTTATGACGAAAGAGGGTATGATAATAATCTTAAATCGTTCAAAGGAATATCTGAAGGCAGAAGTACCGTTAATAAAAATGAACTTCTACCAGACGGAACTTACTTTTACATTCTGAAATATACAGATGAAGAAAATAAGAAACATGATCGATCAGGATATTTATATCTAAACCGTTAATTACTAAAGTAACTTAAATACAAACAAGATGAAAACGATTTTAACTATAATTTGTGCATTTATTTTACAAAGCATGTATTCTCAACAGGATTCTCAATATACTCAATATATGTACAACACACCTCTAGTTAACCCTGCTTATGCGGGTTCTAGGGAAACTATAACGGCTTTTTTACTTCACAGAAATCAGTGGGTAGGATTAGACGGTGCACCAGTAACTAACAATTTTTCCATAAATATGCCAGTTGGAGATTCCAACTTTGGTATAGGATTAAATTTTGTTAACGATAAAATTGGTCCAGTATCCGAAAATGAAATTTCAGCCGATTTAGCTTACTTTATTCAAGTATCTGAAAACTTCAAGCTATCATTAGGTTTAAAAGGAACTGCAAATTTATTTCAATTAGACGTCAATAAATTAAGAATTTATGATCCAGCCGACCCTCAATTTCAAAATGTAGACACCGAATTTTCACCAAATGTTGGTGCTGGATTATACCTATTTTCAGATAAAACCTATTTTGGATTATCAGTACCTAATTTTTTCGAATCGTATCGATACAATGATAACAATATTGAAATTACAAAAGAAAAAATGCACTTTTATTTTATTGCAGGTCATGTTTTTACACTTAGTCCAAACATCGATTTTAAACCTGCTGTTTTAAGTAAAATTGTTGAAGGAGCTCCTTTGCAAGCTGATGTTACTGCTAACTTTTTGTTCTTTGATAAACTAACATTGGGAGCTGCATACAGATGGGATGCTTCCGTGAGTGCTTTAGCAGGATTTCAAATTTCCGATTCTTGGTTCATTGGATATGGTTATGATTTAGAAACCACTAAACTTGCTAATTACAATTCAGGTTCTCACGAGATATTTCTACGCTATGAGTTTTTCAACAGAAGTAGAGTTTCAGCACCTAGATTCTTTTAAATTTTCCGATTATGAAAACATTATACACACTAGTATTCGTCTTAAGCATCACAATTGGTGCTTTTGCACAAGGGTCTAAGCTAAACAAAGCAGACAAAAAATACGATAAATACTCTTATATAGATGCAATCGAAATTTATGAGAAAGTGGCCGAAAAAGGATACAAATCTGCTGAATTATTCGAAAAATTGGGGAATGCTTACTATTTCAATGGTGAATTAGATAAAGCTTCTAAATGGTATGGTGAACTTTTTGCCCTAAATCAAGAAGTAGACTCGGAGTATTATTTTAGATATGCTCAAACTTTAAAAGCGGAAGGTAATTACGAAAAATCAAATCAGTACATGGAATTATTTGCTCAAAAAACAAACGATACTAGAGCCAAATTATTTCAAGAGAATAAAGATTATTTAACTGATATTGATGCCGTTTCTGGAAAATATACCATGGATAAAACCGATGTAAATTCAGAGTTTTATGATTATGGTCCAACATTTTTCGGAAAACAAATTGTATTTACTTCTTCTCGAAGCGAAGGCAATCAGTACTCCAAAATTCACGATTGGACTAAACAAAATTTCACTGATTTATTTGTTGCTTCAATTGATAATGATGGAAAATTAGGAAGCGTAGAAAATTTCTCTAAAACTGTAAATACTAAATATAATGAGTCCTCACCTGTCTTCACAAAAGATGGAAAAACTATGTATTTTACCCGAAACAATTACAACGACGGTAAAAAACGTAAAAGTGATGACAAAGTTATCATGGAAAAAATTTACAAAGCTGAATTAATCAATGGTGAATGGACGAATGTAAAAGAATTGCCTTTTTCTAACGATAATTACAAAACTGCACATCCTGCGTTGAGTCCAGATGAGAAAACCATGTATTTTGCTTCAGATATGCCGGGAAGTTTTGGAAATTCTGACTTATACAAAGTGTCAATCGATTCTAATGGTAATTTTGGTTCACCAGAAAATTTAGGGCCAACTATAAATACAGAAGGAAGAGAAACCTTCCCTTTTGTTGATGCTGATAACAATTTGTTTTTTGCATCCGATGGTCATCCAGGACTTGGAGGCTTGGATATTTTTGAAGCAAAATCAGCTAATAATTCATTTGAAAAACCTGTCAATGTAGGAAAACCATTAAACAGTCCAATGGACGATTTTGGTTACGTTACTAACAAAGATGGTTTAGGATTTTTCTCATCTAACAGAGATGGCGGAAGCGGTTATGATGATATCTATACATTTACTGTTTGTACTCATACTCTATCTGGTTTAATTACCGATGTTGATACAAAAGAAATTTTACCAAATGCAAAAGTGATTCTGTTTGATGATAAAATGAATAAAATTAGTGAAACTACTTCTTCAGATAAAGGAGCTTATTCATTTAAAATTGAGTGTAATAAAAAATACTACGTAAGAGCGGCAAAAGAAGAATATGAAACTACTGAAAAATCCTTTGGTCCAGTAACCAAAACAGGTGAATCTAAGTTAGATATCGAATTAAAACGAAATATCTTCCCAGTTGAAGTAGGAACAGATTTAGCAAAAATACTAGATGTTAGTATCATTTATTTCGATTTAGACAAATGGAATATTCGCCCGGATGCTGCAGAAGATTTAGAAAAAATCATAGCTGTTATGAACCAATATCCAAACATGACAATAGATATTCGTTCGCATACCGATAGTAGACAAACACACAAATACAACGAACTGTTATCAGACAGAAGAGCAAAATCTACTTTAGAATTTATGGTTAAAAACGGTATTAACCGAAACAGATTAACAGCAAAAGGATACGGAGAAACACAATTGGTAAACAATTGTTCAGACGACATTCCTTGTAGCGAAGCTGAACATCAAAAAAATAGACGAAGTGAATTTATCGTACTAAAAATGTAACCTACACACATATCTATATCCTTTTTAATAAAAGCAGTTGTTCTTATAATAGCTGCTTTTTTATGTAATAAAAGTTTTATATATTTGATTTTATATACTAGTTACATGCAAACTCATATGAAATACATACTATTTATCTCGGTTGTAATATTGACTTCTTGTTTTAATTCTAATTCTAATTCTAATTATGAAAAATTCAATATAGATAAAAGCGAGATAGATTTTATCGAAATCCGCAAACGTGTTGATACTGTCTCGATGCGATTGTCAGAAAATCAAATTGAAAGTTTTATAAAGAATTTAGGAAATTCAGAACCTGGAGGACCACTCAAAATATTTGCAGAATATTATTTGATATTACATTTGAAAAATGGAATTGAAATAGAATACAAAACTGAAGTAGGTACTATCACGGCGAATGGAGGTTTGTCATATAGAATAAATGACAAAGAATATTTTAAAAATCTGTGGTTTGAACAATCCGGTTTGTCTAAAAATCATTATGAGTATTTCCCGACTTACCAAGAAAAAGGAGAAATTTTTCAAGTTATAGAAACTCTAAACCAAGATAATTTGGAAAGTATAAAGAATGTACTTTCAGAAAATGGACACAAATGGATAGATATTCGAGGAATATTATTTTATGAGGGCAAGATATCAGATGAGCAGTTGGTGGATTACACAGCTAAAGCAAGGAAAAAGATTTAAACTAATTATATAATCTGACGAAAGTCTGCAGGTAATAGCAGTTTGGCTAAATGGCGGGTAACGTGCTTCTATGATACTTTAGTGCTTAACCAAAGTGTAGTTCTCCGATTGAACATTTATGCAAAAATGCCGCAACTGAGAGCAAGCTGCAGAACTTTAAAAATTAAATAAAACAAAAAAGCAGCTATTCTAACAAATAGCTGCTTTTTCTATAAACAAACATGAAATTTTATTTTTTGATGAACATATTCGTATAGTATTTTCTACCTTGTTCATCTGTTTTAATCGAAGCACCAAAATGGGTGTAATCGCCTTCTAAATTAGCTTTATGACTTGGACTGTTTACCCAAGCATTAACTGTCGATTGAGCTGATGAATAGGCATAAGCAACATTTTCTCCTACACGGTAAGCACCTAATACTTCTTGTAAATTAGATTTTCTTTCTTCAAAACCTTCATGAGTAACTGTATGCGTTGCTAACATATAATCGTTGTGTTCTGAAGATTTGTATGAAATGTGTTCAATGATTTGTAGTGGATTTAATCCTACTGAAACTCGGTAAGCATTAACTTCATCTAATAATTCTAATTCTAGATCAGAATGGGTATACGATTTTACTGTTTCGTTTGAATTATTTGTAGTGCTTGTTGCACTTTCTGAATCAGCAGAACATGAAGTCAAAGATGATATACCAATTGTTAGGGCAAAAAGAGTAATGATTAATTTTTTCATAAGTAGCGTATTTTATTTAGTAGTTGTTGTTTTGTTAATAAAAACCAAAAAAACCGATTAAGTGTTTGATTAACAAGACTAAAGTACAAAAATATCGGTGACTAACAAAAAAAATCGATGAAATGCATTAAAATTTAACGTTTTAAACATTTGAATATCAATTACTTAAAACTTTACTTACAGAAATAAAAAAATCCCAAGTTAAAAAACTTAGGATTTTAAAAGATATTTATAAAAAATTGATTATCAAGGCGATAATCGTTCAATTTTCCAATCGAATTCGTTAGTTAATTTGTAGCGAATTCTATCATGCAATCGATTAGGTCTTCCTTGCCAAAACTCTACTTCTACAGGGCGAACTAAAAAACCACCCCAATGCGCTGGACGCAAAATTTCTTTTCCCTCCCACTCTTTTTCTAATTGTTTTAAATTGTTCTCTAAAAACTCTCGATTCGGAATTACTTCACTTTGTGGTGAAACAATAGCACCTAATTTACTTCCATCAGGACGAGATGAAAAATAATTATCGGACACATTATCAGCCGTTTTCTCCGCAATTCCTTTTATAATAATTTGACGTTCCACAGTTGGCCAAAAGAAAGACAAACAAACATTCGGATTATTCAAAATGGCTTTTCCTTTTTCAGAATTGTAATTGGTATAAAAAATAAAACCTTCTTCATTGAACTTTTTAAGTAAAACCACACGCGCTTTCGGGAAACCATCTAAACCTATAGTTGTAACGGTCATAGCATTTACTTCCTCGGCTGCATTTAATTCTTCCGCTTCATAAAACCATTTATGAAATAAATTTATTGGATCTTCCGGAATTTGATTTTCCAATAATTCACTCTTTTCGTATGATTTTCTAAAATTACTTAAATCTTTCATCGTTATTTTATTTCTATAAAGCAAAGTTACAAAGGGAAACTTGTTTTTTTACTAAAACAAAAATTAAAATTAAACCTTTTTGAATATCTTTAGTCTTATAAACAAATATCGCATTTTGCAAGACGAAAAAGCTTTCATCTCCGAATTATTAAACCCGAAAACGCAGAACGAAGCGTTTCGAAAGCTGTTGCAATTGTATCAAAAACCCTTGTACTATCATATCAGAAACATGGTTTTGAATCATGATGATGCCGATGATGTGCTTCAAAATACGTTTGTAAAAGTTTTTGGGAATCTGAAAAATTTTAAAGGCGATAGTAAATTATATTCTTGGATGTACCGAATTGCCACCAATGAAGCCATAACGTTCATGCAACAAAGAGCTAAAAAACAAGGAATTTCAAACGAAGAAGCCCAAGAAAAAGCGATAAATAAATTAGAAAGTGATGTTTTTTTTGATGGCGATGAAATCCAACTGAAATTACAAAAAGCCATTGCTATTTTGCCTGAAAAACAACAAATAGTCTTTAAAATGAAATATTTTGAAGAATTAAAATACGAAGAAATGTCGGAAATTTTAGGAACTTCTGTTGGTGCTTTAAAAGCAAGTTATCATATAGCTGTTAAGAAAATAGAAGAATTTTTACATACCAATTAAACCTTTTAGTCTTATTTTTGTCCAATAGATATGAAACAATTTGATTTAGAAAATAACAAAGAAATTAAATCGGGATTTAAAGTTCCAGAAAACTACTTTGAGCAATTCGAAGCAAAAATGATGGAACAAATTTCTAAAGAAAAAGAAACTAAAGTTGTTTCCTTATTTTATAGAAAACAAGTTTGGATAAGTTCAATTGCAGCTGTTCTTTTACTTGCTATTGCAATTCCGGTTTATTTTAATATGGCAAAAGAAAACAATTTAGATGCTGGAACTATAGAAGTATATTTATCACAACAACAAGGAATTGGAATCACTGAGTTATCCAAACACTTAACCGATGAAGACATTGCTGAATTAGAAAATAATTTATCAATAAATGAAGCCAATTCTGATGCGGTGGAAGATTATCTTTCCGAATCAGAAAATTTAGATTACTATATTAACGAATAATAATTTACCCATGAAAACGAAATTTATATTACCAATTATATTACTTTTTATTTCATCTGTATCCTTTTCACAGGATTTTAAAGAAAAAAGAGAAAAAGTAAAAGCACTAAAAGTGGCTTACATAACAGAACAATTAGAATTAACAACAGAAGAAGCTCAAAAATTTTGGCCACTCTACAATGCATTTGATGACAAACAAGCGGAGTTACGTCACGAAAAAATGAGAGCCATTTTAGATCGTTTTAGACCTGGAAGTGTTGATAAATTAAGCGAAAAAGAAGCTTCTGCTCTTTTAGTTCAAATGGAAAGTTTAGAAGAGAATCTATTTAACTTAAGAAAAAAATTTATAAAAGATTTACAAGGAGTAATCAGTGCTAAGAAAATCATCAAACTTAAAAAAGCCGAAGAAGATTTTAATAGAGAATTATTAAAACAAATGCGTGAAAAAAGAAGAGGTTAGTTATAAAATAAAAGGCGTTCAGCAATAGTTGAACGCTTTTTTTATTCTATTTCAAATCGAACCAACTTATTTCTTCCAGTTGCATAAAAGACTTTCTCTGATTCAAATCGGAATGTATAAAAATCTTTGTTATCAGAGAATTTTGCCCAACTTTTGCCAAAATCAGCCGAGTAAAACATTCCAGTTCCACCAACAGAAATAAGTTTCTTTCCGTTACTATTTGGAACAAACTGAACGCAAGAAGCATAACCAAAAGCTTCTTTATCAGCGATTAATTTCCAAGTTTTGCCACCATTTTTAGTAATTGCTTTGTTGGCCCAATTTTGGTCTTGCTTCATATAATTTCCACCGGCAATAATTCCGATTTTTTCATTGTAAAAATCAGCTGTAAAAATTCCTGTCATAGTTTCGCCTTGAACAATTGGCGTTTCATAAACTTTCCAAGAACCACCAAAATCCTTAGAAACAAAAACTCTCGATTTCTTTCCACCAGAAACCATAAAAATCGATTTTTCCTTTACAGTTAAATTGGTGTTGCTTGTAGCAAAAGCAGCTTCACCTTCTGAAACTTTTGGTAAAACATCGCAATTTACTTTTTGCCACGTTTTGCCACCATCGTTAGTTTTTATAAATGCTAAACAATTTTCAATTGGGTCACCCATGGCAAATCCGTTTAAATCATCTACAAATTGCATACTATCGTAAAATACTTTTTCGTGTTCTTCTTTGTACACAACTGTTTCTTCCAACGTTTTCTTATCAATACGAATCAACATTGCTGGATTTCCAACCGCTAAAATAAAAATAGCTTCTTTGGTTCCTGCAATGCTTCTAAATTCTGTAGTTCGGGCAACAGATTGAATTTCTTTTATGATAGTGGTATCTTTCTTTATATCGTAAAATCCGTAACGACCTTTATCCATTCCCATCCAAACTTTTTCATCGTCAACTAAAATAGCTCTACAACTCAATTTCGTTTCGAGAATTACATCCGAATTAAATTTTTTATTTTGAGCTATTGCTGAAATACTTATAAATAATAGAAATAAATAAATCTTCTTCATTGTATAGGTTTTATTTTCAAATATAATGGAAATGTTGCAAAGGAAAAATATATTCTACAAATAACTAATAATCAATAAGTTAATTGAGGTTAAAAAACTTTGGCACAGTAATTGGTTATTCAAAAATAGAAATAAGAACCTTAAAACGAATATATTATGAAAACGAAATTGATACATCTGAGCTTACTGGCTTCATTGACGATAGGTTCACTTTTTGCACAAGAAAAAACTACGGTTACAGCAAAAAATTCAGATATCAGCGACAACTTAGATTTAAGAGCGGTTGCGACTGTTTTTGGTGATGCTAAAGATTTAGAAGATTTTGAAAGAAGATTAAATGATCCTAAGACTCAAATCTCCAATTTAGATTTGAATAACGATAATTATGTCGATTATTTAAGAGTTATTGAAACAGTTGAAGGAAACGTGCATTTAGTTGTGGTGCAAGCTGTTTTGGAAAAAGATGTTTTTCAAGATGTAGCTACAATTGAAGTAGAACGAGATAGCAATAACCGAGTTCAAGTGCAAGTTGTTGGTGATGTTTATATGTATGGAACCAATTATATTTACGAACCTGTTTATGTGCATACTCCAATAATTTATACCACTTTTTGGGTAGGAAATTATCGCCCGTATTATTCATCATGGTATTGGGGTTATTATCCTAGTTACTATAGCTACTGGAATCCGTTCCCAATTTTTAGATATAGAAATCACATTCATCTTCATATCAATTTTGGTCACAGTTATCATTATGTTTCACACAGAAGATGTGCTTCAGTTTATAACAATTATTATGGAAGAAGAGGAAATGGTTACGAAAGAATGCATCCAAATCGTTCCTTCGCACATAGAAATTCAGGATATTCAAACCGATATGAGTTAGATTCAAGAAGAAACATCAATTCTCCGAGAAATAGAAGCGAAATAACTTCAAACTCACCAAGAGGAAATCGTGAAACAAGAGAATATAATGGAACAACGCCAAGAACTAGAACAGAAACAAGTAATCCAAGAAACAACGGAACAAGAGGTAATTCTGGTACTCGAGTTGTAACTGAAAACAGAGGTAATTCTCCAAGAGTAACTTCAGAAAACAGAGGTCGAAACGATGGACCAAAATCAAATCGTGGAAGAGAATATTCTGAAAACAGAAGTAATTCGCCAAGAGAAAGAGGAACAGTAACAAGTAATGGTAACAGAGGAAATTCGGAAGTTAGAGGAAATTCTTCAAGAGGTAACTCACAGTCAAGAAGTAGCGCTCCAAGAAGCAATTCCAATTCAAGAGGTTCCGAAGGAAGAGGTAACGGAAGAGGATAAATATTAAAGCTGTCAATTTTGGCAGCTTTTTTTATTTTTATTCGTATCTTTGCAGGCTGATTTAAAATAAATAATGAGATTACACAGAAATTTAGTATTCACAACAATCGATTCGCTAATGGCGATTTTTAACGAAGGTGAATACGCTGATAAAGTGGTTGCTAGAGCACTTAAAAAAGACAAACGTTGGGGAAGTCACGATAGAAAATTCGTAGCAGAAACCATTTACGAGATCGTAAGATGGAAACGTTTATACACCGAAATTGCAGAAGTAAAAGAACCTTTTGATAGAGATAAAATTTGGAGAATATTTGCCGTTTGGGCAGTATTAAGAGGTTATACCCTACCCGATTGGAAATATTTTGAAGATACACCGGTTAGAAGAATCAAAGGAAAATTTGACGAATTAACAAAAACCAGAAAATTCAGAGAGTCTATTCCAGATTGGATGGATGAATTGGGTGTTAAGGAATTAGGTGAGGAAATTTGGACCAAAGAACTTGCCGCACAAAACGAGCAAGCTAAAGTAATCTTAAGAGTAAATCGTTTAAAAACCACTAAAGAAAAATTAAGAGCCATCTTAATGGATTTGAATATTGAAACCGAGTTTCACAAAGATTATCCAGATGCTTTAATTTTGACAGAAAGAGCAAACGTATTTTTAACAGATGCTTTTAAAGACGGATTGTTTGAAGTGCAAGATGCTTCTTCTCAACTAGTGGCTTATTTCTTGGATGTTCAACCAGGAATGCGAGTTGTGGATACTTGCGCTGGTGCAGGTGGAAAAACCTTGCATTTGGCTTCTTTAATGGAAAATAAAGGCCAATTAATTGCTATGGATTTGTATGAAAGTAAATTAAAGCAATTAAAAATAAGAGCGAAAAGAAACGGTGCTTTCAACATTGAACCAAGAGTTATTGAAAGTAGTAAAACAATAAAAAAATTACACGAAAAAGCCGATAGAGTTTTAATCGATGCGCCTTGTAGTGGATTAGGAGTTTTAAAAAGAAATCCAGATAGCAAATGGAAATTACAACCTGAGTTTATCGATAACATTCGAAAAGTTCAGGCTGAAGTATTAGAAAATTATTCAAAAATTGTAAAACCAGGCGGAAAATTAGTTTATGCTACTTGTTCGGTATTACCTTCTGAAAATCAAGAACAAATTAAGCATTTCTTAAGCACAGAAATTGGAAAAGAATTTAACTTTGTCAAGGACCAAAAAGTCTTAGCAAGTGAAAGTGGCTTCGACGGATTTTACATGGCTTTATTAGAAAGAAAAAATAAATAGATATGAAAAAACATTACCTACTAACGTTTTTATTGTGTTCACTAATGGGTTGGGCACAAATTCCTGCTGGTTATTATAGTACTGCAACAGGAACTGGTTACGTATTAAAAACACAATTATTTAATATCATTAAGAATCAAACTGATTTAGGTTATAGTGGATTATGGGTTACCTATCAAACTTCAGATAGAGATGTTTTTACTGGTACAGGTTATGAAAATGACAATACTATTTATGACATGTATACTGAAAACCCTACAGGTAGTGCTGGTGAATGTGGTTTTATATATGGTACAGATCAAGATACCGGTTCTGGAGGAGGTTCAGAATGTGATGTTTATAATAGAGAACATATTGTTCCTCAATCTATTTTTAGTCAAGCTGCCCCAATGCGACATGATGCACATTTTGTAACTCCAACTGATAAAAAAGTAAATGGTGATCGTGGTGATAATCCTCATGGAAATGTTGCAGTAGTTTCTTCAACAACTAATAATGGTGGAAAACATGGAACAAGTGCAATTGCTGGTTATGTTGGTCAAGTATTTGAACCAAATAGTGCTTTCAAAGGTGATATAGCTCGTATGTATTTTTATTTTGCTACTCGTTATGAAGATCAAATAGCAAGTTGGTCTTATCCTATGTTTAATGGAACGTCAAATCAGGTCTTTACTAATTCGTTCTTAAACATGCTAATAACATGGCATAACAACGACCCTGTTAGTGTTTTTGAAATAACTAGAAACAATGCCATATATGCAAGACAAAACAACAGAAATCCGTTTATAGATCATCCTGAATATGTATGTCAAATATATAGTGTGCAATGTGCAGCATTATCATCTGAGAGTTTTGCATTAGAAAACGCCATTTCTATTTATCCGAATCCTGCAATCAACAACGAAGTTACAATTACATCAGAAACTGAGTTAAAATCGATTATTTTATATAATATTAACGGACAAATCATCCAAGAAATTAAAAATCCAACAAGAGTTGATAATTCATATAAAGTGAATAATTTACCTAGTGGATTTTATTTAGTTCAAATGGCTTCTGAAAATGCTATTGCAACTAAGAAACTTATTGTTAATTAAGATTTCAAATCATAATATTATGAAAGCCTCATCATTTATTTGATGAGGCTTTTTTTATGAAACAAAAAGAGTGATAAAGCTAAAACTCCATCACTCTTTTACCCTATTAACTAAAATATTTAATGACAATTGACTTCGGGTTGCACAAATAAACTCATATTACTTGGTGATAAATATGGAATATCTAACCCTAAACCTCTTATTATAAATAACATTCCAATAATTACCGCTACTAACGGTATTGCTTTTTGAATCGTTCCTCTGAATGAAAATGAAATTAATCCAGAAGCGTAAACAACTGCTACCATCATAGGAATTGTTCCGATTCCAAAAAGTATCATATAGGCAATTCCTAAAGAAACATTCTGCATCGCGATAGCTCCAAAAAGTGCAACATAGACCATTCCACAAGGTAAAAAACCATTCAATAATCCAATAGTAAATAACGATTTGTAACTTTTGTTTTTAAACTGTTGGCCTAAACTTGATTTTACTTTCGTAATTACTCGATAAACAGGTTTTGAAAAATTATACTTAGCAAATACTTTTTCTGGAATTACCGCTACTAAAATCATCAAAATCCCAACGATAATGGATAGTTGTTGTTGCATTCCCGCTAAATAAAAACTTCTACCTAAAAGTCCGAATATTAAACCTAAAGTCCCGTAAGCCGTTAATTTTCCAATATGATAGGTAATAATTTGTGTGATTTTTTTTGCTTCATTACTTCTATCTACGGGTAACATCATAGCAATCGGACCGCACATTCCTATGCAGTGAAAACTACTGATTAAACCAAATATAAAAGCTGAATACAACATCTATTTTAAATTTCAAATTCAAGAACAAGTTCAATTACAAGTTCAAAATCAAAAGAAAGAAATTATTCTATTCTAAACGAATCTTTGTTCAAATATTTCACACCATCGTATTCCCAATCGATAGAAATGTCCCAAAGACCGCTAGCCAAATTACTTTTAGGTATGAGCAAATGTGGACTAGATAGTGAAATCGAAATTTCAAAATCTAATTTCTGACTAGACGGTCTGTATAAGGACACTTTTCCATTTATTTTTGAATAATCAAAATCAGCTGGAAATTGAATTTTTATTCCTTCCGCTTTATTTTCGATTGTTACTTTATTCGTTAATGCATTCGCTTTCTCTTGTTTTTCTATGTCACCTTGAACCGTTGCTTCTTTTTTATAATAATCTTCTACTACTAATTCATGATCATATTTATCATTAGACTGTACTTTAAATACATAGGATAAAATGAATGTCATAAAAAGTGCAAAAGCAATAACGATTCCGGTTCCCCAATTAAATTTCATATGTTTAAATTTTATTTATCATTGGTAACATATGGTATCGCCTTTTAAATTATTGGTGTTTGCTTACGCAAATTTTTAGTGGCGATTTCATAGCTATATTTTTTTAATTAAAGTTTCTTGGTCCTTGGAAATTAGTTGATGTTTCTTCAATCAATTTATCTCCGTTATATAATTCTAATTTTAAATGTACTTTTTCGTCTTTTAGCAAACTCTCTGGAATATCAATATACAATGTTCCACTTACTAAACCTTGTTTTGGTACTTTTATAACTGGACTTCCCACTAATTTTATTTCTCCTTTATAATTGACAATTTTAACCGTAACATTATCAAATTCTTGTTCTGTTTTATTGACAATTTTATACGTGTAGAAATTTCGAATGTTTTCACCATTGTGTTGGAACAATTGTCCTGACATTGGTAAGAAATTGGCTTCTACATCATTTCGTAAGAACAACATTCCAATTAAAACGCCTACTAACAAAGTTAAAACGGCGATGTAACCTTTCATTCGAAGTGTCAACACGAACTTCTCTTTATTTACAATTTCGTCTTCACTAGCATAGCGGATTAATCCTTTTGGTAATCCTACTTTTTCCATAACGGTATCACATTCATCGATACAAGCGGTACAGTTAATACATTCTAACTGAGTACCATTACGAATGTCAATTCCAGTTGGACAAACTACTACACATTGGTTGCAATCGATACAATCTCCGTGACCTAATGCGGTTCTATCTTCACCATTTCTCCATTTCTTTCTTCCGTTTGTACCTTCTCCTCTTACGTGGTCATAGGTTACATTAATGGATTTGTTATCCAATAAAACCCCTTGCATTCTTCCGTAAGGACAAGCAATAATACAAACTTGCTCTCTAAACCAAGCAAATACAAAATAGAAAACACCTGTAAAAATTAATAAGGCAATTAACGTACTTAAATTACTTGTAGGTCCTTCCGTAATCATTTTGATAAGTTCATCGCTGCTAATTAAATACGCTAAGAAAACGTTAGCAATGAAGAATGAAAAAATAAAAAAGATAGTCCATTTTGTAACTCTTTTTCTTATTTTTTCAGCATCCCATTTTTGTCTTTCTAATCGCATTTGAGCCCCTCTGTCTCCATCAATCCAATATTCGATACGTCTGAAAACCATTTCCATAAAAATAGTTTGCGGACAAAACCAACCACAAAATATACGTCCGAATGCTACTGTAAACAAGGTCAATCCAACTACTCCAACAATCATTGAAATAACAAACAAATGAAAGTCTTGAGGCCAAAATGCAAATCCGAAAATACTAAAACGTCTTTCCAGCACATTAAACATCAAAAATTGATTTCCATGTATTTTAATAAATGGAGAAGCTATTAAAAAAACCAAAAGAAAATAACTCAATAACTTTCTTTTATCGTAAAAAGGGCCAGAAGGTTTTTTAGGATAAATAAAATTTCTTTTCCCTTCTGCATTAATTGTTGCAATGGTATCTCTAAAACTTTCGTCTGGTAAATTTGACATAATTATGCTAATTTTAGTTTAAAAAAGGTTTTGAGAATTTCCCAAAACCTTTTTTACTATTTTTATTTTCCTGCAGGAGTTTCTACTTTAGTAGAATCTACTGATGCTGCAGCTGCTGGTGCCGCTTCAGCTGTTTCAACCCATATTTCGCCTTCAGCTGGTTTTCCTCCTGGAGGATTAGAACCTTGTAAACTTAAAACATAACTTGCTACACTTTGAATGTCTTTAGGAGATAAATTAGCTTTCCAAGCTACCATTGAAGGATTGTTTTTACTTCCTTCAGAAATTAACTTGAAGACATTTTTAATTCCGCCTCCATTAATCCAATGTTTATCAGTTAAGTTAGGTCCAACTAAACCTCCACCATCAGCTTTATGACATGCAGCACAAGCGTTAGTGAAAATTTCTTTTCCTTTGGCTAAACTTGCTGCATCTGTAACCGCAACAACTGTTTCGTAACTTACTTCTTCAGCTGGGTCTTTAGGCATTTTCGATTTCTCTAATTCTGCTAACGCCACTTCATTTTTAAATTCTTGTTCTTGATCGTATTCATTCATTACATGGAAACGAACCAAATAAACTAAAGCAAAAATAATTGTACCATAGAACAAATATACCCACCATGGTGGTAATACGTTGTCTAACTCTTTGATACCATCGTAGTCGTGCTCTAACATGATATCTTCTTCTCTTTCCATTTCTTTAGAGCGAGTAAGTTTAGCAACAATATTTTGGTACCATTTGCTTTCTGTAAAAGAAACAGTTTGTGCTTCTTCTAGTTGTTTCTTTTGCTCATCAGTTAATAAATGATAAGTAACTTTATCAACGGCATCGATTACAATTTCGATTGCGATTAATAAGAAAAGGAATACTCCTAAAAATAAAGCTACCATAGGAAACTTTATAAAGGCTGGCCTGTCTCCTGAATCGATAAAATATTCCAAAGCTGCAAATACTACTGCAAACAGTAATGGAACTCTTACGTATGATGGAATTAATTTTTTCATATATTGAAATTTTTATGTTATGAGAACCGGAACAACCATGAAACTACCCAAAAATTACAAACATCATGGTTGTTTCAGTTTCTCGCTAATTATATTATGACTATTCGTCGTTTAAAGGCATTTCGCTAATTTCTTTGATTTTTTCTTTGCTGTAAGTAAATGCCCAAATTGTGAACAATACAAACGCTGTAAAGAAAATAGTCAACGAAATGATTGGATAAATATCTACTCCTGCAATAGTTTCCAAATTATGTTTAATGAACTTTAGCATAACTTTTATTTTTTAACTTGAGTATCAGTACCTAATCTTTGTAAGTATGCAATCAACGCTACAATCTCTCTATCTTTTAATTTTGATGTTGTGTTTCCACCAAAAGATTTCTTAATATCAGGGTTCGCTAACAAGTTTGCTTCAATTTTGCTTGCTTGTTCGTCCATATGTTTAAGAGCATTATTAATATCTGCTTCAGAATAAGGAACTCCTAAAGTTACCATGGTTCTCATTTTGTCTTGAATAGTTGAATTATCTAATTCATTTTTAATTAACCATTGGTATCTTGGCATAATTGATTTTTCATTTAATCCTTGGGGATCGTACATATGGTTAAAATGCCATACATCATCTCTACCTCCATTAAATGGTTTTCCTTTAACACCTTCACGAGCTAAATCTGGACCAGTACGTTTAGAACCCCATAAGAATGGATGATCGTAAACAAATTCTCCTGCTTTAGAATAGTCACCATAACGCTCTACTTCTGAACGGAACGGACGAACCATTTGAGAGTGACATCCCACACAACCTTCACGGATGTATAAATCTCTACCTTGCAACTCAAGTGGTGTATATGGTTTAACTGACGAAATTGTTGGAATATTTGATTTTACTAAAATTGTTGGTAAAATTTGAATTAAACCACCAATCAAAATTGCTATAGTAGTCAAAATCATAAATTGAACTGGTTTTCTTTCTAACCAAGAGTGTAATTTTTCTCCTTTTAAACGGTTTGGAGAAATTACAGCTAATGCTGGAGCTTCAACTAATTCGTTTTCAACTGGAGAACCTTGTCTAACGGTTCTAATTACATTGTAAACTAATACGATAACCCCTGTAAGATATAATGTTCCTCCTACTGCACGCATCCAATACATTGGCATAATCTCAGTTACCGTTTCAAGGAAGTTACCATATTGTAATGCTCCACCATCTGGTTTGAATTGTTTCCACATAGAAGCTTGAGTAAATCCTGCAACATATAATGGAAGCGAATATAAAATAATCCCTAAAGTACCAATCCAGAAATGGAAATTCGCTAATTTTTCAGAGAATAATTTTGTTTTTGTCATTCTTGGGATTAACCAATAGATCATACCGAATGATAAGAAACCATTCCAAGCTAAAGCTCCAACGTGAACGTGAGCAATAATCCAGTCTGTAAAGTGTGCAATTGCGTTAACGTTTTTCAATGATAACATTGGACCTTCAAAAGTAGCCATACCATAACCTGTAATGGCTACTACGAAGAATTTCAATACCGCATCAGTACGCACTTTATCCCAAACTCCTCTTAAAGTTAATAAACCATTAATCATACCACCCCAAGATGGAGCAAGTAACATTACAGAGAAAACAACTCCTAAATTTTGAGCCCAATCTGGTAGTGCAGTATATAATAAGTGGTGAGGTCCAGCCCAAATATAAATGAAGATCAACGACCAAAAGTGAATAATTGATAATCTATAAGAATAAACAGGACGATTTGCTACTTTTGGTACAAAGTAATACATCATACCTAAGAATGGAGTAGTTAAGAAGAATGCCACCGCATTGTGTCCGTACCACCATTGTACTAAAGCATCTTGAACACCAGCATAAACTGAATATGATTTCATTCCTGATAACGAAACAGGTAGTTCTAAACTATTAAAGATGTGAAGTACCGCAACTGTTACAAATGTTGCAATGTAAAACCAAATAGCTACATAAATATGACGTTCTCTTCTTTTAATAATGGTTCCAATCATATTGATACCAAAAACTACCCAAATAAGAGCAATTGCAATGTCGATTGGCCATTCTAATTCGGCATATTCTTTAGAAGTAGAATAACCTAATGGTAAAGTAATGGCTGCAGCAACTATAATTAACTGCCAACCCCAAAAATGAATTTTACTCAAAAGGTCGCTAAACATTCTTGCTTTTAATAAACGCTGCATTGAGTAATAAATACCTGCAAACATTGCGTTTCCAACGAAGGCAAAAATAACTGCATTGGTGTGTAAAGGTCTTAAGCGTCCAAAACTTAAAAACGATACGCCGCTTGTTAAGTTTGGAAACAAAAATAGGAAAGCTAAAATAAGCCCTACTAACATCCCCACTACCCCGAAAACGATACTAGCGTAGATGAAATTCCTTACAATTTTGTTGTCGTAATAAAATTGTTGCTTCTCCATAAATTTAGATTGATTTTTGTTTTTCTGTTTGTATTAATTTGTTAGGATTTTCTTTTTTCACTATTTCATCATCAAATAACATTCTGACCGATGGTGTATAGTCATCATCGTACTGTCCACTTTTAACTGCTTTTATAAAAGCACCTAAAAAGACAATCGCTACTACTATACTAATTGTGATTAATAAATAAATGACACTCATACCTTAAATTGTGTTAACAAAGTTACTTCCACTCGTTTTTATAAAACATGATTTTTATCATGTATTAAAATTTTCTTAAATTTAATAAATTTATTTCTTTCCAGCATACAAATTTGTAAGAATTGTTACAAAACTTACAATTGTTATTGTACTGAGCGGCATTATAATAGCTGCTACAATAGGATCTAAAGCTCCAGTTACGGCATAACTTAGTTCTACAACATTATATAATAAAGAAAGTCCAAAACTCATATAAATCGTCTTCATTGCATTCTTAGAATACTGCATAAAAAAGGAAATTTTATCGAATTGTGTTGCATCTAATATCCCATCACACGCGGGAGAGAACACATTTACATTTTCAGAAATAGATAATCCCAAGTTACTTTGTGCTAATGCGCCAGCATCGTTTAACCCATCCCCAACCATCATTACATTTTTGCCTTCTTTTTGTAATTGTTCAATGTATTGTAGTTTTTGCTCGGGTTTTTGATTGAAAACTAAAGTCGTTTTCGAAGGCAACATTTTCTCTAAAATTCTTCTTTCACCATCATTATCACCAGATAAAACAACCAAATTGTAATGTTTAGCTAAATCGGAAAACAATTCTTCTAATCCTTTTCTGTATTGATTATTGAACACGTAACTTCCTTTGTAAACACCATTGATTTCCACATGCACTTTGGTTTTCTTATGCGTGTTTTCGGTCATAGTTTTTAGGAATTGTGAAGAACCTAATTTTATGGTATTTCCTTCGATTTCAGCGAAAATTCCTTTTCCAATGATTTCTTCAAAACTTGTAGTTTCTATTTTTTCTTGATTTGGAATAAAATCGTACAATCTTCTACTCAAAGGATGATTCGAACCACGCAAAACGTTTTTCAATAATCTTAGTTCGGAAGCATTTAATTCCGTTCCTTCGTAAGTAATAGCTGTTTTTTTATTAGTTGTAATCGTTCCTGTTTTATCGAAAACAATCGTATCTACTTTGGCTAATTGTTCTACAACTAAAGCATTCTTTAAATATAATTTTCGTTTGCCTAGAATTCGCAACACATTTCCTAATGTAAACGGAGCCGTTAATGCCAAAGCACACGGGCAAGCCACAATCAAAATCGCAGTGAAAACATTGAAAGCCGTTTGCACATCGATGAAAATCCAATACGTAAAAGAAACTATCGCTAAAGCCAATAAAGCTGGCGTAAAATAGCGACTAATTCTATCGGTAATGTTTTTGTGTTGTTGTTCTACGCGTTTTTGAAAGACATCGTTACTCCATAATTGAGTTAAATAACTTTGGGAAACCGAAAATAGCACTTCCATTTCGATGACTTTTCCCATTTGTTTTCCACCTGCGAAAACTTTATCGCCTGATTTTTTCTCAATCGGAACCGCTTCACCTGTTACGAAACTATAATCAATTGATGCTTTTTCAGAAATCAAAATCCCATCTACTGGAATTAACTCTTGGTTACGAATCAATAATCTATCGCCTTTTTGAATATCATATACTTGAACCGATTCTTCATCTCCATTTGGTAAAACCTTTGTAATTGCAATTGGAAAATACGATTTATAATCGCGTTCAAATGAAAGGAAATCGTAAGTTTTCTTCTGAAATAACTTTCCTAATAACATAAAGAAAATCAACCCAGCCATACTATCGAAGAATCCTTGTCCGTAATCGAAAACGATATCTACCGTACTTCTTAGAAACATCACCACAATTCCTAAAGCAATCGGAATATCGATATTCAACAAGCCTGATTTCATACTTTTCCAAGCGGAAACGTAATATCCAGAAGCCGAATAAATAAACGTAGGAAGCGATAATCCGAAAATCAACCAACGGAAAAATCCGCGGTATTGGTCAATCCAATATTCTTCTACTTCAAAATATT
Organism: Flavobacterium sasangense DSM 21067; assembly: GCF_000686885.1. GTDB lineage: Bacteria > Bacteroidota > Bacteroidia > Flavobacteriales > Flavobacteriaceae > Flavobacterium > Flavobacterium sasangense. The sequence continues at coordinate 24,996 of NZ_JMLU01000025.1, read as the reverse complement.
CGGGAAACGAAAGCAGCATGATGTTTCCAAAACAGAAAAACGCTACTCCTATTTTATAGATTAAAGTTCTGTCGATTTTTTTCTTGCCTTCATCAAAATTTTCTAATGAAATATAAGGTTCGTAACCTATCGAACTCAATAAATAGACGATATCTTTTAAAGAAGTTTGTTCGGGATTGAACGTAACTCGGACTTTCTTTTCGCCAAAATTAACTTGCGAAGTACTTATTCCTGGTTGAAGCTTTTGTAGATTTTCCAGAATCCAAATACACGAACTACAGTGTATATGAGGAATGTAGAGTGAAACAATATGTGTTGTACGCTCTTGGAATTCCAATAATTTAGTAACAATTTCTTCATTGTCTAAAAAGTCATATTTGCCCTGAATGTCTTGTGGAGTGGCGCCGGGTGCTGCCTGAAAATCATAATAGCACGTTAAATCGTTTTGACTAAAAATTTCGTATACGGTTTTACAACCATTGCAACAAAACTTCTTTTCGTCAAATACAATCTCGTCTTTTTTTATAATTTCATTACCACAATGGAAACAACTTTCTGTGTCCATATAATTTGCTCATTTTACCTGTGACAAAGTTCATCAATAAATATAAATCAAAATATGATATTTGTCATACAATTTTGTAATTTTGTAAACACATTAAACAAAATCTTATTATGAGTAAATGCGAACAGTGTATTGTGAGGCAATTTAGTTCATTAAAAGCCTTAAATAAAGATGAATTACTTCGCATGGCCGAATGCAAAACTTCGTACACTATTAAAAAAGGGGAACCTATCTTTGAAGAAGGAGAAGTAACTAATGGTATTTACTGCATCAAAGATGGCGTTTGTAAGCTTTCAAAACTTAGCGACAACGGGAAAGACCAAATTGTAAAATTGGTAAAACCAGGCGAATTATTAGGCCAACGTTCGATGATTAGCGACGAACCTGCTAATTTGAGTGCTGTTGCGTTAGAAGATATGGAAGTGTGTTTTATTCCTCGTAGCGAAGTCATGCAATTCTTTACGCAAAACAATCAGTTTTCAATGAATGTGATGCGCACTATTTGCGATGATTTAAAAGGAGCCGATGATCACATGGTCAACATGGCACAAAAAACCGTTCGTCAACGTTTAGGCGAAACTTTAATTTACTTAGAGGAAACCTTTGGCAAGAACGAAGATGGTACCTTACACATTCAACTATCCAGAGAAGAATTAGCAGGAATGATTGGAACCGCAACTGAAAGTTGTATTCGATTGTTATCTGAGTTAAATAAATCAGGTTATATTGAGTTAACGGGTAAGAAGATTACACTGTTAGATAAAAATAAATTAAAACGATTAACATAAGAGAATCCGCTGAAGAGCGGATTTTTTGTTGAGTGAAATTGTAAGATTTTTTTAGTATTTTTGAATAAGATAAGACTGAGGTTTATCAGATATTTATAAAAATAAATTGAATAGATTAAAATAATTGATAGTATAAAAAATTGTAACGTTATAAAAAACTCTCTCAAATTATATAATATCGGCTATTAAATATAATAATAATAAAATTTTATTCTAAATGAAGAATGAAAAAACGATAAAAGAATTTACAGCAATATTCGGGCTACTTATGATAATATCAATAATAGTATTCATGAGGAGATCTGAATGGTGCGATAAATTAACAAAGCAAGGTTCAATAACAGTTGCTCATTATTATAGAATTGACAATGGAAAAACAAATTACTTTTGCTATATATATAAAGTAGGAGACAACTATTTCACATGTTCAACTTCAAATGGAGATGATTTTGTTGAAAATCTTAGTAAAGAACCTATACAATCCTTTCCTGTAGTTTACGATGCAATTGACAATAAGTTACACACTGTAATTTGGAATTATAAATTTAATAACCATTTTCAATTAGGCAAAAGAATTGAAAAATTACCAAATCAAATACAACTTATTAAAGATAATACTAATTTTTGGTCAGGAGTAAGTCCTAAAGCAGAAAAGAATAACAAAAAAGAAATTGAAGAGTATCATAAAATTAAAAATTATTATGGAAACTAATTCCCGATAGCATGAATTGCATTCCGCACCCACAAAAAAAAATCCGCTCTTCAGCGGATTTCTTTATTCTGTTGGTCCTTCCCAATTAGAAAAGCCACCTAGTAAATTAAAAGTGTTTTCAAAACCTAATTGTTCCATGGTATTACAGGCGTTGGCACTACGTACACCAGCGGCGCAATACACATAATAGTTTTTCGATTTATCTAACTCCTCTACTCTATAGATAAAACCTTGTCCTTTATAGATATCAATATTAATCGCACCTGGAATATAACCATCGTTAAATTCATCTTCGGTACGAACATCTACTATAACACCATTTGAATCTTGCAAAAACTGGCTCCACCACGTATTTTGATCTAAGTTTGTCATTGTATCTTTTTTTTCCAAAAGTACTATCAAAAAATGCAATTTTAAAACTTTAACAAAAATTTATCAAACATTTGTACATACAAATAAAATATTTACTACATTTGTACATACAAATTTTACAACATCGAATGAGAATAGAAGAAATCATAAAACCTAACACACCAATGGCAATGGAGAAGAAAACATTATTGAATGTTTTGTATACTCAAAATGTCATTTCGGAAAAGTTTAATGAGATATTAAAGCCATTTGACCTTTCCCCTGAACAATTTAACGTGTTACGCATCTTAAGAGGTCAGAAAGGAAAGCCTGCTAATATGTGTATGATACAAGAACGCATGATTGCGAAAACCAGTAACACCACACGTTTAGTTGACAAATTGTTATTAAAAGAATTAGTGCTTAGAGAAGTTTGCCCAATCAATCGCCGTAAAATGGAAATCACTATTACGGAGAAAGGTTTGGAACTTTTACTACAATTGGATCCTTTAGTAGAAGCTCATGAGCAATCATTCTCTCAAAATTTGACTGTTGCAGAATTAGAATTATTAAACGAATTGCTTGAAAAATTTAGAAATTAAAACCCAAAAATTACTATGACAAATTTTATAGAAAATCAAAAATGGCGTTACGCTACCAAAAAATTCGATGCTACTAAAAAAGTATCAGCATCAGATTTAGAAACTTTAAAAGATGCAATTCAATTGAGTTCGTCTTCTTATGGTTTACAGTTATACAAAGTATTCATCATCGAAAATCCAGAAGTTAGAGCGCAATTACAACCAGCTTCTTGGGGACAATCGCAGATTGTTGACGCTTCTCACCTATTGGTATTTGCTAACATTGTAGATGTTAAAGAAAGTGATATTGATGCTTATGTTCAAAACATTGCAGATACAAGAGGTTTATCAGTTGAAGATTTAAAAGGATATTCAGACTTTATGAAATCGAAAATTGTTCCTTTACCAGTGGAACAAAAAGCAGTTTGGACTTCAAAACAAACGTATTTAGCTTTAGGAAATCTTTTAAATGCTGCTGCAGAATTAAAAATCGACGTTACGCCAATGGAAGGTTTTGAACCAGAAAAATACAATGAAATTTTAGGATTAAATGCATTAGGATTAAACGCTTCATTAGTAGCAGCTGTAGGATACCGTCATGAAGAAGACGCAACACAACACTATGCAAAAGTTAGAAAACCAAAACAAGAATTATTTACTACTATTTAATTATAACCATTAACATTTAAAACAATTTAAAACATGAAAAATTTCAAATCAATCGCTTTAGCTCTTGTAGCTTTCGTATCATTTGCAACTACTGCACAAACAAGTAAAAAAGTAGATGCTTCAAAAAGTACTATCAACTGGGTTGGTAAAAAAGTAACAGGTTCTCACGAAGGTACAATTACTTTAAAAGAAGGAACTTTAATTTTCAAAGGAAAAAAATTAGTAGGAGGAAACTTTACAGTTGACATGACTACAATTAATACAACTGATTTAGAAGGTAAAGGAAAAGCAAACTTAGATGGTCACTTAAAATCTGACGATTTCTTTGGTGTTGAAAAATTCCCAACGGCTACTTTAGTTATCAAATCTCTTGGTGAAAAAGGAAATGGTGTTTACGCTGTAACTGCTGATTTAACAATCAAAGGGAAAACAGAATCAATTAAATTTGATTTAACTGTTGGAAAAAATGCTGCTGAAACTTCTTTAAAAGTTGACAGAACTAAATACGGAATCCAATACGGATCTGGAAGTTTCTTCGACAACTTAGGAGACAAAACAATCAGCGACGAATTCGAATTAAAAGTGAAATTAGTATTCTAATTGAACTGGGAAACTTTGCTATGAAAAACAAAAAAAGCCTTGAAGAAATTCAAGGCTTTTTTTGTTTTTTTACTCTAGAAAAGAGGAATCATTATTCTTCTAACATTTTCTCAAAAGCTTCTCTAGTCATCACATTTAAAGTATCTTTTTCACAATCCCAAACGGAAACATACTTTTCAGAAACAACAAAGTGTTCTTTTAAATTGTAAAGTTTTCCATAAAGCATTAAAGTACAAATATCAGTTGAAGTAATAAATTCGCCAGTCTCTGGTAAATGACTGTGCATTGTAGCTTCAATTTTTTTATCTCCATCAATCTGAATTGGAATAATATTTTTATGTAATGCTTTACGATTTAACAGTTTATTATTTTTGTCAAAATTCATTAAATAATCATTTCCTAAAATAATAACGTTATTAACTTTTGGACCGGTTAAAACAAATACTTTTTTTTCTTTTTTATTAATTATTGGCACAACATTAAAACTCGTATTATTATAATGTTTAAAAATAGTATCGGAATAAATAATATTCATAGCTTCTTTTCTAAGCTCATAATAGTCCAATTCATTTTTGGTGAATTCTCTTTCTTTTAAATCGGCTTTTGCAGTTTCCAATTTAATTTTAGCTTCAAAATTGATTGTGCCAATAACTTTTGGTTTTTTATCTTTTGAAAAAAAGATACATTTTGGAACATCGTTATCCGTATATGAAAAATAACCGCCAATATTTTCTGAATTCTTATAGAGTTCAATAAAAATATCAGTACCATACCAAGAAGCCATTTCTGAATTATAAAGCATTTTGCCTTCATCTACTATTTTAGCAATTTCTTTATCTAAATTAGATTGACCAAAAGCGGTAATTCCAATGAAGATGATAAGTAATTTTCTCATTGTTTAATTGGTGTTAAAGTTCCAAATATAAGAAATTACTTTCATGATAAATACGGAAATCCGTAAAGTAGAAAATTTATGGCAAGGTAACTTCTCCTAAAAACAAGGTCCAAACTTCTTTTTTGGTGGTTCCAAAAGATTTTACAACAGGTTTAAATCCAATTTTTTGATAATATTGAAATTCCATTGGAATTTTGTTTTGCATAACAGTAAGTTGGTATTGTGTTGTCCAATAATCTGTTGATACAATAGAATTTTCAAAATTAGCAACCGAAAATGAAAAGTTCTTATTCGTAATTTTATCAATCAATTCTTGCAATGAAATAGTAGCATTTTCAGTTGAGGTAAAATCGATGACTTTTATATTTTCGCTTTCAAATAAGCTGTAAATAGTAGTTTTTATTTCTGTTTTTAAAGTTTCCGATGTTGATTCACTTGATAATAAAGTTAGATATTGGTAATAATCTTCCACTTTTAATGTCGCGCTTTCCTGATACGCTTTTACCGAAGCCATTGTAAAATTTGCTTTTATTGCCGTTGAAGCAGGCGTATTCGCATTTTGACCATAAAAGGAAAATGTGAATAACAAAAACATAAAAATACAGCTTCGTAAAAACATCTTATTCTTGTATAATTCGTATAAATTTAATCTCATTCTTATCATTACTTTGAATGTCAATCACTTTCATTCGCTTCAAAGCAACACTTGGAACAATCAACTTTTCTGAAAATTCTTGTTTGTTGAAATATTCAATTCCCAAATCATTTTTCAACATCACCAAAACTTCTAAATCATCAGCTAAAATCTTTTGCAATTGCTCTTTTCGGGTTTCCCAATCTTTTATATCCGATTTCATAAAACCTTTCAACATCATCGCATAATCATCAGGTTGTAAGTTGATTTCGTTTGGATTTTCCTTACCTAAAACAACCGTTTTGTCTTTATAATACGGACTTTTCAATACAATTTTAGCACTTTCCTTTGCCGTAATTTGAATTTTTGAATCTACAATTTCAATTGGTGTTTCTACATCATTTTCAATCATTACCGCTTTTACTTCTTCACTGTTGATTTGTTCTTCGGTAAAGGCATTTTTTACGGGAATGGTTTGCACTTCTTCCCTATTCAAATAGCGATAAATTAAAAATCCCATCAAAAACAAACCTATAAATCCAACACTGAAAACAACCTTATTATTTCGTTTGCGTTGAGCCACAATCGGAACCACTTCTTGTTTCCATTTAAACACATATTCATCCCAACCCGAATAACCGACGAATTGCGATAAAATATCCAACATATCTTTTCGTGGCAATTTATCGTTGGTTTCGACTTTCAAATGTGTGTAAATCCATTTTTCGCTAACCGTTTGTTTTACTTGAACGGCAATCAAATCGATTAAATTTTGAATGTCTTGCGAACTAAACGTTTTCCAATTTCCCTCAAAATAAGGATACTGCTTCTGATAGGTCAAAAGCACATCGTTTTTAAGTTGTTGAAATACGTCTAATGGATTCATGTTTATTTGGGTCAAAAGTAACTGATTGCGAATTTTTATTTACTGTAAAACCACTGTAAATGTAGCGAAAAAACTTTACAGCAACAGAAAAGTAGTTTTACCAAACGTTTTTCTTTTTTCGAAAGTACTATTGCAGTCAAATCTTTAAAAATACAAAATTATGAAAACACAAGTATCTTATTTAAACGGAAAAATTAACTGGATTATTTTAGCTTTAGTATTGACTTTTAGTGTGGCTCAAGCTCAAATTAGCGGAAATCAAATTTATGGAAATAATCGCTACAACGAGAACAATTACAATCAGAATGTTTTGCCCAATAACACAGTTGTTTCTATCAACGACAATCATTTAACCGTTACTGTAAAAATGCTACTTAATAAAAAAGCCGACGGATTTGTCATTACACTGGGATTAAATCAAGAAGATGGAACGGTTTCAGGTTGCAGTAAAAAAATAAATACCCGAATTGATGGCTTTTTAGACAAAATTAAAGCGTTGGGAATCAAAAAAGAAAACTGTTACATCGATTTTATTTCGCAAACCAAAATTTATGATTTCAATGCTAATTTAGAAACCGCGCAGCAAATTGACAAGGGTTTTGAAATTAAAAAGAACATCATTATTACGACTTCCAATGCCAATAGTTTGGAAAAATTAATTGCGATAGCTTCCGATTTTGAAATTCACGATATTATAAAAGTCGAATATTTTAATAATGATACCAATGCGATTCACAATTCGCTTTTTGATGAAGCTTTGGTTTTAGCCGAAGCAAAAAAAATCAGATACATGAAATCGTTTGGAAAGCGAGTAATTGGAACACCAAGCGCTACTGAAGAATTTGCAACGGTTTTCCCAAAAACACAATACAAAATGTACCAAGCTTTTGAATCGGCAGAAATTGAAACCAATTACAACAACCGCAACCAATACCTAAAGAAAATCGCCCGAAAAAACAAAACCTTCTACTACGACGGAATTTCCAGTGCTGGTTTTGACAAAGTCATCAATCCCAACCAAACGGAAGTTGGTATTCAATATGTGTTGACGCTTACGATGACGTATAAAATTGATACTTCGATTTAAGGAAAGTTTGTAGAATAAAAAAAGCCCTGAATTACTTCAGGGCTTTCCAATGTTAAGGGTGAAAGACGGGTCTCGAACCCGCGACCTTCGGAACCACAATCCGACGCTCTAACCAACTGAGCTACAATCACCATTTGTTTTGCGAGTGCAAATATAGGGGTTTACTTCTATCTTGCAAAGATTTTTTTTACTTTTTTACTACAATTTTATTTCAAATCTCCTAAGCTATTGACAGCCAAATATCTTTCGGTAGTAAAACCTTCTGCATAATCTACTCCTACTAGCCTTCCAAGGTCTTGAGCGCGGTAATTTATGCTATCTAAAAAGTTTTTTGAAGTAATTGGTGAAACCGGTTCTTTTGAATTTGGATCATAAAACTGAGAACCATAAGCCAACACAGAATCCATTTTTTTATCCATAAATTCAGAAATATCCACCACAAAATCAGGTTTAATATTTTGCCATTGGATGTAATGGTACACTACTTTTGGACGCCACGCTTCTTGAGCTTCGCCATTCAACTCGGTTTTAATTTGGCGTAAACCTGATAAAAAACAAGCATCGCTTACCAATTTACTTCCTTTTCCGTGGTCAATATGTCTATCAGTAATCGCATTGCATAACACAATTTCTGGACGGTATTTACGAATCATTTCAATCACTTTCAATTGATGTGCTTCATCGTTTACGAAAAAACCATCGCGCATATCTAAATTCTCACGCACCACAACACCTAAAATCTCAGAAGCCTTAGCCGATTCTGAATTACGAATTTCAACTGAACCACGTGTACCAAGTTCGCCACGAGTTAAATCGATAATCCCGACTTTCTTACCAAGGCTAACTTCTTTGGCAATGGTGCCGCTACAACCTAATTCTACATCGTCTGGATGCGCTCCAAAAGCTAATATGTCTAATTTCATTTTTAGTTTATAAGTTTATCGTTTAAGAGTTTAAAAGTGTTTCGCAACTAAAACATTTCGCATGGTTATCGATTTGTTTTCCGTTTCAATAAATTCCTTTTCAGGATTGCTGTCTTTTGTGATGCCACAACCTACGTAAATAGTTACAACATCATTCTCCACTTCTAAACAGCGTAAATTTACGAATAAATCGGTTTGATTGTTTTTATTGTATTCACCTAAAAAACCGGCGTAATATTTTCGATTATAACCTTCATTTTTCAGAATAAAATCAATCGCTTGTTCTTTGGGTAAACCACAAACCGCTGGTGTTGGATGTAACGCCTTAATCAAATCATTCGCTTGAAAATCAGAAGTTAATTCACCTGAAATAAATGATTTTAAATGTACTAAATTGGCAGCTTTAACTGTTTTAGCATCAGAAACTATAAGTTTAATTACTTTATCTTTTACTTTAGTTACTATGAAATCGGTTACAAATTGTTGTTCTTCAATTTCTTTGGTTGCCCAAATTACGTTTTCTGAATGCAATTGCGTTCCCGCCAAAGCCACCGTTTCAAACTGATTTTGATTGATTTTTACCAATTGTTCTGGCGTTGCTCCCATCCACAAACCAACTTTCGGATGAAAAAACAAATAGCGAAAAGCCGTTGGATAGCTCGGAATCAAGTTCTGAAAGGTTTCAACAATAGCGATTTGTTCCTTCAAAATCAATTTTCGAGACAAAACTACTTTATCAAATTCGCCTTTTTGAATAGCCGAAACTCCTTTGAAAACTAAATCTTCAAAATCCTCTTTTTGATTACTTTCAGAAGTAAAATTTTCAGCAGTTTTTTGCTCTAAATTTTCAAAATTTCCTTGCGAAAACTTATTGCCTTCAAACGGAATTACCACTTGTTTTCCTTCATGAAAAGGCATAAAAACAAATCCAGCTTGATTGGAAAATTCGATGATTTCATCGTTTTGTTGTCCAAGTAGATTCCAAATAGATTCATTTGGTTTTACATAGCAAACAAAGGGATTTTGTGCTGATAAAAGTGTATTTATTTCCTCAAAAACTTGCATTATTGTCTTCTCGATAATACCATATTGGTTAATTTACAAAGCGAAATTAACTTTCCTTCTTCGTCTACAATTCTAATTTCCCATAAATGCAAACTAGCTCCTTTGTGAATGATTTTAGCCGTAGCTGTTACCATTCCTTCACGCTTGCTCTTCAAATGATTTGCTGAAATTTCGATACCGCGCACTTCTTGTTTTTCTGGATTTACAAACATTAAAGAAGCGGCACTTCCAACACTTTCTGCAAGCGCAACAGAAGCTCCACCATGCAATAATCCCATTGGTTGATGTACTCTTGGATTTACTGGCATTGTAGCGGTTAAAAAATCTTCCCCAGCATCGGTGTAAACGATTTCTAAGGTATTCATTAAAGTATTTTCGCTCCAATCGTTACACAATTGCAACATTTTTTCTCTATCAAACATCATAACTTTATTTTTTGTAAAATTAAGCATTCCGAATAGAATATTTCAACTGATTTAACGTTTTAGTAAGAAATCACCACTAACAAATCGTTTGCTTGCAAACACTTATTAATAAAAGGTGATTGCTTATGACCTATAAAAATCAATAAATATTTTCATATGAATTTTAAACACATTTTGTTTTTACAGATTTAAAATTAATAATTACATTTACCAAAATTAACTATACATGCGTCGTTATTTACTTTTATTACTTATAGGATTTGCCGTTTCATTAACTTCTTGCCGAAACGATTTTGATTTTGAATCTAAAACAGGAGGTTTACGATTTTCAAAAGATACGGTGTATTTAGATACTGTTTTTACAAATATAGGTTCCAGCACTTATACTCTAAAAGTGTACAATAGAAGTGATAAAAATATCTCAATTCCGTCCGTTAAATTAGCCAATGGAGTAAATTCAAAATACCGATTAATGGTAGATGGAATGGCAGGTCAAGTATTTGAAAATGTGGAAATATTAGCAAAAGACAGCATGTATGTTTTCATTTCTGTTACTGCAGATGTTGCCGATGCTAATCCTACCGATTTTTTATATACGGACCAAATTTTATTTGGAGAAGGTCCAAGCACTCAAAAAGTGGAATTAGTGACATTAATTCAAGATGCGATTTTCTTATACCCTCAACGTTTTTCTGATGGAACCACCGAAACATTACCTATTGGTGATGATGAAATTTACGGATTTTACTTAGACGAAGCTGACCCAACGAACGGAAACGAATTGCATTGGACCAATACCAAACCTTATGTAGTTTATGGTTATGCCGCTGTTCCATCTAATAAAACACTTGTTGTAGATGCAGGAGCAAGAGTGCATTTTCATGCCGAATCAGGATTGATTGTTGCTAATAATGCTTCCATTCATGTAAATGGTAGCTCCTCAACTACTGAAGCTCTAGAAAACGAAGTTATCTTTGAAGGTGATCGTTTAGAGCCCGATTTTTCAGAAGTTCCGGGTCAATGGGGAACCATTTGGTTAACGCAAGGAAGTACCAATAATCAATTTTCTAATTTAACCATCAAAAATGCTACTGTCGGAATTTTAGTTTCAGGAAATGATGGAACTTCTACTCCAACTTTAGATCTAGAAAATACTCAAATTTATAATTGTTCAAATGTGGGTATTTTAGCCCGAGATGGAAATATAGAAGGAAGAAATGTTGTTATTAATAATTGTGGCCAAATTTCATTTGCAGGAAGTTATGGTGGAAGTTATGAATTTACACATTGTACATTTGCAAATTATTGGCCGAGTCCAACGCAAACCGCAGTTTTATTAGATGATTATATTCAGTCCGACACCGGTGACATTATTGAACCTTTAACAAAAGCTAACTTCAAGAATTGTATAATTTATGGAAGTTCTAATTTAGCAATTAGTTTAAAGAAAAGAGGATCCACTTTTAATTACAATTTTGATCATTGTTTAATCAAATTTGCTGATTTTAGTAATCAATTTACGAATAATCCGCTCTATGATTTTTCAAATACCGCATTGTTTGATACTTGTTTGATTGCTAGAAATTCAACAAATAATAATCCTGATTTTAAAGACGCTAGAAATAATGAATTAATTATTGGTGAAGATTCAGCAGCTAAAGGAACTGCAGATAACACTTATTCAACTTTTAATGATATTTTAAATAATTTAAGAAGTGGCGCTACTGATATGGGCGCTTACAACTGGACTACATTTGATTAACTTAAAGTAGTCATATTATTTTGATTGTTATTTTTTTTAGAATAAATTTGCACTTTCAAACAACAACACAAACAACTACATACAATGATTCATTTCTTCGGAAACCAATCCAACACGGTTTTTGCGGTTCAAACGCAAAACGAGATTTCATCAGAAGACATCAACAAATTAAATTGGCTTTTTGGCAACGCACATAAAATAGAAAAATCCGTATTGTCGGATTTTTTTGTTGGACCACGTGCCGCTATGATTACACCTTGGAGTACCAATGCTGTAGAAATTACTCAAAACATGGGAATTTCTGGCATCATTCGTATTGAGGAATTTGAAAAAGTAGCTGCCGATTTTAATGATTTCGACCCAATGCTTTCGCAAAAGTATTCGGAATTAAACCAAGAAATTTATACGATTAATATCCAACCAGAACCAATTTTGGATATTGAGGATATTGACGCTTACAATAAATCAGAAGGTTTAGCACTAAGCCCAGAAGAAGTTGAATATTTGAATAATCTTTCAACTAAATTAGGAAGAAAATTAACCGATTCTGAAATTTTTGCTTTCTCACAAGCGAATTCAGAACACTGTCGTCATAAAATTTTCAACGGAACTTTTGTGATTGATGGAGAAGAAAAACCAACTTCTTTATTCAAATTAATTAAGAAAACATCAGAAACCAATCCAAACGATATTGTTTCAGCTTATAAAGATAACGTAGCTTTTGTAAAAGGTCCGAAAGTAACACAATTCGCTCCAAAAAGCGCTGACAAACCTGATTTCTACCAAGAAAAGGAATTTGATTCGGTACTTTCTTTAAAAGCTGAAACGCATAACTTCCCTACAACAGTTGAACCATTCAACGGAGCTGCAACAGGTTCTGGAGGAGAAATTCGTGACCGTTTAGCAGGTGGACAAGGTTCGTTACCCTTAGCGGGAACTGCGGTTTACATGACTTCTTATTCTCGTTTAGAAAATGAGCGTCCTTGGGAAAACGGAATGACTGAAAGACCTTGGTTGTACCAAACACCAATGGATATTTTAATTAAAGCTTCTAACGGAGCTTCTGATTTTGGGAATAAATTTGGACAACCATTAATTACAGGGTCTATTTTAACTTTCGAACATGAAGAAGCTTCGAGTGCCTCAGCTTCCAAAAGCAGAAAATTAGGTTACGATAAAGTTATCATGCAAGCGGGTGGAATTGGTTACGGAAAATTAGATCAAGCGATTAAAAAGAAACCTACGGCTGGCGATAAAATTGTTATTTTAGGTGGAGAAAATTATAGAATTGGAATGGGCGGTGCTGCAGTTTCTTCTGCAGATACAGGTGCTTTTGGTTCAGGAATTGAATTGAATGCTATCCAACGTTCGAATCCAGAAATGCAAAAACGTGCGGCTAATGCTATACGTGGTTTGGTAGAAAGTGATAACAATCCAATTGTTTCCATTCACGATCATGGAGCAGGCGGACATTTGAATTGTTTATCAGAATTAGTAGAAGAAACGGGAGGATTAATCGATTTAGATAAATTACCTGTTGGTGACCCTACTCTTTCAGCAAAAGAAATCATCGGAAACGAATCGCAAGAAAGAATGGGATTGGTTATTGGTGAAAAAGACATCGAAACCTTACAAAGAATTGCAGACAGAGAGCGTTCTCCAATGTATCAAGTAGGTGACGTAACCAACGACCATAGATTTACATTCGAAACCCGAAACGAAAAATATTTTACCGATGAATATAGAAATCGGGTTCTTGACTTCCAAAATTTAAATAATACGGAGGAAAAATCAAAATCAACTGGTGTAAAACCAATGGATTATGCTTTGGAAGATTTCTTCGGAAGTTCGCCAAAAACGATAATGACGGATAAAACCGTTGCAACTAACTATTCAGATTTAAAATATTCAAAAGAAAATATAGGAAGCTACTTAAGTCAAGTTTTACAATTAGAAGCCGTAGCTTGTAAAGATTGGTTGACCAATAAAGTAGACCGTTGTGTAGGTGGACGCGTTGCCAAACAGCAATGTGTTGGACCGTTACAATTGCCTTTAAACAATGTCGGCGTAATGGCATTGGATTTCAAAGGAAAAGAAGGAATTGCTACTTCGATTGGGCACTCACCTATTTCAGCTTTAGTAAATCCTGTTGCGGGTTCAAGAACTGCTATTGCTGAAGCGTTATCGAATATCGTTTGGGCTCCTCTAAAAGATGGTTTACAATCGGTTTCGTTATCGGCTAACTGGATGTGGGCTTGTAAAAATGAAGGAGAAGACGCTCGTCTATACGAAGCAGTAAAAGGATGTTCTGATTTTGCTATTGAATTGGGAATCAATATTCCAACAGGAAAAGATTCACTTTCGATGAAACAAAAATATCCAAATGATGAAGTAATTGCACCAGGAACAGTTATTATTTCAGCTGCCGGAAATTGTTCGAACATTACGAAAGTAGTGGAACCTGTTTTACAAAGAAATGGCGGAAACATTTACTACATCAATTTATCGCAAGATTCGTTTAAATTAGGGGGAAGTTCATTCGCTCAAGTGTTGAATAAAATTGGAAATGATGTTCCAACCATTCAAAACTCGGAATTCTTCAAAAAAGCATTCAACGTTTTACAGGATTTAATCAAAGAAAGAAAAATTAAAGCTGGACACGATATTGGAAGTGGTGGTTTAATCACAACTTTATTAGAAATGTGTTTTGCTGATGATAAATTAGGAGCGTTAATCGACTTGACTTCTTTAGGAGAAAAAGATACGGTTAAAGCTTTATTTAATGAAAATATCGGAGTTGTTTTCCAAGCAAATGCTGAAATGGAAGCAACTTTCGCACAACATAATATTGAAATTTTCAAAATTGGTTCGGCTATCGATGGTGATGCGTTTACGGTTATCAACGGAGATGATAGTTTAACATTTAGTATTGCGACTTTAAGAGATACTTGGTACAAGACTTCTTTCCTATTAGATTCAAAACAATCTAAAAACGGAATGGCGCAAGCACGTTTTGACAATTACAAAAACCAAAAATTACAATTTACCTTCCCTTCACATTTTGATGGAAAACTTCCTATAATTGATGCTTCAAAACCAAGACCAAAAGCCGCTATCATTCGCGAAAAAGGAAGTAATTCTGAACGTGAAATGGCAAATGCTATGTTCTTAGCTGGATTTGATGTAAAAGATGTGCACATGACCGATTTAATTTCGGGAAGAGAAACTTTGGAAGACATTCAATTCATTGGAGCGGTTGGAGGATTTTCTAATTCAGATGTTTTAGGTTCGGCTAAAGGTTGGGCTGGAGCATTTTTATACAACGAAAAAGCCAATACTGCTTTGAAAAACTTCTACAAAAGAGAAGACACACTTTCAGTTGGAATCTGTAATGGTTGTCAGTTATTAATGGAATTAGAACTGATCAATCCAGAACACGAAGTTCATGGAAAAATGCACCACAATACTTCAAACAAACACGAAAGTGGCTTTACATCGGTAACAGTTCAGAAGAATAATTCGGTGATGTTATCCACTTTAGAAGGAACAACTTTAGGTGTTTGGATTTCACACGGAGAAGGAAAATTCAAATTACCGTATTCAGAAGATAAATATAATATTGTAGCGAAATACGCTTACGAAGGATATCCAGCCAATCCAAATGGTTCTGATTTCAACACGGCTATGATGTGTGATACAACGGGAAGACATTTAGTAATGATGCCACACATTGAGCGTTCAACTTTCCCTTGGAACTGGGCACATTATCCTGAACGTGGACAAAAAGATGAAGTTTCTCCTTGGTTAGAAGCATTTGTGAATGCAAGAAAATGGATTGAGAATAAAAAATAATTTATCCAAACTTTTATAAAAAAGCATCTTTTAATTAAGATGCTTTTTTTGTACTATTGTGTAAAATTAAATAACGATGTGGTTTGTCATTTTAAGCGTAATTTGTAGTGTAACGGTTGGGATATTTCTAAAAGTAGCCAAACGATTTCAATTGAATATTTTTCAAATCATTACGTTTAATTATTTTTCGGCTTTACTCCTCACCTATTTAACTTTCCAACCCGAATTAACTTTCAAAGAAAAAACGATTCCTTATCCGCTTTTCATAGGATTAGCTATTTTATTGCCAATTGTATTTTTAATTCAAGCCAAATCAATAAAAGAAGTCGGAATCGTAAAAACCGATATTGCCCAACGATTATCTTTATTCATTCCGTTAACCGCTTCTTACTTTTTATTTAATGAAACGTTTAGTCAACTAAAAATTATTGGATTTATTGTTGGATTTTCTGCCATATTCTTCACCTTAAATAAAAAATCAGAAAGTAAATCAGATAATTGGGTTTATCCTTTATTGGTTTTGTTAGGATTTGGAATTATTGACATCCTATTTAAGAAAGTTGCCGTTTTTAAAGATTTTAGTTTTACAACTTCCTTATTCATTATTTTTTGTGGTGCATTTATAATTTCGATTTTATTTCTAATTGGAAAAATTCTGGTTCAAAAAGTAAAGTTAGAATCAAAAAATATACTTTGGGGATTGGCTCTAGGAATTTTAAATTTTGGAAATATTTTATTCTATTTAAAAGCGCACAAAGCCTTATCCGAAAATCCGTCAACAGTATTTGCAGGTATGAATATGGGCGTAATTATTTTAGGAAGTTTAACGGGAATCTTACTTTTTAAAGAAAAAATGACTAAATGGAACTATTTAGGAATTTTGCTTGCTATAATTTCAATAATTTTTATAACATTTTCACAATTTTATTAAAATTAGTAGGCAAGCATAGTATTTTATTTTTGTCAAAATACTAACTTATAGATTATCAATTATTTAAAAAATTGTTTAATTAATTTTATTTTTATAATTTGCATAAAATAACAATTGCGAATTATGAATAATATAACACGCTTATTTGACTTTCCTTATCATCAATTAGAAAAGTATAATTTAAAGGATGCTTTAGTTACAAAATATGAAGGTCAGTGGATTAAAACATCTACTCAAGAATATTTAGATAAAGCCAATGCTATTTCAAGAGGTTTACTTCGATTAGGTGTAAATAGAAATGATAAAATTGCCATCATTTCATCTAACAATAGAACAGAATGGCATATAACAGATATTGGTGTATTGCAGACTGGAGCGCAAACCGTTCCAATGTATCCAACTATTTCGGCTGAGGATTATGAATACATATTAAATCACTCAGAATCGCAATATGTTTTTGTATCTGATCTTGAGGTATATGAAAAATTGCAAAGTATAAAAGCTAACGTTCCTTTATTAAAAGACGTTTTCTCTTACAATGATATTGCAGGATGCAAAAGTTGGAAAGAAATTTTAGAATTGGGTGCTGATACTTCAAACCAAGATGTAGTTGAAGATAGAAAAAATAATGTTGCTACAACTGATTTAGCAACAATTATCTATACTTCTGGAACAACAGGAAGACCTAAAGGTGTTATGTTATCTCATCAAAATATAGTTTCCGATGTTTTAATGAGTGCGCCTAGAGTTCCATTAAGAGCTGGTGATACAAGAGCGTTGAGTTTCTTACCTATTTGTCACATCTTCGAAAGAATGTTGACTTATTTATATCAGTATTACGGAATCTCTATTTACTTTGCTGAAAGTATTGAAAAAATATCTGATAACTTAAAAGAGGTAAAACCACATGTAATGTCGGTTGTACCAAGATTATTAGAAAAAGTTTACGACAAAATTTATGCTAAAGGTGCCGATTTAACTGGAATCAAAAAAGCGCTTTTCTTCTGGGCATTAAATTTAGGAATGGAATACAAACCTTATAAACAAAACGGTCCATTCTATGAATTCAAACTTAAAATTGCTCGCAAATTAATCTTCTCAAAATGGCAAGAAGGTTTAGGAGGCGAATTAGAATTATTAGTTTCAGGAAGTGCTGCGCTTCAAACCAGATTAACAAAAGTTTTTTGTGCTGCTAACATTCCAGTTATGGAAGGTTATGGTTTAACAGAAACTTCTCCTGTTATTTCTGTAAATGATATGAGAAATAATAGTTTTAGAATTGGAACTGTAGGTAAAATTTTAGATGGTGTAGAAGTTAAAATTGCTGAAGACGGAGAAATTTTATGTAAAGGTCCAAATGTTATGATTGGGTATTATAAAGACGAAACTCAAACAGCAGAAGCATTAAAAGATGGTTATTTCCACACCGGCGATATCGGAGAAATTGATGCAGATGGTTTCCTAAAAATTACCGATCGTAAAAAAGAAATGTTCAAAACTTCTGGTGGAAAATATGTAGCGCCTCAGATTTTAGAAAATGCTTTCAAACAATCTCGTTTCATCGAGCAAATTATGGTAATTGGTGATGGCGAAAAAATGCCAGCAGCTTTCATTCAACCTAATTTTGAATTTGTTACGGAATGGGCACACAGACATAACAATACTACTTTTTCTTCTAATGAAGAACTTTGTGCTAGTAAAATGGTAATCGATAGAATTCAAGAAGAAATTGACCATTGTAATGAAAAATTTGGGAATTGGGAAAAAGTAAAACGCTTTGAACTTACCCCTGATATTTGGTCTATCGATGCTGGTCACTTAACACCAACTATGAAATTAAGACGTAAAATTATTAAAGAAAAATATAACGACTTATATCAAAAAATTTACGGATAAAAACGCTAAAACCCACGAAATGTGGGTTTTGCTTTTTTAAAATGTTAAATTTTAAAAAAAATATTAAAAATACTATGCATGCATAGTATTTTTTTTTATATTTGAAGAAGTTTTGATTATAAACCAATATGAAAGATAAAACTATAGATTATGCATTACGCACAACCTGGCAAGCAGTTGCAAGAATGTATAATGAAGAAGCAGCAAAATACGGAGCTACAATGGCAACAGGTTTTGCCCTTCTTAGCATTGATAGAGAAAAAGGGTCACCCTCTACGACACTCGGTCCGAAAATGGGAATGGAAGCAACAAGCTTAACCAGAACCTTAAAATCTATGGAAGAAAGAGGTTTGATTACTCGTAAAAAAAACCCAACTGATGGTAGAGGGGTAATCATTCAATTAACAAAAGACGGGAAAGAAAAAAGAGAACTTTCTAAAGAAACTGTACTTCGTTTTAATGAAGCAGTAAAACAACATGTAAGTGAAGAAAAATTACAACACTTTATGGAAGTTGCTGAAATTATAAACGAATTAATTACCGATAAGAAAATCTATAACGACAAATAAAACAAACCTATCAACAACATGAAACGTAATATTAAAAAAGTTGCTGTTATTGGTTCCGGGATTATGGGAAGTGGTATAGCTTGCCATTTTGCTAATATTGGGGTTGAAGTCTTACTATTAGACATCGCACCAAACGAACTAACCGAAGCCGAACAGAAAAAAGGACTAACTCTAGAAAGTAAAGCCGTTAGAAATCGATTAGTAAATGATCATTTAGCTAACGCTTTAAAATCGAAACCCTCACCTATTTATCATCCAAGTTTTGCTTCAAGAATTACTACAGGTAATACTACAGATGATATGTCGAAAATTGCAACTGCAGATTGGATTATCGAAGTAGTTGTAGAACGTTTAGACATCAAGAAAATTGTTTTCGAACAAGTTGATAAATATAGAAAACCAGGAACTTTAGTCACTTCAAATACTTCTGGTATTCCTATTCAATTTATGAGCGAAGGAAGAAGCGAAGATTTCCAACAACATTTCTGTGGTACGCACTTTTTTAACCCTGCTCGTTACTTAAAATTATTTGAAATCATTCCTGGACCAAAAACATCGCATGAAGTATTAGATTTCTTGAATGGTTATGGTGAAAAGTTCTTAGGAAAAACTTCAGTTGTTGCAAAAGATACTCCAGCTTTTATTGGAAATAGAATTGGAATCTTCGGAATTCAAAGTTTATTCCACCAAGTAAAAGAAATGGGATTAACGGTTGAAGAAGTTGATAAATTAACTGGACCTGTAATTGGTCGTCCAAAATCAGCTACTTTTAGAACGGTTGATGTGGTTGGTTTAGATACATTAGTTCATGTGGCTAACGGAATTTATGAAAATTGTCCAAACGACGAAGCGCATGAATTATTCAAACTTCCTGAATTTGTTAACAAAATGATGGAAAACAAATGGTTAGGAAGTAAAACCGGACAAGGTTTCTACAAAAAAGAAGGAAAAGACATTCTAACTTTAGATTTAGATACTTTAACTTACAGACCAAATAAAAAAGCATCTTTCGCGACTTTAGAATTAACCAAAACGATTGAAAAACCAATCGACAGATTTAAAGTTTTAGTTACTGGAAAAGACAAAGCAGGTGATTTCTACAGAAAAAACTTTGCTTCTATGTTCCAATACTGTTCAAACAGAATTCCTGAAATCACTGACGCTTTCTACAAAATTGACGATGCTATGAAAGCAGGATTCGGTTGGGAAAATGGTCCATTCGAAATTTGGGATGCTATCGGAGTTGAAAAAGGAATTGATTTAATGAAAGCGGAAGGCTATCAACCTGCTTCTTGGGTAACGGATATGGTGGCTTCAGGAACTACTTCTTTCTATTCTATTAAAGATGGAGCAACTCACTTCTACTCTATCACGAATAAAAAAGTAGAGAAAATTCCGGGTCAGGATGCCTTCATTATCTTAAATAACATTCGCGAAAGCAAAAAAATATGGAACAACAGCGATTCCATCATTACCGATTTAGGTGATGGCATCATCAATTTAGAATTTACTTCAAAAATGAATTCTATCGGAGCTGGTGTTTTACAAGGAATCAACAAAGCTATTGATATTGCTGAGAAAGACTACAATGGTTTAGTTATTGGAAATCAAGGTGCTAATTTCTCTGTTGGAGCAAACTTAGGAATGATTTTCATGATGGCTGTCGAACAAGAATATGACGAATTAAACATGGCTATCAAAATGTTCCAAGACACGATGATGCGTTGTCGTTATTCTGCAATTCCAGTTATCGCTGCTCCTCACGGAATGACATTAGGTGGTGGTTGCGAATTAACAATGCACGCTGATAGAGCGGTTGCTGCTGCAGAAACATACATCGGATTAGTAGAATTTGGTGTTGGAGTAATTCCTGGTGGTGGTGGTTCTAAAGAAATGGCGTTAAGAGCCTCTGATTTATTCCGTAAAAATGACGTAGAATTAAATGTGCTTCAAGAATATTTCTTAACCGTAGGAATGGCAAAAGTAGCTACTTCAGCCTACGAAGGTTTTGATACTGGCGTTTTACAAAAAGGAAGAGATATCGTTGTGGTAAACAAAGATCGTCAAATCGCTACAGCTAAACAAGTTGCATTACAAATGGCTGAACAAGGATATACACAACCCGTAAGAAGAAAAGACATCAAAGTATTAGGTAAACAAGCTTTAGGAATGTTCTTAGTAGGAACTGACCAAATGGAAGCGGGTAAATACATTTCTGAACACGATAAGAAAATCGCTAACAAATTAGCTTATGTAATGGCTGGTGGTGATTTATCAGAAGCAACATTAGTTTCTGAACAGTACTTATTGGATTTAGAAAGAGAAGCATTTTTATCATTAACTGGAGAAAGAAAATCTTTAGAAAGAATTCAGTACATGTTAACCAAAGGGAAACCATTAAGAAACTAAGAAATGAGAACAGCATATATAGTAAAAGGATATAGAACAGCAGTTGGAAAAGCTCCTAAAGGCTTATTCCGATTCAAAAGACCTGACGAATTAGCAGCAGAAACCATCGAACACATGATGAAGGATTTGCCTGATTTCGACAAAGCACGTATTGATGACGTAATGGTAGGAAACGCCATGCCAGAAGCAGAACAAGGTTTAAACGTTGGACGTTTAATTTCATTAATGGGATTAAAAATCACGGATGTTCCTGGAGTTACAGTAAACAGATATTGTGCTTCTGGTGTAGAAACTATAGCAATGGCAACAGCTAAAATTCAGTCTGGAATGGCAGATTGTATCATTGCTGGTGGTGCAGAAAGTATGAGTTACATTCCAATGGGAGGTTATAAACCAACACCAGATTATAAAGTTGCCGCTGCAGGTCACGAAGATTATTACTGGGGAATGGGATTAACGGCTGAAGCTGTTGCAAAACAATTCAATGTTTCTCGAGCTGATCAAGATGAATTTGCTTATCAATCACACATGAAAGCGTTGAAAGCGCAATCAGAAGGAAAATTCGATAAACAAATTGCTCCTATCACAGTCGAACAAACGTTTATCAATGAAAATGGTAAAAAAGAAACAAAATCTTATGTAGTAAATAAAGACGAAGGTCCAAGAGCAGGAACTTCAGTAGAAGCTTTAGCAGGATTAAGACCTGTATTTGCTGCTGATGGTTCGGTTACGGCTGGAAACTCTTCACAAATGAGTGATGGAGCTGCTTTCGTTTTAATCATGAGCGAAGAAATGGTAAAAGAATTAAACTTAGAACCAATTGCAAGAATGGTAAGCTACGCTGCTTCAGGTGTAGAACCAAGAATCATGGGAATTGGTCCAGTTACTGCAATTCCAAAAGCATTAAAACAAGCGGGATTAAAACAAGAACAAATCGATTTAATTGAATTAAACGAAGCTTTCGCAGCACAATCTTTAGCAGTTGTGAGAGAATTAGGTTTAAATCCTGAAATCGTAAATGTTAACGGTGGAGCTATCGCTTTGGGTCACCCACTAGGCTGTACTGGTGCTAAACTATCCGTTCAATTGTTTGACGAAATGCGCCTTAGAAACAGCAAATACGGAATCGTTTCAATGTGTGTTGGAACTGGTCAAGGAGCTGCCGGAATTTTTGAATTTTTAAAATAAAACTATAAAACTTAATAAGTTATGTCAAATATCATCAGAGGAGGACAATTCCTTGTAAAAGAAACAAAATGCGAAGATATCTTCACACCAGAAGATTTCAATGAAGAGCAAATCATGATGCGTGATTCGGTTATCGAATTCGTAGATAAAGAATTATGGCCAAACAAAGAGCGTTTCGAAAAGAAAGATTACTCCCTTACCGAAGAAGTAATGCGTAAAGCGGGAGAACTTGGTTATTTAAGCGTTGCTGTTCCTGCTGCTTACGGTGGTATGGAAATGGGATTCATTAATACCGTTTTAGTATGTGATTACATTTCAGGAGCAACGGGATCATTTTCAACAGCTTTTGGAGCGCACACTGGAATTGGAACAATGCCAATTACGTTATACGGAACTGAAGAGCAAAAACAAAAATATGTACCAAAATTAGCTTCTGGCGAATGGTTTGGTGCTTACTGTTTAACAGAACCAGGAGCTGGATCAGATGCAAATTCAGGAAAAACAAAAGCTGTGCTTTCAGAGGATGGAACACATTATAAAATCACTGGTGGAAAAATGTGGATTTCAAATGCTGGATTCTGTAATGTATTCATCGTTTTCGCTCGTATCGAAGATGATAAAAACATCACAGGTTTCATCGTTGAAAATGATCCATCAAACGGAATTTCTTTAGGAGATGAAGAACACAAGTTAGGTATTCGCTCTTCTTCTACTCGTCAGGTTTTCTTCAACGAAACTAAAGTTCCTGTTGAGAATATGTTAGCAGGTCGTGGCGAAGGATTCAAAATTGCAATGAATGCTTTGAATGTTGGACGTATTAAATTAGCTGCTGCGTGTTTAGAAGCACAAAGAAGAACAATTACTGGAGCAGTAAATTATGCTAATGAAAGAGTTCAGTTTAAAACGCCAATTTCAAGTTTTGGAGCAATTCAAGCTAAAATTGCTGAAATGGCAACAAATGCTTATGCAGGTGAAAGTGCTACGTATAGAGCTGCTGCAGATATTGAAAACAGAATCAACATTAGAGTTAGTGAAGGAAATTCGCACCAAGAAGCTGAATTAAAAGGTGTTGAAGAATTCGCAATCGAATGTTCTATCTTAAAAGTAGCAGTTTCTGAAGATGTTCAAGCATGTACAGATGAAGGAATTCAAATTTTTGGCGGAATGGGATTCTCAGAAGACGCTCCAATGGAAAGTGCTTGGAGAGATGCTCGTATCGCAAGAATTTACGAAGGAACTAACGAAATCAACAGAATGTTATCCGTTGGTATGTTAGTGAAAAAAGCAATGAAAGGTCACGTTGATTTATTAGGTCCAGCGATGGCTGTAGCTGAAGAGTTAATGGGAATTCCATCTTTCGATGTTCCAGATTATTCAGAATTATTTGCTGAAGAAAAAGAAATGATAGCTAAATTGAAAAAAGTATTCTTAATGGTTGCAGGTGCTGCTGTTCAAAAATACGGACCAGAGTTAGAGTCACACCAACAATTATTAATGGCGGCTTCTGATATCTTAATCGAAATCTATATGGCTGAAAGTACTATTCTAAGAACAGAGAAATTAGCTAAAAAAGAAGGCGAAGACAAAGTTCAGGAGCAAATTGCTATGGCAAAATTATACTTATATCATGCAGTAGATATCGTAAACCAAAAAGGAAAAGAAGGAATCGTTTCTTTTGCTGAAGGCGACGAACAACGTATGATGTTAATGGGATTAAAACGTTTTACAAAATATACGAACATGCCAAATGTAATTGGTCTTCGTGAAAAAATTGCTGCAAAAATTATTAGCGAAAACAAATACGCTTTCTAATACAGCAATTAATTGGTTTAGTTTGTTTAAAAAAACCATCCGTTGTAGCGGATGGTTTTTTATTATGGAGAATTCAATAACTTAATGCAACAAATGATAAATTTTATCTTTGTTGAATTATGGAAAAATTACGCAGGCGATTAACCTTAAATGAACGGATTGTTATTGAGACTTTACTCAAAGAAAACAAGTCTAAAAGCTATATTGCTAAACAACTCAATAGAAACAGATCTACAATTACTCGTGAAGTTAATAATTGGGTTATTAAACCAACAGATATTTACAAAGCTTCTATTGCAGATTTCTTTGCTAAAGATGATTACTTAAATAAAAGAAATAAGGACAAAATAAACACCCACAAAAAACTTAAACACTTCGTTTACAAAGGATTGCTGT
>NZ_JMLU01000024.1 GCF_000686885.1 Flavobacterium sasangense DSM 21067 | reverse complement strand
TACGAGAGGACCGAATTGGACTGACCGCTGGTGTATCTGTTGTTCCGCCAGGAGCACTGCAGAGTAGCTACGTCGGGAAGGGATAAGCGCTGAAAGCATATAAGCGCGAAACCCACCACAAGATGAGATTTCTTTTAAGGGTCGTGGAAGATGACCACGTTGATAGGCTATAGATGTAAAGGCAGTAATGTCATAGTCGAGTAGTACTAATAACCCGTAAGCTTATGTACAAGCCTCCCCGCCTTGGCGGGGAGCGAAACTTTCTTACCTTCGAGTAACCTCAGGTAACTTTTTAAACGATTTATCTCAGTATGTTAAGATATTGTTCAATTGATAATTAACAATTAATAATTGATAATTAACCGTTGAAA
Organism: Flavobacterium sasangense DSM 21067; assembly: GCF_000686885.1. GTDB lineage: Bacteria > Bacteroidota > Bacteroidia > Flavobacteriales > Flavobacteriaceae > Flavobacterium > Flavobacterium sasangense. Next base: position 56,624 of record NZ_JMLU01000024.1, on the reverse strand, counting down.
AATTGCTCAAAGCAATTTAACCTCTTAAGGTGGTTATTGCGTCGGGGCTCACCTCTTCCCTTTCCGAACAGAGAAGTTAAGCCCGACTGCGCAGATGGTACTGCAGTTATGTGGGAGAGTATGTCGCCGCCTTTCTTTTGAAAAGCCCTATCAGTAATGATAGGGCTTTTTTGTTACCAATATAGCGTCCCGATGGGACTTATAAATAAGAAATCCTAACTTGTAACGGTTAGGATTTATTGTTTTTACTATTAAAAAAAAAAAGGCATTTCTGAATCATACATCAATGCCGTTTAATTTTTTGCGAACTAGTTAACTAATCCTATTTTAATTTAGGATTTTTGAATGGTTGTTGTAATTAGTTAGAAATGTACTCTATTCAAAATACTCATCAACATATTTTTGATAAGCTTTAACTGGTATTTTTTGCCATCCATTTAAGGGTGCTTTTTCAATTGTATCTGGTACAGGGCATTTTTCTAACAATATACTTCTGTCAGTATTTTCTGTATTACACAAGACAAAATATTTTTCTCCTTCAATTGAGCTATTATCTGTAAAACACCAATCTTGATAAGTTTTTCCTTGATAATCAAACTTGTATTCAACCCCATCATTTCCTGTACCATAAGTATTTTTAATTGCGACACCAATAACTACTACGTGATTTTCTTTAAGATTTTTTCTTCTACTTATTGAGAAGAAAGTCACAACTAAACCCAAAAGTATTATAAATAATAGTCGTAAGTTGTTGTGAAAATTTTCTTTGCTTTTAATTTTTGTCATTTTGTTTCATTACTATTTTCAAATAGTTTTAATTTTGATTGTATTTTAAATAAATTGCAATTTATAAATATTTTTTCATTATAATTCAACTGAAAACCAATTCCGCGTTAGGGATAGTAGCATTTGTTTGAGCTCTTACTTAAAATGCCCAAGCTTTTTAAGTAAAGCGAGTGCAGATAGCCCGACCCTTGGGGAACGCCCATAAAAAAATCCGACTCATCTAAAGTCGGATTTCGTATTTTATCTTATTTTTTTATTTCAACGTACTTGGGCAAACATAAGCTGTTAATAGAACATCTGTCGTTCTAATGCCGGACATTCCTTTTTCAACGTTAATCATGTTGTGATAACCTCTAGCTTTTAAGATTGACGACATGATTACCGAACGATAACCGCCTGCGCAATGAATGAAGAATTTTTCGTCTTTTGGTACTTCGGCTAATTGTTCGTTAACGTAATCTAATGGGATGTTTTTCGCATTTACTACATGTTCAGCAGTATATTCTCCTGGTTTTCTTGAGTCTATTACTGGAGCGGTTTCGTATTGTGCTGCAAAAACTTCTGGTGAAATCGATTCAATGCTATCGGTTTCGTAGCCTGCTGCTTTCCATGCTTCGATTCCTCCTAATAAGAAACCTAATGTATTATCAAATCCTACACGAGATAATCTAGTGATGGTTTCTACTTCTTTTCCTTCTGGTGTAATTAATAAAATAGGTTGTTTGGTATCTCTAATTAATGCGCCTACCCATGGAGCAAATTGTCCATGTAATCCAATGAAAATTGAGCCTGGTACATGTTCTTTTACGAAATCATTCTCATTTCGAACATCTAAAATTAAAGCATCTGTTTGATTGGCAACCGCTTCAAATTCTTTTGGATGTAAAGGTGTTTCTGCTTTTGACATCACCGCATCTAAACTTTCATATCCTTGAATATTCATCAATACATTTTGTGGAAAATAAGCCGGCGGAGGCGTTAATCCATCTAATAATTCTTTGATGAATTCTTCTTTTGTCATATCGGCTCTTAAAGCGTAGTTGACTTTCTTTTGATTGCCTAAAGTATCAGTGGTTTCTTTGCTCATATTCTTTCCACAAGCACTTCCTGCACCGTGATTTGGATATACAATTAAATCATCACTCAAAGGCATAATTTTATTGCGTAACGAATCAAATAAATGTCCTGCTAATATTTCTTGTGTTAAATCTTCTACCAATTCTTGTGCTAAATCAGGACGACCAACATCACCAATAAATAAAGTATCTCCCGTGATAATTCCGTGTTGTTTTCCAGTTTCGTCAGTAACTAAATAGCAAGTACTTTCTAAAGTGTGTCCAGGTGTGTGAATTGCTTTAATGGTTACACCACCCACTTTAAACTCTTGTCCGTCTGTAGCAACAATGCAATCAAAATTTGGTTTTGCTGTTGGACCATAAACGATTGAAGCACCAGTTTTCTTAGCCAAATCTAAGTGTCCAGAAACGAAATCTGCATGAAAATGCGTTTCGAAAATGTATTTGATTTTAGCGTTGTCTTTATTGGCTTTTTCGATATAAGGTTGTACTTCTCTCAATGGGTCAACAATGGCTGCTTCTCCATTGCTTTCAATGTAATACGCTGCGTGAGCAATACATCCAGTATATATTTGTTCGATTTTCATATTCTATATTTTTTACAAATTTACGTTCTATATTTTATTTCTTCTGTACCCAAAGTTACATTTACATTTCTTTTAACAAGATAATGGCAGCCATTACCAATACAAAGTAAGCAAAAATCTTCTTTAATTGGCTTTCATTCGTGTATTTTGTAAGGTACATTCCAGTAAATATTCCAACAACCGAAATAGCCGAAAAGATTAACAAAAACATCCAATCGATTTCCAAATTCTGCACATCACCGATAAATCCTATCAATGAGTTCATAGCGATAATGAATAGAGAAGTTCCAACGGCTTTTCGCATCGGTAATTTAGCAAACAAAATTAATGATGGAATAATTAAAAATCCGCCACCGGCTCCAACTAATCCAATTATGATTCCAATAGTAAAAGTTTGAATTCCGATAAGAATAAGATTCCTTTTTTCTTCATTATTGGTATTTTGAGTTTTCTTTTTCAATACCGAAAGTGCTCCAAAAATCATAATTACTGCAAAAAACAACATTAAAAAGGTATTTTTTGTGATTAGAATTGGTGATTCAATAATGATTTCAGGAATTCTGGTTACGATAAATTTCCTAGTTAAATAAACTGCAATGAATGATGGAATCGCAAAAATGAATCCGTTTTTGATGTCAACTAAGTTTTTTCTGTAGTTTTGAATCGCGCCAAAAGTAGACGTTGTTCCAACAATAAATAGCGAATAAGCAGTTGCTGTAACAGGATTAATGTTCATCAAATATACTAAAATCGGAACGGTTAAAATAGAGCCACCACCGCCTGTTAGTCCTAAAATTAATCCAATAAACAATGCACCAATGTAGCCTAAAATCTCCATTAGAATTGAAGAATTTCGATTTTATTTCGGTGTAATTTGATTTTTCCTTGCAATTCTAACGCTTTCAACAAACGTGAAATTACAACTCTCGATGTATGCATTTCGTAAGCAATTTCTTGATGCGTATTTTTGATTTCGGTATCGCCAATAACTTTCGCTTTATCCGTTAAATATTTGTACAAACGTTCGTCTAAATTCATGAAAGCCAAGGTGTCAATCGCTTCTAACATTTCGTTTAAACGGACATTGTAGCTATCAAATACGAAGTTTCTCCATGTTTTGTATTTGGTTAACCATTCTTCCATTTTTTCTACTGGAATCATTAACATTGCGCCATCAGTTTCGGCAATGGCACGAATACGACTTTTCGATTGTCCCATGCAACAGGTTAATGTCATGGCACACGTATCGCCACGTTCAAGGAAATACAATAACAATTCATCGCCATTTTCATCTTCTCTTAATATTTTAATCGCGCCAGTTAATAAAAGCGGCATCGTTTTAATATAATCCCCAATTTCAATTAGGTAATCATCGGCCTTAAATTCTTTGTAAATGGCAACTTTTGCAATTTCGTCCAATAAAGCTTCCTCAAATATATAACTGTAGGCTTGATCTAAAATAGCTCTCATTTGTAATCCTTTTTTTGTAAAGATACGACGATTCTTTAAAAATCAAATGTTACTTTTGTTACAAAGAAATCGAATTGACATTTTATGACCTTAAAAAAATACAATAAAACCAATTTCCATAAGCACACTTTTTGTGAGTTTACCGAAGTTGATTCCGCTTCGATACCGAATATCGATTGGCATTACAAAAGTAAATCGGGTAGTGGTTATTGTTTTACGGAGGAAGGTGTTTATCGTATTTCGAATCATTGGGGAAGAGCTGCGAATTGCAGATGGCGTTTGATTTCCGAAATTAAAAATCTAAATCAGAAAGAACGAATTGGTTATGCCAAATGGACAGATTTCTATCCGAATAACGAAACTGAAAGCTTTTTCTATGTAGAAGTTAATTTCGAAACTAAAGAAGCAACTTTCCAACACAAAAATAATCCGAATTACGACGGAAAAGCCTTTTTACGGAACGCTTCCGAAACCGCAAAAGTCATCCGACAAATAAAAGAAATTTTGGAATCAGATACTTGGGCGAAATATTTGGATTTTGATGATTTGGAACAACTTCGAAACGAAATCATTTTAAAACTTATCCAAACTTCCACTTCTTTTGCCGAGATAAAAAGAAGTTTATTGTAAAGTGAATCAGAATTTTCATAAATTTGAGAATAAACCACTCGATTTATGATGAAACGAAACCAATTACGCGAAGCCATTTTTAGACATTTAGATGGATTAGTTGTTGTTCCTGTCGCTTATTCTTTGTTCAAAAAAGGAATTTTAGCACATCTTTTAAAGGAGAAATCCACAACTTTATCACAAATTACAAATGAATTTCATGCTAATGAAGGCTATTTGAATGTAGCATTACGCGTTTTGGCATCGCAAGGTTTTCTAAAATACGAAGTCGATAATGTTTCGGGAAATGTTACAATTACTTCTTTACCTATTAGTGAATTTGCGTTTTCACTTGTTCCCATGTATGAAGATACATTTCATTTGTTAACTCAATCTTCGGTTTTTACAGCTAATAAAATGGATGTGGATTCCATTGCATTATTGGAGCCTATTTTAAAGAAATTCACCGAAAATTATCATATTCATTTTGAAGAAGATGTGAATTTGCGAGCTATTCAAGAGCAAATGTTGACACATATTGAAGGTTATTTGGTTGGCCCAATTGTAGTCAACTTAGGAATGACGGGCATGTTTCACAAGTATTTTATGGAAAGTTCGTTTCGAGCGGATGAATTTCATAAACATCCAGAAGCGTTTGCTAAAATTCTGGATTTCTTTGTGCATTTGGGTTGGTTTTCCAAGAAAAACGACAATTATCAATTTACAGAAGACGGCTTTTTCTTTGCCAAACGAGCTTCTGCTTATGGTGTGACGGTTTCATATCTTCCGATGTTTAAACATATTGACAGTTTGTTGTTTGGAAATGCAAGTGAATTGCGAAATATCGCTAAAAACGAAGATGAAATTCACGTCAATCGCGAAATGAATGTCTGGGGAAGCGGTGGTGCGCACGCGACGTATTTCAAAGTAATTGACGATATTATCATCGAACTTTTTAATAAACCCATCGCCGAACAACCAAAAGGAATTTTAGATATGGGTTGCGGAAATGGCGCTTTTTTACAACATATTTTTGAAGTCATCGAACGACAAACCTTGCGCGGGAAAATGTTAGATGATTATCCACTATTTTTAGTTGGTGCTGATTATAATCAAGCGGCGTTGAAAGTTACGAGAGCGAATTTGATTAAAGCCGATATTTGGGCAAAAGTTATTTGGGGCGACATTGGAAATCCGGATTTATTGAATAGTGATTTGCAAGAGAATTACAACATCGATTTGAAAGATTTGTTGAATGTACGTACGTTCTTAGATCATAATCGCATTTGGGAAGACCCGAAAAATAAAACAAAAGATAGAGTGAGTACTTCCACCGGAGCTTTTGCGCATCGAGGCGTTCACATTTCCAACAATGATGTCGAAGATAATTTATTAGAACATTTTATGAAATGGAGTCCGTATGTTCGTAAATTTGGCCTTTTAATTATTGAATTGCATACGGTAGCGCCAGAATTAACTGCTCAAAATCTAGGAAAAACAGCTGCAACGGCTTACGATGCTACACACGGTTTTTCAGATCAGTTTATCGTAGAAATCGAAGTGTTGCAAAAAATAGCGGCAGAAGCTGGATTACATTCGGATGCTGATTACTTTAAAAAATATCCCGAAACCGATTATGCAACAGTAAGTATTAATTTGTTGCGAGGAAAATAAAATTAAAATGGAAGATAGATTTTCAGAAATAAAAAAAAACATTCAATTGATTATTGATAACATGGCGATAAAGAATTTTTCGGAAGCCAGTATTAAATTAATTGAAGTGAGTGATGATTTAGACGATATGATGGACGCTACTGATGACGAAATGGTGTTGCGAGAAATCAGTAAATACCAAGTGTTGTTGAATCATTTGCAGATTAAAATGAGTACGAAAGAATAATTAAAACAAGGTTAATTGTTCTTTTTCAGGTTCCATTTCACTCAGAAAAGGGATTGTTTCAAGCACATCATATTGTTTTCTTTCGGGATTGAAAATTCGGATGGTGATGCCTTCGCAAATGAAATTCAAATCTACAGTTTCAAATAAATTATAGGCTATTTTGAGTTGGGATTCAGTAAGTTGTCTTCCAATTGAAATATGTGGTTCCGTACTTTTATGACTCACTGGAAATTGAATTTGTTTCGGAATTTCCTTCATGATTTCAGCCATTTTGGTTTTGCTTTCGGCTTTGGGAGCAATAAAAAAAGCACCATTTGTATAATTGTCAAACTCATTAAACGTAACTTCAAAAGGATTTTGATAACGACAGTAATTGGCGATTCTCGATTTTATATTTTCATATGTTTCATCTTCATATTCAAATTCACAAATAGTAACGTGAGCTAAAGAATTCTTACTCGGATACCATCCAATTTTAGCACTCAATTGTTCTTTGAGTTCTTTGACCGCTTCAATAACGGTTTCAGAAGGATGAAAAACTACCGAATATTTTGCCATATCATTTTATTTATGGAATATGAATCTTTTTTAAATGAATTACAAATTTACCTCTTTTTAATTTATTCCTTAGTTTTTAGTGTATAATATGATTATGTTGTAAAGTTTTTTTGTTAAGATAAAAATTATAAACTCTCTGAAAATAAAATTTAATGAGAAGGAATTGTCTTCAGATTCAAAACGATATCTATTATCTTTATTTTTAATAAATTATTTAGACATTGTTTTTCTTAGGATTTGTAAATATCAAGCCAATAGTTTGACACTTTATAGAAATTGAAAGTTAAAGTATAGGCTCTCAATTTTTATATTTTGATTGATTTAGTCAAATATTATCTTCAATACTTTGTTTCTATTTAATAGTGATTTCTAAACTTTTTTTCGAAACATGATTTTTATCATATTAAAGGATGTTTTTGTCCTTTAATTTTGACCTATAAAATGATAGTAACGAAACTATTATTGAAACCAATATTTAAAACTAATTTTTTCTACCATGAGTAATTTTATTAAAAAAGTTCTTGTACTATGTGTGGCTTGTGCAGCAAGTATCGCATGTAAACAGAACGGTGACTCAACAACCAACTATGCTGATATCTCTGTTGGTGATGAAATGATTGCAGAATTGACAGCGCCTCCATTCGTACCAAAACCTGTTGGAGATCGTCCTGCTAAAAAATTAATTGTAAACATGGAAATTAAAGAAATCGAAGGGGAAATGGCCGACGGTGTTAAGTATGTTTACTGGACTTTTGGAGGTAGTGTTCCAGGAAGTTTTATTAGAACTAGAGTAGGTGATGAAGTACAATTTACTTTGAAAAATCACCCAGACAACAAATTGCCTCACAACATCGATTTACACGCCGTTACGGGGCCAGGTGGTGGAGCTGCTTCTTCATTAGTAGCACCAGGACATGAAAAAACTTTTAATTTCAAATGTATCAATCCAGGATTATATGTGTACCACTGTGCTACAGCTCCTGTAGGGATGCACATTGCAAACGGAATGTACGGATTAATTTTGGTAGAACCAGAAGGTGGTTTACCTCCAGTAGATAAAGAATACTACGTAATGCAAGGTGATTTTTATACCAAAGGAAAAAATGGAGAACCTGGAATGCAACCTTTCGATATGACAAAAGCTGTTGATGAACATCCTGATTATGTAGTTTTTAATGGGAAAGTTGGGGCTTTAACAGGAGACAAAGCCTTAACAGCTAAAGTAGGAGAAACCGTTAGAATTTATATGGGTAACGGTGGACCAAATTTAGTTTCTTCGTTCCACGTTATTGGAGAGATTTTCGACAGAGTTCATATTGAAGGTGGCGATGCTATCAATAAAAATGTTCAAACAACATTAATTCCGGCTGGTGGTTCTGCAATTGTAGAATTCAAAGTGGATGTTCCAGGAACTTTCATTTTGGTAGATCACTCAATATTCAGAGCGTTCAATAAAGGAGCATTAGGAATGTTAAAAGTAGAAGGTGCTGAAAACGCTAAAATTTACTCAGGAACAACACAAGAAGGAATTTATCATCCAGAAGGTGGAACGATTCAAAACATGCCAAAATCAGGTAATGGAAAAGATGTCGTGGTAAATAAAACATTAGCTCAACAAATTACAGATGGTAAAAATATTTATGGAAGAACATGTTTTGCTTGTCACCAATCAGAAGGTCAAGGTATTCCGGGTGCTTTCCCTCCATTAGCAAAATCTGATTTCTTAAACGCAGATCCAAACAGAGCAGTTAATGCAGTTCTTCACGGATTAAGTGGTGAAATTACTGTAAATGGTAAAAAATTCAATTCAGTAATGACTAGTCAAAACCTTACCGATCAAGAAATTTCAGATGTTTTAACATATGTGTACAACAGTTGGGGTAACAACAAAACTAAAGTAACTCCTGAAATGGTTAAAACACAAAGAGCGAAACCAGCTCCAAAATCAAAAGATATGCACGAATAATAATCAAATAAATAGAATAAATACAAAATGAAAAAAATAGTATTGAGTGCCATCGCACTTATCGTAACCGGAACTTTAATCAGTTTTAAATTACCAACAACTAAAACATCTGAAGTAGTGGCATTTCAGGATGTAAATAAAGGTAAAGCAATTTTTAATAAAACATGTATCGCATGCCATCAGGCAAACGGACAAGGAATTCCAAATGCGTTTCCTCCTTTAGCAAAATCTGATTACCTAAATAAAGATGTTAACAGAGCCATTAAAGTGGTATTAAACGGATTGAGCGGACCTATTACTGTAAATGGAAAAAAATTCAATAGTGCGATGACTAGTCAAGGACTAAGCGACCAACAAGTAGCGGATGTACTGACTTATGTTTATAGTAGTTGGGGAAATAACAATACAAAAGTTACTCCTGCTATGGTAAAAGCACAAAGAGGTAAAAAATAAGTATAAACAATAAACAAACTGAAGAATGGAAGCTCAATTTATTAAACGATTTCACTACTGCCTAATTTTATTATCTTGGGTTTCCATTTCTTTTTCTCAGGTACCCAAAGATATGGTAACCATTGGAGCAGGGAGTTACGTTCCGTTATATGGAACAACAGATAAGAAACCAGTGTTCATTAAATCCTTTTTGTTAGATGTATATCCGGTTACGAATCAACAATATTTAGAATTTTTGAAAAAAAATCCGAATTACAGAAAATCAAAAATCAAACGCCTTTTTGCCAATACAACTTATTTATCAGAATGGAGTGGCGACTTAAGTTTCGGACAATTAAATGCCAATGCGCCAGTGACTAATATTTCATGGTTTGCTGCAAAAGAATACTGCGAATGTCAAGGTAAAAGATTAGCCACTTTAGATGAATGGGAATATGTAGCCATGGCAGATGAAAAACGAAAAGACGCTCGTTCAAGAGAAGAATTCAATAAATATATCTTGAGTTGGTACGAAAAAAACAAAACCTACAACAATTCTGTAGGGAAAACATTCAAGAATTACTGGGGCGTTTACGATATGCACGGATTAGTTTGGGAATGGACTTTCGATTTCAATAGTATCTTTTTATCAGGAGAATCCAGAAAAGATAAAGATACCGATAAAGATTTGTTCTGCGGAAGCGGTTCTGTCAACGCCACTGATTTAATGAATTATGCCGCTTTTATGCGTTACGCTTTCAGAGGCAGTATAAAAGCAAACTATACTACAAAAAATTTAGGTTTCCGATGTGCCAAAAACATCGCTAATTGAGTTTTCAATTAAAAAAATGAGTCATGAAAAAGATAATTTTATTCGTAATTGCTTCCCTTTTATTAATCGGGTGCAATGCAAAAGAAGAAAAACAAGATATAAAAGATAAACCTATAACCGATTTATCAATTTACAACTTACCTGAAAAATGGACCAATCAAGACGGAAAAGATATTGAATTGAAAGAATTAAGAGGAAAAGTTCTTGTTATGGTGATGATTTACACTTCATGTAAAGCGGCTTGTCCAAGATTAGTTGCTGATATGCGAAATATTGAAGCCAAAATTCCAGAAGAATACAAAGACAAAGTACAATTAGTTTTAGTAAGTATTGACCCAACAGTTGACACTCCAAAACGTTTGAAAGAATTCTCTATTGAAAATAAAATGACAGGAAATCAATGGGTTTTCTTGCGTTCTAATGAAGAAAATACTAGAGAATTCGCGGCAGTTTTAGCCGTAAATTATAAAAAAATATCTCCGATAGATTTCTCACATTCCAATATCATCAGTGTATTTAATGCGGAGGGGGAATTAGCATTCCAACAAGAAGGGTTAGGAGTTAGTTACGATAAAACGGTTTCAAAAATCAAAGAAGAAGCAGCTAAAGTAGAGTAGTGGCTTCCCCCAAAAAAAACAATACAACATGAAACTTCAAAATAAAATGCTAGTTGCAGTTGCTTTTGCAATTTCAACCGTAGGTTCTTTTGCTCAAGAGTTAGAAGTCAACCTACAACTACGACCACGATTTGAATACCGAAATGGTTTTAAAGAATTAATGAAAGACGATTTCTATCCCACTTCGTTTGTTTCCCAACGCTCAAGAATGAATTTCTTCTACAAGCAAGAAAAATTCAAAGCCAATGTTTCGTTTCAAAACGTTAGAGTTTGGGGTGATGTGGCAACCACTTCTCCATCGGATAAAAACGGAGTAGCGTTATTCGAATCTTGGATTTCGTATGATTTCAATACGAATTGGACAGCAAAATTCGGGCGACAAGTACTTTCTTACGATAATCAAAGAATTATGGGCGGAATCGATTGGTTGCAACAAGGTCAAAGTCACGATGCCGTTTTGGTTACCAATAAGAAAAATGGCTACCAATTGGATTTTGGTGCAGCGTTAAATAATAACAACGAAGCCTTATACGAATCCGCTTATGTAACGAACTATAAAAACATGCAGTTTATTTGGTTCAATCAGAAATTTTCAAAAGTAAGTTTGAGCTTTTTAGCATTGAATAATGGCTACCAATATGAAAATTTAACTGAAAATAAATTCCAAGTTGCCTATTTGCAAACTATTGGAACATATGGAAAATGGGATGTTTCAAAATTTTATGGAGATTTCGGTTTGTATGCTCAAACAGGTGAAGCTGCTGTAGCTAATGATAAAGTTGCTGTTGGTGCGTATTATGCGGGATTTAATTTGGGATATAAATTCACCAATCCTTTCAAAGCCGAATTAGGTTTCGAATATTTATCTGGAAAAGATCAAAATGATACCGATACTAAAGTAAAATCGTTCACCCCTTTATTTGGAACCAATCACGGATTCAATGGTTTAATGGATTATTTCTATGTTGGGAATCATAAAAACTCAGTAGGATTGCAAGATGTTTACACTAAATTCATTTACGACAAGAATAAATGGCAAGTAATGTTAGCTCCACATCTTTTTTATAGCGCTGCTTCGGTTTACAACATGGCTACTTTAGAAGAACAAGATAGTTATTTAGGTACAGAAATCGATTTAACAGCTACTTATAAAATGGATAAAAACCTTGTAATTTCTGGAGGTGTTTCAAAAATGTTTGCCAGCGATACTATGGAAATTTTAAAAGGAGGAAACAATTCAAATGGTAACAATTGGGCATGGGTAATGGTTTCATTTAATCCGCAATTGTTTACTCATAAAAAATAGATTAATTATAAATGGGTTATATTTAATTAAAAAAGGACTGCTAAAATACATTAGCAGTCCTTTTACTTTAAAAAGAATCGTCCTGTTTACCAAAACGACTCCTTTTAAAGAACCTAATTAACTAATAAAACTTATCTTGTAAAACAATGGCACTTGGAAACAAAATATTATTTTCTAAATGAATGTGCGCATGTAAATCCGCTTCAAATTCTTGTAACATTTGATAAGTGACTTTGTACGTGTTGCAAGCATCTGCTGGTGGAGTGTAGTTGTTTGATAATTCTACAATTTTTTCAAATCGTTCGCCTTCATTTTCATGTTCTTCCATCATCATCGCAATAGGATTGGCAACAGAACCAAATCCGGGATTGTTGATGGGTGTATTATTTCGACTAGCCTCTACCATTTTTTTGATAAAAGGAAACAGAATTAACTCTTCTTTTTTCATGTGTTGCGTTAATTCATCCGCACTTCTTTTGAATAATTTTTTAATCTCAAAAAGTTCTGGATGTTGAGCGCCATGTACTTGTTCCAATTTAAGTAAAAACGATAGCAATTGTGGAATTTTTTCTTCCACATAACGATGGTGTTTTTTCTCAATATAATCAATCAATAAATCTAATTCCCAAGATTTAAAATCGATTCCTTGATTGTTGTTGTTTGCCGTAACACGTTCTAATTCGTCTAAAAGCGCATATTTATCAATGCCTTTTTTTGCACATACTTCATCGATTGTTCGGTTTCCTTTACAACAAAAATCGATACCTAGTTGACTGAAAACACCTGCAGTTCTATAATCATCTGCTACTATGTTTCCCACTGTTTTGTTTGAATCTATTACCATAATGATGTATTGTTTAAATAAAAGACAAATTTATCCTTAATTTAATTTTCATAGTATGATTTGAATCATAACGAATGTTTTTTTTTGGCAGTTATTTTGTACTTAATTAAAGGATAAAAATATCCTTTATAATTTCTAACTAATATCTAAAATATGTTATCAAAATCACAAGCACGAGCATTTTTTTTAGGAGGAACCGTAGTAACCTTTTTAGTCTTTATCGGCTTAACCATTTACTCGTTCATGCCTAAAAATGATCAAACTTATCATGATAAGATTGATGCAAAAGTTATTCGAGGAAAGGAAATCTGGGAATCGAATAATTGTATGGGTTGTCATACCATACTTGGGGAAGGAGGCTACTACGCACCTGAACTTACCAAAGTAATCGAAAGAAGAGGAGAAGGCTATGTAAAAGCCGTTTTACAATCGCCAATTCCTTGGGGACCAAAAGGCAGAAAAATGGTAAAATACGAAATGAACGATGCCGATGCCGAAGCTGTAATTGCCTATTTCAAATGGATAGGAAACATTGATTTGAATGGGTTTGAACGCGTGGTTTCACCTTTAGCTAAAGAAGAATAATCCAAAATTTAGAAGATATGAAATATAAATCACAAAAAGTAGCGTATTGGTTCTTTGGATTATGCATGTTATTATTTGCATTACAAATTATCTATGGTTTTATTATGGGCTTTGCCCGAATTGGAATGGATGGTCTTCACGATTTTATTCCGTTCAATACAGCAAGAGCTGTTCACACGAATTTATTAGTAGTTTGGTTATTAACCGGTTTTATGGGAGCCGCTTATTATATCATTCCTGAAGAAGCACAAAGAGAATTAGTCAATGTGAAATTGGCCTATGTACAGTTGATTTCTTTGGCGGTTGTTGGAGTTTTAGCAATCGTTGGCTATCACTTTAATATTTGGGAAGGAAGAAAATTCCTTGAAATTCCAAGAGAATTAGATGTTTTAGTAGTTATAAATGTCTTACTGTTCTTGGGATTAATCCTCACCACTTTATTCAAAGCAGAAAGACGAACAACAACTTCATTAGTTTTAACAATGGGATTGGTTTTTGCTGCTTTATTATACTTACCGGGTATGATTTGGTTCGATAGCCAAGTTACGGATTCATTCTTCCGTTGGTGGGTAGTGCATTTATGGGTTGAAGGTGTATGGGAACTAATAATGGGTGGTATTTTATCATACTTATTAATCAAACTTACTGGTGTTGACCGAGAAGTTATCGAGAAATGGTTATATGTAATCGTTGGTTTAACATTCCTTTCTGGTTTATTAGGAACAGGTCACCATTACTACTACATCGGAGTAAATAAAATTTGGTTAATCGTAGGTGGAATTTTCTCAGCATTAGAACCGTTAGCGTTCTTGGCAATGGCATTATTCGCAGTATATATGTACCGAAAAGGAGAAAAATCACATCCAAACAAAATTGCATTATTCTGGACAATCGGAGCTTCTATTGTATCTTTCATTGGAGCTGGATTGTTAGGATTTGCGCACACTTTACCACAAACCAACATTTACACGCACGGAACTTTAGTAACAGCAATGCACGGTCACTATGCTTTCTGGGGCGCTTACGCTATGATTGTTTTAGCAATTATTAGTTATGCAATGCCTAATATGACAGGAAGAAAATTATACGACAGCACAAGAGGTCACATGGCGTTTTGGTTGTCTAATATCGGAATGTTAGGAATGACAGTAGCTTTTGGTGTAGCAGGTGTTGCCCAAGTGTACATGGAACGTAAAATGAAAATGGATTTCATGGATGTTCAAAACGAAATCAGTATTCATTTTGTAGTATTACTGCTTTGTGCTTCTCTTTTTGCAACTGGAATTACGTTATACATTTTAGAGTTTATCAAATACGGTAAACCTACAGATGAAGCTCTTGTAAAAGAATAGTTATTAATTATTAAGGGTTAGAATTACACAATTAATAACCAGCCGAGACCAATTGCCCAGAGTTGTCGCTGCCCGCTTTTGGTTTCGGTTTTTTCAAAAATAAATTGCCATGATAGTAGCAGAAAAAACCATATTTTATAAAGCAGTAGGTTCAGAAATTGAAATTTTCAATCAAATCAACCAATTGCGATTGCCTTTATTATTGAAAGGTCCAACCGGCTCTGGAAAGTCCCGTTTTATCGAATATATGGCGAATGAAGTAAACAAAACATTAGTCACCGTAAGTTGTCACGAAGAAACTTCAGCAACCGATTTAATTGGACGTTTTATCATCAAAGGAGCCGAAACCATTTGGATTGACGGACCTTTATCCATAGCCGTAAAAAACGGATACATTTTATATTTAGATGAGGTTGCCGAAGCGCGTCCTGATGTCATCGTAGCTATTCACTCTTTAACCGATCATAGAAGAGAACTTTTTATTGATAAATTAGGAGAAACCATCAAAGCACATCCTGATTTTCTTTTGGTAGCTTCGTTTAATCCAGGATATCAAAAAGGATTCAAAGAATTAAAACCTTCTACTCGTCAACGATTTGTAGCACTTTCATTCGATTATCCCAATCCAAAAATAGAAGCCGAAATTTTAATTAATGAAACCGGAATTCAAGCCGATATCGCTCAAAAGTTAGTCACTATTGGAACAAAAATTAGAAATCTTACCGAATTAGGCCTAACCGAAACCGTTTCCACCCGTTTATTAGTGGACGCCGCGAAACTTATAAATAACGGATTACCAAAACGATTAGCCGTTCACGTTGCCGTTGTTGAACCTTTAACAGACGAGCAAGAAACCATTCAAGCTTTAAACGATTTGTGCGATTTAATGATTTAAAGATTGGAGTTATGGGCTTAGAATTAGACGAAATTATCTATAAAAAAGTACTCAAGTACTTTAAAAATAAACGACTCAATGATGCCGAAATTCTGAGCCGTCAAATCAACTTATCTGATATTAAACCACGATTGACTCTTTTTGCTAGAGCGATTTGTGGTGTGCCAATCGAAATTTTTCCAGCCGAACGCGAAGGCGGTTACAAAAACAAAAACTTCTTTCTTCCAATAAATTGTTCGCTATTCCCAACAAAAGAAGAAAATCTGAAATTCTATTTTTTCAGAACAGTGTATTTGAGTATTCAAAAACAACTGAATTTCAATTGGGATAACCAAGATAATTCACCAGAACTTTCTTTGGAAAAAGCTTTTGAAACTGCGCCATTAGTCATTGGAAAAATGTTTGAAAATTATCCATCCATGCAAGAGTTTTATTATGATGCGGTGCCAAAATTACCCGTTAATAAAAAAGACCAATCCATTGATTATTCTTGGTTGTACGGAAAATGGATGAAAAACACACCCGAAATTGAATCCGAAAATGTATTGCAAAATTTCGATGACAATACTAAAAAAATAAAAAACAATGTCGTAGCCGAAACCACGCTTCATGCGAAAGCCGTTGAAGAAATTGAATCGCTTACTATTGACAAAAAACAACAAGAAGATTATGTCTTAATGCACAGTTTCGAGAAAATTGAAACTGCAGAAGAATTCAACGGAAATTGGCGTGATTTTGATGGAAAAGACGATTTAAAAGACCATCAAGAAGCCTTGGAAGAAATGAACATGAAGTTTACGGTTCGTGTGGATGATATGGTACATTCTGTATATCAAGCCGATTTTGTTGAGAATACTTCCATTGCCGAAAGTGCTGAGGTAGATGAAAAAGGCTTTCATCTAAAATATGACGAGTGGGATTTTAAAAAACGTAATTACTTGACTAATTTCTGTAAAGTGTATCCAAAAACCCAACTCAAAACCCACGCAACTTATTATAAAAATACTATGGCGAAGTACAAAACCACTTTAAATGGTTTACGAAAAATGCTTACCAGCGTAAATAATAAAATGCAACAACAACGAAGACAATTACAAGGTGACGCTTTCGATTTAGACGCGTTAACCGATTTATATACCGACATTCATTCTGGAAAATCGCCAGACGAACGCATTTATTTATCGCAAAGAAAGAAAAACAAAGATATTGCGATTTTAGTTTTGTTAGATATTAGTCTTTCAAGCGATGGTTATGCCGCAGGAAATCGAGTGATTGATGTAGAAAAAGAAGTTTCTATTTTATTTGGCGAAATTCTGCATGAATTCGATATCGATTTTGCGATTGATGGATTTTATTCCAAAACTAGAAATTTCACGACTTATCTGACTTTGAAAGATTTCAACGAAAGTTGGAACAAAGCCAAACATAAAATCGGAGCTGTTGAGCCTAATGGTTATACTCGAATTGGTCCCGCATTACGTCACGCTGGCGCACGAATGGATCAATTGGATGCCAAAAACAAATGGATTATCGTGCTTTCCGATGGAAAACCAAACGATTACGATAAATACGAAGGACAACACGGAATTCAAGACATCAAACAAGCGTTGCGAGAACTGAACGAACGAAAAATCAATTCGTATGCTTTAGCCATCGAAGCGCAAGCCAAATATTATTTACCGCAAATGTTCGGTCAAAATCATTATCAAATATTAACCTCTCCCGAAGCTTTACTAAAATCATTGGTAAAACTTTATGAGAAAATCAAACATCAATAAAATGGCAACATCAGAAACACATACAAACGTGATTGAAGGACATCCCATTCATACTTATTTCTTAGAAACCGATTTGATTCATCAGTTATTGGAAGAATTGAATAGCATAAATCCAAAAGAAGAATTTCAGAAATTTTACAATGTTTTCAATCATTTAGCAACTGTTGAAAAACGTTTTGAACGAAAAGAAAATCAATTATTTCCGTTTTTAGAACAAAAAGGTTGGACAGGACCTTCTCGCAATATGTGGTCGTTTCACGATACGATTAGAGAAATGTTTCGCATTGTTAGAAAAAATTTGGATGACCAAGATTTCACTTCCGCTAAACACAATACCAATTTAATCTCTCAAAATTTATATCGATTACTTGAAGTAGAAGAAAACGTGTTGTTTCCAAATGCTTTAGAAATGCTATCAGAAGAGGATTGGATTAAAATGCGAAAAGGAGAAGACGAAATTGGTTGGATGTTATCAGAAGCGCCACCAAAATTCCCCAAAGAATCAGAATACATTCATCCTTCTCAAGATACAGAACGCAGAACCGATGTGGTTTTCAACGAAAATGCAGCGCATTATGATGAAGGTTTCATGACAATTGAACAAGTAAACTTACTTTTCAAAACGTTACCCATCGATTTAACTTATGTTGATGAAAACGATAAAGTAATTTTCTACAATCGAGGCGAAGAACGCGTGTTTCCAAGAAGTGCCGGAATTATTGGTAGAGAAGTTCGTTTTTGTCATCCGCCTAAAAGTGTGGATACCGTTTTGCAAATTTTAGAAGCGTTTAGAAAAGGCGAGCAAAACGAAGCTTCTTTCTGGATTAACTACAAAGAACGTCTGATTTACATTCGCTATTTTGCAGTTAGAGATACTCAAAAAAGATATAAAGGCGTAATCGAAATGTCACAAGATATTACAGATATCAAACAAATTAACGGCGAAAAACGATTGTTAGAATGGAATAATTAATAGAAAGAGTTATGAGAATTATAGGTACGATTTTATTCAGCATTTTTATCATCTTTATTTTTTCGTGTGAAACTGTCGAGCATCATCATGTTCCAAAAACGGCAAATGAAGCTTTGAGAGAATTGATGGAAGGAAACCAGCGTTATGTTAATAATGTACCGATGCATCATGATTTCATTGATGAAGCTCACTATTCTGAAAAAGACCAACATCCGCACACTTTTGTGTTGTCTTGTATCGATTCTCGTGTGCCGCCAGAAATTGTTTTTGACCAAGGAATTGGAAATTTATTTGTAGCACGAGTTGCTGGAAATATTGAAGATCCAAACATTTTAGGAAGTATGGAATATGCCGTTAAAGTAAAAGGAACAAAATTGTTGGTTGTGTTAGGACATTCCAATTGTGGTGCGGTTCAAGGTGCAATTGATAATGTGAATTTAGGACATTTAACACAATTAACCAATCAAATAAAAGTGGCATTTAGTCATCATAGAACGTATCCATTACCCGAACATTTATCAGATGAAACAGGTCGGTTGAACGTTCTTTCCACCATAGATCACATTCTCTCTTCGAGCAAAATTATTAGAGATTTGGTCCATCAGAAAAAAATAAAAATAGTAGGAACATTTTACGATTTACACACAGGTAAAGTTGAATTATTACAATCATGAACAATACAAAATCAATATATTATCCGCCAGGAGGTATTTTAATTTGGATTATTATTTATTTGGAACTCATCACTTTCGGAATGGCGATTTTAGCATTAGCTTATTACGGTTCAGAAGAACGCGAATTGTTTCACAGCAGTAGTTTAAAACTGAATAAAACAATTGGAACTATAAACACGATTTTGTTGTTAACCAGCGGATTTTTTGTAGCCAAAGGAATCTGTTTTTTTAAAGCCGCTAACATCAAAAAAGCGTTGTTTTATTTCAATTGGGCAATGCTTGGAGGTTTCGGATTCTTGGTTCTAAAATCATTTGAATATTACGAAAAATTAGAAGCCGGATTGCACATGGATTACAATTCGTTTTTTAGATTTTATTGGTTATTAACGGGTTTTCATTTTATACATGTTTTGGTGGGATTGGTAATCTTATTAGTAATTACATTTTCCATCAGAAAAAAACAAACCGAAGCATCCTTTGAAGACATCGAAGCTAGTGCCAGTTTTTGGCACATGTGCGATTTAATTTGGTTGCTTTTATTTCCTGTACTTTATTTACTTTTTTAAATGTAAGATTATGAAAGACACTATTTCTTCTACGTTTATTTTGTTGTTGGCACTGACTATAATTGCTGCTTTTTTAGCATTAAATGTAAGTGCAGAAATTATGGCAACAGCGGTCGTGACTTTAGCTTTAATTAAGTTTTGGTTAGTAGCTTTTCAGTTTATGGAATTAAAAAAAGCACATCCTTTTTGGAAATATTTGATATTAGGTTTTGGTGGTTTAATGGGAATTATTTTAGTGATTTTACTTTAAATTTTTCCAATTTTCAAAGCATGATAATAATCATATATTAATCTGAAGGATTGTATTTTATTTGTCACTATTTATTTTGTTAAGAAATAAATAGAATGCAAAAATTAACCAAGAAAACAATATGACTTTACAAAAAAACGTACACACTTTTCACATTCCTGTTATGGGATTGGCGTTCACTATTGATAGTCCAGTGCGAGTTGCGCAATACGGAATTGATTCTGTAATTTCGATTATGGATGACGATTTGATTGAAAAAATGACCGCTTTTTATGCCGAAAAATTCAAGCAACCGTATGAAGAAATCTCACAAAAAGTAGAAGATTTTAGAGCCAAAAGAATCACCAATTATTTGAATTTACTCGATACAGTTGTTACTCAAAAATTCGAAAGTTTCAAATCGGAATTGATTGAAAAAAGAACACAATTAGAAGATTTTATCGCCATTTTGCCAACAACTTCCGAATTAAAAATCAAATTAGAGCATTTAATCGATTCAGGAAAAAACAATATGATGGAATTAAAATCGATTCTTGACCATCATTTTGCAGCAGGAAGCATCGATGTGAATATCATGACGAAAATCGACAAAGATAATTTTAGTAACGACGAACAATTGCCAGTAATGTACAACGATGCGCATGCAGCTTTAAGAGGTTTTGTAAACAGTACCACAAATTCATCCGTAGTTTTTTCTGCTGGAATGAATCCAAGATTGTACAGTTACATGGAAACTTTCGATGCTTTTTATCCAAATACAAACGGACAATTTCAGAAGAAAATTATTTTGAAAGTAAGTGATTTCCGTTCGGCAATGATTCAAGGAAATTTTTTAGCTAAAAAAGGACTTTGGGTTTCCGAATATCGAATCGAATCAGGTTTAAATTGTGGAGGTCACGCTTTTGCTACTGATGGTTTTTTATTAGGCCCAATTTTAGAAGAATTCAAAAACAAGAAAGACGAGTTGATTCAATCGGCTTTTTCGCTATTGACAAATGCTTTAGCGTCAAAAAATAAAGAAGTTCCAAACGAACCACCCGTTTTAAAAATCACAGTTCAAGGCGGAGTAGGAACAGCGAAAGAACATCAGTTTTTATTAGATCATTATCAAGTGGATGCTGTGGGTTGGGGTTCACCGTTTCTTTTAGTTCCAGAAGCGACTTCGGTTGATGCTGAAACTAGAAAATTATTGGCGGATGCGAAAGAAAAAGATTTGTACTTAAGTAACATTTCGCCTTTGGGAGTTCCGTTCAATACGATTAAAGGAATGACAAATGATTTCTTTAAAAGCCAACGTATCGCTTCAGGAAAAGCAGGAAGTTCTTGCCCAAAGAAATATTTAGCTTTAAGTAAAGAATACAAAAAAGAAGGTACTTGTACCGCATCTAAAAAGCATCAAGACAAGAAATTAGAAGAATTAGAAGCAAAACGTGATAGCATTTCGTTTGAAGCTTACACGAAAGAATACAATTCAATTACAGAAAAATCATGTTTGTGTGTGGGATTAGCAAATGCAAGTCATATCGAATTAGGAATTCCAATCAAAGGTCAAGCGCAAGGTGTTGTGGTTTGTCCTGGTCCAAATATGGCTTACTTTTCTAGAGAATTTTCATTGAAAGAGATGATTCAACATATTTACGGCAAAAAAGAAATCGAAAATCATACCGATAGACCTAATATGTTTGTGAAAGAATTAGGTTTGTATGTTTCGTATTTGACTAACCAAATAAATGAAGTTTTAGAAATTACTCCCCAACAAATTAAAAAATGGGAAACATTTAAAGCGAATCTTTTAAATGGGATAGATTATTACAAATCGGTTTTTCAGGAAAAGAATTCAAAAATTCAAAACGATATTTTACAATTGGAATTACAATTGAATAAATTAGAATTCAATACGATTCCAGTTTAAAAGATAATTACTTAATAATGAGGGTTATTTAATTTTTATAAGTAGGTTTTTGTAAAAGGCTGTTTTCATTTTTTGGAAACAGCCTTTTTTGTTCAACAATTGTTAATAATAAAGATAAAAATATCCTTTTTTATGATTGTAATCATACTTTTAAAGCACTCAATTTCATAAATTTGTAGTAATAATTTTAATATTAAAATATCATGAACAAATCGATTTTACTTGTTTTATCTCTTGCTTTAGCTATAGCATGTGGTAAAAAAGAAGCATCTGCTGAAGACAATTATCAGCCAGGTGGAGGTGAAGCAACAACAGAAGCTGCTGATCCAGCATCGTATGATCCAAAACGTGGTGAAGGAAAATTTGACACAGTTGAATTGGGAGCTACTTTAGACCAAGCTTTAGCAAAAAAAGGAGAAGAAGTAGCGGGTGTAAAATGTGCATCATGTCACAAAACAACAGATGAAAAATTAGTTGGCCCAGGTTGGAAAGGGGTTACAGAAAGAAGAAAACCAGAGTGGATTATGAACTTTATTACTAATCCAGATCCAATGATTGACAAAGATCCAGAGGTTCAAGCGCAATTGGAAATTTGTTTGGTTCGTATGCCTAATCAAGGTATTTCAGACGACGAAGCTAGAGGAATTCTTGAGTATATGCGTAAAAATGACGGTGTGAAATAAACATAAAAGGGTATTGTGTTAAGTGAAAGTAATACGATACCTTAATTTAACTACATATATCATGAAAAATAAATTTGTACAGGCAGTTTTAGTAATTGCCCTAGGAAGTGCTTTGGTAACTTCCTGTAAGCCAAAAAGCTCAGGAGATGCTGTAAGTGGCGATGCTGCTGAGAAGGCGTATGTTGCACCAGGAAAATACGATGAGTTTTACAATTTCGTTTCAGGTGGTTTTAGTGGACAGTTAAGTGTTTACGGATTACCAAGCGGACGTTTATTCCGAGTTATTCCCGTATTTTCGGTTGACCCAGAAAAGGGTTGGGGATACAGCGAAGAAACAAAACCAATGTTAAATACCTCTCACGGATTCGTGCCTTGGGACGATTTACACCACACCGAAATGTCTCAAACTAACGGTGAAGTTGACGGTCGTTGGGTTTTTGGGAATGCTAATAATACCCCGCGTATTGCTAGAATTGATTTAAAAACATTCAAAACAGCTGAAATTATCGAACTTCCGAACAGTGGAGGTAATCACTCTTCTCCATTCATTACTGAAAATACAGAATATGTGGTAGCGGGTACTCGTTTTAGTGTTCCAGCCGATTATTCTAATGGAGACGTTCCAATCAACACGTATAAAGAAAATTACAAAGGACACATCAGTTTTGTAAGCGTGGATAAAAAATCGGGAGAAATGGATTTGGCTTTCCAAATTGTGACTCCGGGTGTAAATTTTGACCTTTCTCACGCTGGTAAAGGAAAATCTCACGGATGGTTCTTCTTCTCTTGCTACAACACAGAACAAGCCAATACTTTGTTAGAAGTGAACGCTTCTCAAAAAGATAAAGACTTTATCATGGCAGTGAACTGGAAAAAAGCAGAAGAATACATCAAAGCTGGAAAAGGTAAAAAACAAAAAGTGAAATATGCACATAACACTTGGGAAGAGTCTACACACTCTGCTAAATCTACTATGAAAGATGAAGTATTGGTTTTAGATGCTTCTGAATTAAAAGATATCTGTTACATGATTCCTTGTCCAAAATCGCCTCACGGTTGTGATGTTGATCCAACAGGAGAATTCATCGTAGGTTCAGGTAAATTAGCAGCTTTAATTCCTGTGTTTAGTTTTGATAAATTACAAGCAGCCATCAAAGGGAAAAAATTTGAAGGTGATTATGGAGGAATTCCAGTGGTGAAATACGAAGCTGCTTTACATGGTGAAGTTCAAAAACCAGGCTTAGGTCCATTACACACTGAATTTGACGGAAAAGGAAATGCTTATACGACTTTCTTCGTTTCTTCTGAAGTAGTGAAATGGGATATTAAAACATTAAAAGTTTTAGACCGTGTTCCAACATATTATTCTGTAGGTCACTTATGTATTCCTGGTGGTGATAGTAAAAAACCATTTGGTAAATACTTAATTGCTTACAACAAAATTACAAAAGACCGTTATTTACCAACAGGTCCTGAATTAGCACAATCGGCTCAAATATTTGATATTAGTGGAGATAAAATGAAACTAATTTTAGACTTCCCAACCATTGGAGAGCCACATTACGCACAAGCAGCTCCAGCGGATTTAATTCGAAACAACGGACAGTTGAAATTCTATAAATTAGAAGATAACAAACATCCTTATGCTGCAAAAGGTGAAAAAGAAGCCAAAGTGGTTAGAGAAGGAAACAAAGTGCATGTGTACATGACGTCTATTCGATCTCACTTTGCTCCTGATAATATTGAAGGTGTTTTCCTTGGTGATGAAGTATATTTCCACGTAACCAACTTAGAACAAGATTGGGATGTACCTCACGGATTTGCAGTGAAAGGTGCTAACAATGGTGAATTATTAATCATGCCTGGAGAAACTACTACATTAAAATGGATTCCAGATAGAGTAGGAACTTTCCCATTCTACTGTACCGATTTCTGTAGTGCGTTACACCAAGAAATGCAAGGATACATTAGAGTATCTCCAAAAGGTTCAAATGTTCCACTACAATTTAGTTTAGGAACAAACGTACCAGCAACAAAATAAATTTTTAACAAAAGGGGCAAAGTAACTTTTGTCCCTTTTTTAAACTCAATTGTATGGAAACTACAAAACTTGCTTTAGTTTCAAAAATCCTTTTATTTATCATTGCAGGATTGTTTATAGGTTCTTTATTTGTGCCTATGTGGCAAATCGATTTAGATGCGCCTCAATATCCTGAAGGTTTGGTGCTAAAATTACATGCTAATAAAATTGGTGGCGATGTAGAAATCATTAACGGCTTAAATCACTACATCGGAATGGCAACTTTACATACCGAAAATTTTATCGAATTCAAAATCTTGCCTTATATTGTTGGTGCTTTTTCATTAATTTCTATTGCGTTGATTTTTATCAATAACAGAAAATTCGTACTAGCATTTTTCGGAACCTTTATACTTTTCGTTATCTTAGCAGGAGTAGATTTTTACCGCTGGAATTACGAATACGGACACAATTTAGATCCGAATGCCGCTATTAAAGTGCCTGGAATGGCCTATCAACCTCCATTAATTGGATACAAGCAATTATTAAATTTTGGAGCTTATTCTGTTCCTGATATTGGAGGATGGTATTTAATTGCTGCTGGTGTCATGTTATTTTACATTGTATTTAAAGAATTCAATTTATTCAAAAGAAAACAAACTATTTAGTTATGAAAAAGATTGTACTTTTATTTTCGTCGCTTCTTATTATTTCTTGTGTTTCAAACGAACCAAAACCTATCAAATTGAATGTAGACTCTTGTGAATTCTGCAAAATGACCATTTCGAACGGAAAATTTGGTGCTGAATTATTAACTAAAAAAGGACGTTACTACAAGTTTGACGATTTATCTTGTATGATGCACTATACGAAAGAAAATACGAATGTTCAAGTGCAATCTTTCTTTGTTAACGATTACGCAAAAGACAATACTTTAATTCCAGCCGAGCAATGTTTTTACTTGCATGGAGGTTCGATTAATTCTCCAATGCGAGGTAATTTTGCCGCTTTTGCATCCGATAAAGACCAAGATGATTTTCAAAAACAACTTAATGCCAAAATGTTAACTTGGGAACAAGTTTTCACAATGTATTAATGAAAAAAATTAGTTTCATAGTATTCCTATTGTTTTTTTCAATTGGGAAAGCGGCTACTATTCAGGTAGGTGCTAACTTTCCAGTGAAGAAAATCAAGCAAGCCCTTGCATTAGCAAAAGATGGCGATACAATTCTTGTAGATTCGGGCATTTATAAAGAGGGAACGATTTTAATCAATAAAAAGATTTATTTTATTGGAAAGAACTTCCCTGTTTTAGATGGCCAACATAAAAAAGAAGTATTATCTATCAATGCCAATGATGTGGTGGTAAAAGGATTTAAAGTAATTAATTCGGGTCACGCTGCTTTAAATGATCCTTGTGGAATTCGTGTTTATGATAAAAATAATGTCACAATTCAAGGGAACATTCTCGATAACAATTTCTTTGGAATTTACCTTCAAAACAGTACAAATTGTATCGTTAAGAATAATATAATTAAAGCTTACGGTAAAGCTGAACAGTTAATTGGAAATGGAATTCACTGTTGGAAAAGTTCAAATTTGCAAATCATCGGAAATAAAATCACAGGTCATCGCGACGGTATTTATTTCGAATTTGTAACCCAATCTGTAATTTGGAGAAACATCTCTAACAATAACGTGAGATACGGATTGCATTTCATGTTTTCTAATGATGATGCTTACATAACCAATGTTTTCAAGAACAATGGAGCAGGAGTAGCCGTAATGTTTACCAAAAATGTAAAAATGTTTAATAACTATTTTGAGGAAAATTGGGGCGATTCGGCTTACGGATTATTGCTGAAAGAAATTGCAGATAGTTATATTTTCAATAATCGTTTTGCACGTAATACTTCTGGAATCTACATGGAAGGAACGTCTCGAATCAAAGTTGAGAAAAATAGTTTCGAATCGAATGGTTGGGGCATGAAAATCCAAGCGAGCTGTATGGAAAACGAAATCGTAAATAATAATTTCTTGAAAAATACTTTCGATATTAGTACCAATGGAAGTTTGGTTTTAAATACATTCAATGCGAATTATTGGGACAAATATGAAGGTTACGATTTAGACAAAGATGGAATGGGCGATGTTCCGTATCATCCGTTAAGTTTGTTTGCCGTGCTTACCGAAAATACGCCTTCTTCTATGTTGTTGTATAGAAGTTTTATGATTACGTTGCTAGATAAATCTGAAAAAGTATTACCCAGTATAACACCTGATAATTTTGTAGATAATAAGCCTTTAATGAAGTCACTGCCGCTATGATTGAGATAAAAGAATTGCAGAAAAAGTTTGGAAAATTTGAAGTTTTAAAGAACATTAATCTTTCTTGTAAAAAAGGAGAATGTATCGCTTTAATTGGTCCGAATGGTTGTGGAAAAACCACTTTGATAAAATCGGTTTTAGGAATGGTGTTGCCAGATTCGGGTACGATTCATTTTAATGGAAATTCCGTTTTAGGTGAGTATTTGTATCGCGAAAAAATTGGTTATATGCCACAAATAGGAAGATATCCTGATAATATGACAATTGGTCAAATTATCGAAATGATTAAAAAGATTCGAAATTCATCAGATGATTTGGATGAAGATTTGTTGCACGCTTTCGAATTAGAAAAAATGTTCGACAAGCAAATGCGCACTTTATCTGGTGGAACAACCCAAAAAGTAAGTGCTGTTTTAGCTTTTCTTTTTAATCCAGATGCATTGATTTTAGACGAACCTACTGCTGGTTTAGATCCTTTAGCGGCTGAGGTTTTAAAAGAAAAAATCATAAAAGAGAAAGAAAAAGGAAAATTGATTTTGATTACATCTCATTTGTTGAGTGAATTGGACGATTTAATTACCGAAATCATTTTTATGCAAGAAGGAAAAGTACATTTTCATCAAAAAGTAGAAGAATTAAAATCTACTACTGGCGAAGAGAAAATCTCAAAAGCAATTGCCAAAATTTTAAAGAACAAACAAAATGAACCGAATCATTAAAATCATATTATCCGACATTATCCGAAACAAAATCGTTTTGGCTTACACGCTGATTTTGTCTATTTTATCTTGGAGTTCTTTTGCATTAGAAGACAATTCATCAAAAGGATTACTGACGATTTTGAATGTGATTTTATTCACAGTTCCGTTGGTTTCCATTTTATTTGCTACGATTTATTTGTACAATAGTGCCGAATTTATTGAACTTTTACTAAGTCAACCTATCAAAAGAAGAAAGATTTGGTTGAGTTTATTTTTCGGATTATCCACGGCAATGGTTTTTGCGTTTTTTATTGGGGCAGGAATTCCTTTGTTAGTAAATTCTCCTGATAGTGTTGGTTTTATGATGTTGCTCAATGGTTGTTTGATTTCAGTCATCTTTGTTGCATTGGCATTTTTGAGTTCGATTTTAACCCGAGATAAAGCAAAAGGAATTGGTTTAGCCATAATGATTTGGTTGTATTTCGCACTATTATTTGACGGAATGGTTTTGTTTTTACTCTTCCAATTAGCTGAATATCCAATCGAAAACATGATGGTTGGTATCACTGCTTTTAGTCCGATAGATTTAGCTCGAATTCAAATTCTTTTGCATTTAGATGTTTCCGCTATGATGGGATATACTGGAGCAATTTTTAAAGATTTCTTCGGAACTTCAGTTGGGTTATTAGTTTCATTCGTGTTGTTGAGTTTGTGGGCGATTATTCCGTTTTTCATTTCTATGCGAAAATTCAATAAAAAAGACTTGTAATTGTTATTTAATCAAATTACAAAATGAAAACAGATATTAGAAATAGAAAGGATATTGAACTTTTAGTCGATACCTTTTATGATAAAATCAAAACCGATGCAGTTATCGGTTTTCTGTTTACCGAAATTGCCAGGTGAATTGGGAAACTCATTTGCCTAGAATGTACGATTTTTGGGAAAACATCTTGTTCTATACCGGAAATTACAACGGAAGTCCCATGCAAGTCCACAAAGATTTACACAGTAAATGTCCTATGAATCCAGAACATTTTCAACATTGGGTAATCGTATTCACCACAACCGTTGATGAATTATTTGAAGGCGAAAAGGCCATTGAAATCAAAGAAAGAGCACTCAATATAGCCAATGTTATCATGTATAAAACGTTAGCGTAATGTATCATCATTTTTTATTAGTCATTCATTTATTGGCGGCAACCGTTTGGATTGGTGGTCATCTTATTTTGGCTACTCGCTATTTACCTGAAGCGATAAAAACTAAGGATTTAGAAAAGTTAAAAGCTTTCAAAGATAAGTTTGAACCTATCGGAATGCCTTCTTTAATTACGCTTGTGATTACCGGAATTTTAATGGCGTACGATTATGATGTTACTTTTACCAAATGGTTTTCTTTCTCAAATGGAATCGAAAAAGTAATTTCCATCAAACTTATTTTGTTTATTACTTCGTTAGCATTAGCCATTTCAGCCCAACTTTTTATTTTCCCAAAACTTACGCCTAAAAAATATCATTACGTTACGATTCTTATTGTGGTAGTGACACTTATCGCTATTTCGATGTTGATTTTAGGTTCCTTAATTCGATTAGGAGGCATATAAAATAAAAAGCGTAAACTGTTAAAGTCTACGCTTTTTACCTTTATAAAAGATGAATTAATAATTGTTTTTTATTTTGGAAGTAAAACGTCGCCAATTACATGGATAATACCATTTGATGTTTCAATGGAAGCCACAATTTCGGAACCGTTTACGAATGTTTTTTCTCCTTGTTTAGTGATTTTTACTTTTCCACCAAACACCATATCAAACTCTTGTCCGTCTTGCATGTATTCTGCTTTCAACGAGCCTACATAAGTGTGATAGCCTAAAATGTTTTCTAAATCGCCTTTTTTCTCAGGTTTTAATAACCCTTCTACGGTTCCTGCAGGTAATTTATCAAAAGCAGCATTGGTTGGTGCAAATACAGTAAATGGTCCAGCGTTACTTAATGAAGTTACTAATCCTGCAGCTTTTACTGCTGTAACTAATGTAGTGTGATCTTTACTTCCAGCAGCGGTTTGCACAATGTTTGGATTTGATGTTGCATCCACAACATTTTCTTGTCCTCCAGTTGGTACTTCTGTAGATTCTGATGTTGGTTCAGATGCTGTTTCTTCGCCTTGTTTACATCCAAAGGTGATTAGTAAACTGGCTAACAATAAAGTTTTAATGGAATTTTTCATAATTTGAATAATTTATACACACAAAGTACTTGATTATCTGATGATTATTTTATGAGTAGAATCATAAAAAAATACTTTTTTATCCTTTTTTTGTAAAAAAAGTTGTCCATAAAACACTTGCGAAAAGAAGTATGGCAATTCCGAACAAAGCTTCATTTATATTAGGAATTAAAGTATAACTAAAAGACGCAACACCTTGAATTCCTAAAACAATTTCATTCAAAACAACGCCAATGCAAAATAAGATTAATCCTAAGATAGTTTTCTTATTCACGGCAATAAAATTATTCACATAAATATAAAACAATAGAAAAAGCGAAATAATAGCTAACAAAATCAGATGTAAATAAGCAATTATTATAGGTCTAAAACCAAAGGCTAATTTACTAATTGCAGGAACGGTGGAACCTAATTGTAATAGGAACTTCGCACTCAAAGCAAAACTGATAAATAAAATCAGATATTTTAAATAATTTGGAAGATTTACGAAGATGGATTTATTTTCTTTAAAAATAGTTTTAAATAGTAAATACCAAACAACTACTTGAACAATTGCCGAAATAGCAGTTAAAATATAAATCAGTAGTGGTAAATCTAACCAAAGTGTTGATAGAAAATACCCTGCAATGCAAGACCAAAACAACCAAATAAACGATTGCGAATAAATGCGATTTGAGTTTGAAGTTACTTTTAAATAATCCAATAACAATCCCATACAAGCAAAGAAAAACCAACCATTGTATTGAAAATGCAAATAGTAATAAATAGAAGCTAAATATTCATTCTGATGGATGTTTTTAGTTGCCATCATATAAGCCAAAGCAAAAGTTCCCAAAGACGAAATCACATTAAAAAATAATGCGGCTTTGAACCATTTTGTTGCTACAGAAGATGTTTCAATTTGTTTACAATCTTTAAAGAAAGCATAGGCAAACCAATAAGAAACAAAAATAGAAAGGGTTGAAAAAGTAATCGAAATTGCTCCATAACCTTGCATAATAAAGGAAATTAGCATTACATACGAACAAATTAAATTCCCGATTAAAACAAGATTGTATTTTTTAAATGTGATTTTATTGAGTGTATCGTGTTTTTGTAAAAAAGCAATGAGCAATGTCATTAAAGTATGCGTAACCCAACCTGCAAAAGCAAAATGAGAATGGGAATGTTGTACACTTTTTTGATCGAGAAGCGGAAATTCAAACAGAATCTTATAGCGCATTAGAAGTCCTAATAATGCAACAAGCATTAGATTAAGAATCGAAAACCGAATCCAAAAAGTTGTTTTAAAAGACATTAGTAATATAATTTATGATTAATAATTTCCACTTTATTCGTTTTGCTCATTTTTGAAAGCTCTCGAATCACTGTTTCCACTCGTAAACCTGTAAAATTGGCAATTTCTTGTCTTGTAAACGCAACCAGTTCTCTTTTAGGACAATCTGAGTTTTTGTGGGCATTTAAAAAGGCTAAAATTCGAAACTCTGGTTTTTGATTTACAATGTCTTTTGTAGTTTTGGCTTTGGTGTGAATTCGAGTTGCCATTAAATTCAAGAATTGCTTCTGAATAAAAGGATATTCCTCTAAAATCTTTAAAAACTTCTCCTTCGAAATTTTTATTATTTTGGAATCTTTAAAGGCTACTGCAGTGGAAGGATACACTTCATCAATAAACAAAGGTGGTTCACCAAAACTATGACCATTTTTAAAATAGCCTTGAGTAAACTCTTTTCCTTCTTCATTGGAATTGTACATTCTTACGCAACCATCGATGATTTGATAATAAAAATTCGCCGATTCCTCTTCATGAAAAATAATTTCATTTTTCTTGTACTCCTTGGCAATAGCGCCCCAAGTAAATAATAAATCTAAATCAATCTGCATAAAGTAGTTGTGTTGAAGGCTTTAATTCTTTTAGATAAAGCACAAATTAATTTCAACAAAAGTAAAAAAAATATGACTGAAATCATACTAAACCCTAATTTATTTGATGTAAATTTGTCCCATGAAACAATTACTAATCATATTAACTGCATTGATGTTTTTAAAGCCGATACTTCCGGTTTTAGAATATGCTGTGAATTATGATTACATTGTAAACAACCTTTGTGAGAACAAATCCAAACCCGAATTAAAATGTAACGGAAAGTGTCACTTGGCAAAACAATTGGCAAAAGCTTCCGAAAGTAATTCTGAAAATTCTTCTGATAAGAAAATATCTTTCGAACATACTGAAATTGTATTTTTTCAAGAAATTCAACCTATAGAAATTAGACAAATTTATTTTTTAAATAAAACTTCTATTGGTAACAATTATTCTAATCTTTACTTTCACTTGAATGATTGTGCCTTTTTTCATCCACCCACATTTATTTCTTAATTAAATATTGGTTTTTGTTAGTTCATTTACTGAATTAACCCACTCAACTTATATCATAATTTCTCTGAAAAAATCACATTTCAGATGGAATTACAATCACTTTAA
This sequence comes from Flavobacterium sasangense DSM 21067, assembly GCF_000686885.1. GTDB lineage: Bacteria > Bacteroidota > Bacteroidia > Flavobacteriales > Flavobacteriaceae > Flavobacterium > Flavobacterium sasangense. The sequence continues at coordinate 24,210 of NZ_JMLU01000024.1, read as the reverse complement.
TTAAAAATATAATGAAAACTTCAATAAAATATATTGTAGCCATTTTTGCTATGGCCTTAACTTTCGTGTCTTGTTCAAACGATGATGAAACTACTGTAAATGAATTAGACGGAATTACTAAATTTAAAGAAATCACTAACGATACGCATACTATTGAATTGTATTCTCACATGGGAAGTTTAGAACAAGGATACAACGAAATTAGCTTAAGAATTAAAGACAACACCACAGATAAATACATTAAAAATGCCGAAGTGAGTTGGTCTCCATTAATGCATATGGCTATGATGACGCATTCATGTCCTTATTCAGCAGTAGAAAAAGTAACTGAAAACGGAACTTTATATGAAGGATATATTATGTTCCAAATGGCTCAAAATGATACGGAATATTGGGATTTAAAAATCGATTACACAATTAATGGAGTAGATTATACTGCTACAGATGTACTTGATGTACCAGCTTCTGCAAAACGTAAAGTAAATACATTTACAGGTTCAGATGGTGTTAAGTATTTAGTGGCTTATATTGAGCCTCATCATCCAAAAGTAGCCATCAATGATATGAAAGTTGGCGTTTGGAAAATGCAAAACATGATGACGTTCCCAGTTGTGGATGGTTACACTGTAAAAATCGACCCAAGAATGCCAAGTATGGGAAATCATACCTCTCCAAATAACGTTCATGCGACTCAAACTTTAGCTGGTGGATTATACGATGGTAAATTATCGTTAACCATGACAGGTTATTGGAAAATTAACCTGCAATTAGCTAATGCTGAAGGAACTATCTTAAAAGGAGAAGAAATCACAGAAACAGTTACTTCTAGTAGTATTTTCTTCGAAATCGAATTTTAATTTTTACTCTAAAAAAGGTCGTTATGACTTAAATAATGACCTTTTTTAAAACTTTTATATCATGAAAAAATTAGTTGTATTTTTTCTGTCACTTTCGTTTTGTTTTACTTTTAGTCAAGAGGCGGATTCTCTTAAAACTAAAGAACTTAAAGAAGTTTTGGTAGTAGGAACAAAAGCAGCTTTGCACGAAAAACAAACCAAAACACTCGCTACTTTAGACGAATTTCTGCAAAAATCAACCAAAGTAGATTTAATCAAAAGAGGTGCTTATGCTTGGGAACCCATCATCAACGGAATGGCAACTGAGCGAACCGTAGTTACCATCGACGGAATGCGAATCTTTGGGGCTTGTACCGATAAAATGGACCCAGTGACTTCCTATGTTGAAGTATCTAATTTATCAGAAGCTACGATTTCTTCTGGACAACAAGGCAGTTGTCATGGCAATACGATTGGAGGTTCGATTGATTTAAAAAGAAGCCAACGTCAATTTACTAATGCAGGTTGGGAATTCTTTGTTAACTCAGGTTATGAAACGAATAATCGCCAGAAAATCATTGGTTCTGCCATCAATTATGCGGATAGTTTATTTTATGTGGATACCGATGTAATGTTTCGCGATGCTGAAAATTACAAAGCAGGAAATAACAAAGAAATTCAATTTTCACAGTTCAGAAAACTGAATCTTTCCGCTACTTCTGGCTACCGATTAGCGCCTAATAAAAACATTGAAGCTTCAGTAATTTTTGATAGAGCTACCGATGTTGGTTATCCCGCGTTACCAATGGATGTTTCGTTGGCGGAAGCATTGATTACTTCAGTAAAATTCAATTACAAACCTAATTTGGAGCAAATCGATAATTGGGAAACCAAACTCTATTTCAATACGATTACGCACACTATGGACGATACCAAACGTCCTGTTGTTCCTATTCACATGGACATGCCAGGTTGGAGCGATACTTATGGTTTTTATTCCAAAGTAAATGGGAAATACAAAAAGCATCAATTTTTAGCCAATTTGAATTCGTTTTACAATCGTTCAGTTGCCGAAATGACGATGTATCCATCGGATCCAAACGAAAACTTAATGTTTATGTACACTTGGCCTGATGTTCGTACGTTGTATGCTGGAATTTATTTGGAAGATAATTTCGAAATCAACTGTCATTCGAATTTGAAATTCACTACGAATTTAGGTTTTCATAATAACAATGTAGCGAGTGATTTCGGCTTACAAAGTTTACAGATTTTTTATCCTGAAATGGATGCTTCAAAATCTCGATTCCTAAAAAGTTTTTCCACTAATTATTTCTATAACAAAGACGGAATTTCGTATGGATTCGGAATGGGGTATGGCGAACGCGCTCCATCAGTTTCAGAAGGGTATGGGTTTTACTTATACAATAGCTTTGATGGATTTGATTATATCGGAAACCCAAATTTAAAAAACGAAAAATCGCTTGAAGGAAATGCCAATATTGGATTTAAAAATAAAAAATGGCAAACTAAATTATCCGCTTCCTATTTTCACATTTACGATTATATCATAGGAATTCCAGATGCTTCGGTAGCGCCTATGACTATTGGTGCCAATGGAATAAAAGTCTATACCGCTTTAGATTATGCGACGATTTTATCTTCCGATTTTACGGTAAGTTATCAATTATCAGACGCATGGATTTGGAAAGGACAATTCGTCTATAACTTAGGAAAAGACAATGAAAACAACGGTTTGCCTTTTATGAGTCCGTTTAATTACATGACTTCTTTAGGCTTTAGACCAGGAAAATTCAGTTCGGAATTACAACTAAAAGGAAATGCCACACAAACCGAATACAACGCTTTTTATGGTGAAGACAAAACACCAGATTATGCAATTGTAAATGCAAATTTTGGTTATAAATTCACTTTTGAAAAATCAAAAATGATTTTAAATACAGGTGTTGAAAACATGTTCGATGCCAATTATACTACTTATACCGATTGGAAAAACATTCCAAGAATGGGACGAAATATCTTTGTTAATTTGATGTTTCAGTTTTAAAATACTACAAATTAGAAGAATTGGTTTTATAGCGATTTCAAGAAAGTTTCTCCTGATTTAATTCCCAAAGCTAATTCTTCTAAATTCGTGGTTTCTAGCATATGCGCTAGTTCATTACGAATACTTTTAAATTTATCATGCACTGGACAAGGATGTGTTTCAGAACATTGCGATAATCCTAATCCACAACCATGGAAAACGGCATCGCCATCAATGGCATCTACAATTTCAACTAAGAAAGTCTTTTTAATTCTTTTTATCGGAATATAAAATCCACCATTTACCCCTTTTACCGATTCGATAATCCCAGCTTTTACAAGTATTTGTAAAATTTTAGCTGTAAACGCTTGTGGCGAATCGATTTCTTTGGAGATGTCAACAAAACCTACCTTTTTTTCTTCTAAAGAATGTTTAGCAATAAAAATGGCTGCTTTAATGGCATAATTACATGATTTTGAAAACATAAGCAATGATAAATTTGAAAGAATTAAGGGCCGAATATACAATGGAATTATCAAATTTCACCTGATTTTTATCATCCTATTTTTAGGATAAACTTATTCTTCAATATTCAATTTATTTTTCTTCCAAGATTGAATCAAAAGATAAATGAAGAAACTCGCCATACTAAACATTAAAATCGTTCCAAAAATGATAAAAAGTAAAACCCAATTTTCACTAGAACTATTCATTTTACTAAAGCTTTCAGAAGTCAATCCAGCTTGCCAAATCGCGCGTTGAACACCCATTCCAATTAAGGAAATTAGAAAAAGTAATAAGGTAACTTGTACTATCCAAAACGCAATACTGCCATACAATCGCCATTTTGCCGAATTAAAAGTCGGTTTAATAAAGTAAAATACACCTGCTAAAATAATCATCGTGTTAATCCCAATGGTAGTTCCCATAGCATGCGCCACCGTAATATGCGTTCCATGTGTATATAAGTTGAAGGCTGGAATTGACATAAATAACGCGAGGGTTAAGTTTATCGTTACCCAATAATCAGAAGCCATTAAAAAGCGGTAAGGGAAAAAGTAGTAAAACTGTTTGTTTTCTTTGATTTGTTGACTCCATTTGTAAAAAATACGAATCAAAATAATCCATTCGGTCATGCTCACTGCGTAGGCAATGTAATGAATGTATTTTTCGGTTGGAAGCAAGTAAATATGGTGTCCCCAATTGAACATCAAGTTAAACATTCCCAAAAAATACATCGCAAAAGACAGTTTTTGATAGGACGATTTTTCATCGCCACTAATTTTTTCCATCAAATAAAAAGCAACGCCATAAATAATTTGATTGATAGCGCCCACGAGCGAACCATTTACTTTCCACTGAATTGTCATATCGGCAATAAAATGTTGTCTGAAATAAGGGAAAATCCACAAATAATTTTCGATGAAAGTGAAAATAAAGAAGATAATTCCAGTGAGCCACATCCAATAGTAAACAGGCCATTTCATAGAAAATCCAACCTGATGCAGATAGAAAACTAAGAAAACAATAAAGGAAACAAAGATCGGTAAAGCCCAAACGGGATTGAATTCCCAATATTCTCTTCCTCCAAAATCACCTGTAAAATAGCTGTAGAAAATTCCCAGTAAAGCAATTACCCAAAGTGAAAAATGCAAGTATTGTAAAAAAGTACCCAATCGAGTGGTTTTCATTTTCGCAATAATCAGTGTTACAAAACCTAATCCAGCAGTTATAATCCCTAAATATGCACTACTCACATGAAGCGGACGAAGCGATAAAAATCCCATAACACCTGACTTTGGTTGGGTAATGCGATAACTTTCGGAAGCCAAATGTCCAAAAAACAAGCCTAAAACAAACAATACAAGTGATATTCTGATGAGCCAAATTCCAAAATTCTTCATTTCTTTTCTAAACTAAAAGTTCCTATTATTTCAGGTTGGTAATCTTGCGGATTCGATGTTCCTGTGGCATCTACATTTTTTAAAAAGTGTAAAAGCGCTTTCATTTCGTCATCCGAAATTTCAAAAGCAGGCATTTGTTTTACTCCCGATTTTATAATGCCTTTGATATATGCTTCGTTATTCGCAGTTCTCGAATACACATTCGTTAAATCCGGACCCAAATAACCGCCTAAACCATACAATTGATGACACGTATGACAGTTGTGTTTTTGCCAAACCAATCGACCTTCGGCTACTAAATGAAGTTCTTTTTCAGAATAAGGAGTTGGGCTAAAAAGCGGAATGGCATAAATCCAAATGCTAAACGCTAGAAAACAAACGAAAAGCACAAAAAAAATGCGTTTTGGATGGGCAAATAGATTCAGCATTACGAAATAGTTTTTTCTTTTTTAACCGATTTTACACGATATCTTTTTGGTAAACAATCTTTTAAAATAATTTCTGCGGTTTGTATTAAATTATAAGTTTCACATAAAAACGGATGCGAATCATAATTTTTGAACTTCATTTTGAAGCGTTTGCTCATCTCGGTGACCATCTCATAAACTTTTTCGGTATTTTTTCCAGAAGTGTACAAAGCATCGTATTTAATGAAATGTTGCAGTTGGTTTTTGAATTGCAACACTTGGTCGTGATGAATGTTTTTATAACGAATTGGCGTAATTTCAGATTTAGTCAATTTAATCACATCTATTGATGAAATTAGGTGATTCGCTAAATCATGCGCATAAACAATCGCTTCTAATAATGAATTCGAAGCCAATCGATTGGCACCATGAAGTCCGGTGTGTGAACACTCTCCAATAGCGAACAATTGTTTGATAGAAGTAGCTCCAGTTTCATCCACCACAATTCCGCCACATTGGTAATGAGCTGCTGGAGTTATCGGAATTAAATCTTTGGAAACATCAATGCCATTTTCAAAACAATAGTTGTAAACCTTTGGAAATTTTGTTTTAAATGTGTCTATCGGCAAATGTCTTACATCGAGCCAAACGTGTTGTGAATGTTCTTTTTTCATTTGATCTGAAATGGCTTTTGAAACGATATCTCGAGTTGCTAATTCGCCATCGGGATGGTATTGAAAAACAAAACGTTCCATTTTTTGATTCAAAATATGAGCTCCAAATCCTCGAATGGCTTCAGTAATTAAGAACGCCTGACTTTTATTAGGTTCGTAAAGTGCTGTGGGATGAAATTGAATGTATTTCATCTTTTCCAATTTAGCGCCTACTCGATATGCCATTGCAACGCCATCACCTGTAGAAACAAAAGGATTTGATGTCACACCAAACACTTGTCCCGAACCGCCAGTAGCTAAAACGGTTGCTTTTGCTACGATGGAAGTCACTTCGCTTTTTTCATCAAATCCTATGATTCCGATGCATTTTTGATTGTCTAATAATAAGTCTGTGGCAAAAAAGGAAGTTCTGATAGTAACATTCGGTAAATTCTGAACGACTTGAATCAACTTGGTTTCAATTTCTAAACCAGTTTTGTCTTTGTGATGTACAATTCGGTTTTGGGAGTGGCCGCCTTCTAATCCTAAATCCAATTCTCCTGAATTATTTTTATCTAATTCCACGCCCCATTGAATCAATTCTTGTAAGCGGGCAGGCGCTCCTGTAATTACGTGTTCGACTACTTTTTTATCGCAAATGCCTTTTCCAGCAAGTAAAGTGTCTTGAATATGTTGTTGGTAACTGTCTTTGATAAAGTCGTGTACAACGGCAATTCCACCTTGAGCGTAATAGGTATTGCACTCGTCAATGGAAGTTTTGCTAAGTAAGGTAATTTGTAGTTTCGGATTTTGCTCGCTGAGATATTTCGCTAGAGATAATCCCGCTAATCCTGTGCCTACTATGAGTATATCGGTTTCTAAATTTTGCATGATGTTTTAGTTTAGCGCTAACATTCTTTGAATTGGAAGTAAAGCTTTTTCGATGATTTCATTGTCCAAAAGCACTTCAGGACTTTCATCTTGTAAACATTGATAGAGTTTTTCTAAGGTGTTGACTTTCATAAACGCACACTCACTACACGCACAAGTATTGTCTTCTTTTGAAGGCGCTGGAATTAATGTCTTGGTTGGATTATCCAATTGCATTTGGTGTAAAATTCCCGCTTCTGTGGCTACGATGAAAGTGTCGTTTGGACTGTTTTTTACATGATTCAACATGCCTGAAGTCGAACCAATGTAATGCGCTACTTTCAAAATATGCGTTTCCGATTCAGGATGCGCAATAATGGTAGCGGTTGGATGTTTTTTATATAAATCGATTAATTTCTCTAATGAAAATGCTTCGTGAACAATGCAAGAACCTTCCCATAAAACCATATCACGACCAGTTTCTGCAATTAAATATTTGCCTAAATTTTTATCAGGAGCAAACACAATAGGTTGGTCTTCTGGAATGGATGCAATCACTTTTTTAGCATTGGAAGAAGTGCAAACAATATCTGTTAAGGTTTTAACTTCAGCTGTACAATTGATGTAGGTTACAACGGTATGATTCGGATATTTTTCTAAGAAAGCTTTGAATTCATTTGGCGGACAACCATCGGCAAGCGAACATCCTGCTTTTACATCGGGAACGATTACTTTTTTATTTGGATTGACAATTTTAGCCGTTTCTGCCATGAAATAAACGCCAGCAAAAACTATGATATCGGCATCAACTTGCGATGCTTTTCTCGATAATTCTAAACTATCACCCACAAAATCAGCAATTTCTTGAATAGCTTCTTCTTGATAATAATGCGCCAGAATTACCGCATTTTTTCTTTTCTTCAATTCAAGAATTTTCTCTTTTAAATCCGAAGTTGTTTTCATTAGAGGATATTTTTATCTTTTATTTAATTAAATTTTTTAAAGCTTAAGGAAAGTCTCTCCGGTATTGAATTCACTTATTAAATCCAAAAGAGAAGTTTCTTTCAGCGTTTTCTTTAAATTTTCACGTAATGGCTTGTACTTATGATGAAAAGGACACGGTTGTATGTCGGAACAATCATGAAGTCCTAAACTACATCGGTCAAATAAGTCATTTCCGTCGATAGCTTTTACGAGCTGTTCTAACTTAATATGTTTCAATTGTACCTTTTCGATTTCAAAACCACCGCCATTTCCTTTAATCGATTTTATGATGTCGGCTTTTACCAAACGTTGTAAAATCTTGGCTGTAAAAGGTTCTGGTGATTCAATTTTTCTGGCAATGTCTCGAATACCGCAGCGCTTGCCAGCAGACGATTCTGAGGCAATGTAAATGGTAGCTCGTATGGCATATTCACAGGTTTTTGAAAACATAGATAAAATTTACACAAAGTTAGGGATTTTAAATTATCGAAATATGATTTTAGTCATATTCTGATGGATATCCTTTTCCGAAATTAATTGCGAATCAGGTAGTGGTGCAATCGTGTTTTGATAATTTCTAAAATTTTGAATGTAGTAGTTTTTATCGTAACCTAATTCCAATAAAACGTTTTGCATTGCAGCAATATCCTTTGGATTCAATAATGACGAATGATAAGTCGTTCGAACTTCAAACGGAATGGAATTCGATTGAAGTAATTCAAAGCAACTTAGAAATTGAGCATAAAAATCCGATTTTGTAATCGCAAAAAATTTCTCTTTCGGACCTTTAAAATCCAAAGCTATATAATCGATGAGTTGTTCCTCTATTAGTTTTTCGAGTACTTTGGGCTGACTTCCATTCGTATCTACTTTGATTAAAAATCCTAGACTTTTTACTAATTTTATGAATGAAATGATGTCTTTATGTATCAAACATTCGCCACCGCTAAAAACAACGGCATCCAACAAATTTCTTCTGGATTTTAAAAACGAAATGATTTCGGAAAAGTAAAAAGAGCCTTTTCCGAAAACTATTTCTGGATTGTAACAATAATCACACTTCATATTACACCCTGCAAACCATAAGATGCAAGCCGATTTATCGGGATAGTCTAATAGTGTGAAGGGTGTAAAACTATGAATGGCTTTTTTGTTTAGAAAATCAAGATTTACATTCTCTAAAGTGTGTTCGTTGTTTGTGTTCACCTTTTTTTCCAATATTAAAACTTTCTACGGGTCTGTGATAACCCATTACTCGTGTATAAACCAAACATTTGGTTCTTTTTTCATTGTGTTGAAGCAAGGCTTCAGTGGTTTGTGTTTGCATAGGATGTTGTATTTAAGGTTGCTAATAATTCTTCATCGCATTTTGGACAATATTCGTGTTCGCCATTCAAATAGCCATGTTTTGGGCAAACGCTGAAAACTGGAGTCACTGTGATATAGGGCAATTTGAAATTCGTAATCACTTTTTTAATGAAATTACGACACGCTTCTACCGAACTTAGTTTTTCATTCATGTACAAGTGTAAAACCGTTCCTCCAGTGTATTGGCATTGTAAATTGTCTTGTAACAACAAAGCTTCGAAAGGATCTTCGGTGTAATCTACGGGTAATTGCGAACTGTTCGTATAATAAATGTTTTCGCCTTCACCCGCTTGAATAATATCGGAATATCGTTTCTTGTCTTCTTTAGCAAATCGATACGTTGTGCCTTCAGCTGGTGTAGCTTCTAAGTTGTATAAATTGCCTGTTTCTTCTTGATAAGCTCTCATTTTGTTTCGGATGTGTTCCAAAATTTCGGTTGCGAATGCCATTCCATAATCCGAAACGATGTCTTCTTTTCCATCAGTGAAATTTTGAATCATTTCGTTAATCCCGTTAACACCAATTGTAGAAAAGTGATTTCTGAAATGTGGCAAATAACGTTTGGTATATGGAAACAAACCTCTATCATACATTTCCTGAATAAAAACGCGTTTTTTCTCTAATGTCGCTTTCGAAATTTCTAACAAACGATCTAAATCGGAATATAATTTGGCTTTATTGCCTTTGTTCAAATAACCTAATCGAGCCATGTTGATAGTCACCACGCCGATACTTCCCGTCATTTCCGCACTTCCGAATAAACCGTTACCTCTTTTTAATAATTCGCGTAAATCGAGTTGTAAACGGCAGCACATACTTCGTACGGCATTGGGTTTGTAGGCATTTGGATTTTCAACTTTATTACCGTTTTTATCATACGTATATTGACTTCCGATGAAATTTTGGAAATATGACGAACCAATCTTTGCGGTATTTTCGAAAAGAATATCTGTATTTTCTCCGTACCAATCAAATTCTTCGGTAATGTTGACGGTTGGAATAGGGAAGGTGAACGGTTGTCCATGCGCATCGCCTTCGGTCATAACCGTATAATAGGCTTTGTTGATGAGATTCATTTCTTTTTGAAAATGTTCGTAACGCATTTCGGTTATGTCTGAAACGCCTCTTTCTTTGGCTCTTTTTATAATATCTTCTGAAGTAATTCCCTTGAAAAGATGCTGTTCGTTTCGTGTTGGGATTTGCTCTTTTAAGTCGTCTGGAACTACCCAATCTAAAGTGATATTCGTAAACGGCGATTGTCCCCAACGTGCAGGCACATTCAAGTTGTAGACGAAACTTCGAATTGCTTTTAAAACATCGTCATACGATAAATTATCTTTGAAAACATAAGGAGCCAAATACGTGTCAAACGAACTAAACGCTTGAGCACCGGCCCATTCGCTTTGTAAAATCCCAAGGAAATTCGCCATTTGTCCTAATGCTTCTCTAAAATGATTAGGAGGACGACTTTCTACTCGACCTCGAACACCGTTAAAACCTTCATTTAATAAAACCCGTAAACTCCAACCCGCACAATAACCCGTTAAGCAATCTAAATCGTGAATGTGAATATCGCCATTACGGTGTGCATAGCCTTCTTCTTTCGAATAGACTTTGTCTAACCAATAATTCGCAATAATTTTTCCTGCGACATTATTCACTAAACCTGCATTTGAATATGAAGTATTAGCGTTTGCATTGATGCGCCAATCGGTTTGGTTGGTATATTCTTCGATGGTTTGGGTGCTGTCGACATAAGTGGTGTCATCATTTAATCCTAAAACGTGTTCGCGCTGAAGTTTTCGAGTATGACGAAACAACATGAAGGAACGCATTACTTCATAATGACCATATTCGAAAAGTGTTTTTTCAATTTTATCTTGAATATCTTCTACTGCCCAAGTGTCTTGATGTGATAACAATTGGAACACCGTTTCAATAACTTTTGTATTTAAAGTTTCGCTTACACTGGCAAATGCTTTTGTGATGGCTTCTTCTATTTTGAAAGGTTCAAATGGTAAATATGTACCATTTCGTTTAATTACAAATTTGTCCATACTGCAGAATTTTAATTGTGGTATGGAACAAATTTAAATATTAAAAAGACTTTTAAGTCTTGTTTGAATAAATATTAATCAACAAATTATGTTTTAAATTTGTTGATAAGTTTTTTAAATTTATTAAAATATTTTCTTGACATGAAGCTCTCGTTTCACGGTAGATTATCAAGTAAGTAAGAAAAAGAAAATGTTATTTAAAGCCTTTTACTTCGGGTAAAGGAACCCATTCGGTTTCATTGGGAACTTTTGGGAAACGTTGTGCTTTCCAATCTTCTTTAGCTTGTTCGATTACATTTTTATCGGTGTGAACAAAATTCCAATAGATAAAATGTTCTTCAGGAAAAGCCTCTCCACCAAAAAGGTAAATGGTAGTATTTTCTGCCATTTCAAAAGTACAAAGTGAACTTTCTTTAGCGATTAAAATTTGTTTGTTTTCGTAGCGATTCCCATCATTAGTAATGCTTCCTTCTAGAATATACATAGCAACTTCTCCATATAGTTCTTTACCAATATTAAGGGAAGTTTTATCGTTACTTTTAATTTCAATAAAATATAACGAACTATGAACAGGTACTGGTGATTTCTTTCCGAAAGCTTCACCAGCAATTAGTTTAAAATTAACGTTATCTTGTTTCCAATGAGGAATGTCTTTAGCTTCAACGTGAGAAAACGAAGGTTCGCAATTCTCCAAATGCTTGGGTAAAGCCACCCAAATTTGTAATCCGTGCAAACTTTTATCTGTAGTTCTTAAATATTCAGGGGTTCTCTCAGAATGAACAACTCCTTTTCCAGCGGTCATCCAATTTACAGCTCCAGGTTGGATTTCTAATTTGATTCCTAAACTATCTCGATGCATAATAGCGCCTTCAAACAAATACGTTAAAGTGGATAATCCAATATGCGGATGCGGAGGAACATCTAAATTTTGATAATCTTTCAATTTAGCAGGTCCCATGTGATCAATAAAAACAAAAGGGCCAACCGCTCTTTTTTCTTTAAAGGGCAACAAGCGTCCTACTAAAAAGTTACCAATATCGACAGCTCTTTCTTCTATGATGAGTTGAATGTTTGACATGTTAAAAAGGTTTAATTACTAAAGTTAAGTCTTTTTTAGTAAACAGTCAATATATTCATTTGAAATTAGTTTATATTATAGTGGTTTTAAAATAAAAACCCTGTAAAATATTTATTTTACAGGGTTTTTTTGTGGAGCAGGATGGAGGTAAATCGAACTTTTTTAAGGAAGATTTAAGAATGTTAAATATGATTTTTACAAAATTCAGTACGAATTATTAATGGCATCTATTTTGATATTGTAATAATAACTATCCAACTCATGAAAACAGATAAAGAAATATCAGAAAATTATATTCAGTCAGCTGAGAGAAGTTTGAAAGAAAGTAAAATATCATCAATTGAATGGGCAGTTGTACATTACAAACGAGCTGTTCTCTTTGATCCTACTAATTCTGAACTTAGAAAGCGATTTGTTGAAGTATTTCATCAAGTGAGTGCTATCAATAAAACAGTAGAAAAGGAGGATATTGAAAAAACATTCTTGATTAAACAATTCATAGAATATCTCTTATTTAACACAACTGAAATTAAATGTCTTTTTACAGATGATTTCTATTGTGAATACTGTTATTATGGTTCTACTCAAGATGCATTGATTAAGAACTTAAAAAATGAAATTACAAAAAAAAATAAAAAATATAGAATGGGTTATTTTCTTATTGCCAATAGATTTAATCCGTGTTTGATTGTTGATGATTTAATTTTGAGATTTACAATAAAGAATAAAAAAATTGACATCATAAGTTCTCAAAAAATGGAAGGAGCTGATATTAGTGGTTTATTGATTTGGGTAAACAATTAATTGAACTATTATTCATTTTTTCCCATTTTACGGATTTCCACATTTTTTTCTAAAACCCTTTAGTTACTTTAGCTGCTAAAGGTACCCCGTAAAAATACCTGGTATGAAAATCAGGTATTTTTACGGGTATGAAATCTTATATTTTATTAGTAGATTTGAGGTTTATAAGAAAAATAAAGCAGATAATGGCAAAAGCAGTAAAAGCAAAAAAAGAAAAAAGCATCGAAGAAACACTATGGGATTCCGCAAATAAATTGCGTGGTACAGTAGAATCATCTGAATATAAGCACGTAGTATTAGGTTTAATTTTCTTAAAATTTGCTAGTGATAAATTTGAAGAGCGCAGAAAAGAGTTAATTGCCGACAATAAAGAGAAATTCCTAGAGATGAAGGAATTCTACAATATGTCAAATATCTTTTACTTGCCAGAAGAATCACGTTGGTCGTTTATTATTGAAAATTCTAAACAAGCTGATATTGCTTTAAAAATTGATACCGCTTTACATACCATAGAAAAAAACAATCCAGCTTTGAAAGGCGCTTTGCCCGATAATTACTTCTCACGTTTGAATATGGACGTGAGCAAGCTAGCGGCTTTGTTAGATACCATCAACAACATTGATACGATAAAAGACAAACAGCAAGACATTGTGGGTCGTGTGTATGAATATTTCTTAAGCAAATTTGCCTTGGCAGAAGGAAAAGGGAAAGGCGAATTCTACACCCCTAAAAGTATTGTAAACTTAATTGCTGAAATGATTGAACCTTACAAAGGGGTCATCTATGACCCTGCATGTGGTTCGGGTGGGATGTTTGTGCAAAGTATTAAATTTATTGAAAACCACCACGGAAACAAAAAAGAGATTTCCATTTACGGACAAGAATATACGGCTACGACTTATAAACTTGCTAAAATGAACTTAGCCATTAGAGGTATTGCTGCCAACTTAGGTGATGTGCCTGCCGATACCTTTGGCAAAGACCAACACCCAGATTTGAAAGCCGACTTCATTATGGCAAACCCACCTTTTAATCAAAAAGATTGGAGGGCTAGCGATGAACTAACCGACGACCCTCGTTGGAGAGGTTATGATGTACCACCAACAAGCAATGCCAATTACGCATGGATATTAAACATGGTAGCGAAACTTTCTGAAAATGGTGTGGCAGGTTTTATCTTGGCTAATGGGGCACTTTCTGGCGGTGGCGAAGAATACAAAATTCGTAGAAAACTAATTGAAAACAACTTGGTAGAAGCCATTGTGATTTTACCTCAAAATATGTTTTATACCACTAACATTAGTGTTACACTTTGGATTTTAAACAAGAATAAAAAAGCAAGAACGGTACAATTGCCTGATGCTACCAAAAACTATCGTGACAGACAGCACGAAATTTTGTTTATGGATTTAAGAGAAGTTGGAATTCCTTTTGAAAAAAAGTTTATCCAATTTTCACCTGAAAATATTATTGATATTACAGAAGCTTACCACAATTGGCAAACAGATTTGACAAAATACCAAGACTTTCCAGAATTTTGTTATGCCGCTACCATAGATGAAATTGAAGCGAAAGATTATTCATTAGTTCCAAGTAAGTACATCACTTTTGTGAATCGTGATGAAAATATTGATTTTGATGATAAAATGCAAAATCTCAAATCTGAATTTTCTGAGTTATTGAAATCAGAGCAACAATCAAAAACTGAATTATTGAACGTTTTCAAAGAATTGGGATATGAAATCAAATTATAGAAACATAGGAGATTTCATTAAACTAGTTGATGAACGGAACAAGGGATTAAAAGTTACCAATCTTGTAGGACTTAGTATTTCGAAACAATTTATAAAATCCGTTGCTAATACAATTGGAACAGACATGGAGAATTATAAGATTATCCGAAAAAATCAATTCGCGTGCAGTACCATGCAAGTGAGAAGAGATAAAAAAATGCCACTTGCTTTATACAATGATATTGAAACTGCAATTATTTCTCAAGCATACCCTGTTTTTGAAATTAATGACACCTCACAATTATTACCTGAATATTTAATGATGTGGTTTACTCGTTCAGAATTTGATAGAGAAGCTTGTTTTCATGCCGTTGGTGGAGTAAGAGGAAGTTTAGAATGGGAAGATTTTTGCGGCATGCAATTACCCATTCCATCAATTGAAAAACAACAAGAACTCGTTAGAGAATACAACACCATTCAAAACCGTATTGCCTTAAACAACCAATTGATTAACAAACTGGAAGAAACCGCGCAAGCGATTTATAAGCAATGGTTTGTGGATTTTGAATTTCCTAATGAAAATGGTTTACCTTATAAAAGTAATGGTGGGGAAATGGAATTTTGTGAAGAATTGGAAAAGGAGATTCCAGTTGGTTGGGAAGTTGGGAATTTTCAAAAAGATTTAATTTTTAAAACTGGAAAATTAGATTCTAATGCATCTTTAGAGAATGGAAAATATCCATTTTTCACTTGTTCAGAGGAGGTTTTTAAAGTGGATAGTTTTTCTTTTGACCAAGAAGCAGTCTTATTAGGTGGAAATAATGCAACTGGAAAGTTTCCATTGAAATATTTCAAAGGAAAATTCGATGCTTATCAAAGAACTTATGTTATCAGTTCCAACAACGATAAAATATCAAATAAACAAATTTATTATACAATTAAAGGTTTATTAGATGAAATGAGAGAATCATCTGTTGGAACTGCTACAAAATTTTTGACAATGCAAATTTTTAATCCAATTAGAATTTTGATTCCCGATAATTCTAGTTATTTATCTTTTGAAGAAAAAATTCAAAAGATCTTTAATTCAAAAGAAGTATACACTATCCAAATTAAAAAACTTGAAGAATTGAAGGATTTGTTGTTGGCAAAGATGACTAGGGTTGAGAGTGAAAATCAGATAAAGTGAATTTAAAAAAGAAAGTATAAATGAATTCAGAAATATTCAGACTTGCAGCAGTTTTATATGCTGATAACAATTATGAAGTAAGTCCAATAACATTACATAGAAAAATAATTGAATCAATATTTATTGATAACAATAATGATTTTATTGGAATTCATGCCTTAATTGATAAGATTAAATTACAATATTCTTTAGATTTTACTGAAGAAGAAATAAAAAATATTGTTTCTGATGAAATCTACTTTCATACTTCTGTTTGCAAAATTGAGGAACTAAAAATTACTTTATCAGCAAAAAGATACGAAAACATATCAAATAAAATTAGGAATAACAATCTCGATTTTTTTATACAAGAATTTCACAATGTAAATTATGAATTTGTTTTACAAGATTTAAAAAATATTATTTATAGTTTTCTATATGAAGTTTTTCAAACCAATATTCTAAGCTTTAGCAAACTAATAGATCCTAATGTTCAGATACAGGAAATATTAAATCTTAATGATCATAATTTAAATTCTATTGAGATAGAAATAATTAATAAATTCTTGAATTGGGAAAATGATGAAAAAAACAAATTAATTTTTGATATATCAAACCTATCTCTTGAATATTGTTTAATAACAAATAAAAAAGGAGGTAATTTTAAAATAGAAAATTTAAAAAACAAAAATTTTTATTTAGACACTAATGTAATATTTAGAGCAATTGGCATAAATGGTGAAAATAGAAAGAAAAGAATGTTAACTTTTTTAGATAAATTTAAAGAAGCAAAAGAGAGTTTGCTTCTTTCTAAATTTACTGAAGAAGAGATTAAAAAGACTTTAGATTTTTACATAGGTCAAATGACAAAGTATAACTCTGCAAAAATAAATTCTGAGGTGTTTTTAAAATTTAATAAAAGTCAAGATTTTATTGATTATTATCACAAGTGGAGAAGAAAAAGAACTAATGATTCAACTGATTTATTTAAAGCTCATGTCTTTTCATTAATAGAAGAATTAAAAATAAAGTATGAAATTAAAAATGATTATAAAGAATATTTTGATGTTAATGATTCCAAGATTGAAGATAAAATTTTAGATATAGCATCTAAAATAAACACTTTTAAATCAGATAGTAAATCAACGTCATATTTGGAGGCAAGTATAATTGATGCAAAAAACATATATTTAATTGAATACCTAAGGAACGGTCATTACATTAATATTTTTGATTGTAAATACTATTTCATTTCAGCAGATCAAATCTTAAGAAAGTGGGATTATTCCCAAAATTCATCTATTCCAATAGTTTTACTACCATCTCAATGGATGAGTATATTATTACGTTATTTAAATAGAACAAGTGATGATTTTAAAAGTTTTGTAAGCTTTTTAAATATTAGTAATGGAGAAAAGGGAATTTCTAATGAGAACTTACAATTGATACTCAATGGTATTTCAGAAATAACAACTGATTTTACTCAACAAAGCAGTATTGTTTCCGAAATGATTAATTTAGGATTTAAAGGGATTTTGGAAAAAAGTAATTCGGAGTATGATATTATAGAAAAGTCTAAATTATTTGCAAAATCTAAATTAGAAAAAGATATAGAAAATCTGCAAAAGGATAAGGAACAGTTAGAGAGTAAATTTGAAAAATATCAAGAAAACACCTATACTGCTATCGAAACTTTGAAGCAAATTAAGGATATTGAAAAACAAAAAAAAGATATTGAAATAGTTAAAAATAATAGGATAATACAAGAACTTATTGATACTAAAGCTAAATTTGATTTAAGCAAATATAAATCTAAAGCTCTTTATTGCATTCCTATTTCAATTGTTTGTATAATGTTTTTTATTTTAATGTTTCTCTTTCAAGATAGTTCATGGAATATGGTTGCAGTATATTCAAAATATGCAAATTCTTTGGAAGAAGGATCTATGCAAAAAGAATTTTGTAAATGGTTGTGGACTTTGCCTTGTTCAATTTTAATAGGTTCTATATTTATAATTTATAATAGACTATTTGATAAAGAAAAATCACAAGAAAGATTAGAAAAATATAAGGAAAAATGGACAAAAGAAATTAATTCATTAAATTAAGAGATGTTTAATTTATAGCTAGCAATAATAAAATCAAAAGAATGAATTATTTTGTCAAATAGTACTATAGTATCTAATCATTCGTTAAGCATTTCTTCACTAGAAGTTTTAGCGCAGCAGCTTATTATAAGGCTAAAAGTAATTGAGATGGATATTTAGTTTAAATGAATTAAAATGTCAAGTTTTCTATTCAAAAAACTTGACAACAAAATAAATAATCATGACCGAATCACAAAACATAGAGTGGAAACAATAAAAACCGATATAAATTAAAAAATGTCCAGTTTTTTACATAATAAACTGGACAATTAAAAATGAAATATATTTGTAATTCTCTTTTAGAGAATAGATTAGATTGATAAAATATAAATCACCTATTACCTTTTAGTTATTTTGGTGAAAAAATTAGTACTATATGAGCGAATCGCAAAACATAGAATGGAAACAATCTTGGCATGACGACTATCTAAAATTACATTAATTAAAACAATTATTATGAAACACGAAATCATCCATACTTTAACTCATAATTTTGAATCTCATGCCAATCAAACGGAAGACGGTACAGAATTTTGGTTGGCTAGAGATTTGCAACACCTTTTGGAATACACTAAATGGGATAATTTTTTAGGTGTAATTTCAAAAGCAAAAACCGCTTGCGAAATATCAGGAGAAAGTATTGATGACCATTTTGCCGACGTCGGGAAAATGGTATCCATTGGTTCAGGTGCAGAAAAAGAAATACCTGATTTAATGCTTACAAGGTACGCTTGTTATCTGATTGCACAAAATGGAGATCCACGTAAAGAAACCATTGCTTTTGCACAACGATATTTTGCCATTCAAACCCGAAAAGCAGAATTAATTGAGCAAAAAATATTAGAATATGAACGTGTTCAAGCTCGTAACAAGCTTAGAGCAACAGAAAAAGAATTATCACAAGTAATTTTTGAACAAACAGGTGGCAATCAAAATTTCGCTTTAATAAGAAGTAAAGGAGATACAGCTCTATTTAACAGAACTACCCAACAAATGAAAATTAAATGGGGATTATCGGGAGCTAAACCCTTAGCTGACCATATGCCAACCATTTTATTAAAAGCAAAAGATTTTGCTACTGAAATTACTATTTTCAATGCAAAACAACATAAAATGAAAACTGAAAATCAGATTTCAAATGAGCATATTACAAATAACAAATCGGTTAGAAATACGCTGTTATCCCGCGGAATTGTTCCTGAAAATTTGAAGGCAGAAGAAGATATAAATAAAATAGAACGTAGGCTTCAAACCGAAGAGAAGAAAGCATTAAAAAACCCTGACAAACTTAATGAAAACGATAAATAAACATTTTTTAAACACAAAAAAAGCTTAATTATCTCAATTAGGTAAAAATAAATAGAATTGAATCTAATTTTTAAAATAAATTTCAAAACATAAAAATAATAATTTGATAACTAGAAATCCATTAATTGCCGATGTTTGTTTTAAGGCAGGTTACATTGATTCTTGGGGTCGTGGCACCATTAAAATCTATGAAGTCTGCAAAGCAGCAGGTCTTCCTGAACCAGAAATTATAGGTTTAGATGGTGGTATTTTAGTTACCTTGCATAATGATTTAGTTGATAGTCTAGGTGGTCAAACAAACGACCTAGTTACCGACCTAGTTACCGACCTAGTTACCGACCCAGTCAAAAGTCTACTATTAATAATGGATCAAGAATATAGTATTAGCGAATTGATGCGCTTTATGAAACTTACGCATAAGCCTAATTTTAGAAAAAATTATTTACAGCCAGCTATTGAATTAGGTTTAATTGAAATAACTATTCCAGAAAAACCAAGTAGCAGTAAACAAAAATACAGATTAACTTCAAAAGGGAAATCCTTAAAATAGCATGAAATTCACAGAAGCACAATTAGAACAAGCCTTTATTCACTTATTACAAGAAGAGCAAATGACGCATCTTGTAGGTGGTGAAGTGCGTAAAAATGAGTTTCAAGGCGTATCAGAACCACCCACACAATACGGTCATATCGTTACTGAAAAAGTGTTGATTGATGCGGATTTAAAAAACTATTTGAAGTCCAATTACGCTAAGGATAACATTACAGATTCAGAAGTAAATTCGATTATTCGTGATTTGGAACGATTACCATCTTCCGATTTATATGAAAGCAATAAAGTTTTCATGAAAATGGTAAGTGATGGCTTTTTGCTAAAACGTGAAGACCGAAATCAGAAAGATATATTCATCCAATTGATTGACTATTCTGAAAAAGATAACAACACGTATAAAATCGTGAATCAATTAGCCATAAAAGGCTACGAAATGCGTATTCCTGATTTGATTTTATACATCAATGGATTACCATTAGTGGTGTTTGAATTTAAAACTGCCATTCAGGAAAACACAACCATACATGATGCGTACGTGCAATTAACTACACGTTACAAAAGAGATATTCCGGAGTTATTTAAATTCAATGCTTTTTGTGTGATTAGTGATGGTGTGAATACCAAATCAGGTTCCTTTTTTGCGCCTTATGAATTCTTTTACGCCTGGAGAAAAATTGAAGGCATGTCAAATGAAGTGGATGGTATAGATGCTATGTTTACACTTATTCAAGGGATGTTTAATCGCAAGCGATTACGAGATATTATTCAAAACTTCATTTATTTACCTGATAGTTCTAAAAAGAACGAAAAAATCGTTTGTCGTTATCCGCAATATTATGCGGCTGTCAAACTATTTGAAAATATAAAAAACCATCAAAAACCTTTGGGCGATGGTAAAGGAGGAACGTACTTTGGTACAACAGGATGTGGAAAAAGTTACACCATGTTGTATTTGAGTCGCTTGTTAATGCGAAGCACACATTTTTCAAGTCCAACGATTGTAATTATTACCGACCGAACCGATTTAGACGACCAATTATCAGGTCAATTTACCAATGCAAAAGGTTTTGTTGGTGACGAATCGATTATTAGTGTAGAAAGCAGAACGCATTTAAGAGAATTGTTACAAGGAAGAAACAGTGGTGGTGTTTTCTTAACGACCATCCATAAGTTTACCGAAGACACAAGATTACTAACCGATAGAACAAATGTAATTTGTATTTCGGACGAAGCACACAGAAGTCAAACTAATTTAGATCAAAAAGTAGTCGTTTCAGAACATGGAGTAAGAAAAACATTTGGATTTGCTAAATACTTACATGATTCGTTACCTAATGCTACTTATGTTGGTTTTACTGGAACACCAATTGATGCCACCATTGATGTATTTGGAGAAATTATTGATGCTTACACCATGAATGAATCTGTTAAAGATGAGATTACGGTTCGTATTGTGTATGAAGGAAGAGCAGCTAAAGTTTTGTTGAATAATCATAAGCTTGAAGAAATTGAAGCGTATTACAACCGTTGTGCAGAAGAAGGTAGTAATGAAAATCAAATAGAAGAAAGTAAAAAAGCGATGGCACAAATGAATGCTATCATTGGTGACCCAACTCGTTTGAAAACTGTAGCTGAAGACTTTGTTACCCATTATGAGAACAGAATAGCTGAAGGAGCAACCGTTCGTGGCAAAGCCATGTTTGTATGCACTAGCCGACCAATTGCTTACGAATTGTATAAAAACATTCTAGCCTTACGACCAGAATGGGGAGAAGTGAAAATTGCTGCAGATGGTGTTGAGTTATCCGATAAAGACAAAAAAGAAATAAAACCAATGGAACGCATCAAAATGGTGATGACCAGAGGAAAAGATGATGAGGAAGACTTGTATAATGTGCTAGGAACTAAAGACGACCGCAAAGAATTAGACCGCCAATTTAAAAATGAAAAATCTAATTTTAAAATTGCTATCGTAGTAGATATGTGGCTAACAGGTTTTGATGTGCCATTTTTGGATACAATGTATATTGATAAACCTATTCAAAGACATAACTTGATTCAGACTATTTCTCGAGTAAATCGAAAATTTGAAGGCAAAGAAAAAGGTTTGGTAGTAGATTACATCGGAATCAAAAAGCAAATGAATCTAGCTTTAGCGCATTACAACAATGCCGACAATCAAAATATTGAAGATATTGAACAATCTATTGTAGTAGTTAAAGATCAGTTAGATTTACTGGGTAAACTATTTCACAAGTTTGATACTTCGGGATATTTGTCAGGCGTTCCGTTAGCACAATTAAAAACATTAAATCAAGCAGCTGAGTTTATCCAATTGACACAAGAGTTGGAAAAACGATTCATGTACATTGTAAAACGTTTGAAATCGGCTTACGATATTTGTTCAGGAAGTGGCGCTTTTACCGAAACGCAAAGAGACGAAATCCATTTTTACCTAGCGGTTCGCTCCATAGTATTCAAATTAACAAAAGGAGTTGCACCAGACACCGCTCAAATGAATAATCGTGTAAAGCAAATGCTTCAAGATGCTATTGAGAGTGATGGGGTAGAAGAAATTTTCAAATTAGGAGATGATAGTCAAACCGAAATTGATATTTTTTCGGATGATTACATGGCAAAAATTGATAAAATCAAATTACCTAATACCAAAATTAAACTATTGCAAAAGCTTTTAGCGAAAGCCATTGATGACGTTAAAAAAATCAATAAAATTACTGGAATTGATTTTTCAAAACGTTTACAATCCATTGTAGATAAATACAATGAACGCAAAGAAAGCGATGTTTTACGAAGCGAAGTATTAGAAGACTTTACTGATGAAATTATCGATTTGTATTATGCGCTTAAAAAAGAAAAAGATTCCTTCAAAGATTTAGGTATTGACTTTGAAGAAAAAGCCTTTTACGATATTTTAAAAGCCTTAGCAGTTAAATATGATTTCAGTTATCCAAATGACAAGTTAATTACATTAGCGCAAAAAGTTAAAACTGTTGTAGACGACAAAGCAAAATACACCGATTGGAGTAAACGAGATGATATTAAAGCAGAACTTAAAGTAGATTTAATAATTCTCTTAGCAGAAAACGATTATCCACCAGTTGATAGAGACGAAGTGTATAAAGAGATTTTTGAACAAGCGGAGAATTTTAAGAAGTATAGTAATTAATTGAATCAAAGTCTTTTTAGTGGTGTTTTTAGCTGTAAAAAACAATTTTACAGCTTTATTTTACGGATTTCCACATTTTTATTTCAAACATTTTTTAGAATTTTGTTTACAAAATAAATTAGAATTTTTATGGTTTGAACAGCTATTTATTGGTTGTGATAGCCTTGTTTTTTTGTTATGTTTGATTCGAAGTGAAGATTTTTAATTTGTCAAGTAATACAAAAAATATCAGTTAAAATCCTAAATATTGTCTTCATTTTAAAATACACAAATAAGTTTAACTATGATTATTAATAGTCAATTATCTATGATTATGAAATTTTTAAAATTTATAATTTCAATATTTTCTTTAGTAGCAATACAAAATTTATCAGCCCAAAAAATAACTCTTAACGAGTTACATACAATGGCCAGTTATAAAAACTGGGAAACTACAAATAAGTTTTTAATTACTAAAGGTTGGGATTATTATGATTCATCCGAAAGTGATGGTATTGGTTATAATACAATTTCTTGGGCGCATGGTAGGAATCTTTATGATAATGCAAGAGCAACAGGATGGTTTTATGTATATAATTATGAGGGATTACCAAATAAGATTATGTATCGTTTTAGGCAAAAGGAGTTTTATAATACGATAATTCAACAAGTTTCTTCAAATGGTTATAAATTAACAGATGAGGAAATTTTAGATAACCGTGTTATAGCATCCTATGAGAATAAGACATTCTATCTAAAGATCGCTTATAATCGTGAAGAGGATAGTGATAATGATGATGATTATTATTATGGTGGCTCTGTACGTCTTCAAACTAAATTGGACTTTTGCTAAGAGAGTATTTAGTTAATAATTCAAAGATAAAAGATTTTTTTGATTAGTTGTTAATTTTGATTTTTGGTACTCATTTCTTCGGTTTATAATAGCCATTTTCTTTAATCGTTCACGTTCTTTTAAAATTAATTCACCTCTTCCAAAATACACGTCTGCAGGAGTTAAGTTGTTTAATGATTCATGATAGCGTTCATTGTTATAACGATAAACAAACTTTTCTAAAGCAGCTTCTAATTCTTCTGGAGCGAAGTAATTATCAAGTTTTACAACATTT
>NZ_JMLU01000023.1 GCF_000686885.1 Flavobacterium sasangense DSM 21067 | reverse complement strand
TTCTACTACTTCATCACTTGTGGCTTCCCTTGTGGTATCGCCTGCTAAACGCTTTTTACCAGCTTCTAAAAACTCTTTATTCCATTTGTAAAACTGAGATTCATTAATTGAATACTTACGACATAATTCTGCAACTGACATTTCTGCACGTAAAGCTTCCATTACAATTTGGATTTTCTGTTCGGAACTAAAGATTCTTCGTGTATTTCTACGAATGTCTTTGATGAAATTCTCTGCTGTTTTTTTCTTAGGTGTTTTCATACTATTTCAAAGTTAATAATTTTTGAAAACACTCTCTTAGTTTTGAACTAAATCAGTCCACTTTTTGCTGACGATTTACAATTCCTCAGACTTGATTTTAAATGTCTCAAATCTATTTGCTAAATCAATATTTTCATCATACAGAATCCTAAACATTTGCCTAGTATCTTCAGGAAAATTTTGAGCTATTTTACTAATAAATCCCCAAGAGTTTTGATAAAGTAAGTTTGAAACTTTCCTAAATGCTTCTGAGAACATTTTATAAAAATCTATTGCATCAATATTCCAATGTTTTTGAAAATGTTCAACAGCATCCCATTTGTATGATTCGTTTGGGTCACCTTTCAATCTCAAAGTTTTAATATAACTTTCTACTAGCTTTTCCAAACTATTAGTTTTAATAAATTCCTTTCTTTGTATCTCAAATCCTAGTTTTTCAAAAAATTGAAAAATTGCCTCACCACCAGAAAGTGAAGGTATCTTTACATCTAAATTTTCATTTTCAATTTGCTTCTCTATTTCCCATAATACAGGTTTTGTTGGGTATAATTTTCCTTTATAAACTAAATCACCAGTCCTACTATTATTCTTAGAATCCCAAGGGTTTTTATCAAGGTGTTCAATTGCTTTAATGGTGCAATCTCTTAATGTTTTTATTTCAAATTCATTCATTTTTACTCTTTTATATCTTTAAAATCATCAACAAAAGCCAAATTTCTATCTATTTTTTTGCTGACTTCATTTTTATAAGTTGGGTCTAATGCTATTTTAGAAATGGATATTACCTCTAAAATTGGTCTTGAATTAATGAATTCTTCTAGTTCATTCCAACTGTAGTAGATTTCATTTCCTTGTCCAACTCCTTTTAAATGGTTGCATTGGTCATTTACAAAGTAGGCTTTATCTCCTCCAAGAGCCAAAGTACTTTTCATGATTTGTTTTCTAAATGTTTGGGTGTATCTGTCATCAAATCCTTCATTTGTTTGCATTGCATTACAGAAACTCCACCATCTTGAAAAGTAGTATAAATCATTCATTAGAATTTTATCATGAATATTCATATAGCCTTCTGCATTTGTACTATCAACACTATCTAGAAAATAGTAAGCTAATGTAATATCTTTCTTTTCTTCTAAAATTTCTTCTTCATCTGGCATGTATTCTTTGTACCAACTCCAATATTCCACTTTATTAAATAATTGGTCACCATACTTTTGATACAATTGTTTCTTTTGGTAATTTTCATCTACTAATAAGTATCTTGCATCAGCTTTAGTTTTTCTAATAGAACCTAATTGTATGAGTTCATTATCAAAATCAACACCTAATAATTCATTATACTCTTTGGTTGTATAATACCCATAATCAATATTTAGGTTAAGCCTTTCTGATAAGTCAACAGCAAGAGTTTCAACATTGGAAATGTTTAAATTGTGTTTGCTTAATATGGAAATATCACAACCCATTTTTAAAAGAATATTTTAAAAACCACTAGTAATATTATAATTAACAGTATCACATCATAAATTGAAAATTCTATTTCAAAAGTGTAATCTATCTCTTTATTGTAGTAGTTTTTAAACCAGTTAATTATTGCTTTTACCATTTTGCTTAGTTTTATTATTTATTCTATTTTGCTGTAAAATAATCTACTTTTATAATTTCTTCAACAGATAGTTTCCAAAAAGTTGCTTGTATAGATTTTTGTTCTTTTTTATGAGCTGCATATTCCGTTGCATAGTTTAGGTCAAAAATTTTGTGCCAACTTTCTTCCACTTTGTTTTTTAGAATAAGTGTATAATTTTCTTTATCAATAAAATTTACTTTTTCAGTTTCTAACAATTTATCAAATTCATTCTCTTGTTTTTCATTATCATGGATGCACCAATAATTTAATGGATGATGCCATAAATCATAATCTGAAAGTAACACTTCATTTTCATTTTTACATAACTCTATTCTAACTCCTTTTGTGCCTTTTGTTAAATGACTTGACCTTAAATCTGGTCTCTTTTTTTGTTCACTTCTATATTGATGCCAAGCCCAAATGGGTGTAGCATTTTCAAATGGCTTTTTTGAAACCTTGCTTTACATTTGTTGCAAGAGCCAAGTGTAAGCATATAAAAAATTATCATCTACATTAGATAAATTTACATCTCCATAGATGAAACCATTTTCTAACAATTTTTCATACCAAAAAATGGGTTGTATAGTCCATAGTTTCATTTATTAACTATTCAAAATTTCTTCAATATCTAATTCAATTTCATCATTGTTGCCAAATAATTTATCAGTTAGTTTTTGTATCAACGCATTGAATTCTCTCTCTTCTCTGTCCTCTTGTTCTTTTGTTTTAGGTGGTAGAATTGTACTATTTTCATCTTCTACAAAATAGAAATCAATATCCATTTGACCTGAAAAATAATCATCTGTTAGTAATGTTTCCATCACTACACATTTTGTATCAAAATCTAATGCTTCAAATTCTTGTTTGGTATATTTTTGTATCATAAATGTTCTTTTAAAATCATAGCTTGAATAAAGAAGTTGTCATAAACTGCAATACCACCTTGTGGCAAATAACCCTCTGCAATTTTTTGATTTACTAACTCTGTGAAAGTTTTATTGTTTTGATGTTCTACTAAAATATATTTTTCCATAATTAACTATTTTCAATTATACTAATCTCTTCTTTTGTTAATCCATATAACTCATAAACCATTTTATCTATAGCTTCATCAGTGGTTAAAATTTCATATCTAATTTTCATCACTTTGGTAGCTTCTGAAACAAAATACTCCTCCCACTCAGCTTCTTCTGATAAAGTTAATTTTGCTTTTAGCTTACCCAATTCTTTAATAAATTCAGGATAGCCCAACAAATACCATTCTTGCAATTTTTTAGGCAAACTCACTACATCAAATTTTCTTTTAATGGTTCTTTGGAATTTTTGGGATTGTTCAAGTAATTCTGAATTGCTTGATGTTATTTTTTGCACTAGATTTTTAAATTTGTTGTTGAACTCATTATTCATTTTGCAAGGAAATGATTCAATATATTCACCTGTAAATTGAGCAAATGCTTTATTTTCTCCTGAAGATTTTGCTTTATGGTAATAATTGAAAAGTTTAGAGTTCAATTGAGCTACAATACTGTAGATATTATCTTCATCATTTGGAATAATTAAATATAAGTTCTTTAATGCCATAGCCTTTGTCAAATCAATATCTGCAATTATGTAAGAGCCTGTCCTTCTCATAAATATTTTAGCTCTATTATAATATTCTTCATTAGCATTACTTTTCATTTCTTTTTTGATAAAGTTGACATATGAACCACTATAATTTGTTGAATACTTATTGACATCTTTACCTAACAAAATAGGCTTGTGGTTATCATCTAATTTATCAGTAACAATCCATTTTTGATTATCTTTTGTTTCAAGACCTCTGTAGATAATTGCATAATTTTTAAGACTCGTATTGATATTCATCTTATCAATAATACTATCTGTTGTCTCAATAAATGGATTATAACCATTTTTATATTTTTGAATATCAAAAGTTTGAAAAATAAATTTATCTTCAACAATTTCACTAGTAAGCTTAATTTTTTCTGAAATTCTAATTCTATTTTCAAATATTAATACTACAGTTTCAACAATTTCCTGAAAAGCAGTATTTTTTAAATATACTATTTCATTCACTTGTAATCCATAAACAAAATCTCTCATATTTGAAAAATATTTGTTTTGCATCCAACTATTTGGAATTATGAAACCTAAGAAACCATTAGTTTTTAAAATTTTAGTTCCAAGCTCAGTAAATAGAGCATACGTGTTTGGATTATATTCTGCACACTTATAATTTTTAATAATATAATCTATGGTAGAATTTCCAACAATTGATTTAATATAAACCACATAAGGAGGATTTCCAATAATCACATCAAAACCACCTTTTTCAAACACTTTAGGAAAGGCTTGTTGCCAATTAAAAGCTTTTTCTCCAGCTATTTCAACAGCATCAATTAAGGAGTTGCCACATTTAATATTGGCACTTAAATCATTTAATTTTCTGTTAGGTTGAGCAGTTCTTAACCATAAAGATAGCTTGGCAATTTCAACACTTTCTTCATTAAGGTCAACTCCAAATAAGTTATTTTCTAAAATACTATTTTCAATATCACTTAAAACCAAAGCATCACCAAATAATTTGGCTTGTAACTCATCTAAATATTTATGTTCTTCAATCAAAAAATCTAATGCTTGGTTCAGGAAAGCTCCACTACCACAAGCTGGGTCACAAATAGTTATTTGTAACAGCCATTTTCTGTATGAATCAATTTTTTCAACTAGACCTTGAATGGTTTTTTTCTGTCTTTTCTTATCAATGGTATAATCTTCTTCATTGATTGATAATTCTAGTTTCTTAGCTTCGCAAAGTTTACCAATTGTATTTTCAACTATGTATTTAGTAATATACTTTGGAGTGTAAAAAACACCATCTTTTTTACGCTTGGTTTTAGATTTATCAATTGCAGTACCTTCTAATTGGGCTTTTATTTCATCTAGCTCATTTAGAGAGTTTTCAAAAATATGTCCTAAAATATTAACATCAACTTCACTTGCAAAATCATAATGACTTAGCTTTTCTGTATGATTGTATAATACTTCATCATCAATTAATAAGCTATCTAATAAATCATCATTTTTGAACAATCCACCATTATAAGCAAATATTTGATGTTCTTCTTTTTCAGTTCCGTGTGTTTGACTAAATGCTGGCAAAGCTACTTTAGCTCCTACATTCAAGTCATTAAAGTATATTTTATATCTCTCATATAGTGAAACTTCAATACGCATTTGTTGCAATTGTTTCCACTCTTTATTGATTCTAAAAATTAAGTTGGTAGGGAGTAAGTTTCTATCTTCTGCAAAAAATATAAATAAAAATCTATCTAATAATTTTTGTGATTTTTTAAACAACTCCAAAGGTTCATATTGTGGGTTTAGTGCCACCAAATTATGATACAACTCTCTTTTGAAAAGTGAATAATCTTTATAAAGTTTTTTAGTTATTACATCCTCTTCACTAACTGATTCATCTTTTATTTTTTTAGCTATATCAAGATTGATGTTTTCATAAGCTAGACAAAGAAATAATAAATTAAATTCTTCTTGGGTTAGTGTAAATAGGTTGAACTCGATATGTTCAATAGCATTATCAATGTAAAAACGTATTTTCTCAAAATTGGAAGTGATTACATAGGTGCATCCTTTTTGATTGTTCTTGTATCCAAATGCTTGAGTTTCAATTTTACCTAAATCTGTGGTATTAGTACCTTTCAGTTCAATTACAGCTTTTACTTTATCTGCAATAATAATAGCACCATCAGCTTTTTTGCTATCCTTAATGTTTTTTAATTCTGTTGTCAAATTAAAATTTGCATCAGGATTTAAAGTGTACCCTAAAATAGATACAAATAAATCTCTTAAAAAGCCTTCTTGGTATTGTTCTTCTTTGCTGTTTCTGATATTACCTTGAATGGTAGCATTGTGGAAATGATTAGTAAAATCATTCCATTTTTTAGATAAAACTTCTTTGTTTTGGGCTTGTATATATTTTGAAACTACAGACTTTTGAAATAATGACATTTATTAAAACTTTAAAAGTGTTAAATTTAAGAAAATTATACCACTTTTTGTTAATAATTTTTTTTGAAAAAAAATTAGATACCAACAACTTTATACACACGCAAGCCTCCGCACAAGACACCCCCGCCACTTCTAAAACCCACTAAATACCCCCACTTATTTTGAGCAAGAAAAGATTTCTTGTGCCATATTTTTTTCATTCTAAATTTTAGCTTACATAAATTCAAGGTGATAGTTGTAATTTTTTAAGTTCAGAGGTGTGTTTAAAGTTTGGCAAAGTTCAACTCAAAAAAATTAAATCAATGGTACGAATTGTTAACTATTTAAAAAGACAAACAGAAGAAGGAAAAGAATTCTTTGTTTTAGAAATTTCGGGAGGTATTGAAATGGTAAAAAGCCAAACCTCTAATCAGTTTTATGCAACTGCTAAAAAAGCATTTATTTCATCAACATTTGATGAGCAAACTTGTAAAGCTCTTATTGGTACTGAAATGCCAGGTAATGTAGTGAAACAAGAATGTGAGCCTTATGAGTATGTAAATAAAGACTCAGGAGAAGTAATGATGTTAAGCTACAGATATGTTTACACACAAGAAGAAGCTATTACATCTAAAGAAGACAAATCTATTCAAAGACTTCTAGCTGAGGAACAGACTTTTTCAAGTAATGGACATCACAAAGAAGAATTTGTAATGTAAAATTTAACTCGTCCATTTTCTGTTTAGCTATATAATAGTTATTCAAATTATGGACGAGTTTTTTATTTTCTATTCCTATGGAAGTAGCTGAAATTAAAGTTTCCTATTCAAATACTAATCCTGATAGAGTTCAAGTCACAAATAGCCAAAAGATATTTGAAGTGATTATGAAACATTGGGATTTAGATATTTTGGAGTATCAGGAACAAGTGAAAGTAATATTGCTCAATAGGGCAAATATTGTATTAGGTATATATGAGCTTTCTAAAGGTGGTATTTCAGGAACTGTGGTAGATATTAGAATTATTCTAGGTGTGGCTTTAAAATGCAATGCATCAGCTATTATTTTAGTACACAATCATCCAAGTGGTAAGTTAGTCCCAAGTGAACCTGATAAAGCTATTACAAAGAAGTTAAAAGAAGCTTGTAATTTGCTTGAGGTGTATTTATTAGACCACTTAATTATATCTAAATTTGGGTATTACAGCTTTGCAGATGAAGGTACTTTATAAATTGCAAATATTGCAGTTTCTGCAACTTCTGCAATATTCTAAAACTTGTATTAATTTCTCTATTATGGTAGTAATTTTTAAATTTTAGATTAATGAAAACTGTATATGTACTATTTGAAACAGATTTGCACAAATCTAAATTCAGCAAAATATTTTTGGGAGTGTTTAGTAGTTTTAATTTAGCCAATCAATACGCAAAAGATAATAATTGCTATACAAATAATACTGAAGTTGTCATACTCGAAGTGGAGTTGGATAAATTTCAAGAAATGTAAATTAATTGTAAAAGTGTACTGGAGTTTAAATATCAATGAAAAAGGTATAAATTAAATCTTTACTAAAATTCCAAGATATAATAATATAGCCAAAAGTTGAAAAATGGACTTGTTTTATCAAGCAATTTGAATACTTTTATTGCTCTAGATACTATTTCCCAAGCAAATAGGCTGCTAACTAACAAATAGCCAAAATGTATTTTTAGTTACTAAATATGGTACACAATTTGATATATTTTAATAAACTTAAAATCTATTAATTATGCCAAGAAATCACGAAGCAGACATGAGTAATTCTAATTCAGGTACATCAGGTACAAATGAAACCTATCAACAAAATCAGGACAATAGGGCTGACCAATTGAATCCTAATAATGATAAGTATCAGGGTTAATTCTGAATTTTAAAATCTTCAAAAATGGGTTATTTATTTTAAATAGATAACCTTTTTTATTTTACCAATTCTTCTAATTTAACATCTAATGCAACAGCTATTCTGTGTAATGTATAAATTGTAGGGTTAGTTCTGCCTGATTCTATTCTTGAAATATTAGTTGTATCAATATCTCCATCAATTTTACCTACTAAATCCACTTGAGTTAAACCCTTGCTAATTCTAATATCTTGGATTCTTTTACCCACACTTTTTAATAATTCTTGCTTATCCATAACTTGACATATTTGGCAAGTCAAGAAAAGATTTATATGTTTGTAAGTTAATGCCATATATGGCAAGTTCAATAAATATGAATTTGAATATAATTTACAACAAAGACCTTTTAAAAGACATTGCAAAAGGAAGTATCATCACTATTATAAAAGATGGAGATTCTGAGAAGTATAGATTTGTTGGATTTTGTCCATTTGATGAATTAAATAATACAATCATCTTATCTAATCTAAATGAAAACAATAAAAACGAGTTGTTCAGATTTTACTTCAAAAATGAAAAAGATGAAATTTGGATTATAGGTGATGCATTACACGAAAACAGGGAAAATGTTAAGCTTCAAATTGTTTCTCAATTAAAGTATAAGCGTGATATAATAAAAAATTCAATGCACAATTTTGAATCAAAACACCTCAATTTTATATGGAATTATAAAGAATTGAAATCACAAAATCCTAAATCTCCAATTTCTATAATTAAGAATGGTAAAGTTATAAACTTGTGTTATTTAACTTATTTAGAAGAACCAAAAATGTTTCTATTTTGTGATTACATTATTGGTAGCACAATTCCACACTTTTCAAATAGTGATATTTACTCAGGAGACTCATTTAGAATAGGTATTAAATATGATTATGAAATATTAAAAGAAAACTACAATGTTCACTTAAATCCTGTTATTGTAAGTGGAATTTTTGGAAATTATAACTCACATTGTCAAGAAATATTCAAAATTCAGATTTTTCAATTAGAAAATTTAATATCAAGTTATTTAGGATTAGAGCAGTCAAGCTTAAAAGCTTACAAAGAATTATTATTTGAATGTGATGCAAAACCTTTTTAAAGTTAATAAATCTTATTTCAATACTAAAATGCTCTTACAATGAATATCAAACTTCAAGATGAACTCAAAAAGCACCACCCCCTAAAAGCAGAACAAATTAAAACTTGGTTAGTTGAAAATGAAAACTATTTCAATTTTCTAATTAGTCAAAGTAGTTGCAATAAATGGAGTATATGGCTTGAAGATAAATCAACTCATATGTACCCTTGTGTATGTTCAAATAGAGAGCAAAACTGCATATTTATTGAAACCTATTACCAATTAGACAGAGTTATACAACTACATCAGAAAGAGGAATACTTTAATATCCTAGTACAAGAATACAGGCAAATTAGTAGTGATAAAATTGCTTTATCTGAATGGTTCAATAAATACAAAAAGTTAGCTTCTGAATTAGCTTTTGATACAGAAATATCAATAATGCTAGAATTAGAGCCATATAAAACTTCAAAAATTATACTCAATGAAAATGAGTTCAAAAACATCATTGAATTTCAAAACATCTTCAATGAATTAGAATACAATCAAATCATTAATTTTTAATTAAATTCAAATGAAAAGTATTATTTCCCTTTTGTTTTTCCTGACTTTTGCAACTACTAAAGCACAAGATAGTCATGTTTATGTAACTTCACATTATAAAATAGATGGCACTCAATCTGTAATATATAGTAAGATTAGTTTTATGATGATTACCAGTAATAACTATGCAACACTTTATGTTAAAAATAGAGATATTGACAAATGGTTAATTGAAGATTATCCATTAGAATTAATTGAATCAGGAAATAAAGATGGTTTGTATTTCGAAAAATATAACATTTCTAAAAGTTCAGGGACATTTATTGAATCAACAAAAAAATATGAAACTAGAGGGTATTATTTTTTCTTTGATGAAAAGGGAGGTGCTATAAAATCTATAATTGAAGTAATAATATATTCAAAGGATAATATAGTCACAAAAAGATATTACCCATGAACAAATCAACCACCAATAACAAGGTGGTTTTTTTATACCCAAAAGTTATGAAACAATTAAATATACCTTTCAAGTTAGGTATGCAATATGATAATTGGGAGTTTGATTTGAAAGTAATAAAGGACAGGATGCAGGGTTTTGATAGCTACATTTATATAGGTAAGAAGTTTAATAAGTTTCTGAATTATAGTAAATATAAAACTGAACTAATTTTTAACCTTGATATTTTAGAGGCAGTTTTAATTTCATTTGAAAGCTCAAATTCAGATTATAATGAATTATCTGAAATAGTAAACTTAAAATTGAATTGCCTTTGTGAAACTTTAGAAAATAATGAAGTTAAAATTTGTAGATTTGTAACTAAATCAAATGAAGTTTGGATTCTAGAAACTACATCAAACTTATATTTATTAGTATCTAATATCAAGTATTCACTGGATATTATTAATTCTCTATTATGCTAGTAGAAATTAATTTAAGGTATACTTTTAGGTTTCAAAAAAAGTTATATATTTGCCACATCAAAAATATAGTGGCTTACACTCAAAGCATTCGAGCCCAGGTGGGACCACTTTTATTGTTAAGATTTAAGAAGAAAAAACTCACAATTAACAAAATTTAAGTTTTTTTTAAGTTTTTTTCTAAAAATAACTTGTAAAGTATAAAAATATTTATATTTTCGTGTTTTCTAATAAGTTTGTGTTACATAATATTAACTTATTATTAAATAATTTCTTTTATTAGTAAGGGAATGATATAAATTATACTTTTGCGCCCAATGAGAACAATTATGAATAAAATTATAACAATTTTAGTAGTACTTTTTAGTATTCAAGGTGTTTTAGCAGCAGATCCAACACCTCCGCCGCCAACTCCACCACCACCACCTGGTCCTGGTTTGCCTATTGATGGAGGATTGGTTGTTTTATTCTTTTTGGCGTTACTTTCAGGTTATTATTTATCTAAGAAATATATATCTACAAAAAAAGGCTCTATATAAGAGCCTTTTTTTATTTTCTTAATTCGTTTAATCGACTTACATACTTTCCAATCACATCGAATTCTAAATTTACTTTTGTGCCAATTTTAAAAGTATTAAAATTAGTGTGGTCAAATGTGTAAGGAATAATGGCAACGCTAAAGGTGTTTAATCCTGAATTTACAACTGTTAAGCTAGTTCCGTTTACGGTTATTGAACCTTTTTCAATAGTAATATTGTTTAAAGAAGCGTCGTATTCAAATGTAAAAACCCAACTTCCATTAGCTTCTTTAATGTTTGTACACGTTCCAGTTTGGTCAATATGGCCTTGAACAATGTGTCCGTCTAGTCTGTCGCCAAGTTTCATCGCGCGTTCTAAATTCACAACATCTCCAACTTTCCAAGTTCCAATCGAAGTTTTATCAATCGTTTCTTTAATAGCGGTTACGGTGTAATTTTTGTTTTCGATTTTCACTACCGTTAAACAAATACCATTATGCGCTACGCTTTGGTCAATTTTTAATTCATGAGTAATGTCGGACTCCACCGTTACATGCAGGTTTTCCTGATCTTTTTCGATTTCTTTTATAATTCCAAGGGTTTCTATAATTCCGGTAAACATAACTGATTTAATTTTACTAAATTTGCACATCAAAAGTAAGCAATAAATCACACTTGTCATGGTTAAAAAAGCAGAAAATATAATTGTTGGAATTTCGATTGGAGATTTAAATGGTATTGGAAGCGAGGTTATTTTAAAAACATTTGAAGATACTCGAATGTTAGAATTGTGTACGCCAGTAATTTTTGCAAATGCTAAGATTGTTTCTTTTTTGAGAAAAGAATTAAATATTGATATTGCCATTCACGGAATTGATAAAATAGAGCAATTGGTTGTTGGAAAAATCAACGTACTAAATGTTTGGCGTGAAGGAGTAAATCTTGAATTAGGTAAAAATGATGATGTAGTAGGAAGTTATGCAATTAAATCTTTTGTTGCTGCAACAAAAGCTTTAAAAGAAGGTTTGGTTGATGTTTTAGTAACAGCACCTATTAATAAGTATAATATTCAATCAGAAGATTTTAAATTCCCTGGACATACTGATTATTTAGATAAAGAGTTGGAAGGTAATGCTTTAATGTTGATGGTTCATGATGATTTACGTGTGGGATTATTAACTGATCATGTTCCTGTAAACGAAGTTGCAAAACATTTAAATGAAAAATTAATTACCAGTAAAATAAAAACCATAATCCAAACTTTAATTCAGGATTTTGAAATAGAAAAGCCAAAGGTGGCGGTTTTAGGTTTAAATCCACATTCTGGAGATAATGGAGTTATAGGACAAGAAGAAGAAAAAATTATTAAGCCTGCATTGAAAAAATTATTTGATGCCGGAAATATGGTTTTCGGACCTTTTCCTGCGGATGGTTTTTTTGGTTCGGCTCAATATGAAAAATACGATGCAGTTATTGCAACTTACCACGACCAAGGATTAATTCCGTTTAAAACGTTATCTTTTGGTAATGGAGTAAATTATACTGCTGGGTTAAATAAAATTAGAACTTCGCCTGATCATGGAACGGCTTATGAAATTGCAGGTAAGAAAGTTGCTAATCACGAGTCATTTAAAGAGGCAGTTTATTTAGCAATTGATATTTATAACAAAAGAAATGACTATCAAGAGCTGATTAAAAACCCTTTAAAAACAAAAGAAAAACAGTTATAAACAAAAAAATGTTTACAACTAGTTTGAATTTATAAATATTTTATATCTTTGCACACCTTTTAAAAAGGTAAAACTGTTGTTATGAACAATTTAAAAGAATATTTAATTCCTTTTGTGGGATTAAAAATAGGGAAGCATCAGTTTGATTATCAAATAGATAATACGTTCTTTAAAAACTTTGATTACGACGAATTTAATGACGTTTCGGTTAAAGTAGATATTGTTTTAGAGAAAAAAAGCACCATGCTTGAACTCGATTTTAAACACAAAGGAACTGTAAATGTACCTTGTGATGTATCGGGTGAAGAGTTTGATTTGCCAATTAAAGGAAAATTAAAACTTTTAGTTAAGTTTGGAGATGCCTTTAATGATGAAAATGAGGAGTTGCTCATTTTACCACATGGCGAGTTTCAAGTAAATGTAGCACAGTATATATATGAATCAATTATATTGTCGGTGCCTTTACGTAGAGTACATCCTGGTGTTAAAGATGGTTCGCTGTCTGATGTAATTGAAAAATTAGAATCGCTTTCTCCAAAAGAAAACAAAAAAGAAGAACAACAAAATAATGATATTGACCCTAGATGGGAGAATTTAAAAAAACTATTAACGGATAAATAAAATAGAACAATGGCACATCCTAAGAGAAGACAGTCGTCTACAAGAAGAGATAAGAGAAGAACACATTACAAAGCGACAGTTGCTCAAATCGCAACATGTCCAATTACTGGTGAGGCACACTTATACCACAGAGCTTACTGGCATGAAGGTAAAATGTACTACAGAGGTCAAGTTGTAATTGATAAAAATGAAGCAGTAGCTTAATTGCATCAACAAAAAAATAGAGAAAACTCTCACATTGTGAGAGTTTTTTTGTTAAGTACCCATTCGTTTTAAATTAATAAAAACGAATAGGATTCGTTTGAAATTTTTTTTGTAATTTCCACCACTTTTTGAATCCTAAAAATTCAGAAGGAAAAATTAATCGAAGATGAATAAAATAACAGCAGCAATTACGGCAGTAGGTTCTTATGTTCCCGACTTTGTTTTGTCGAATCAAGTATTGGAAACATTAGTAGATACGAATGATGAATGGATTACCACTCGTACCGGAATTAAAGAAAGAAGATTGTTAAAAGAAGAAGGAAAAGGGACTTCTTTCATGGCGATTAAAGCCGCTCAAAACTTATTAGAAAAAGCCAATTTAGATCCTAAAGATATTGATTTAGTGATTATGGCAACGGCAACTCCAGATATGCCAGTAGCTTCAACGGGAGTTTATGTAGCTACACAAATTGGAGCAACGAATGCCTTTGCATTTGATTTACAAGCCGCTTGTTCGAGTTTCCTTTACGGAATGTCTGCAGCTTCAGCTTATATCGCATCTGGAAAATACAAAAAAGTTTTATTGATAGGTTCTGATAAAATGTCATCGATTATCGATTATACAGACAGAGCTACTTGCATCATCTTTGGTGATGGAGCAGGAGCTGTGTTGTTTGAACCAAATACAGAAGGATTAGGGCTTCAAGATGAAATCTTAAAAAGTGATGGAATCGGAAGAGAATTCTTAAAAATTGAAGCAGGTGGTTCTATTTTGCCTGCTTCTGAGGAAACCGTAAAAAACAAACAACATTTTGTATTCCAAGATGGAAAAACGGTTTTCAAATATGCCGTTTCTGGAATGGCAGATGTAAGTGAAAAAATCATGCAACGAAACAATTTATCTCACGACGATATCAATTGGTTAGTAGCACATCAGGCCAACAGAAGAATTATTGATGCTACTGCAAATAGAATGGGATTAGACGAAGCTAAAGTTTTAATCAACATTCAAAAATACGGAAATACCACTTCGGCAACCCTACCTTTATTATTATCAGATTTCGAAAACCAATTGAAAAAAGGAGATAACATTATCTTTGCAGCTTTTGGTGGCGGATTCACATGGGGTGCTATCTATTTAAAATGGGCTTACACTAAATAAAAACAAAACTAAACTAAATCAAATATTATGGATATTAGAGAGATTCAAAACCTAATCAAATTTGTAGCTAAATCAGGTGCTACAGAAGTAAAATTAGAAATGGACGATTTTAAAATCACCATAAAAACAACAGCTGAAGGAACAGAAAGTACAACAACTTATGTACAGCAAATGCCTATGCAAGCGGCTCCACAAATGGCAGCTCCTCAAATAGCAGCAGCTCCAGTGGTTGCAGATGCTCCAGCAGCAACTCCAGCAGCTGATGATAATGCAAAATATATTACAGTAAAATCACCAATTATTGGTACTTTCTATAGAAAACCAGCTCCAGACAAACCAATGTTTGTTGAAGTAGGTTCAACTATCGGAAAAGGAGATGTTCTTTGTGTAATTGAAGCAATGAAATTATTCAACGAAATCGAATCTGAAGTTTCTGGTAAAATTGTAAAAGTTTTAGTAGATGATTCATCTCCAGTTGAATTTGATCAACCATTATTCTTAGTTGATCCATCTTAATAAAGTTAGAAATTAGAGGTTAGAAGTAAGATTTTTTGCTTCATAATTGTCTAATTGACACATTGTCTAATTGTCTAATTAAAAGAACATGTTTAAAAAAATATTAATTGCCAATAGAGGTGAAATTGCACTACGTGTAATTAGAACTTGTAGAGAAATGGGCATCAAAACGGTTGCGGTTTATTCAACTGTTGATGCGGAAAGTTTACACGTAAAATTTGCTGATGAAGCGGTTTGTATTGGACCTGCACCAAGTAAGGATTCTTACTTAAAAATGTCAAATATTATAGCTGCTGCCGAAATTACAAATGCAGACGCTATTCACCCAGGATACGGATTCTTATCTGAGAATGCTAAGTTTTCAAAAATTTGTCAAGAGCATGGTATCAAGTTTATTGGTGCTTCTCCAGAAATGATTGAAAAAATGGGAGATAAAGCTACAGCAAAATCAACTATGATTGAAGCTGGAGTTCCATGTGTTCCTGGTTCTGAAGGGATTTTAGAAGATTTCGAACAAGCTAAAAAAGTGGCTAAAGAAATTGGATATCCTGTAATGATGAAAGCTACTGCTGGTGGTGGTGGTAAAGGAATGCGTGCTATTTGGAAAGAAGAAGAACTTGAAAAAGCATGGGAAAGTGCACGTCAAGAAGCAGCAGCAGCCTTTGGAAATGACGGTATGTACATGGAAAAACTGATTGAAGAGCCACGTCATATCGAAATTCAAGTTGTTGGAGATTCTTTTGGAAAAGCGTGTCACTTATCAGAAAGAGATTGTTCGGTTCAACGTCGTCACCAAAAATTAACTGAGGAAACTCCATCGCCTTTCATGACA
Source organism: Flavobacterium sasangense DSM 21067 (assembly GCF_000686885.1). GTDB lineage: Bacteria > Bacteroidota > Bacteroidia > Flavobacteriales > Flavobacteriaceae > Flavobacterium > Flavobacterium sasangense. The sequence goes on along the minus strand of NZ_JMLU01000023.1, from coordinate 44,224 downwards.
GATGAATTACGTGAAAAAATGGGTACAGCAGCAGTGAAAGCAGCTGAGTATATTAAATATGAAGGAGCTGGAACGGTTGAATTCTTAGTTGATAAACACAGAAATTTCTACTTCATGGAAATGAATACACGTATCCAAGTAGAACATCCTATTACAGAACAAGTAATTGATTATGATTTAATTCGTGAGCAAATTATGGTAGCGGCTGGAATTCCAATTTCAGGAAAAAACTATTATCCACAATTACACTCAATAGAATGTCGTATTAACGCTGAAGATCCTTATAACGACTTCCGCCCTTCGCCAGGTAAAATTACAGTTTTACATGCGCCAGGAGGACACGGAGTACGTTTAGACACACACGTTTACGCTGGATATACAATTCCACCAAATTATGACTCTATGATTGCTAAGTTGATTACAACAGCACAATCAAGAGAAGAGGCTATCAATAAAATGAAGCGTGCTTTAGATGAGTTCGTAATCGAAGGAATCAAAACTACCATTCCATTCCACAGACAATTAATGGACGAACCCGATTATGTGGCTGGAAATTACACTACAAAATTCATGGAATCTTTTGTAATGAAAGATCCTCAAGAATAATAACTAAAAAAGCGATTTCAATTTGAAATCGCTTTTTTTACCCTAAACTTTTAATTAATTCGTCAATCTCTAATTTCTGATTTTTATATTTCAATCGCAACGGATTGGCTTCTTTTTCAGAACGGTCGTAATACACCATCGCTTTTTCTGCAAAAAACTTTTGATGAAAAATAGACGCTTTTGGAATTAAAGGGAACTCTTTGTGAAACAACATTTCGTAATAGGCTTGCCATTCGCGTTCGTTTTTGTCTTGCATCGCTATTTCTGGTGCTTTTTGTTTTACGTGCATCATTTCATGTGCCAATAAATTCAACATCAAAACCAACGGAAATTCAAACGTATTTTCTGGAATGCGTATAATTTGTTTACCTCCAATTTCACCTTCGGCAGTCATTAAAATAAAATCGGGTTTTGCGGCTTCTCTAAATTCAAAACCTGCAAAATTCGGGTGTTCTAATTTATATACTTTTAAAAGCCATAGTGCTGCCTCTTTCGTTAAGCCATGCTTATGAAAGGTTTTTATGGTGAGTTCTATGTCTTCGAATGGCATCATTTTCAAGGTCAAAAATCAAATTCAAGAGCAAGTTCAATTTTCAAATTGTTCTTGCTCTTGTCCTTGAACTTTTAAAGCGTTTCTTTTAACCAACCAAAAAATTCTCTTTGCCAAACTAATGCATTTTGTGGTTTTAACACCCAATGGTTTTCATCTGGGAACAATAAGAATTTACTTTTTATTCCTTTTAATTGAGCCGCTTGAAAAGCTTCTTGTCCTTGTCCAATTGGCACGCGATAATCTTTTCCACCTTGGATAATTAAAATCGGAGTATTCCAGTTATTGATTAACTTAATTGGATTGAATTCGTTATAGGTTTTTTGCGCTGTAGTATTGTCTTTTTCCCAATAAGCGCCACCTGAATCCCAATTCGTAAAGAAAACTTCTTCTGTAGTTCCATACATACTTTCTGTATTGAAAATACCACAGTGCGAAATGAAGGTTTTGAAACGGTTTTTGTGAATTCCAGCTAATTGAAATACAGAGTAACCTCCATAACTTGCACCAACAGCACCTAAGCGTGTTTTGTCTACGTACGATTCTTTTGCTACATCATCAATTGCTGCTAAATAATCATCCATCACTTGTCCGCCCCAATCGCCAGAAATTTGTTCGTTCCAAGCGGTTCCGTGTCCTGGCATTCCTCTTCGGTTTGGTGCCACAATTACATAACCTTGCGAAGCCATCAATTGGAAATTCCAACGGAAAGAATACGATTGTGTCAACGCACTTTGTGGTCCGCCTTGGCAATATAAAAGCGTTGGATATTTTTTAGTTTTATCGAAATTTGGAGGTAAAATTACCCAAACCAACATTTTTTTACCATCGGTAGTCGTAACCCAACGTTTTTCTGTTTTACAAGAAGCGATTTTAGCATAAGCTTCATCATTAACTTTCGTAATTTGTTTCCAAGTTTTCTTAGTTAAATCATACGAGTATACTTCTGGCGCATGGTTCATATCATTTCTAGTCACTAAAACCGAAGTTCCTGAGAAACCAACAATTCCATTCACATCAAAATCACCATCTGTTAATTGAGTTACACGTACTGCAATTCTAGTTAAACCAGGAAAATTAACTTCAAAAAGTTGCTTCGTTCCTTTAATTGGTGCAACAAAATATACTTTTTTCCCATCGGTACTCCAAGTGAAACTATCAACTGTTCCGTCCCAACCCGCAGTTAAATTAATGTCTAATCCTCTATGACGAACAATAATATCATTTTTATCGGCTTCATAACCATCGCGTTTCATTTGCAGCCAAGACAAATCACCTTTTGGAGAAAAAATCGGATGGGTATCGTAGCCTAAGTTGCTTTCGGTAAGGTTTTTTGTGATATTTGTTGCTAAATCGTATTCGTATAAATCGGTGTTGGTACTGGTTGCATAAGCAGTTCCCGCTTTCTTTTTAGAAACGTAGATGATTTTTGTTCCATCTGGAGACCAAATGTAATCTTCGTCACCACCAAAAGGTTTTTGAGGCGCATCATAAGGTTCGTTTGGCATAATATCAATTCCAACGGCATCTTTTTTATTTTCTGAATAGAAAACGTGGTTGTGCGTTCCATCATTCCATGTATCCCAATGACGATAATCTAAGCCTGTGTAAACTTGTGCCGTAGTTTTTGATAATTCTGGATAAAGGTCTTTTCCTAATAATTTTTCTACCTTAACTTCTTTTGAAAATAACAGAAATTTTCCATCAGGAGAAATATTTTTGTCATTTAATATCGATTTATAATCTTCTACCAAAGTAGCATTTCCGCCTTGAACAGGAATTGTATAATATTTTGAATTGATTTTATTTTCTTCAATAGAAGGTGTTCCTACTTTGTAAACTAAAAGTTTTCCATCTTTCGAAATTCCTAAAGGAGTAACTCTTCCTAATTGCCATAAGGTTTCGGGAGTCATTACGTTTTGTGCGCTTGTAGCAGTTATACTCATAATACAAGTAATTAGTAAAGCTAATTTTTTCATAATTGTAAATATTAATGGCATAAAAATACAAAAATATAGCCATAAAAAAACCGCTCCATGACTGAGCGGTTTTTAGATTTCCATTTATTGGAATTATTGTTTGATGAAACGTTTCATGTTTGTTCCATTAGCAGTAGTAACTTCAATCATGTAAGTTCCTGTCGCTAAGTGGCCAACACTAATCGTGTTATTTTCTACTTTTCCATTTCCTAAATCTTGACCCATAGCGCTGAAAATTCTGTAAGAAGCTTCGCCTTCAAAGTCTGAAATGTTTAATACGTCTCCTTTTACAGGATTTGGATATAAACTGAAAGTTAATTGAGTTGCAGCTTCAGTTTCTCTAGCAGTTGAAGTTACGTTAATGGTGTAATCTTCTACTTGTCCGTATGAGAAAGCTTCGCACGATGTTGGTACACCATTGTATTTCATAGAAACTCTCATTCTTTTCGCTCCTACAGTTGTTGTTGCAGGAATTGTGAAACTTCCACTCGCAGGAGTTGTTTTTGAAGCAGCTTTAGTAAATACTGTTTCTCCAGCATCAATGAAATCACCATCGTTATTGTAGTCGATAAATACAGCATAACCTTCACTGTAAACAGTGCTTGTCCAAGATGGAGTAATAGTAATTGTGTATGCAGTTCCTCTAACAGCATTTGTTGAAATTGCTGTAAAGTTTTCGTAACCTGCTGTTCCTGTAGAAGCATTGTTAATAGTTCCAAATTGAACTCTTCCAATTCTTTCATCAGCAGTGCTATTACCTTGAGAAGCACAATACGTTACGGTTGTGTTTGCTAAAGTGGTTACGTTTACGGTGTTACTTGAAGCTGAGATGTTTCCAGCAGCGTCTTTAGCTCTAACTGTAAATGAATAAGCAGTTGAAGCAGTTAGTCCAGTTGCGGTATATGTAGTTCCAGTAACTGTTGTTAGTAAAGTAGTTCCTCTATATACGTCATAACCTGTTACACCTACGTTATCTGTTGCGGCAGTCCAAGACAAGTTAGTGCTTGTTTGTGTTGTTCCAGAAGCAGATAATGTTGGAGTTGATGGAGCAGTTGTGTCTGTAGTTGTTGCTGCTAATGTAGTTACATTAACTGTATTACTAGCAACTGAAACATTTCCTGCAGCATCTTTTGCTCTTACTGAAAAAGTATAAGCAGTTGAAGCTGTTAATCCAGTAGCTGTATAAGTTGTTCCGGTAACTGTCGTTAATAAAGTAGTTCCTCTATATACGTCATAACCTGTTACACCTACGTTATCTGTTGCAGCTGTCCAAGACAAGTTGGTACTTGTTTGAGTAGTTCCAGAAGCAGATAATGTTGGAGTTGAAGGTGCAGTTGTGTCAGAAGTTCCAGCAGTAATTGTGAAATTTGTATTGGATACATCAAAGAAAATATGATTTGTTCCTTTAATCATGATTCTGTTTTGAGTTCCAGCTGTATTTGGAATTGTTACTGCTTGAGTTCCGTCATTTGGAGTAGCAGCTAATAAAGTCGACCAAGTTGTCCCCCCGTTAGTAGAGATTAAAATATCTACATTAGCACAGTTTACCCCATTTGCAGTTGTTCCTGCAACGTTCCAAGTAATGGTTTGCGTTGAACCACCTGCGTATGAAACCGCTGTATTTGGTGCAGTAACTACGAAAGGTCCAGCAGTTCCATTTACAGTTACAATCATATCATCACTGTTGTTTGTTGAACCACCGGCTCTGTTATCTCTTACTGTAAATCTAAAATTCATAGTTCTAGCTACCGAAGGAACAGCTTCAACCACAATTTCTGAACCAGAAGTAGTAGTAGCTCCAGTTAAAACTGATTGCATTCTTGGAAAATATCTTGTAGTAGATGTTGAAGGGCTGTATGATCTGAAAGTTGGTCCAGATGTTTTAGTAGCACTTGCAGCAGAGCTTGCTCCAGTTTGAGTTGAAGAAGCATTGTCAAATTGCTCCCAAATGTAAGTTAAAGCATCTCCGTTAGCATCAGTTCCAGAACCAGTTAACATGAATGGTGTGCTTTTTGGAATTGTATAATCTAATCCAGCATTTGCTGTTGGGACAGAATTTCCAGTTGCTGTTAAAGTTGGACACGTTTTTGTTTTAATGTTATTTGTAACTTGTTGAATGCTGATTGCATGAAAATATGGATCAGAATTCATTTGAATGTCTTGACTCGTAATACCAGCATATCCCATGATAGTTGAACCAGAACCAGGTTCCATGTTAGCTCCTGTTCCTTCGTTATTCATAGAGAAAGTGTGGTTAGCTCCAAATTGGTGACCCATTTCGTGAGCTACATAATCAATATCAAAAGCATCTCCTGAAGGAACTCCGTTTGCTGGAGAAGTATAACCACTTCCTTTTCCTAATGGAACAGTTGAAGTTGGATTCACACAAACACATCCAATACAACCTGCATTTCCACCACCACCAGTTGCACCAAATAAATGACCAATGTCGTAATTAGCATTTCCGATAGTGTTAGTTAATGTGGTTTGCAATTGTTGGTTCCAATTTGACATCGAACTTGATGCAGAATATGGGTCTGTTGAAGCACTTGTGTAAATTACTAAGTCAGTATTTGAAATTAATACCATTCTAGCATTAAAATCTTTTTCAAAAACACCATTAACACGCGTCATAGTGTTGTTAATAGCAGCCAATGCTTGAGCTTTTGTGCCGCCAAAATAAGCAGTATATTCTCCTGTAACTGACATTGCTAAACGGAAAGTTCTTAAGCTTCCATCGTCTGCATTTGGTCTTAAATTACTTCCATCGGTTGGCGTAATTCTATCTAAAACAGAACATTCAAATTTAGTAAAAGCAGTTCTCTTGTCTGCTTTTGTGTAAACGGTATACGTTTGTAAATCTTGAGAATAAGGCTCGACAAATACAGCTGGTTTTCCTGGATTTAATACCATAGACTTAAATCCAAGTGGCGAAGTACTGATGTAAGCGCTTGCTGTTGGATTGTCAATTCCAATCCCAATATACGATTTGATTTCTGGATATCTTGCTGCTAATTCAGGTTCCATGTTGGAATTTTCATAGATTTTGAAATTTTCCATTGTCCCATCAGGATTAGGTAAAGCAAGAATTACATTTGAATTTTGATTAGAAAAACGATTGGGAGCATTTTTTAAAAAATTTGCTGCTGCTGGAACATCTAAATCTAAAAGTTGTTTTTCTGGAAGGTCTAATTTACTTTCCAAAGCCACTTTGCTTTTACTTTGAGCTGTTTTCCAAAAGGTTCCTTTGTCTTGAGCTTGTAGGAAACTCGTAGTTGCTAATAAAGCAATAAAGAGAAATTTTTGTTTCATAAGTTATAGTTTGGGTTTTAGTTGAGCAAATATATTTAAGTTTTTTAATATTGCAATACGAATAATTAAAAAAAATTATTTAAAAAATATCATATTTATAATTTTAAAACAAAAAAATTAAACATATGTTAATAAAGTATTGGTTATTTTACTTTTAAAGCAAAGTGTTAGTTTGCAATATTTTAACTACCACCTTAAAATAATATTCTATAATCATTTTAAGGTTAAAAAAAATATACCTATTTTCACAATCTTAAAATTTAAAGATTGTGAAGAATAATAAACTATTCATATTAATTATCATTTCGCTTGTAATAGGCGTTGCAATGGGCGGAATTGTACATTATCAGTTTCCAGATTCAATTGATGCTTTTTCAAAAAATATAAAATTACTTGGAACCATATTTATCCGATTAGTTCAAATGATTATTGCTCCATTAGTTTTTTCAACTTTAGTGGTTGGAATTGCTAAAATGGGCGACATGAAAATGGTTGGTCGTGTTGGAGGAAAGGCAATGGCATGGTTTATTTCCGCATCATTGATTTCTTTACTTCTTGGAATGGTGTTAGTTAACTTTTTTGCACCAGGAAAAGGAACTTCTATCAAGCTAGAAGATACTTCTAGTGCTTCTGAATTATTAGAAAATTCAAAAGGATTTTCATTAGAAGAATTTGTGAAGCACGTTATTCCAAAAAGTTTGTTTGAAGCTTTGGCAACCAATGAAATTTTACAAATCGTAATTTTTTCTATCTTATTTGGTGTCGCTTTGGCTGCCTTTTCAAAAAAAGAAGCAAAACCTATTTTAAAATTACTAGATACAGTGTCTCACGTAGTTTTAAAAATGGTTACGTATATCATGTGGACAGCACCATTAGGGGTTTTAGGTGCAGTTGCAGGAGCTATCGCAAAACATGGTTTCGAAGTATTTACGCTATACGCAAAATATTTAGGTGCCTTTTTTGTTGGTATATTAGTTCTTTGGTTATTGCTATTGTTTGTAGGATATTTAATTTTAGGAAAGCGATTATTTGTGTTACTAGAGAGAATTAAAAGTCCATTGTTGATAGCTTTTTCAACAACAAGTAGTGAAGCAGTGTTCCCTAAAATGGTAGAAGAATTAGAGCGCTTTGGATGTCAACCAAAAATCGTATCATTTACATTGCCTTTAGGTTATTCTTTTAACTTAGATGGAAGTATGATGTATATGACATTTGCTAGTATTTTTATTGCTCAAGTGTATGGGATCGATATGTCAATAGGAGAGCAATTAACTATGTTATTGGTTTTAATGTTGACGAGTAAAGGTGTGGCTGGCGTTCCAAGAGCTTCTTTAATTGTGGTTGTGGCAACTTGTGCTATGTTTGGTATTCCGCCTGAAGGAATTGCATTAATTTTACCTATCGACCATTTTTGTGATATGGCAAGAAGTATGACGAATGTTTTAGGAAACGCCTTGTCAACTGCTGCAATTGATAAATGGGAATCTAAACCTGAAGAACATCATGGATAATTTTCATTGGACCAAACTATTTAATCCCGAATTCTATATTACTATGGAAATAGGTGGTGTGCCCATCGGAATTTACATGGTTTTATTTATCGTTTTTGCTGAAACAGGATTGTTTGCTGGATTCTTTCTTCCTGGTGACAGTCTTTTGTTTTTGTCAGGAATTTACAGTCGTGAATTAGTTGAAACTTTTTTCATGATTCCAAGTGATTTGTCTAATGTTTCGATTTTGGCGTTATTAATTGCCTCAGCGGCTACTCTAGGTAATATTTTTGGATATTGGTTTGGAGCCACTAGTGGTCAATTCTTATACAACAAACAAGATAGTTTCTTTTTCAAAAAGAAATATTTATATGAGTCTCAAGCGTTTTTTGAAAAACACGGAGGTAAAGCCATTATTTTCGCTCGTTTTCTTCCAATTGTGAGAACTTTCGTGCCTATTATAGCAGGAATTGTTCATATGGAGAAAAGCAAATTCATGTTTTATAACGTGTTGAGTTCTATTTTGTGGTCCTTTCTTCTAGTTTTTGCGGGTCATTATTTATACGGATTCTTTAACGAAGAATTTGGCATCGATTTAAAGAAACACATCGAAACTATTATCTTAATTTTAATTGCTGTTACTTCATTTCCATTGATAATGAAAGCAATTAAATCTAGAAAAAAGACTACTGATTAATTATTTACTTTGTAACAAGCTATTCAATTCTTGCTTGATTTTTTCAGAATCAGGAGAAGGCGCTTTTGGATTTGAAATTTCACCATTCGAATTTAGTAAAACATATCTTGGGATAAAATCAATTCCTAGTTTTTTTAAGTATTCTGAAGTTTTTGGATTAATTATTAAATAGCTGTTTTCGGTTAGTTTTTCAAATTGATTTGCTTTTTTCCAAGCTTCAAAGTTAGCATCTGTGGATAAGTATAAAAACACAATTTCTTTTTCTTTGAATTCTTCGTGTAATTTTCTCGAACTTGGAAGTGCTGCTCTACATGGCGCACACCAACTCGCCCAAAAATCTATATAGATTATTTTACCTTTATTAGCTTCAATAATTGCGGATAATGTAGTAGCCTTTTTGTTTTCGTCATATAAAACAACTTCAGAAGTATTTTGCTTTAAGGCTTCAATGTCAACTAAAAAGGCATTTTCAAAACCTTCAATTAATTTTTTATCATTTGAATATTTTTTAAAAATTGTAATATAAGTTGATAATTTTTGTGAGTCTGATTTTGCAATTCGATTCAAATAAACGTACAACAAATATTCTTTTGCTTTAGCAGAAAACAAGTCCGATTCTTCAATTTGAATAAAGCTATCTTCATGATCTTCATATTGCATGCTAATATCTCTTGTTTTGGTTTTGTTGTTTGCAGTTTTTAGTTCAACATCTTTTAATTCTTTTGAGTGCTTCTTAATTTTAAACTCGTTTTTTACATATAATTCCAAAAAATAGCGATACGACTTTAACCAAATTAATTCGTCGTTTTTAAGTTTGTTTTTATAATCAGAAAAATTTGTTTTAGCATCTGTATTTAGGGTGTAAAAAGTGATGTAATTCAACTGCGAATCATACGTTTCTTGTGAAATTTTATCTGAGTTTAGAAGTTCATCTAATGCTACTTTAGAGCCTTGAATAAAGCTGGCTAACTCCGTTTTATATTCTTTTTCTTCTTTTGAATTTCGACTTCTTTTGTTGGTTTGAAAAAAGACAAAATTATCAATCGGAAAACTTAAATTTAGTTGGTGTTCTAAATTCAAATCAAATGGTTTTACGTCTCTGTTTTGAATTTTGAAATTAGGAAATCCTTTTTCGTAATCAATTTCAACTACATCATTTGCATATAAAATAACTCTTGAGCTTTTATTCAATTCTTTCCAATTGTGGATTAAAAAAATCTTATCCGATTCAATATTCAATTGTATTGTGTCGCTTTTCTCTTTATTATTTGGTGAAAGATAAGTTTCTCTGTACGAATTATATTCTGAATAATTTATCAGCGAATTCATTCTCTTAAATCCTGAAGTTTCTTCAAAATGGTAATTACTTTTTTTGAAAATTAGCGTTATGCTTTTTGAGGAATTTTGAGCAGAAATAATTTGGCTAAAAAACAACGTTGTAAAAAGTAAATAAATTCTCATTTTTTCAGATTTTTATATCATAACGCAAATAACGAGATTTAGTGTGTAACTAAAAACAAATTCTTACATTTACTTTTTAAATTTAGAACAATGCAACTCAGTTATTGGGAAATAAAAAATTGGTTTTCAAACGTCGATTTTACTATCGTAGGTAGTGGAATTGTGGGTTTACATTCAGCATTAGCTTTGCGTGAGCGATTTCCTTCTGCCAAAATTCTAGTTCTCGAAAAAGGTGTTTTGCCTCAAGGTGCGAGTACAAAAAATGCTGGATTTGCCTGCTTTGGAAGTATTTCCGAAATCATAGACGATTTAAAAACCCATACCGAAGAAGAAGTCATTCAACTCATTCAAAAACGATATGCAGGATTGCAATTGCTTCGAAAAAATCTCGGTGATTCGGTAATTGATTTGAAACCTTATGGCGGTTACGAATTATTTCTAAAAGAAGACGAATCGTTTTATAACGAATGCATTCAGAAAATTCCATTCATCAATGATATCATAAAACCACTTTTTAAAACCGATGTTTTTTCAAAAGAAATAGATCGATTTAATTTTGGAGGTGTTTTCGAAAATTTAATATTCAATCCGTTTGAAGCGCAAATCGATACTGGGAACATGATGCAAGCTTTACTAAAAAAAGCACATCAAAATGACATTCTGATTTTAAACAGTCAAACCGTAACAAGTTTTCAAGAAGTAAACGATGGTGTTGAGGTGGAGACCAATGGAATTTCTTTTAAAACCAATAAATTATTGTTCACCACAAACGGTTTTGCATCACAAATAACTAATAATCAAGTTAAACCGGCTCGAGCACAAGTTTTAATCACAAAACCAATTCCGAATTTAGATATTAAAGGTACTTTTCATTTAGATAGAGGCTATTTTTATTTTAGAAATATCAATGATAGAATCCTTTTTGGCGGTGGAAGAAACTTAGATTTCGAAGGTGAAACCACAACTTCTCACGACACAACCGAATTGATTCAAAATCGTTTGGAAGAGTTATTAAAAACAGTAATTTTGCCACATCAGGAGTTCGAGATTGAACACCGATGGAGCGGCACTATGGGCGTGGGAACACACAAAAAACCTATAGTAGAACAACTTTCAAACCATGTGTATTGCGGAGTTCGTATGGGCGGAATGGGAGTTGCCATTGGCAGTTTGGTCGGACAAGAATTAGCAGATTTAATATAGAATGGCAAAAAAAACTACTACAAAAAATAAATCACCAAAAGCACCAGCTAAAAAAAGAACTACAGGGCAAAAGATATTACGTTTCTTTTGGTTGCTCTTTTTATGGTTCAATATCATTAGTTTTTCGGTTGTTTTACTTTTCAAATTTGTTCCAGTTCCGTTTACACCTTTAATGGGTATGCGCGCTTTAGAACATAATGAAGCTGGGAAAGAAATGACATGCAGTCATGAATGGGTGCCAATTGATGAAATTTCATTAAACCTTCAAAAAGCAGTTATCGCTAGCGAAGATGGTCGTTTTTTAGAACATTCTGGTTTTGATTTTGAAGCTATGCAGAAAGCGTTCAAGAATAATCAAAAAGGTAAAAGGCTAAAAGGAGGAAGTACTATTTCTCAACAGACTGCAAAAAATGTTTTCTTGTGGCAAGGTAGAAGTTATGTTCGAAAAGGTCTAGAAGCTTATTATACGGTTTTAATTGAACTAATTTGGGGCAAAAAACGCATCATGGAAGTCTATTTGAATAGTATAGAAATGGGTGATGGTGTTTATGGAGCAGAAGCAGCTGCAAAACATTGGTACAGAAAAGATGCCGCTAGTTTAACCCGTTATGAAGCGGCCGGAATAGCTGCAATTTTACCAAATCCAAGAAAGTACAAAGCTTCAAATTCATCATCATACATTAATCGTAGAAAAGCAAGAATAAGTCGTGAAATTGGTTACGTGAAATTAGATTATTAAAAATATAAATTTGAAAAAAACTATTCTTATCACAGGTGCTTCAAGCGGAATTGGGAAAGAAACTACCTTATATTTTGCAAATAATAATTGGACGGTAATTGCTACTATGATTTCACTTGATTTAGCGGATGATTTAGGTGCGATTCCCAATGTTTTTTGTTATGAACTCGATGTGACTTCTTCTGAAAGTATAACAAAAGCAAAAGATAAAATTTTAAATGACCACAAAACCATTAATGTTGTTTTAAACAATGCTGGTTTAGGCTACAGAAGTTTTGTAGAGTTGTCTGAAGACAATAAAATTGATAACATTGTCAATGTTAATTGGTTGGGCGCGGTTAAAGTGTGTAGAGCCTTTATACCTGTTTTTAGAGAACAAAATTTCGGGCAATTCATTACAATTTCTTCCATTGCGGGATTGGTTAACTTACCTTTGGGAAGTTTTTATCATTCCACAAAGCAAGCGGTTGAGAGTTTTTCGGAATGTATGGCGTATGAACTTTTAGATTTTAATATTAGCGTTAGTACGGTTCAATTTGGTAATGCACCTACTTCTTTTCAGTCCAATGTGACAAAATGTTGTGCTACTCCAATTGATTCTTATAATAAATTAATGGAAAAAGTGACAGCGATTTTACAGAAAAAAACGAAGAAGAACACCAATCTTACTCCTATTATTACTAAAACATTATTCAATATTGCTGAAAATCCAAAGAAAAAATTTAACCGTTACACGATTGGTTTCGATGCTAATTTTATGAGTTTCATAAGACGTTTACTAGGATATAAGTTATTTAATTCGTTAATTCGAAAATCGGTTTTAGGACATTTTTAATTTTATATCATCTAAAAATCAATAATTTAAAACGTAATACTATGAAATTAGTCATTTTAGCTCTAAGCTTTGTAATGTTAACCTCTTTTGGAACTCTAGAAGAAGTAAGTTTAAACAAAACGTCAAATTCAGAAGTTGTAATTGGCGAAAGTTTCTCACTTATAAACGATTCAAAAGACAAAATTTCAATTCATACCGGAACAGGTTTTGTGTCTTTGAATAAAGGTTCAAAAACAAGTATTGGGTGTAATGTTGGTAAAGAAGTACGTTGGGCAAATGAAGGTAAAAAAGGAGATGTAATCTTTAAAATTACAGCCGATATGTGCGGAAAAACCTTAAAATTATCTGAGTTGACTAAATAAGATATTTCTAAATATAATTTAAAACCGAAAGCTTTGTTGTTTTCGGTTTTTTGTTTTTACAGTAACATTTTATTTATCTGTTCGACTAATTAGGTAAACTAAAAATTATGAGAGCACACGAAATAGATTACCATATTTATGGTGAAGAAATGCAATATGTAGAAATAGAGTTAGATCCGCAAGAAGTAGTTATTGCCGAAGCCGGAAGTTTTATGATGATGGAAAACGGCATCAAAATGGAAACTATTTTTGGCGATGGAAGTCAAGATCAACAACAAGGTATTTTTGGAAAATTATTATCTGCTGGTAAACGAGTTTTAACTGGTGAAAGTTTATTTATGACGGCTTATCAAAACTTAGATTTTGGAAAACGAAAAGTTTCATTTGCGTCGCCATATCCAGGAAAAATTGTTCCTATCGATTTACAACAATTAGGTGGAAAATTCATCTGTCAAAAAGATTCATTTTTATGCGCTGCAAAAGGCGTTTCAGTTGGAATCGAATTCACTAAAAAAATCGGAACCGGATTATTTGGTGGTGAAGGTTTTATCATGCAAAAAGTTGAAGGTGACGGAATGGCATTTGTACATTCAGGAGGAACTTTGGCTAAAAAAGAATTACAACCTGGTGAATTACTTCGCGTGGATACTGGATGTTTAGTAGGTTTTACAAAAGATGTAGATTACGATATTGAATTTGTTGGAGGTATCAAGAACACCATTTTTGGAGGTGAAGGGATTTTCTTTGCAACGCTTCGTGGTCCTGGAATTGTTTACATTCAATCGTTACCATTTACTCGTTTAGCAGATAGAATTATAGCATCGGCACCTAAAGCTGGTGGAAGCAGTAGAGAAGAGGGAAGTTTACTTGGAGGATTAGGAAGAATGCTTGACGGCGACAATCGATTTTAATTTAACTTATTTTTATATATTGATTTTCAGTAGTTTAGATTAAAATTTGTAATTTTATTAGTCTAAACTCTGGAAATCATGAAAAATAAAACAGTATTAAAAAATGCATTCCTAATTTTTTTAGGTATCGGATTGTTTTTCCTATTAATGGATTTTTTAGGATTGGCAAGTAAAAATTACTTACGCTCGTTAAACGCTTTTATAGTTTTATACGGAATTCATAAAACAATTAAGTATAATTACGATAAAGGAAAAATGGACTATTTTGAAAATCTATTTTCTGGATTTGTAACAGGAGTGTTAGGCGTTTTCCTTGGAATAGTTGGTTTAATCGCATTCATCTATATAAAAGGAGGAGAAAGCTATTTAACAACATTGTCTGATACTTTCTTTTTTGTTGGAAAAATAAATATCATTCAGTATTGTGGCGTTCTATTCTTTGAAGGTGTTGCTTCAAGTTTAATTGGCGCTTTTGTAATGATACAATTTTATGGTGACAATAAAATTAAAACAATAATTAAAAAGCCAAAAACAGCAAAGTCTCCATTATAGGGACGCACTTGTAATGCAGGTTTAGTGCTAATCATTATCACTTGCAAACCATTCTGCAAAAGAAGTCTCAGTTTCTTGCAAACGTAAGGAATGTAGTTTTATGTTTTCAGGTAAAAGATTTTTTATTTTATTTGAAAAATCAATTACCATGTTTTCGCTAGTAGGTTGGTAATCTACTAGAATAACATCATGTCCTCTTGATTTTAATTCATGAGCTAGTTCTATATGTGGAGTGTTTTTATTAAAAACTGTGGCATGATCAAAAACATCAACAATTTGTTCTTTTACAATTTTTTTCAAATCACCAAAATCGATTACCATTCCAAATTTCACATTGGAAGAGTCTTTTATAGGTTTCCCAATAACAGTAACCGATAATTTGTAACTATGTCCGTGAACATTTTTACATTTCCCGTCATAACCATAAAGAGCATGACCTGTTTCAAAGTTGAATTGTTTGGTGATTCTTATATTAGACATGGTGTTTTTATTTTAAATTTTGTTCTTTCTTTTTAGCTCTGTAATATAGTGTATAAGCTATTACTGCCAATACAATAAAAGGTACAAATGATCCAATTAAAACTCCTATTTGATATTGACTATCTGGAGCTTCTTTTAATTTTTGTTCTACATTTACTTGTTGTAAAAAAATAATTAAGTTTCTCATTTCTTAAATTTTTCTAATGCTTTTTTTGTAAAATCAGACAAAACTAGTCTTCCTGAAATAGCAGCTCTTTCATATAATAAGCTATCCCAATTATCGGTTCCTTCCCACAATACTTGTTTTAAATCGGATAATGCTTCCTTGTTATATTGCGCAAGTTCGTTTGTGTAATTTTCGAGACGTTCATCTAAATCATCTATGTTTTCAAAAACTTCAGTGAATAGACCTTTTTCTTTTGCCCAATTGGCCGATTTCCATAAAGTTGGGGTTAAGGTCATTTCAGCTAAAGCGGTTTTTCCTATTTTTCTACTCACAGCTGGTTCAATTACAAATGGACCAATTCCAATAGCAATTTCTGATAATTTGATATCGCTTTTTTGTGTTGCAAAAGTGTAATCACAAGCAGCAGCAAGGCCTACACCGCCACCAACAGCTTTTCCATGAATTCTTCCAATGATTAACTTAGAACATTTTCGCATGGCATTAATTACATTAGCAAATCCAGAGAAGAATTTACTTCCGTCTTCATAATTCGATATTGCTACCAATTCATCAAAAGAAGCTCCTGCACAAAAAGCACCAGTTCCTTCACTTTGTAAAATAATTACCGTTACAGATTCGTTTTTATTTAGCGATGCTAACTCATCTGTTAATTGTTGTAATAATGAGCTTGGAAATGAATTACTAGCTGGGTGAGAAAAAGTAACCTTGGCAATATTATTTGCTATTTCTGTCTTAATTGAACCTAATTCCATTTTTATCTTTTTAAACTGAAATGTGATCTAAATTCTTTCTTTTGATTATTTTCTAAATATTCTACTTTAAACCAATAATCAGTAGAAGGTAATAAATTTCCATTGTATGTTCCATCCCAACTTTCTCCATAAGGACTAATTTGTTTTAATAATTTACCATATCTGTCATAGATATAAATTACACCCTCATAAGATTCAGGTAAATAGATATTCCATTTGTCGTTATAGCCATCATTATTTGGTGTGAAATAATTTTGGTATGTTATGGTTTGTATTATGTTAGTTTGTAATAAGCCACAACCTTGAATATCTCTTACATAAATTGAGTAACTTCCATTTGGTAAATCGGGAAATATTGGACTTGACTGCCAATCTATAGCATTTAAACTATATTCATAAGTTCCAAATCCACCAACTGCAGTTGCAGTAATGGTCGATAACCCAATAGAAAAAGCTGGCGTAATTAGAGTTGCATAAACCGATTCGGGTTCTGAAGAAAAAGTTGCAGTAACACTGTCGGTTTCTGAACAACCTGTAATGGTATTAGTTACAATTACTGAATAGGTTCCTGCAACTGTTATGTCATATATAGGTGAGTTACCATTAGGGTTTGCGGGAGTCCAAGTATATGAATAATTTCCTGGAACAGTTGGTGTTGCATCAACAAGTTGTGATCCAATACCAGTTGTTGGATCTAAACATAAAGTGAAATTAACTCCTAAATCGATTATAGGTAATGGATTAATAATTAGTTCAAGCCAAGGTCCTAAACCAACACATTCATTATTTAAATTACTGTCCATTCTAACCCAAATAAGTTGGTTGTTTGGAATTGTATTTCTAAAATTTGTAACATCTGTAATTCTATTTATTTCTGAAATAGCATCTGTTTCTGTTAGATAGTATGAAAAATTGTAAGATTGACTTGAAGGAAATAAAGAGGTTAAGTTGCTTTCAATTCCAGTTAGATCAAAATAATGTATTCCATCTCCACTTGGATCACTTGTGTTAAGAAAAACATCACATTCTTCATTTTGGTATCGATAGCTTTGAGCAATTGTAGTAGCCGAAACGATTAAATTTACTTTAGCAGTTCTATAACATCCTTCTGAATTAACAATTCTTGCCCAAACTACAGCTCCATTAAATGCGTTAAATAAGATTTCATTAGTAACAAGATTTGTGTTATTCTCTGCTCCGTTTTGTGTATTATGATAACTAAATGTATAGGTAGCATCGTTAGAAATTAAAACATTAGCTTCTGTTAAATTAAAATCAGTTCTTGCATCTGTATCCGTATCACATTGTTTTAGCGTAACTTCATTATTAACTACAGGTCTTGGATTTACTACTAGATTAAATGAAGTAGTACTGTAACAAGATGTAGAAGTATTTGTTAAACGTACATAAATTATTCTACTATTTGTGTAAATAGAAGTTATTGCATTTGTGCCTAAAATAGCATCATTTGGGTCAGTATGATAGGTAACCACAATTCCAGATTGCGATCCAAGTATTTCGTTGTTTTTGGTTGTTAAATTAAAGGTAACAAATCCATTAGTATCATTTCCATCGGCGGTATTATCACATTCTTTTAAATCTGTTATTGGTGAAATTATCGGTAACGGATTATTTGTTACTGTAATTGCAGCAGAAACACCTTGACAAACACCAACAGAAGGGATGGTATAGGTATAGGTACCACTTGTATCAACAGCTGGATTAAATATGCCGGTTCCTGAAGCTAATGCTGGAGACCAAATACCACCCGTTTGAGCTCCGGTTCCCAAAAGAGTAAATAAATCAAATGGAGCGTTGTCTCTACAAGTTGCAATAGCATTGTTAGTTCCTGCATTTCCTGCTTGTTGAATAGTAACGTTAACTTTTACACTAATAGTTGTTAAAGATGCATTACAGTCTTTTGTAAAAGAATAAATATATTCTCCTGGAACATTTATTGTAGCATCAAAAATATTACCGTTCAATGGCGCTCCACCAACTGGCACAGTCCAGGTTCCGCCAGTTCCAGGATTTCCATTTATGGCATCAAATAAGTTGGCTGTTGAAACAGAACATACGGTAATATCTGAATCTTGAGGAGTACTGCCAAATCCAGAATAATATCCTGCATATCCTGAAGCGTTACCTAAAAAACCAAATACCCCAACGGCAAGAGGACCTGTTGATACCACATTTACGTCGCCCGTAACTCCACTTATTCTGTATGTAACCCAATCAGTATTTCCTAAAACATTTTGTGCTTGCGTATTAGGAACAGGATTTCCATCTACAGTTAGAGTAGCATTTGAATATGTTAAAATCATTAAATCAGATGTGTAGCTAGTGCTTCCAATTTGATCAACAGCAGGAATATTAACGGAATTCTGAAAGAAACAACTCAAAGGCGGAATAAAATTCATTCCAGAAGTTGCCGTATCGTTTCCACCACCAATTAATTGATATGCAAAAACAGGTTTGTTTGTTTTTACATATATGTTTCTATTTATTGTTCCCTGATATCTTGAATTTGGCACCAAATAGAATTGACCTGCATTTATTGTTACAACTGGTGTAGTATCATCATTAATAAAAACTTCTGTTCCATCTTCATGAGCTACGATTAATGGGGTTTCCATTTCAGGAGTTCCATTTCCTTCAATAAAAATATATTCTGTTCCAATTTGAGAGGCAGAAACAATTTGATCCAATGTGAAATCGCCTCTTCCTTCATCAATTCCACCTAAAGCATTTCCTGTATTTACAGCAACAGGTTTATCAGAACTTATTAAAGCGCCAATAATTCCTTCTAGGTTTTCTATATACATACTATATCCACTAAATACAACGCTTTGTCCTTCATTTAAAACAAATGTTTGTGAATCGCTAGTAATGTCACCGGTTCCTGAAGTAAAAATGACACCTGTATCGTAGTTTGATAATGTAACAGTTGTGTTGTCCTCAGTTGCCATTACACTGCTTACAAAAGATTTTCGATTATCTAATGTCTCATTTATCATGCAACCTAATCTAAAGCTTGTACCTATACCGGGTCTGCCTTTTGAAATTAAAGTTTCGGCATGACTGGTGTGTCTCATTCTAAAACTCGCATAAAAATCTTTTGAACCTTGTGCTATAATGCCACTATTTGAAACTACTGTGTTTACATCTGCAATATCTAAAAACATTTTTGTAGGTTGACCATTTCCAATAGTAATAACAACTGGTGTAGCTTGCGATAAACTGAATGGAGAACCTGGAAATGGCGCACCATTACCATCGGTTACTGTAACTAAAAAAGGAGTAACTTCGGGTGTTGATAAATAAAGATAATGATCTTGGATTGCAGTTTCCGATCGAGAATGCAAAGGCGGAATCCAATGCTTATTGCTCAATTGAGAAAAACCTAATGAGGTTATTAATAAAATTACAGTTATAAATATTTTTTTAAACATAATAGTATATCGGGTAATAATAAGCTCGTAAAATTAATCAGAAATTTAGAACTAATCTAAATATTAACTAAAAAAACGCTCGTAATTGAATATTTCCTGTATGAATAGTTTTACTAGTTTCGCTATCTCTTCCCTGATAATTGATGTTGATATCTAAATATTGGGTAAGATTTTTTTGTAAAAGCAATCGCCAAGTTTGATTTTTTCCAGGTTGTAAACCTTCAAGCATCTGAAACGCAACTGGCGCTAAATTATTGCCGTTAAATGTGTTTTTATAATAGGAAAACTCCCCATTCAAACTAAATCCTTTTGTGCTGTTTACTGTAAAAGAGGTTCCAAATCTGCTTTGAACTAATGTTTCTAATGCGCCAATTTGATTTTCCTTGTTTTGATATTCGTAAAATACATCCCAACTCGCATTTTTAGAGAACAAGTAACCAATTTTTGGCACTATTTGGTAACTTTTAATTTCATAATTGCGACTTGGATAATTCTCAGAAGTTGAGTTTGTTTTCGTAGTGTTTCCAGATAGGTTTACTAACCAACTTTTACGAATCAAGTGTTGGTATTGTAATTGGTGCGATTGATTATAAGCTGCTACACTTCCTATAGAAAGTAAACTTCTGGATTCGTTTGATAAATAAGAATATGTAGTAGAATGGTGTTGTTTTCCTCGATTAAAAAACAAACTGTTTCTAAAATTTAAATTCATTCCTACTAAATCCGCTTCTTTATTTTCAAATGGATTCAAGTTAAAATTAGCACCATTTCTAAAATTTTTTCTATCAATTAAATAAGAGGTTTGATTGTAAAAATGAGAAGCTAATTTCTTAATTCCAGTTGTCTTTTGCCATTCTGAAAAATTCAGATTTACAGTTTGAGAAAATTTATTTTGATGTGTTCTAATAAAAACCTGATTCGGTAAGTAAACTCTAACATATTTCGCTAAATCTGGAAATGGAGCAATTTCAAACTCTTGTAATTCCTGAATTCCATTGCCATTATAGTCGTTCCACATGTAAGTTCCTTGCGTAGGATCAACTTCTAAATAGGTGAATTCTTGTTGGGCTATAGTTCCAGATAAGGTTTCATAAACGGTTGTCAATTGCAATTTCTGTCCAAAAAAACGATCATTATACAAAACTCTTGAATTCAATGAAGGTTCATCTTTCTTGTTAGAATCCTCACATTGCAATCTTCGATAATTGACAAAAACGGCTAAGTTGCTTTTTTCGGTTTTCAGTAATTGCGATTTTAAATAATAAGAATTAGAAGTGTTTACACGTGTTATCGAATTGTTTTGTAAACTGTCGTTTTTACGTTGCAAATAACCTAATTCTACAAAAACCTTGGTCGAATCTCCTCGTCCTACAAAAGCACCATATTCGGTAAAGCGCTGACTCAATGCAGAAAACGTGTTCGTAGCTTTTATTTTTTCCGAATTGTCTTCCAAGTTTAAAGTAGCACCAATCCAATTTTTATTTATTTTATAAGAAGTACGATTTTGACTTCGTATAAACTTTGATTCCGAAGCTGTTGCATCACTTTTCATCGCGCTCGAATTACTCCAAATCATCCAGTTTTTTGAAGCATATCTTCCAGATAACGTATGTTTATTTCCCGAAAAAACATCGCCAAAAGTCAAATTTTCAAACTGATACAGTGCTTTTCCTTTATTGTTGAAATTGAAATCCAATCCCGAAGTTACAATACTTTGATTACCCAATGGCGTTGCCGAAATGTTCCAATCTCTATTGAATTCAATGTTGTATAAACGCTCAATTGTTTTGAAATTTTCCTGTACAAATTGAAAATTCATAAAAGCATCCATTTTTATGGATTTGTCAATAAGACGTTGCTTGCCATTAAATTTTCCAGCAAAACCCTTATTGTTATTGTCATCAATAGCAGAATATAAATTTCGGTCGTTATTACTCAATGCCATTTCGAAATCCAAATTTGTTTTTTCAGTTGGATTATATGTTCCAAAAACGGTTGCCATTTGAATTTTTGTTGGCGCAATCAATCGGATAATCGGTTCATAATTTCCTTGCGGAACACCAGCAATTGGAGCAATGTACTCGTAAATTTTTCCAACGGCTTGATTATTCGATAAAATATAATTCCCAAGATTATTCCCAACCAAAGAAAACGTTACATTATATAAAATATCGGTTGGATTGTTCGAATATTCAAACACTTCAACTGATCCAACAAACACTTTTTTATACAGAATTTTATTTTCAGAATAGCTATCCAAATAAGCCGATTCGCTAATCATCGCTGAAGTATCATCTCCAGCGGCTTGTAAAACATCAATTTGTTCCGAAGATAAATTTTGTTGCAATGGCTGGTTTTTAACATCACTTTCCGAATAAACATAACCACCAATTTGCCAATTTTCTCGCTCGTGCGAAATTCCGCCATACGTGATAAATCGTGTATAATTTCTATCGGTGTATTGATATTCAACATTGATTCTCATTTCGGAAGTAATCGGAAATAAAGAGGTGAAAATAATTTCTCCAGCGTTGTAATCGATGATGTAATCGTTGTTTTCACCACGAGTTTTCAAAATTCCGTTGACATAAACGCGTTCCGAACCTGAAATTACTAAAACATATAATTCGTTATTATTGCCGCGCAATTTATATGGCCCTTGATTGCCTTCTTGTCCGGTAAAAGTACTTCTTGCATATTGTCCGCGAACCAAAGCACCAGATGCAATGACTTCCGTTCTTTTATCAGGTGTTCCAAAAGTGAAGCGAGTGGCTAAACCTTGTACTTTTTTGTTGAAATTCAAGAAAGCTGATTTTCTGTTTTCCAGAAATAAATCTCCAGCTCGAATGTTCCATTTATCTGAAAATAATTCGATGAAAATTTGGTCAAATTCATCCAGTTTTTGCGAATAACCGCCTTCTTGCAAAGGAATATTACTGTCTTGAATCGAAGCACGCAAACTGACTTTATCGGAAATTTTTCCTGTGATTTGCAAATCTAAATTCGAATTTACCACCGTGTTTTGATTGTTTCCAATGGTAACGCCACGTGTAATACTTCCCGAAGTATTCAATCCATCGAAAGGTTTGAATTTAGTGTTTTTGTCTTTTTTGAAAACGACTAATTTTCCTGCTTCGTTTGAAACCACTTTGTCGTCATCATAAATAGAATACGTTTTGGTTAAAAACTCAGGAAATTTTGAATATCGGACAATTAGAGAATCCGAAGTGTTGATTTCTTTGGTGAAAACTAACGTTCCTTTTTGGAAATTTACTTTGTAAAAGCTAGTATCAATGACTTTTCCATTTTTATCTTTTATTTCAAAAAAGGAAGTATTTAAACTGAATTTTTCTATTGAAATCGTATCTTTTGAAAACGCAATTTTTTTAGTTGGATACGATTGCAACGTTTCCTGAGCAAAACCGCCCAAAAAACACAATAAAAATCCCACTAAAAAAACAATTTTTTGCATAAATACTATAACTCCGAATCTTCAAAAGTAGTATTTATTGTTGGAAAGTTTTGAGTTATTTTTCCGAAAGTAAAAAACACAATCTTGTCATTCTGAAGCATGAGGAATCACATAATGCGATGTTTTCTTGCGTAAACATGACAAGATTGCGGTTAAACATTTTAAAACTACTCCTTCGTAATCACCTGCATCGTTTCTCTCGAAATCTGGCGCAACAATATCGTTTTGTTTGTTTCTACTACTTTTGCAGCGTTTTCATCAAAATGTCTGATGGTGTAAAGCGATACGTTTTCGTTATAAGAAACTTTGAATTTTTTTGCTAATACTTTTCTTAACTCTTCGAAAGTGTTGTATTTATCTTCGATACAAACGGAGAAACTAATTGCTGTGTTTTGAATTAAATTCACTTTGATTTTATATTTCGAGAACAAACCAAAAATCTCACTAATGTGATTTTCCATGATAAAATCGAAATCAATAGACGATAATGATAATAACAATTGGTTTTTCTTTACGATAAAGCAAGAGGTTTTTGGCTCTAAATCAGCACCTTTTGAAACGCTGGTTCCTGGTAATGTCGGGTTAACAAACGATTTTACATACAACGGAATTTCCTTTTTCTGTAAAGGTTGTAAGGTTTTCGGGTGAATGACCGAAGCTCCGTAAAACGCTAATTCAATTGCTTCTCTGTACGAAATTTGGTTCAACAAAATCGCATTTTCAAAATATCTTGGATCGGCATTTAAAACGCCTGGAACGTCTTTCCAAATAGTAACACTTTCTGCTCCTAAACAATAAGCAAAAATTGCAGCAGTATAATCCGAACCTTCACGACCTAAAGTAGTAGTGAAATTATTCTCATCTGAACCTAAAAATCCTTGTGTGATGTTTAAAATTTTCTTTTTAACCCCTTTTGAAATCAATTTTTGAGTGGTTTCCCAATCTACTTGTGCATCACGATAATTATTATCGGTTTTAATTAATGGGCGAACATCAATCCAATTGTTTTTTAAGCCGCTATAATTAAAATAATGACTTACAATTGTGGTAGAAACTAATTCTCCAATACTCACCACTTGGTCGTAAACAAAACTATAATTTGGCGATTTATTACTACGAATAAAATATTCTAAATCATCAAAATGCGCATTGACATCAAAAAACACATCGTGCTCTTCGTCTTCAAATAAGTCTAATAAAATTTGGTTGTGGTACTTGCGAACTTCCTGAAGCGAGGCGTGCAATTCCTTTGATTTATCAAAGTAATTTTTGATGACTACTTCCAAAGCATTTGTGGTTTTTCCCATGGCAGAAATTACCAACAAAACATCTTCGTGTCCTACTGTGTTTAAAACATGTAATACGTTTTTTACGCCTTCGGCATCTTTAACCGATGCACCTCCAAATTTAAAAATTTTCATTTTGAAGAATTATATAGTTGTGTTTAAAAATTGTTCAATTCCTTTGTCGTCCATATGAACTACACGCCAATCGCCTAAAACTTTAGCGCCCGATTTTTCATAGAAATCAATAGCTGGTGTGTTCCAATCTAAAACATTCCATTCGATTCTGCGGACATTTTCTGCTTTTCCTTGTTTGATGATTTCCTTGTAAAGTGCAAATCCGGCACCTGTTCCGCGTTTGTTTTCTTTTACAATTAAATCTTCTAAATGAATGGTTTTTCCTTTCCAAGTGGAATAACGATTATAATACAAAGCCATTCCGATAATCTCGTTATCAACTTCGGCAACAAAACACTGAAAAAGCGGATTTTCTGAAAAACCATCGCGAACCAAATCATCAACGGTAACCACAACAGCATCAGGTTCTTTTTCAAAAGTGGCTAATTCCTGAATCAATTCTAAAACCGAAGGCATGTCGTTTTTTGTAGCTTTTCTGATAATCATTTTTTCAAATTTTTTACAAAAGTAAAATTAACTTAAACATCTTTTCAAATATTTTACATGATTTCACAAAAAACACGATATTTGTGCCTTAAACACAACTACATCGTTTTCGAAATGGAAGAAAGAAATAGAACCTTAGGCGAATTTATTATTGAGCATCAAAATTCGTTTCAGTACTCAACAGGAGAATTATCTCGAATCATCAACTCTATCCGATTAGCCGCAAAAGTGGTAAATTACAAAGTAAATAAAGCGGGATTGGTTGATATTGTTGGAGCTGCTGGAGAACAAAATATTCAAGGAGAAGATCAACAAAAATTAGACGTTTACGCCAACGAAGTTTTTATTCAAACCTTAATCAATCGTGAGATTGTTTGCGGAATTGCTTCGGAAGAAAATGATGATTTCATTACTGTCGCAGGTTCGGATAATTCACACAATAACAAATACGTGGTTTTGATGGATCCCTTAGATGGTTCTTCAAATATTGATGTGAATGTTTCGGTAGGAACGATTTTTTCAGTTTTCAGAAGAATTACACCAGTTGGAACTCCGGTAACTATTGAAGATTTCTTGCAACCAGGTGTAAATCAAGTAGCAGCAGGTTATGTAATTTATGGAACATCAACCATGTTAGTATATACGACAGGTGATGGTGTAAACGGATTTACATTGAATCCAGCCATCGGAACGTTCTATTTGTCGCATCCTGATATGAAATATTCGGAAGACGGAAAAATTTACTCGATTAACGAAGGGAATTACGTTCATTTTCCACAAGGTGTGAAAGATTATATCAAATATTGCCAGTTAGAAGAAGGCGATAGACCTTATACCTCTCGTTATATTGGAAGTTTAGTTTCTGATTTTCATAGGAACATGATTAAAGGCGGAATTTATTTATATCCAACTAGTTCAAAAGCACCAAACGGAAAATTACGTTTGTTATACGAATGTAATCCAATGGCATTTATTGCTGAACAAGCAGGAGGAAAAGCTTCAGATGGCTACAAAAGAATCATGGAAATTCAACCAACAGAATTACATCAACGCGTTCCGTTTTTCTGCGGAAGCAAAAACATGGTAGAAAAAGCAGAAGAGTTTATGGCGAAAGCGAAGTAGATTTCTGAAATATATAAAACAAAAAAGCACAAATTTTTAAGAGTTTGTGCTTTTTTTGTACAATAAGTTTTCAAATTATTTGTTTTGAATAGTAATGTAATTTCTTAAGTTTTCAATATGAAAAAAACGATTTTATTTTTAGCTCTAATATTTCTATTTCTGAGTTGTAATAACAAGACAGATGAAAATGAAATACAACTAAAAAACAAACATTTTGAATCAAATTATTTTTCATATAACCAATTCTTGGATTTAAAGGATAAAGCTTTAAATAAGGGAAATTCTAATGCTTATGATGATTTATTAGTTTATTATTCTGCAAATGAATCTAGATATTATGAATTATTGCCTATCTCGATGATTGTTAATGAAAAATATGATAATTTAAAGTCAAATATTGTGATATATGAAACCATAATCAAAATATATAATAATGGAATTTATAATGATTCTTTCTTATTAAACCTGAAACAACCTCATAAAGATTTGGCATTGTTTTATTTAAAAAAAGGAGCTGCTAAAAGAATTCCTTCATGTGTTAAAACTTTAGAAAAATTGTATCGAAATGGAATTGGTGTTGAAAAGAACGAAAAGATTGCGGATAGTTTAGGAGCTTTAGATATTAGAATGTATCCGAAAGAATAAGTAGGTAAATACAATAAAGCAAAAAGCACAAACTCATTAGAATTTGTGCTTTTGTATTTTAAAACAGGTTGAATTATCTGTTCATGTGTTGCATTTCATAAGTGAACGTATCTAAATCTACGTTCATATCTACTAATTTTAATGCTTTATCTACTATATAACCTACGTTTCCTGCAGTAAATCCTAATGCTAAAGCGAATTTTTTAAGTAATTCGTGTTCTTTTTCACCTAAAACATGTTCATCTGCATATACCATTCTTGATAAATCATATAAACGTTCTAAACGATGTGTATGCAATAAAGGCGGATTTACAGGGTATTTTAATGGATTTTCTAAAATTTCCTCATATTCTGCTTGAGAAATTTCTAATTTGATAGCTAATTTGTCTAAAAAATATTTTTCTTCTGGACCAATAATTCCGTCAGACAAAGCTACTCTTACAATTGCTGAAAAATGACCTTTGTTTCTGTTTCTAAAACCGCTATCGAATAAATTTGAAATTGACATGTTGTTTATTTTTAATTCTTGCAAAAT
The DNA here is from genome assembly GCF_000686885.1 of Flavobacterium sasangense DSM 21067. GTDB lineage: Bacteria > Bacteroidota > Bacteroidia > Flavobacteriales > Flavobacteriaceae > Flavobacterium > Flavobacterium sasangense. The sequence goes on along the minus strand of NZ_JMLU01000023.1, from coordinate 16,975 downwards.
TACATAAAAAAACTATTTTTTTGAAACAATTTTATTTGCTTTTGTGATACAGAATTTGGTATCATTTAAAAATAAATCGTAAGTTTGAATTTCCCCCAATAAAACTTAATTATTATGTCGGAATTTTGGATGTATTTTAATATTGGTCTTAAACATGTATTGGATATCAATGCTTATGATCACGTTTTATTTTTAATGGCGTTGGTAATTCCATATGCTTTTAAAGATTGGAAAAATGTTTTTGTTTTGGTGTCGCTTTTTACCATCGGACATACGTTAGCTTTACTATTGTCGGTTTACGGAGTGGTTCAAATTCAAGCCAGTTTGGTTGAGTTTTTAATTCCAATTACCATTTTAATTACGGCTGTTTTTCATCTTTTTACAGCTGGGAAATCGTCAAAAAATGAAAGTATCACCTTTGTTGCAATTGTAACTTTGTTTTTCGGAATTATTCACGGATTAGGTTTTTCAAATTACTTTAAAACCATATTACCCGGAACTGCTTCGGATAAATTATTGCCACTTTTAGAATTCGCATTAGGAATTGAAGCAGCACAAATAATCGTAGTTGTAGTATTTTTAATTATTTCCTATATCGTGCAAACTTTTTTCCGTTTTTCAAAAAGAGATTGGGCTTTAGTTATGTCAGCATTTATAATTGGTGTAGTTTTGCCAATGATTATTGAAAGCGAAATTTGGAACCGATAATGAAGAAAGAAAAAAAAGAAAAATACGATAAAGCGTATTTGCGAATTGCCAAAGAATGGGGAAATTTATCCTATTGCCAACGAAAAAAAGTTGGAGCTATTATCGTTAAAGATAAAATGATTATTTCTGATGGGTACAACGGAACACCATCTGGTTTTGAAAATTGTTGCGAAGACGATGATAATGTAACCAAATGGTACGTGCTGCATGCCGAAGCGAATGCTATTTTAAAAGTAGCACGTTCTACGCAATCTTGTGAAGAAGCAACATTATACATTACCCTTTCACCTTGTAAAGATTGTAGTAAATTAATTCATCAATCGGGAATTAAAAGAGTGGTGTATCATCAAGAATATAAAGATACTTCAGGCGTTGATTTCTTAAGAAAAGCAGGTGTTGAGGTTGAATTAATCGAAGATTTGAGCTAAATGAAAATGAATAAAGTATATTTTCCAATAGTAATCGCAGTAGCTGTTGCGGTGGGTTTGTTATTGGGAAGTAAACTCAATCCTTCTACAGAAACAGCTTTTTTAAACCGAAACGCCAATAAAAATAAACTAAACAAACTTATCGATTTTATTGAAAAAGAATATGTTGATAGTTTAAATACCGATTCTATTGTCGATTTAACGGTAAACGGAATTCTTGAAAAACTTGATCCGCATTCGGTTTATATTCCTAAAAGTCAATTAGAAGCAGTCGAACAAGAAATGCGAGGCAATTTTGTGGGAATTGGAATTAATTTTTACATGTATAATGATTCCTTAGCTGTTATAAAGCCCATTGCGAACGGTCCTTCAGAAAAAGCCGGTTTGAAATCGGGCGACCGAATTCTTTTCGCCGATAAGTTACAATTGTACAATAAAAAACTAGAAACCGATTCGTTATTTTCCATCTTAAAAGGCGAACAAGGTTCTAATGTAAAACTAACCGTTTATCGAAAGTCTGAAAAAAAGAAATTCGCCGTAAATGTTACCCGAGATGTCATTCCGATTAAGAGTGTAGATGTTTCGCAAATGGTGGATAAAACTACGGGTTATATCAAAATCAATCGCTTTGCCGAAAAAACCTATGACGAATTTTTATCGGGTTTAACCCAATTAAAAAAAGAAGGTGCTAAACATATAATCATCGATTTACGAGATAACGGTGGTGGCTACTTAGAATCAGCCGTTGCAATTGCAGACGAATTCTTGAAAAACAAAGAGTTAATCGTTAAAACGAAAAACAAAAAAGATAAAATCGAAAGCACGTTAGCCACTGAAAAAGGGATTTTTGAAACCGGTAAAGTCAGTGTTTTAGTCAATGAAAATAGTGCTTCGGCAAGTGAAATTTTAGCAGGAGCCATTCAAGATAACGACAGAGGTTTGGTTTACGGAAGACGTTCTTTCGGAAAAGGATTAGTGCAACGCGAAATGCCATTAGGTGACGGTTCGGCAGTACGATTAACCATTGCTAGATATTACACACCATCAGGTCGTTCGATTCAAAAACCGTATGAAGATAAAGGAGAAAACTATTTCAATGAATTCGACAAGCGCTTCGAAAGTGGTGAATTGTACGAAAAAGATAAAGCCAAAATTGCAGATAGTCTAAAATTCAAAACCAAGAAAGGCCGCATCGTTTATGGTGGTGGCGGAATTATGCCAGATATTTTTGTTCCATTAGAAGATTCGCACGGAGCTGAAGGTTTAACAATGTTGATGCAATCGGGATTAGTGAATTATTTTGTGTTTGAACAATTAGATCAAAACCGCAAAAAGTTTGACAAAATTTCGATGGAAGCGTTAGAAAAAGAATTACGTTCTGGAAATTATTTCAATAACTTCAAGATCTACATGGCAAAAGGCGGATTGCTTTTCAATTTAGATACTCAGAAAGAAAAAGTATTATTCTATCTTCAAGCAGAATTTGTTCGTCAACTTTTTAATGAAAAAGCATATTACCAATTGATTTTGAAAAAAGACGATATGGTGAATAAGGTGCTGAGTAAGTAAAAATGTTATAAAATGAGTAGAAGAGATAAATTATTCGATTTGCCAATTTATAAAAAAGCCGAATTAATTTTAGATTTGGTAAACAGTCTTTTAAATGCCATAAGTGAAGAAGATGGGTATTTGAATGCCACAAAATATATGATGCGAGATGATGCTGCGATAATTTGTGCTAAAATTGCGGGTGCTGAAGGCGGAGATATGTATAGCATCCGAATGCAAAATGCGGCAATCATCAGAGATCATGCAATGCATTTATATGTTCAAGTAGGAAGTTTACGATTTCACGATTCTTTTAAAGATACCGATTATGTTACGTTGATTAGAAAAGAAATCGACGAATTCAGAGAATTGTTTATCAATTGGGTAGCTAGTTTTGACAAGAGTAATTATTATTGGGACGAATGGGAATTGTTTAATCCGCCGGGAGCTATTCCGCCAGACCCTAATGAATATCAAGATCCAATCAATTGGGATGATTTTTTAGAAGGAATGAATTTCGATGATGAAGAAGATGATTCAGAAGAATAAAAAGCTATTTTCCCAAAGCATCATGCACCTGTACCGGATTTCCGTTATTCCACAACGTTAAAATATCCGTTGCAACCGAAGCACCACTTCCAGCGGCGATACTTAACTGACTTCTATGACCGGCTAAAACACCTGCTGCGTGTATACCTTCGGTAACCAAATGGTCAATATTTTTTAATTGGATTCTGTTTTTCTCTGGAGCGGCTTTTTGATGCGGAATTACAAACGATTCCAAACCTTCAATGGTAAAAGGATTTCCAGCACCAATTGCAATTACAACTATTTTAGCTTGAAGAATTGATTTGTTAGTGGTAACAGTGAAGTTTCCTGCTTCTCCTGAAATGGAAAGCACTTTTTCTCCATGAATTTGTTCTACGTGCGGATACAAGTTGGTCAAATGTTTCAAACTTTCTTCTAATAATTCACTGCCTAATTTCCCTGCGGGAATTCCGTATGCGTTATTAAAAATGGCATTTTGTAGTGAAGAGGCTTTTTGGTGCGCTACAATTGCAATTTTTTTATCCATTGCAAACGGTTTGTTTTGGGCCGAACCCAAAATCAAAGCACACGAAACACCTGAAACTCCAGCGCCAATAATTAAAACGTCTACCATTATTGTTTGGTTTTTTCTTCAATCATTTTTGAAAAACGCAATAGTACTAATAATAGAATTGCGCAAATTCCAGCAACTACACCAATAATGGCAATTGTGCTATTTCCTTCAAACGGATTGTTATAATCAATTTGAAAAAGATTAAAAACAATTAAAACTAAAGCTATGGCAACTGCCACATAAGTAAATATTTTCATTTCAATAAATTTCTAAATAAATAATCCTTTAACATTTGCGGCGAATAATTTTACAGCAATCGCTAATAAAATAACGCCAAATATTTTACGAATAACTCCTAATCCGTTAACTCCTAACAAGCGTTCGATTTTTCCAGACGATTTTAATACGCCATACACTACAATTACATTAATAAGTATTGCAATGATAATGTTTATTTTATCATAAACTGCTCGTAACGACAAAATTGTTGTCATAGTTCCTGCTCCGGCAATTAAGGGAAACGCAATAGGAACAATAGAAGCTGTACTCGGATTGTCTTCTTTGTATAATCGAATGCCTAAAATCATCTCTAAAGCAAGGAAAAACAAGACAAACGAACCGGCAACTGCAAATGAATTCGCATCAATACCAATTAATTTCAGAATTTCTTCACCTACAAATAAAAAGGCAATCATAATCACCGCTGCAACAATAGTCGCTTTTTCCGATTGAATATGACCCATTTTACTGCGTAAGTCCACAATAATTGGAATACTTCCCACAATATCAATCACAGCAAACAAAATCATGCTGATGGTAAAAATGTCTTTCCAATTGACTCCTAGTTCCATAAAACGCTGAATATTTGTGCAAATATAAGGATATTGAATCAAGAACGTTTCTAATTTAACGATACATTATCAATTGCAAGGTCAAAAATCAAGAACAAGAGCAAGTTCAAGCAATGTGAAGATTTAAACGCAAAGTCGCAAAGTTTTTTCGCAAAGAGCGCAATGAGAAAAGTAAAACGTCTCCGTGTATCTCTTTTCAACACAATCAAAATCAAAAAATACTCTGAGAAACTCTGTGTAAAGAATTTTAGCAATTTCTCAAATTTCTAAAATCCGTGTTCCAAAACTTCTAAATTCTTATTTCTAAATTCTGAATTCAAAATCGTATCTTTGCACTTTAAATTTACCCAATATGTTTCAGTTAAATAAAACCATCGTTTCCGAAGAAATCTTAGAAAAAGAATTCGTTTGCAATTTGTCAGCTTGTCAAGGTGCTTGTTGTGTGGATGGCGATGCAGGTGCTCCTTTAGATGAGGAAGAAACCAAAATTTTAGCTGAAATTTTTCCAAAAGTAAAACCCTTTCTTCGTCCTGAAGGAATAAAAGCCATTGAAGAACAAGGAACGCACGTGGTTTCTGATTTTGGCGAATTAGAAACACCACTTATCGACGGAAAAGACTGCGCCTACGTAATTTTTGACGGAAAAACGGCACTTTGTGGAATCGAGCAAGCCTACAATCAAGGGATTGTAGATTGGAAAAAACCAGTTTCTTGTCATTTATATCCTATTCGAATTAAAGAATATTCGGATTTCGCAGCGGTGAATTATCACAAATGGCATATTTGCGATGACGCGTGTTCGTTAGGACAAGAATTAGGAGTTCCAGTGTACCAATTCGTCAAAGAAGCACTAGTTAGAAAATTCGGACAACAATGGTTTGATGAATTAGACAAAGTAGCAAAAGAGTTGAAAAAATAATTCATTTTTTAAGGTTTAAAAATCGGTGTGAGCCGTTGATTTATCAATCACTTACAAGGTTTTAACAGTTGTTTTATTTGTTTTTAAGTTATTGATTTTCAGTAATTTAAAATCCTATGTTATTTTACTGACAAATATTCGCTTTGTTAAAAACTTGCTCCAATTGTGAATAAGTTTGACTTTCTTTTCTCGTTTCAAATGACAAACTTTGTAATCCCCAAATGAGTCAAATTAACCAATCATTAACATTTTTAAAATCAAATAGCTATGGCTGTAGTGGAACCTATTTTGCAAGAAAATAAAGATCGATTTGTAATCTTTCCTATCAAACATCAAGATATCTGGGAATGGTACAAAAAACAAGAAGCCTGTATTTGGACAGCAGAAGAAATAGATTTACATACCGATTTAAATGATTGGAACAATAAATTAAACGATGATGAGAAATATTTCATCAAACATATTTTAGCATTCTTTGCTGCTTCTGACGGAATTGTAAACGAGAATTTAGCGGAAAACTTCGTTAATGAAGTACAATATCCAGAAGCGAAATTCTTCTACGGTTTCCAAATCATGATGGAGAACATTCACAGCGAAACCTATTCGTTGTTGATTGATACGTATGTAAAAGATGAAGCTGAAAAAAATCAATTGTTTCATGCCATTGAAGTGTTTCCAGCGATTAAAGAAAAAGCGGATTGGGCTTTAAAATGGATTGAATCTGATTCATTCGCAGAAAGATTAATTGCTTTCGCAGCAGTTGAAGGAATTTTCTTCTCTGGTTCGTTTTGTTCTATCTATTGGTTGAAAAAACGTGGATTAATGCCAGGATTAACCTTTTCAAACGAATTAATTTCTCGTGACGAAGGAATGCATTGTGATTTTGCGGTTCACTTGCATACGAATCACATCGTAAACAAAGTGCCAAAAGAAAGAATTACAGAGATTATTGTAGATGCATTACGCATTGAAAGAAAATTCATTACCGAGTCGCTTCCAGTGAGTTTAATTGGAATGAACGCTACTTTGATGACACAATATTTAGAATTCGTAACCGATAGATTATTAGTAGAATTAGGATGCGATAGGGTGTACAATGCTTCAAATCCATTCGATTTTATGGACATGATTTCGTTACAAGGAAAAACGAATTTCTTCGAAAAACGTGTAGCAGAATATCAAAAAGCAGGAGTAATGAACTCCGATTCAGAATCAAGCAAAATTAGTTTTGACGCTGATTTTTAATTGGTGTACTGAAATTAAATATAGTTCCGATTAGAATTAGGAAGTAAAACTCAATTCAAAAAAAGATTACAAATAACCAGAAACCAGATAAGGGATTGTCTGATTTCAAAAAACCAGAAAATTATGTATGTAGTTAAAAGAGATGGCCATAAGGAGCCAGTAATGTTTGACAAAATCACGGACAGAATTAAAAAATTATGTTATGGATTAAATGACATGGTAGACGCTGTGAAAGTGGCAATGCGTGTAATTGAAGGATTATACGATGGAGTTACCACTTCTGAATTAGACAATTTAGCAGCAGAAACCGCAGCTTCCATGACCGTAACACACCCAGATTATGCTCAATTAGCGGCTCGTATAGCAATTTCTAACCTACACAAAAACACCAACAAATCATTCTCGGAAACGATGAGTGAAATGTACCACTATGTAAACCCAAGAACGAATCAAGCAGCGCCTTTGATTTCGGATGAGGTTTATGAAGTAATTAAAGAAAACGCAGAATTTTTAAATTCTCACATCATATACAACCGTGATTTCAATTACGATTACTTTGGTTTCAAAACCTTAGAGCGTTCGTATTTGTTAAGAATCAACGGAAAAATCGTGGAGCGTCCACAACACATGTTAATGCGTGTTTCAGTTGGAATTCACTTAAATGATATGGAAGCAGTAATTGAAACTTACGAATTAATGTCGAAAAAGTTCTTTACACACGCTACTCCAACATTATTCAATGCGGGAACTCCAAAACCTCAAATGTCATCTTGTTTCTTATTAACCATGAAGGATGATAGTATTGATGGAATTTACGATACCTTAAAACAAACAGCAAAAATTTCGCAATCAGCGGGAGGAATTGGTTTGGCTATTCACAATGTAAGAGCTACAGGTTCGTATATTCGTGGAACAAACGGAACTTCAAACGGAATTGTTCCGATGTTACGTGTTTTCAATGATACCGCTCGTTACGTAGATCAAGGTGGAGGAAAACGCAAAGGAAGTTTTGCTATTTATTTAGAAACTTGGCATGCGGATATTTTCGAATTCTTAGATTTGAAAAAGAACACCGGTAAAGAAGAAATGCGTGCAAGAGATTTATTCTTCGCGATGTGGACTTCTGATTTATTCATGAAACGTGTAGAGGAAGATACGACTTGGACTTTAATGTGTCCAAACGAGTGCCCAGGTTTAGATGAAGTATATGGTGAAGAATTTGAAGCTTTATATATTTCGTACGAAGCACAAGGAAAAGGTAGAAAAACCATCAAAGCACGTGAACTTTGGGAAAAAATTCTTGAATCTCAAATTGAGACAGGAACGCCATACATGTTGTACAAAGATGCAGCGAACAGAAAATCGAACCAAAAGAATTTGGGAACGATTCGTTCGTCTAACTTATGTACTGAAATCATGGAGTACACGTCTCCAGATGAAATTGCGGTATGTAACTTAGCGTCTATTTCGTTACCAATGTTTGTTGAAAACGGAGCATTCAATCACGAATTGTTATTCAACGTAACAAAACGTGTTACTCGCAACTTAAATAAAGTAATCGACAGAAATTACTATCCAGTTAAAGAAGCAGAAAATTCAAACTTGCGCCACCGTCCAGTAGGGTTAGGAGTGCAAGGTTTAGCTGATGCTTTTATCATGATGAGAATGCCGTTTACAAGTGACGAAGCGAAAAAATTAAACCAAGAAATTTTCGAAACCTTATATTTCGCAGCAGTTACCGCTTCTATGGAAATGGCAAAAGAAGAAGGGCCGTATTCAACTTTTGAAGGTTCGCCAATTTCTAAAGGAGAATTCCAACACAACCTTTGGGGCTTAAAAGACGAAGAGCTTTCTGGTCGTTGGGATTGGGCAAGTTTAAGAAAAGAAGTAATGGCAAACGGAGTGAGAAACTCGTTGTTAGTAGCACCAATGCCAACCGCTTCAACTTCTCAAATTTTAGGAAATAACGAAGCTTTCGAACCTTATACTTCAAATATTTATACAAGAAGAGTACTTTCGGGAGAATTCATCGTGGTAAACAAACACTTATTAAACGATTTAGTAGAAAGAGGTTTGTGGAACGAAACATTGAAGCAAGAAATCATGCGTCACAATGGTTCGGTGCAACATATTGAAAGAATTCCTGCGGATTTAAAAGAATTGTACAAAACGGTTTGGGAAATGTCGATGAAAGATATTATCGATATGTCGCGTCAAAGAGGATATTTCATTGACCAATCGCAATCGTTGAACTTGTTTATGCAAGATGCAAATTATGCGAAATTAACTTCGATGCATTTCTATGCTTGGAAATCAGGTTTAAAAACAGGAATGTACTACTTAAGAACAAAAGCAGCAGTGGATGCGATTAAGTTTACTTTAAATAACGATAAAGTGGCCGCTCCAATTGAAGTTAAAGAACAACATGTTGAAGTGAAAAAAGTAGAAGCTATCGCAGTTTTAGAAGAACCAGCAGAAATGACAGCTGAAGAATACAGAGCAATGATTGAAATGGCTAGAAACGCAGGTCCAGAAGATTGTGAAATGTGTGGATCATAAACTTTGTTGATAACTTAATTTTATAAAATAGATATTTTCTATTATTTTTGTAATAAATAAAAAGGGTTCTTTAAAGAGCCCTTTTTCAAGAATATATTTTTAAAATAAATGCTGAGGAAAAAAAAGAAATAAAAAAAGGGACGCTTTACAACATCCCTAACTTGGAACTTAATTTATAAAAGCTTGCCGGCCTGTTATTTGTTAAGTTATAAAGATGATGAGGTTACCTCACCTACTTTTTTCATACTTCAAAAGTATAAAATCGAAATCGTAACACCAAGTTTTTTTGTTGTAGAAAATGTTAAAATTGAATAGATGAAAGTCTGGCCTTTATGCAGCTTGACTTTAGTGTATTTTCAATTTGTTAATTTTAAATAATAAAGGAATGAAAAATAATACAATTTTAGAATTTTATAGATTTTCGTTAATTAATAAGACGAAAGAACAACAAGTTTTAAGTTTTTATAATGAAGAAGAAGACTTACTTGATACATTAAATGATTTCTGTATTCATATTTTTGAAAATGTGAAAAAATATACAGATAATCAAGGTAAATTCAGAACTTTTACTTTGGCAACTTTGCCAATAATTAAAAAAGACGATAGAATTATACATGGTTTTCTTGATTCAGCTTATACGGGTGAGTACGGTAAAATTAAAGACAGAAAAACAAATGGAGTTAAATACAATTTAGACAGAAATGATTTGTTTAGTAAGGAATTTTTCTATCTAATTTATGTTCCAAAAGGGTCTAAATTTGGTTTTTTGGTTATTCAAAAAAAGGAAAATCATGGAGTGAAAACAATTTTCGAAACGGCTTTTAATAATTTTATGCTTTATAAAGGAGTTTCAAATTATAAAATTGAATTACGTCAAGCACCTCCAAGATATTACTTGTCGAATTTCTTAAATAAAGGTGAAGTGAAGGAGGTGAGATTGATTAGGGAAAATGTAGAAAGAACTGAGATGACTTTACAAAAGGAAGAAAGAATTCTTAAATTAAAAAAAGAAGACGCTTTTTCAAAAGTTATAAAAGAGGTTTTGTTTCAATTATACCAAACTAAAATAGAAGATAATCAAAAAATCTCATTTTTGAATTATGGAAATTTTGATGAAATCTCTTTTGTTTTAGATTATAACGGAATTTGTAAAACTTTCTATATAAAACGGAAAGATAAAATACGATCGAATATTGATGTTTCTAATTTGATTAATTTTGATAATGAAATTCCAAATCTAGTTTCTTTAATTGAAGTTTCATTAGAAATTATTAATCAAGCAGCTTAGATACCATTTTGTTGACTTTAACAAAATGCTTTTTAAACAGCCATCACACGATGGCTGTTTTTCTTTTAAATAATTACAATCCAATTCGTACATTTGAAAAAAATACAATTATGTCAAAAGATAAAAAAGGCGTTTACACTGGAATCATTGAAAAAGACGCAGATGGAAATTATTTCTGTGGTGAATATTTGTTAGATTACCAATACACAGAGAAAAACTTCAAAGTAGGAGACGAAATCAATATCAAATCGGTTATCGTAAATCCGAGTGATAAAAGTTACAATCAGTATCCTAAAAAATCAAGAAATTTCTTCTTGGCTAACGAAAAAGAGTAAAATTTATGGAGCAAAATCAAAAGCAAGAATTTGTCGTAACTAGTAATATGTTAGCTTCCCAAGGGCAACGACTTGGAAATTATTTCATTGATTTAATTTTTCAGTATATTATAATCTTTGTGTTATCTCTAGTTCTAGGTCTTTTTGCAGCATTTTTTGGTGTTGATGCATTTCTTGGTTGGGCTGAAAACATTGGAGGTTTAGGTGAGTATTTAATAGGAATAATTATTACTGTGATCTATTATTTAACAGCAGAGACCCTTTTTTCAAGAACAATAGGCAAGTTAATTACAAAAACTGTTGTCGTTGATATAAACGGAGAAAAGCCAGATGGTGTAAAAATTCTTAAACGTACTTTCAGTAGATTAATTCCGTTTAATCATTTTTCTTTTTTGGGAGGAAATACAAGAGGTTGGCATGATTCTCTGTCTGATACGTATGTAGTAAAGAAAGATTTATTAGACGAGCGAAAAAATCAATTTTATGAATTAGATGAGATTGGTAAAAATCAAGAATAACATATTGAAAAATAGAAAATATTTTCACGATTCTATAAAATTAATGATCAGTCAAAAACAGATGATTTTATGATGCAATGGGAACAATTATTGTCCTTAAAAAGACAAGGCGACACAAGTAAACGTTTACGAAAAGAGCAAGACGACACCCGTTTAGGTTTTGAAGTCGATTATGACCGAATTATTTTTTCTGCCGCTTTTAGAAGTCTGCAAGATAAAACGCAAGTCATTCCACTTTCCAAAACCGATTTCGTTCACAACCGACTAACGCATAGTTTGGAGGTTTCTGTTGTTGGACGTTCACTAGGACGTTTAGTTGGAAAGCAAATCATTGCAAAATATCCACATTTGCAAGAAGTTCACGGTTATCAAGCGAATGATTTTGGTGCGATTGTGGCTGCTGCGGCATTGTCTCATGATATTGGAAATCCACCATTCGGGCATTCGGGTGAAAAAGCCATCGGAGAATATTTCAAAACTGGAAACGGATTGCAATACAAAGACCAATTAACCGAAAAGCAATGGCAAGATTTAATCGATTTTGAAGGAAATGCCAATGGATTTTCAGTTTTAGCTTCTTCCCGTGAAGGAATTGAAGGCGGTTTGCGTATTTCGTATGCGACTTTGGGTGCTTTTATGAAATATCCGAAAGAAAGTTTGCCTAAAAAACCAACGCAAAAAATCTGTGATAAAAAATATGGTTTCTTTCAGCAAGACAAAGCTTTTTTTGCTGAGGTTGCTAATGAGTTAGGTTTGATTACGAATAAATCAGGAAATGATATCGGTTTCGAGCGTCATCCACTAGCGTATTTAGTAGAAGCAGCTGATGATATTTGCTACACCATTATTGATTTTGAAGATGGTATTAACTTAGGTTGGATTTCGGAAGAATACGCATTAGAATACCTAATCAAATTAGTCAAAAACGGAATCGACACCAAAAAATATAACGAGTTACTTACTAAAGAAGATAGAATTAGTTATTTGCGTGCCTTAGCTATTGGATGTTTAATCAACGATGCTGTAGCAGTTTTTATGGAAAACGAACAAGCTATTTTGGCAGGAGAATTTCCATTTGCTTTGATGGATAAAAGTCAGTACAAAGCGCAAATGAATGACATTATCCAAATCAGTATTAAAAACGTATATCAAAGTAAGGAAGTAATTCAGAAAGAAGTAATGGGATATAAAATCATCAATAATCTATTGGATGGATTTTGTACGGCTTATAATAAAAAAGAAAACGGAACAGCTTCTAACTATGATGAATTATTACTGAAATTACTGCCAGAACGTTTTCAATTTCAAAAAGAAAATTTATACGATAGATTATTACACATTTGCCATTTTGTATCCTTACTAACAGACGGTAAAGCTTTAGAATTATATAAGACAATTCAGGCAAATAAATGAATATGAAAAAATAATTCGTAAAAAAATTTGAAATTATCTGTAAATTGTTAATTTTGTTCAAATTATAATAATATTAACCCAATGATTACCATGAAAAAACAATTACTATTGGTTGTATTCTCATTTCTTTTTGTAACATTAGGTTTTTCTCAAGAAAAGGAAAACACTAAAAAGCAAAAGCAGAATACAGAAACAAAAAATGATGCTAAGCCATCTGCTGATGTTGTAGTCGTTAATCCTAAACCAACTAAGGAGGTTTTAGAATTAAGAAAAAAGCATGAACAGCATTTAGAAAATAATCCTTTCAAAAAGACATTTTTAATGTCTAAAAGAGAAAGAAAATCAGAAGGGATTCCTCCTAATAAGTATAACGAACAAGAATGGATTTTATCTATGAATCCTGCTTTGGGATCACCTACTCCTGAAAATTTGGAGGTTATTAGACAAAGATTAAGTCAAGAAAGACAAGCTATGTTAGCTGCAGGTAGAACACCTGGTGATGCTACAGATAACTTGTGGGTTGAAAGAGGGCCTAACAATGTGGGAGGTCGTACAAAAGGTATCATTTTTGATCCTACTGATGCAACTTTTAATACTGTTATTGCTGGTGGTGTAAGTGGAGGTCTTTGGAAAAATACGAACATTACTAGTAGTGCTACTGTATGGACAAGAATATCGACATTTCCAGAACACATAAATGTTCAGAATATAACAGTTGATCCTAATAATTCTAGTACTTGGTATGTGGGGACTGGAGAATCTTATACTGGTGATGCAAATGGTAATGGTATTTGGAAAACTACAAATGCTGGTTTATCTTGGACTAGAGTTTTTGGTGGAGGAACTGTTTCCTCAACACAAAGTCAATTATTTAATTTATATATAACAGCTCCTTCTAATGCAGGAGTAATAAGAGGTTATAGTACTGGATTAGCAGGTTTTGGTGCTCCTCCAGCAAGTTTCGGAGGTAATAAACCTATTGTGCTTGTTAATGATGGTGTTGCACCAACTGATGATGCTTGTACAGGATTAACAGCAGGGTCTTTAACGGGTAAAATAGCTTTGATTAGAAGAGGTACTTGTACTTTTGAAAGTAAAACATTGGCAGCAGAAATTGCTGGAGCAGTAGGTGTTATTATTATGAATAATGTTGCAGGTGCAGGACCAGTAGGTATGGCAGATTCAGCGTTAGGAGCAACAATACCAACTGTGAGTGTTTCAAAAGAAGATGGTGATTTGTTAGTAGCTAATTTAACAAATCTAACAGGTGATTTTGCTGGGGCTCTACCTGGCCAATTTTCAGGAACTGCTGTAACTGGATTTCAATTTATTAATGATATTGCAATTAAAAATGTTGGTGGAGTATCTCACATATATGCTGCAGTAGGAGATTCTTATAATGCTGGTTATCATAATTCAGCTAATTATGGAATGTATAAATCAACAGATGGTGGTGCAACATGGACGGCTTTAACATTGCCTTTAGCTCCTAGTGGAAATAAAACGTGTCCGATGGATATTGAAATAGCTGTAGGTGGTAAAATATGGGTGTCTTCAACTGATAGTTCTACATTTGGTGACGGTGGTGGAAAGATTTTTGTCTCAAATGATGAAGGTGCAACTTTCACAACAGCTTACACTGTAAGTGGAGGTCAGAGAACAGAGATTGAAGCTTCAAATACAACTGCAGACGTTATTTATGTCTTATCACAAATAACACCAGTATCTCCATCAAATATTGAGGTTCAAATGTTAAAAACTACTAATGGTTTTTCAACAGCTCCTACAGTATTAACACTTCCTACTGATGCTTCAGATTCAAGAATTGGAACATATGGATTTACAGGTGCACAAGCATTTTATAATTTATTTATTGAAACAGATCCAACAAATGATGCCAAAGTATTTATTGGTGGTTTAAATGTTTATAGATCAACCAATAGTGGAGCTGCATGGACAGCTATTTCTAGATGGAATAGTGGTAATTTAGTTCACTCTGATCAACATGCAATGGTGTTTAAACCAAATAATCCAGATGTTGCTGTTGTTGGTAACGACGGAGGTATTTATTACAATGCAGCTTTATCAACTGCTACAACTGCTACAACATTTGCTTCTAGAAATAATGGGTTTAATGTAACTCAATTTGTTGGTGTTGCGGTTCAGCCATTAGGTGTAACAGGTTTATCTGGAGACTTTTTTGTTGCAGGAGCACAAGATAACGGATCAAATTATTTCCCATCAACTCTAAATACAACTACTGGGGCAGCAGCTGGAATAAGCGGTAGCTCTGAAGTTCAAGGTGGAGACGGTGGAATACCTTTGTTTAAACAGAATCCAACATCAAGTTCAACAGCTTATTATGTTACAAATTATGTATATAATAATAACATGAATAAGAGAGGTTTAAATGGGTCAATACAAAAAACACTTAGTGATGGTACTGCAAATCGTGGATTGTTTTATCCAGCTGTGACATTAGACTCTAGTAATGATATTGTTTATTCTGATTTTTCTGATGGTGCAAATAGAGTTTATGTTGTTAGAAGATATGCTTCATACATGGGAGGTCCAGCACCTGCAAGAACAGATTTGTCTAATGCTTTATTGACTTCTTATCCAACAGCATTAAATACTGGTAAAGTTACAAAGACAACTTTATACATTGGTACAGCTAATTCAAAACTTCTAAAAGTTACTGGAGCTAATAATACAGCTGGGACATGGTCAGATATTTCTGCGACAGCTTCATTTGTAGGAACCATTTCAGATATTGAATTTGGAGCTGACGATAGCCAAATTTTTGTTACTTTAAAAAATTACGGTACAACTAATATTTGGTATACAAACAATGGCGGTACTAACTGGTACAACATTGAAGGTGATTTACCTGATATGCCTGTTCATGCTATTTTACAAAATCCATTAAATTCAGCTGAGTTAATGATTGGAACTGATTTAGGAGTATGGTATGTAAATACCTTTAATCCAGCTACTAATGCTAATCAATCTTTAGCGTGGAAATCTTCTTTTAACGGGATGATGAACGTTAAAGTAACGGATCTTGATTTACAGCCTAATTCACCAACAGCACCAACTGCTTACAATGTTTTTGCTGCTACTTATGGTAGAGGAGTTTTCTCAGGAGCATTAACTAGTGTAACGCTTTCAAATGAAGATGTTGCTTTGTTAAAAGGAATCAATATTTATCCAAATCCAGCTAAATCTACAATAAATATTGGGATTGCTAATTTTACAGGTGATTTAAATATTGAGATATATGATATAAATGGTAGATTAGCTTTAACAACGGATGTTGATTTTTCTGGAACTAAATCATTAAATATTGGTGATTTACAATCAGGTATATATATCTTGAAATTAAAAGGGCAAGATTTATCTTACTTTCAAAAAATTATTGTTAATTGAGTAGATTAATTCTATTTCATTTAAAACGGTTCAAAAAAATATTTTTTGAACCGTTTTTTTATAATTTTATTTTGAATGAGTTTGTTAATTGCAAAAAAAGCTATTTGAATAAATAGATTTTTTATAGTGGTAAAATAAACATCTTTTATAATTTCTCAAGATATTTTTAAAATTATAATATCGAAAATCAGAACACTATTAATGATAATTCATTTGTTTTTGAATAAAGTATGAAGAGATTAATTTTATTGAACGTTTATTTCAATCTTGTGTAAATGTAAATTTAATAAACTAGCTATAGCATTGAAAATCAATTTACATAACTGTTGCCAAAATAAATGTTTTATTATATTTCGAGATAATAAATCCTAAAATTAGAATAAGATAACCCGTTGGGTGAAATTATTTGAAGTAAAATAAATTGAAAAAATGTTGGTCAAGATACTGAAAATCAGTATCTTGAAGTCGCAAAACAACCAACATTTATGACAAATATAGTTAAAAATTATTTTAGAGTATTAGAAGTTATAAGTTCTTTGAATTTTGAGTTGGATTTTAAATCAGGAATTGGCAGAAAGCCAAAAATGTCTGACATAGAAGTAGTTGCCTTGAGTTTGACAGCAGAATTTATG
>NZ_JMLU01000022.1 GCF_000686885.1 Flavobacterium sasangense DSM 21067 | reverse complement strand
GAGGATATCTGTCTGATAGTATACAACTCGATTTATTCCAATCAGCAAATATTAAATTGGAAACGCCAAAAAGAATGAATCAAGTGAATTATAAACCACAGCCGTATGTTTTCAGAAAAGCAAGAAAAAGAATTGAAACTTTATTCTCGCAACTGTGTGACCAATTTTTAATTAGAAGAAATTATGCTAAAACTTTTGAGGGATTTAAAACTCGAATTCTAGCCAAAATAACAGCATTAACTCTAGTTCAATATATCAATAAATTTATCTTTGATAGACCAATAAATAAAATCAAAAATCAATTAATTTAATTTCACCCAACGGGTTAATAAAACTATTGTTTTCATGTTAAATGCCGTAAGAAAATTACCAAAGGCGAAAATATTTAAATTAATTTGTAATTAACTTCGTTTTGGTTCTTTTTTTGCTTTAATTTAGTGTGAATTTAAAAATCGAGGCATCATGAAATATTTAGTAACAATTTTATTGAGTTTAGTTATAATCTCTTGTAGCTCCACACATATAATTGCGCAAGATAATATTGAATCTGCTACTTATCAAGGCTGGATTGGTGGTGTTCGTGGAGGCGGTGGAGGAATTAATTTTAATTTAAAATTAAAATCTGAATTGCCAAAAGGAGTAGAGTTAAAACGCGTTATTTTTAAAGGTTTTGAAGTGCCATTTACCCAGCAAGATGCGTTGTCTTATAACGCTGCAATAATTACAGGAGTCAATCAGGAAAGATTTGAGGGAGATAAAAAAAGCACATCCTCTAGTCCAAAAAACAATATAGAACTTAAAGATAATGAGGCTATTCTAGTATTCTCAAAAAACGGCAAAGAATACCAGCAAAAAATTACCAATGTAACTGAAAAACCAGCTTTAGAATATCCTTCTGCTAGACCAAAGTTTTAATTATATTTGTTGTCTATAAATAAATAAAATTTGAGCCTCTATAAAAGTCTTTTTAAACAAACGGCAATCTACGGCATAGCAACGGTTTTGCCTAGAATTATCAGTTTTATTCTAAATCCCATTTTCGTTTATTACCTTACGGATAAAGAAAAAATGGGAGAAGTTTCCGTTATTTTTTCCTATTTAGTTTTCTTCAATGTGATTTTATCTTATGGAATGGAAACGGCTTTTTTCCGATTTTATAATTCTGAAAATGATAAGAGTAAAGTAATTTCTACATCTACTATTTCGCTTTTTTGGTCAACAATTGGATTTTTAGCATTATTTCTTTTGTTTCGAAAAGATTTAGCACTTTGGTCAGAAGTCAATGTGGAATACATTGTTTTTACCATTTGGATTTTAGCTTTAGATGCGTTGGCGATTATTCCGTTTTCCAAAATTAGAGCTGAAGGTCGTCCCATAAAATATGCGGTGATTAAGATTTCAAACGTATTAATTAATTTATTACTTAATGTTTTCTTTTTGATTCTGTTGCCTGATTTTGCAAACGAATCTTCGAATCCGTTCATTCAAACGATTTATCACGATGATTTTCAAATTGGCTATATTTTCGTTGCGAATTTAATTGCAAGTTTAGCTACTTTACTTTTCGTTTTACCTGATTATTTCAAAATCAAATGGCAATTCGATGCAGATTTGTGGAAGAAAATGATGCAGTACGGATTGCCCATTTTAGTCGCTGGAATTGCCTTTGCCATCAACGAACATTTCGATAAAATTTTATTAGATTGGATGAATGTCGACATGGCGGATATTGGAGCTTATTCTGCTTGTTATAAAATCGGAATGTTTATGGTGTTGTTCCGTACGGCTTATACATTAGGAATCGAACCCTTTTTCTTTAGTCACGCTAAAAATGAAAATGCACCACAAACCTATGCTACGATTACCAAGTTTTTTGTCATTTTCGGTTCGTTTATTTGCTTAGGCGTTATCGTTTTTGCCGATATTTTGAAATTGATTTTAGTTCCAAAAGACATTTATTGGGACGCGATGGATGTCGTGCCACTAATTGTTCTAGCCAATTTCTTTTTAGGTATTTATACGAATTTATCCGTTTGGTACAAACTAATCGACAAAACCCGAATCGGTGCTTACATTTCTATTGTTGGAGCAATTGTAACTTTAGTTTTAAACTTGATTTTAATTCCAATGATAAGTTACATGGGTTCAGCAATTGCTACTATTTTGGCTTACGGAACCATGATGTTTATTTCGTATTACATGGGGCAAAAGAAATATCCAATTCCTTATGACAAGAAATCGATTTTCACCTATTTGGGATTGGCAATAGTGCTTTCAGGAATTTCATTTTATGTGCCAATTTTACGTGAAACTTACGTATTCGGAATTGCAGCTATCTTGTTTTTTGCGTACTTTGTGTACCGAAACGAAAAAGAAACCATTTTAACGATTATCAGAAGAAAATAATATGCAAATCAAAATTATCAATAAATCCAATCACGAGTTACCAAACTACGAAACCATCGCTTCGGCTGGAATGGATTTACGCGCCAATATTTCAGAACCAATCACTTTAAAATCACTAGAAAGAACCATCGTAAAAACCGGACTTTTCATTGAATTACCGATCGGTTACGAAGCACAAGTACGTCCAAGAAGTGGTTTAGCAGCCAAAAAAGGAATCACCGTTTTAAATTCACCAGGAACAGTTGATGCTGATTATCGTGGAGAAATTGGCGTGATTTTAGTAAATTTATCCAATGAAGATTTCGTAATCGAAAACGGAGAAAGAATCGCCCAATTAATCATTGCCAAACACGAACGCGCCGAATGGATTGAAGTAACCGAATTATCAGAAACTTCAAGAGGAGAAGGCGGTTTTGGAAGTACGGGAGTGAAGTAAAGTCTTCAGAATAATTTGTTCAGAAAAACATCAAAAATATAATCATAGCGAACTTTGCGAAAAACCCTTGCGAACTTTGCGTTTAAAATAAAAACATAACATGAAAATAATCGTACCTATGGCAGGTCGTGGTTCACGCCTTCGTCCACATACTTTAACAGTTCCAAAACCATTAATTCCAGTAGCTGGAAAACCAATCGTTCACCGTTTAGTGGAAGATATTGCTGGTGTTTTAAATCAGAAAATAGACGAAGTAGCTTTTATTATTCATGAAAGTTTTGGTAAAAAAGTAGAAGAAGATTTAATTGCGATTGCTCAAAAGTTAGGCGCAAGAGGAACGATTTATTATCAAAACGAAGCATTAGGAACTGGTCATGCGATAATGTGTGCGAAAGATTCATTGGAAGGTCCAGCAGTTATTGCTTATGCGGATACGTTAATTCGTGCCGATTTTGATTTGGACACTACTGCGGATAGCGTAATTTGGGTAAAACAAGTGGATCAACCAGAAGCTTTTGGTGTGGTAAACTTAAATGATAATGGCGAAATCATCGAATTAGTAGAGAAACCAAAAGAATTCGTGTCGGATTTAGCAGTTATTGGGATTTACTATTTCAAAGATATTGCGGTGTTGAAAAACGAATTGCAATCGGTTTTAGATAACAACATTATTCATGGTGGCGAATATCAAATTAACGACGGTATCAAACAAATGATGGCAAAAGGCATGAAATTTGTACCAGGACAAGTAGACGAATGGATGGATTGCGGAAATAAAGACGTTACTGTTGAAACCAACACGAGAATGCTAGGTTTTTTACATAACGATGGCGAACATTTGGTTGATTATGATGTGAAATTAGAGAATTCAACTATTATTCCACCATGTTATATCGGGGGAGATGTAGTGTTGATTAATGCTACGGTTGGTCCAAATGTTTCTTTAGGAAAAGGATGTCACGTAATTGATTCAACAATAAAAAATAGTTTGATTCAAACTCACGCACATATCAAAAATGCGAATTTAGATAACGCGATGATAGGAAATCACGTGAATTTTGATGGCAATTTTACAAGCATTAGTATCGGAGATTATTCGGTTTTAGAATAGATGATAAAGAATAAACACATAGCTTTTTTGGCGTTCCTGCTTTTTAGTTTTGGGAATCACTTGTTCGCGCAAGAAAATCCCGATACAATTGCTTTGGTGGATGACCAATTAGAAAATAATTTTTACGAAGCTGTGAAACAACGTGGCATCGAAAATTACGATAAAGCCATTGTGGCGATTCAAAAATGTATTGAGAAAGAACCTAAAAATGCAGCTTTTCAATATGAATTGGGTAAAAATTACTTGAGCCTTAAAAATTATGTCGATGCGGAAAATGCCTTCAAAAAAGCCGTCGAGTTAGACAACAAACAACGATGGTATTGGAACGGATTGTACGATGTGTATTATCAAACGAAAGATTATCAAAAATCAATTCCCATTGTTGAAAAATTAGTAGAGTTTGATGCCAATATGAGAGAAGATTTGGTTTCGCTTTACATGAACACAAACCAACACGCGAAAGCCTTGGAATTGTTGAAAGACATGGAATCGAAATCCAAGTTGACCAGCACTATGGAATTCTATAAATTGAAGATTCAAGAATCAAACGCTTATTCAAAACCACAGAAAGAACAATTAGAAGAAGCGATTAAAAAGAGTCCAAAAGTAGAACAAAATTATATCGATTTGATTGTTTTGTATATAAACTTTAATCAAGAAGATAAGGCTTTTGAAGTGGCAAAACAATTGGAAAAAGAAATTCCAAATTCTGAATGGGCACATGTAAGTTTGGTAAAATTCCATTTGAATAATAACGATGGTGAAAATGCTTCTAAATCGATGTTCAAAGTTTTGGACAACGATAGAATGGATTTAAAAATCAAACATCGTGTTTTTAATGAGTTCTTAATTTTTGCTGTTAAAAATCCAACTTATTTAAAAGATGTAGATAAAGCAATTCCTTATTTTGATAACGACAAAGAAATTAATGTAGCAAAAGAAGTAGCCAAATTTTTCTGGAAAAAGAATGATTTAGAAAATGCGACGAAATATTTTGAGAAAGGAATCAAAAGAAATCCCAATGACTTAGAAGCTATGGAATTGAATTTAGAAGTTTTAATTCAGAAGCAAGATTTTCAATCAGTAACTAAGAAAGCAGAAGAATATTTGGAGTCATTCCCTACCCAAGTTGGGTTTTATTTTTATGCCGGTTTAGGATACAATCAACTTAAAGAATATAAAAAAGCAAAGAATATTTTAGAAAATGGCTTGGATTTTGTTGTTGAATTTAATCCGTCAGAATCTGGAATTTACAACAATCGTTTCAATGTTAATTTTTACAAACAATTAATTATCAGTTGCGAGAATTTGAATGATAATGCAAAAAAAGAAACGTATACCAACAAATTAAAGCAATTACAAAAATAAATGAAGTCAATTATATCAGCCTTTTTAATCGTTTTTTTAATTGGATGTAAGCCAAAACAAACCGTTGCAACAGCTGCAGCAAATGAAAACACCGAAGTTTCAAAAGTAATCAATGGTCATTACAAAAATCAACATGATTTTAAAACCTTGAATATAAGGGCAAATGCTAAATATGAGGATGAAAAGCAATCACACTCAATGAATGCTGATATCCGCATCAAAAAAGACGAAATTATTTGGATTAACATTAAGTTTCTTGGAATTCCAATGGCAAAAGCAATGATTACTCCAACCAAAGTTAGTTATTATGAAAAAATAAATAATACGTATTTTGAAGGTGATTTCAGTATGTTAAGTAATTGGTTAGGAACTGATTTAGATTTCAACAAAGTGCAGAATTTATTTCTTGGAAAAGCAATTGACGATTTAACAAAAGATAGATGGATTTCTGAAGTGGTGGATAAAATGTTCAAATTGTCTTCGCCAACAGATGTTGATGTTTCTCAAGAGTTTTATTTTGAAGGGGCTAATTATTTATTAAAAAAAGAAACAATAAAACAAGTAAGTCAAAATCGAAATTTAGAAATTCGTTATCCTTCGTACAAAGAAGAAAAAGAGATGTTTTTACCAAACGAAATCAATATTAAAGCAGAACAAAAAAGCAAAGTAACTATTGATATTGAATACAAGCACACAACATTTAATGAAGATTTGAGTTATCCTTATTCAGTGCCTAGTGGTTACACCGCAGTTGAAATCAATTAATTTTTTATTTAAGTAAAAAAACTACCTTTGTAAAAATCCTTGTTGCATGAATCAATTTCTTAAAATCGTATTTTTCTTTTTCATTACAAGCCTATGTTTTGCTCAACCTTCGGAACAGCAAAAACTAGAAGAGCGCAAAGCACAAATTCTGAAAGAAATTTCAGAAAATAAATCGCGTTTAGAAACCGAGAAGAAGAAAGAAAAATCGGTTTTAACCCAAATTAATCAGCAAAAACAGTTGATTCAATTAAGACAAAAATTATTGAATACTACCGCAAAGCAAACGCGTATTCTAAGCGATGAAATCTATTTGACGCAATTAGAAATGAACAAGTTAAATAGAGAATTAAAAGTTCTAAAGGAAGATTACGAAAAAATGATTGTAAAATCATATAAAAGTAGAAACGAGCAAAGTAGAATTATGTTTATTCTTTCTTCTGAGAATTTCCTCCAAGCTTACAAACGAATCCAATACATGAAACAATATGCAGGATTCAGAAAAATGCAAGGGGAAGAGATTAAAGACAAGCAAACAAAATTATTACAAGCCGAAAAACGTTTGTCTGAAAGCAAAAAGGAAAAAGAAGTTGTTTTAGCACAAACTGAAAAAGAAAAGCAAGAGTTAGAAAAAGAAAAACAAGAACAAGAACGCTTAGTTAAATCGATACAAAAAGATAAAAAGAAATTAGCAGCTGAGATTGATAAAAAACAGAAAGAAGCTAAGCAATTAGAAAAGAAAATTAAACAAATTATTGCTGCTGAGATTGCTGCCGCTAATAAAAGAAATTCCGAAAAATCAGGAACTCCAGCTCCAAAGGCAGGAACTGCTGATGCTACGAAATTCATGTTAACCCCAGAAGGGAAAATAGAATCTAATAATTTTAAAGCGAATAAAGGAAAGTTGCCATGGCCAGTAGAAAAAGGAAATATTTTTCAAAAATATGGTGATCAACCACATCCAATACATAAAAATTTAGTTGTTCATAATAGTAGTATAGAAATTTCTACTGAAAAAGGAGCCTCTGCAAGAGCTGTTTTTGCAGGAGAAGTTTTCCAAATTCAGGTAAATGAAAACAATAGAAATTGGAAAGCAGTTTATGTTAGACATGGAGATTTTATTACTATTTATATGAATTTATCATCTGTTAATGTAGTAAAAGGACAAAAAGTAAACATTAAACAAAAATTAGGAACTATACATACCGATAGCTCTGGAAGTACAACCATGAAGTTTGCAGTTTTACAAAACACAACCTATTTGAACCCTGAATTATGGTTAAATTAAAAAAAATGAGGTCAAATTGGCCTCATTTTTTTTGAATCAATTTTGTACTTTTATATTTCAATAGAAAATCATGAATTTATCCCAAATTAAAATACTTCACATAGATAGTAATCATCCCTTGCTTTGGGAACAATTAGAGCAAGCCGGTTTTCAAAACGAAGCAGATTTTACGTCATCTAAACAAGAAGTAGAAGCTAAAATTGAAAACTATCACGGAATTGTCATTAGAAGTCGCTTTAAAATTGACAAAACCTTTTTAGATAAAGCTATTAATTTACAATTCATAGCTCGAGTTGGTGCTGGTTTAGAAAGTATCGATTGTGATTACGCTACAGCGAAAGAAATTCATTTAATAGCGGCTCCAGAAGGAAATGCCAATGCCGTTGGTGAACATGCTATCGGAATGTTATTATCACTTTTTAATAACTTGAACAAAGCCAATAACGAAGTAAAATCGGGTCAATGGAAACGAGAAGCCAATCGCGGTCATGAATTAGAAGGCAAAACAATCGGAATTATTGGATATGGAAATATGGGAAAATCTTTCGCAAAGAAACTTCGCGGATTTGATGTAACCGTTTTGTGTCATGATATCTTGCCGAATATGGGAGATAGTAATGCTAATCAAGTTTCATTATCTGAACTTCAAGAAAGAGCTGATGTTTTGAGTTTGCACACACCTTGGACACCTGAAACTGATAAAATGATTAATGCTGATTTTATTAATCAATTTAAAAAATCATTTTGGTTGATTAATACCGCAAGAGGAAATTCGGTGGTAACAGCTGATTTAGTTGAAGCATTGAAATCAGGTAAAATTTTAGGTGCAGGTTTAGATGTTTTGGAATACGAAAAACTATCTTTCGAAACTTTATTTGAAGGTGAAAAACCAGCCGCTTTCGAATATTTATTACAAGCTGAAAATGTATTGCTAACACCACATATTGCAGGATGGACTTTTGAAAGTCATCAAAAATTAGCGCAAACGATTGTAGATAAAATAAAAGCTATTTACGCAAATTAGTTTGTAACAAAATTTGACAAGTTAGACTTATATGTAATATTTTTATATATTCGTAAAAACTAACTAAAACTAAAAACAAATGGAAGTAACTAACCAACAAGAGACTTGGAATCAGCCAAACAACAATATTCCGGTATTCAAAATTGACCCAATTATGGTGTTATTATTAAGTTTTATAACTTGTGGATTGTATTTAATCTACTGGAATATAAAAGTAGCAGAAGTTATAAACGCAGTGTCAAACAGAGAAGTGATTTCTACGCCAGTAGCTGTTTTCTCTGGATGTTGTTTGCCTGTAAATTTATATTTTTATTACGTTTTAGGTAAAGATGGTTTGCCAAATGTATACAAAAGAACAGGAGAATTGAATAAAGATCAATCTACTTTATTAATTATTCTAGGTTTGTTTTTTCCTTTTGCAGCCGCTATGATTGTTCAAGGAGATATTAACAGATTATACAATTAAAAAATTTATTTTAAATAGAATTTTAGGTATTACAGGTGCGGTTTTAACACTTGTAATACCTTTTGTTTTATGGCTTCAAAACAGCAATCATTCGTTAGATAAAGAGCAGTCTTTTTGCCCACTAAAAGCTACAACAGGTTTTCCTTGTCCGTCATGCGGAATCACAAAATCAATTGTTTATTTTTATGATGGAAATTTGCTCAAAAGTTTGAGTTTTCATCTTTTTGGACCATTAGTTGTGGGTTTTTGTTTTTTTATTATCGTTCTTTTTTTAGTTGAACTTAAAACAAAGAAAACTTACTTTAGAAAATGGTTTTATAACCGAAAATTAGCTTATTATTTAGCTGCTTTTCTAATAGGATATCACATTATAAGATTAATTCTTTTTGTTCAAGACAATTCTTGGAATGACATTGTACAACAAAGTATTTGGAAATAAAAAAGGCTTACAAATTCGTAAGCCTTTTTTATTTTATTATTCTTGAGGTGTTCCAATTTCGTTAATCTCGTCTATTGGATTCTTTGGGTTTGGACCATATTCATTCACCGTTAATTCTCCTTCAGTCAATGCTAAGATTAAGTTATAAATTGGGATTAAAATATACCATCCACTTTTGCCAACATCATGCATTCTTCTTACGCCTACAGCAATTGATGGTAATAAAACTGCTAAAGAATAAAATAAATTAATAAATCCTGTTTTCAAGACAAATAAGTCTAAGAAAGTTAAAGAATAGCTAAAAATTAGATTGAACAAGAAAAACATCCAATATTCTTTTCTTCTGGCTCTACCTTCAAAGTTTGCATAATTCTGCAAAACACTTAAGTAATACTTCATAATAAAATTAGTTTATAGTTGGTTAGTAATTTTTAGCCTTTCTCTTTTCTTTCTAATTCCGCTTGAAATTCTTCCATAACCGGTTTCATGGTGCTTTCTGGAATATCTGATATTCGAATGTACATTAATCCGTCAACCGCATTATTAAATAATGGATCCACGTTAAAAGCAACAACTCTCGCGTTTTGTTTGATGTATTTTTTAATTAAAACCGGTAAACGTAAAGATCCTGGTTCTAATTCATCAATAATTTTATCAAATTTATTTAAGTCGGATTCTGTTTCGTTAAAAACAAAATCTTTATCAGCATCTTTTAGTTTTACCTTAAATTCTTTCTTCGGATGCACATATTGCGCAATGTATGGATCGTAATAGTGCGACTTCATAAACTCAATCATCAACGATTTTGAAAATTCAGAAAACTGATTACTAATACTTACGCCACCAATTAAATATTTATGTTCAGGATAATGTAAAGTTGTGTGTACAATTCCTTTCCATAACAAGAACAATGGCATTGGTTTTTGTTGGTATTCTTTAATGATGAAGGCTCTACCCATTTCGATAGATTTACTCATCATGTCATACAATTCTGGTTCAAAACGGAACAATTCATGCAAATAAAAACCATCAATTCCGTGTTGTGGATAAATATGAGAGCCTAATCCCATACGGTAAGCTCCAGCGATACATTGTGCTTCTTCATCCCACAAAAACATGTGATGATAATATTTGTCGTAAGGATCCAAATCTAACGATTCGTTGGTTCCTTCACCAACTTCCCTAAACGTAATTTCGCGTAAACGACCAATTTCGTGTAAGATATTTGGAATTTTATCAGCAGTTACGAAGTAAACTTCATAATTTTTACTTTGTAATAAACGATAATCTCCTTTTTTCAAACAAGCCATCTCTTCCAAAATTTGATCGTGATTAGCTGGTTTTGCAATTTGTTTAGGAGGTTTTGGAATACTTAATTTTGGTAAATTAATTTTACTTTCATCCTCAAAAGCATTGGAAAGCATATAGGTTTTCTTTCTCAAGAATTCTCCATAACTTTCAATATCTTGGTATTCATTTTGTTCTGCTACCGAAATAGGTTTTCCAATACGAACTTTAATTACTCTATCTTTTTGAGTAAGTAATTCACTTGGTAATTTAGCGGTTCTAAGTGTATCATCAATTTTAGATAAGAAGTAAAATAATTTACTATTCTTAGCATGAAAATAAATGGGAACCACAGGAACTTGTGCTTTACGAATCACTTTGATAGCGCCTTCTTCCCAAGGTTTGTCTACTACTAACTTACCATCTTTGTAAGTAGAAACTTCTCCTGCAGGGAACATTCCCAAAGGTTTTCCATCGCTTAAATGACGTAATGTTTCCTTAATTCCAACAACGCTTGATTTTGCATCTTTATGATTTTCAAACGGATTTACCGGCATGATATACGGCTTCATCGGTTCAATGCGGTGTAATAAAAAGTTGGCGATAATTTTGAAATTTGGTTCTCTTTCAAGCATTAATTTCAACAACAAAATACCGTCAATTCCGCCAAGTGGATGATTAGAAATGGTAATATAAGCGCCGTCTTTTGGTAAACGTTTTAAATCTTCTTCTGGGATTTCAAATTTGATTTGGAATTCATCTAAAATAGCATTTAAGAATTCCAATTCACTCAAATGTTTGTTTCTATCATAAATTTTGTTCAGCGTAGAAATCTTAAGCACTTTCATAAGCAACCAGCCCGAGAAAGTCCCGAAAACCCCATATTTGTCAGCATTTATCGCTTTTGCAACTTCTTTAGCAGTAACTAAACCCATTTATTTTTGTTTATTGAGCAAGAAACAAAGATAAGAATTTTGCTGAATTTTCAGCACTTTTCATCAGGTAATAAAAAAGGGTATTTTGTTAGATTTTTTAGTAGTCTGATAGTTAGTAAATTATGAATTCCTTAGATTCTAAACTTTATTTTTAAAAACCTTTTTCCTATATTTGGTCAAAAGCTAGAGAAGTAAATGAAAATCATATCATACAACGTTAACGGAATTCGAGCCGCCATTACCAAAGGATTTTTAGAATGGTTGCAACAAGCGAATCCAGATGTTATTTGTTTGCAAGAAATTAAAGCAACCGAAGACCAAATTCCAAAATTAGAAATTGAAGCAGCAGGTTATCCATATCAATACTATTTTCCAGCGGAAAAAAAAGGGTATAGTGGTGTAGCGATTTTGTCTAAAATTGAACCAAAAAAGGTAGTTTATGGAACAGGAATTCCTCACATGGATTTTGAAGGACGAAATTTACGTTTGGATTTTGATGGTTTATCGGTAATGAGTTTGTACCTTCCATCTGGCACAAATATTGATAGATTAGATCATAAATTCAAGTATATGGACGACTTTCAAAACTATGTAAATGAGTTGAAAAAAGAAGTTCCTAACTTGGTAATTTGTGGAGATTATAACATTTGTCACGAAGCTATCGATATTCATGACCCTATCCGAAATGCAAAAATTTCTGGTTTTTTACCCGAAGAACGTGCTTGGTTAGATGGTTTCATGAAAAGTGGATTTATCGATACCTTTCGCCATTTAAATAAAGAACCACACAATTACAGTTGGTGGAGTTATAGAGCTAATGCTCGAAATAATAACAAAGGTTGGAGAATTGATTATTGTTTGGCAGCCGAACCTTTGAAAGATAAAATTCAAAGAGCCTTAATTCTGCCAGAAGCCAAACATTCTGACCATTGTCCAGTTTTAGTAGAAATTAAATAAAAGTTCAATTACAAGATCAAATTCAAAGATCAACGTCAAACTTGAAACCTGAAAAATCAATTATAAAAAAAAACAAAATGATTAGAAAAATTGCCCTTGCTTGTGTAGTTTTAAGTTTAACTACTTCATGCGTTTCTAAAAAAATCTACCAAGATTTAGAAAACAAATATGCCGATTTAAAGAAAGAACACAACGCTTTATCGGATGAAAATACCACTTTAAAAACCGATAAAAATCAGTTAGAAGCGGATAAAAATAAACTGCAATCGGAATTAGATAAAACTAAGGCAGAGCGCGATAAATTAGCAGCAGATTATGCAGCAACCAAAAAGAGTTTAGACAATCTAAAAGCTTCATACGCTGCACTTGAAAAAGATAGCAATGATGCTTTAGAAGCTAATATTAATAAAAACAGACAATTGTTGGCTGAGTTAGAAGCAAAACAAAAAGCTTTAGCAGCGGAACAAGATCGTTTAAATAAATTGAAAAAAGACCTAGAAGCATCTTCAGCACGTTTAGCTGAATTAGAAAAAATGATGGCTGATAAAGATGCTGCTATGAAAAAACTGAAAGAAACCTTATCTAAATCGTTAAAAGCATTTGAAGGAAAAGGATTAACTGTAACGGAAAGAGATGGAAAAGTATACGTTTCAATGGAAAATAAATTACTTTTCGAATCTGGAAGTTGGACTGTAGGTTCTGAAGGTAAAAAAGCGGTGGATTTAGTTGGGAAAGTTTTAGGTGACAATCCAGATATTTCTGTTTTAATTGAAGGTCACACGGATAACGATAAAATCACTGGTACTATTGGTGGTGGAGTGGAAAATAACTGGGATTTATCTACAAAACGAGCAACTGCAATTGTGAATATTTTATCGGCTAATGCTAAAGTGAAAAAAGAGAATTTAACAGCAGCAGGTCGTGGTGAATTTGCGCCTTTAATGAGTAACGATACGGCAGAAGGAAAAGCAAAAAACAGAAGAATCGAAATCATCTTAACGCCTAAGTTAGATGAGATTTCTAAAATGTTGAATGAACTATAACATTTCATAAAAGATTGATAAAAAAGGCTTGAGTTCTAAATTCAAGCCTTTTTCTTTGGTTGAAACTTTGTAACTTTGAACTTTAAATTTTCAAATTCTGAAATGAACTATACAACACTACCTAATACCGAACTAAAAGTCAGTAAAATCTGTTTAGGAACGATGACTTTTGGAAATCAAAATACCGAAATTGAATCGCATTCGCAATTGGATTACGCAATTGAAAAAGGAATTAATTTTATCGATACAGCTGAGATGTATCCTATTGGCGGAAACGCTCAAATCTTTGGAAGCACAGAACGTCACATCGGAACTTGGATTAAGAAAATTGGTGCTTCGGAACGTGAGAAATTAGTATTAGCTACCAAAATTGCTGGACCAAATAGAGGAATGGAATACATTCGTCAGCCATTGGATTTTTCTAAAAAAAGTATTCACGAAGCGGTAGAGTTGAGTTTGAAAAATCTTCAAACCGATTATATCGATTTGTATCAAATGCATTGGCCAGAGCGTGTAATGAACATGTTTCAAAAACGCGGTGTTCAGGAAATTGATACCAAATGGCAAGACAATATTTTTGAGGTACTAACAGTTTATGATGGATTAATCAAAGAAGGAAAAATCAAACACATTGGGGTTTCTAATGAAAATCCGTGGGGTGTTATGCGCTTTTTAATGGAAAGTGAAAAACACGGTTTGCCAAGAATTTCCACGATTCAAAATCCTTTTTCGTTATTGAATCGTTTATATGAAGTTGGTTTGTCAGAAATTGGAATGCGTGAAAATGTTGGGTTGTTAGCCTATTCGCCATTAGGTTTCGGATTTTTATCTGGGAAATATTTGAACGGTTATCCTGAGAATTCACGTATGAAATTGTTTCCAAATTTCGTTCGTTATACCAATGAAAATTGCTTCAAAGCAACCAAATTATACAAAGAATTAGCAGAAGCTAACGGTTTAACATTAACCCAAATGGCAATTGCTTTTGTACATCGTCAAAAATTTGTGACTTCTACTATTATTGGAGCTACAACTATGGAACAATTGCAAGAAAATATTCAAGCTTTTGACACCATTCTATCAGACGAAATCGTAGCTGAAATTGAGAAAATTCAAGAATTAATTCCGAATCCAGCGCCTTAAAAAAAGTAATCAGTGTTCAGTTATAAGTTATCAGTTATATACTGAACACTTACTTCTGAACACTGAACACTGATTTACAAATTATCTATAAACTTATCCTTCGGATATTTGATTTTATAACTGATTCGATATTTCTTCGTTTCTCCAGCTCCAAGTTTTACATCCCAAGTTAGAATTCCGGTTTCTGGGTTTACTTTGGCTTTTCCGTTGTCTAATAATTCTATTGTGATTTCTTTATCAGTGCTAATTGGATATTGATCTTTTAGCAACATTTCAATCGCTTCTTTTTTGTTGTTTTTTATGGTGATATCGTAAGTGAACGTTTGTTCTTTATAACCTGATAAGAATTTAGTTCCCGATTTATCTGCGATTTTTTCACGTTTGATGGCAATTTTTTTATCTCTTCCCATGCTTAAATTCAAGGTGTCAGAAGTTTGATTTGGGTTAATCATTGTTTTGCCTACATACATTCCTTCGAAGATTATATTTGCTTCCCCAGGTAATAAATTGAATTTAGAATATTCGCTAATTTCAGCTAATAAAAAAGCTTCTTTT
The DNA here is from genome assembly GCF_000686885.1 of Flavobacterium sasangense DSM 21067. Lineage (GTDB taxonomy): Bacteria > Bacteroidota > Bacteroidia > Flavobacteriales > Flavobacteriaceae > Flavobacterium > Flavobacterium sasangense. The sequence continues at coordinate 47,461 of NZ_JMLU01000022.1, read as the reverse complement.
TCTGCTTTTGGAACCGCATAATATTTATATGTTGCAGGTAATTTCAAATCTTTCAAGGCTACACTATGTGCTTTTCCATTGGATAAAATGTCATATGGAATGTCAATATCGAAGGAAATATTCAATTGATTTTCATTAATGGTAGTGTAGTTTGAGATTGAAGATTGTGGAGCTGAATCTTTTTTTATACCATAAGCAGTAACCACAACTTCATTCATTTTAGTGTCATCATTTGTATAACCATATGTTCTTGGATAACCAAATCGTAAAAACCAAGCTTGTAAAATAGGAGCCGTATTGTTTTGATTTGGATTACCACTTGAAAGTGTCAGTTTTACTTTTTTCCAATCGATTCCGGTGTTTTGTACCACTTTTGCTTTGTACATTAAATTGATTGGCGAGTTTATGTTGTCAGCGCGTAAATCGTAAAATGGAGACCATGAAGCGTTGTTCGTTAGGTAATTGATGTCTAAATTTACAGAACTTGCTGCATCAGTCATCACTTGTAAAACTAATTTCCCTTGTGACGTTTTTTCTTGTTTTTGAGTGTTCAATTCTAATTTAGAATTCAGTTTTGATAGTTTGTCTTTTAACTTGTTTTCCTTTTCATAAAGCACATCAACCAAATTACTCAATTCATTTCTTTTCGCTCTGTAATAATCTACTAGTTTCATTAATTCGGTGACATTCAATCCAGAATTTTGTCCCGCTACATTTTGATTTTTATCTAATAAATCAATGGTTTTGGCATAGGAAACTTTTTCGTTTGCAATTTTTCCCATCTCTTTTTCGATGATGGCAATGCTATCACGAACTCTTTTTATCATCGGATTGCTTTCATCAATTTCGTATTCCGAAATAAAATTTCGTGTAAACTGAACGGATAAAACCGTAACATTAGCCGGAGCACCAATTTGAATGGTGTTTTCATTTACGTAATCCGCTACATTTTTAATAACAATTTCGCTAGTTCCAGAAGGAAGTGTAACGGAAGCCGATTGTAATAACTCAGCCGAATTGCTATAAACAGTTGCGCTTTTAATTTTAGCGGAAGTAAAAATAGGTTTTTGAGCAAATGCAATTGCAGAAACCAGAACGATTAACAGTGAAAATATTTTTTTCATTTGATATAGTTTTTAGTTTATTCTTTTTAAATAATAATTGGTTTTTCTGAACCAACTTGATTGATTTCCATTAGGATAACTGTGAATGTATTGTAAAGTAATGTGATTGTTTTTTAGAAAAATAATTGTGAATTTTCCATTTAATGGAGCTCCTCTGTTCATGTAAGACAATTCAGATGGGAGTTGATTAAATAGAATTTCTTTTTGACCAATTGTTTGAAAGAAGTCTTTTAAATCTTTACCAGTAACGATGTTGTTTCGTTTTCCGATGTATAAATTATTTATTTTATAAGGATTATTTGGCATTGATTCCTGCCATCCAGTTTCGTGTAAATATAAAAGTTCCCATTTTGAGTCAGCTGATATGGAATCAATTTTTGCTGGAATCGAAATTTTTTTAATGATTTTCGTGTGTTTGGAAATAGAATCATTTATAGTAACCTGATTTAGTTTTTTTTCAAATAAGAAACGCTCTTTAGTCTCTTCTTGTGAAAATGATGTAATTGAAGTTAACAAAATGAATGTCAAAATTATTTTTTTCATCTCTATAAACTTTTGTGTTTATTCTATAGAGTGAAATAAAATGGAAAAGGTTGGGAAGTAAGTGAAATTAAATCCCCAAAATAATCTTAGCAATCGTAAAATAGGTCAAAATCCCTAAGATATCGTTACTCGTCGTAATAAACGGACCTGTTGCTAATGCAGGGTCAACTCCGTATTTATTTAAGATAATTGGAATAAAAGTTCCAATTAACGATGCCATAATAATTACTGAAAGTAGCGCAATTGAAACTGTGTAACCAACATGAATTTCGTATCCTAATAAAAAGTAACTACCTAAAAGTAATATGGCAGAAAGAATAATTCCGTTAAGTAAACTTAAGGAAAGTTCTTTTAATAAACGCTCGACAACTGGTCCAATAATAGTGTTGTTTGCTAAACCTTGCACAATAATAGCAGAAGATTGGACACCAACATTTCCTGCCATCGCAGCAATTAATGGTGTAAAGAAAAATAATTCAGGATGTAAATCCATTACGGGTTCAAAGATTCCTAAAACGTGTACCGAAATAAATCCCCCAAATAAAGCTAAAACCAACCAAGGCAAACGTGCTTTTGTCAGTTCCAAAATGCTGTCATCGGCTTCAACGTCCTGCGAGATACCGGCTGCTAACTGGTAATCTTTGTCGGCTTCTTCTTTGATGACATCGATAATATCGTCAATGGTAATTCTTCCTACTAATCTTCCTAATTCATCTACAACCGGAATGGCTTCCAAGTCGTATTTTTGCATGATTCGGGCAACTTCTACATCTTTCGTGTCTACTTTTACGTAATCTACTTTTTTGATGTAAACATCGCTAATTGGGGTTTTGGTTGAGGTTGTCAATAAATCTTTTAATGATAATCGACCTTTCAATCGTTCCTCATCATCAACCACGTATATAGAATGTACTTTTGATACATTTTCAGCTTGCGCGCGCATTTCTTTCACACAAGTTAAAACGTTCCAGTTTTCGTTGACTTTCACCAACTCTTTTCCCATCAAACCACCGGCAGAATCTTCATCGTAGCGTAATAAATCTACAATGTCTTTGGCGTGTTCAACGTCTTCTAATTCCGAAATTACTTGCTCCTTTTTATGTTGCGGTAATTCGGCAATAATGTCGGCAGCGTCGTCGGTACTTAATTCGTCAAGCTCTTCCGCAATTTCTTTTGGAGAAAGATTACGTAAGATTTTTTCACGAACTTCTTCATCTAATTCTAGAAGAATTTCAGCTGTTTTTTCAGAATCTAAGGTATTAAAAATGTAAGCAGCGCCATAATCATCGAGTTCTTCCATGATTTCGGCAATATCAGCAAAGTGAATATCTTCAAGAAGCAAAAGTAATTCTTGCGACTTGTTTTCACTTATAAGTTGTTCTATTTCAGATAGAAACTCTCTGCTGATTTTAAACTCCATCGGCTGCTATTTTTTGGGTAATATCTATAAATTGTTCCACCGTCAATTGTTCCGGACGGAGGTCAAAGATAGTGTCTAATTTTAAATTATCAGAAAAATTGAATGTTTTTAAGCTATTTCGCAAGGTTTTTCTTCTTTGTTGAAAAGCAGTTTTTACCACTCTAAAGAATAATTTTTCATCACACGGTAATGAATAATCTGCTTTTCTTCTTAATCGTAAAACACCTGAATCTACTTTTGGTGGCGGATTAAAAACACTTGGCGGAACAGTAAATAAATACTCTGCTTCATAAAAAGATTGGGTTAAAACCGATAAAATTCCGTAGGTTTTGCTTCCTTTTTTCTCGCAAATTCTTTCAGCTACTTCTTTTTGAAACATCCCAGCAAATTCTGGAATTTGATCGCGCATTTCTAAAGTTTTGAATACAATTTGTGTCGAAATGTTATAAGGGAAATTGCCAATAATAGCAAAAGGTTCGCCATTGAAAACTTCGTTTAAATTGTATTTTAAAAAGTCTTTCGAAATGATATGATTTTCTAATTTTGGATAGTGAACGCCCAAATATTCCACCGATTCTTTATCGATTTCAATTACAAAGGTTTCGGTTGGTTTGTCCAATAGATATTTGGTTAAAACACCCATTCCTGGACCAATTTCCAAAATTTTTGAATAGCCTTCAAGCGAAAGTGTATCGGCAATATCCTTTGCGATGCTTTCGTCTTTTAGGAAATGTTGTCCTAAGTGTTTTTTTGCGGTTACTTTTTCCATTTTAGTTTGTTTCTCCGTAGAATTCTTCAATCACTTCTAATTCCGTTCTAAACGCTAACATTTTATCAGCGAAAAGTTGTAAGCCTTCTTGACGTAATCTTGGCGCGTGATTTTGGTAATAGTCTTCTAATTTAGCTCTAGAATCGGTGAAATATTGTACGGCATAAGTTGTTCCTCCCATTTCTTCTTCAACCAATACGCGAACCATTTTAGCATTGGTAAATAAACCAGTCGCTAAAACATCGTTAATATGTTTGTTCTGCATCCATTTTAACCAAGCGGAATGAATGCTTTCGTCTACGTTTATCGTTACGTTGTATATAATCATTGTTTATGTTTAATCGTTTAAGTGTTTAGTTGTTTAACTTTTTTCTCTAAATTGTCGAATCACCTCGCAATGTTCTGTATTGTTTTCTACTTTCGGTGTAATACAAACTATCGGGATGTTCTAAAACTACTTTTTCGTATAATGCTTTTGCTTTTTCGTTGTCTAAAAGATGTTTTCTATAAATTTCTGCCGAAAAGTATAAGGCTTCATCTTTATAAATTCCGTCTTTATGATTGTCTAATATGTTTTGATAATACGTTAAAGCTTTGTTGAAATCGCCTTTTTCTTCATAGATTTTTCCAACTTTGAATAAGGTTCCTTCTTCGATGCTTTCGCCTTTGTGTTTTTGTAAAATGGCTAAAAAGAGTCGAAGTGCTTCTTCTTTTTTATTCTGATACAATTTTAAATCCGCTGTTGAATAGGCTTGAAGTGCTACTCGCAAACTGTCTTCGGCCGAATTGTCTTGGATAAGCAAAAACATTTCGATCGCGTCATTTGCAATTAACAAACTTGGCGATTGTTTCAAAACTTTCACTTGTTGCAAAGTCCAATCGAAATCTTTTTTATAGAAGTTCGCTTTTGCTAATTTTAGACTAGCTTCGTGTGCTAAAACATCATTTTTCAAGTTGTCTTCTACTTGTGCATAATACAAAATGGCTTGATTGAATTTTTCATCATACACCATAATATCCGCCAATTCCATTTTAACTTCTGATTGTTCTCTCACATTTAATGGAAGTTTTAAGGTGTTTTGCAACAGCTCAGTTCCTAATTTTGATTGATTTAAATAAAACGTTTTAAAGTGAGCGGAAAGAATTTGCAAGTCTATTGAATACGGACTAATACCATATTTTTTTAATAACTCTTGAAGTTTCAAATCAATAGCAGGATAGTCTTTTGAAGTTGCCGATTCCATTTCCATGGAAATTAAAAAATGATGCGCTTGCATTTGTAAATCTAAGTTTTGTGTAGTTTCTAAAACAAAACTTAGAATCGTTTTCGCATCTTCATATTGTTTTTCTTCCATTGCCATTTTAGCAAGGGTAACAATATTTATAAATGAATCAGGATTTCTTTTGTAAACTGCTTTCTCTTGAATAAACGCTTTTCCGTATTCTTTTTGTTGTACAAAAAACCAACTCAAAAATTGGTTCCAATAGACGTCCTGCGACTTTTGAGTTCTTAGCAATAAGTTTTTTCGAATAGTGGCTGCAAAAGAACCATCGGAATCGTCCATTAAATAACGATTCAGCTGATTTTGAACCATCTGAGTTCCGTCAGGAGTGTTGAAACCATAATCTAATAATTTATTTAGCATCAATTCCAAATTACCTAATTGCCCTTGAATCATGGCGATTTGGTAATCGAAATTTAGATTTGGGTTTAATTTTTGACCTTTTTCATAGGCTTTTAATGCCCATTCTAATAATACTTTTCTTTCGAAAACACTTCCTAAATTGTATGCAAAATTGGCATTTTTATCAATTTCATTAAGGGCTTCTTGATATTTTTTATCGGCTTCAGACTGTCTTTTTTGTAGTTGATAAACATAGCCTTCTTCTACTAAAAGAGTAGGGTTGTTGTTTTTAGGCTTTAATTCATTTATAAATTTTAACGCTTTATCATATTGTTGTAACTGTTGGTAACAATACAAAAGTTTGTCCAAATATAAATGTTTGTTTTTTGTGTAAACTTCCTCAAGAATGGTTGCAGCTTTTTCGTATTCTCCAGCATCAATATAATTAAATGCCAATTGCTCATTTTGTGCCGAAACCCAAAACGAGGACAAAAACAAAATGAAAAAAGCTATTTTTTGCAACATAAATAAAACAAATAATGTACTAAAGTAACACTTTTTAGCGTCAAATTAGTACATTATTTTATAAAGATTAACGTTTAGTTAATGATGTCAAATCCAGTATATTTTCTTAAAACTTCAGGAACTACGATACCTTCTGGTGTTTGGTAGTTCTCTAAAATTCCAGCTAATACTCTTGGTAACGCTAATGAACTTCCGTTCAACGTGTGTGCCAATTGGTTTTTACCTTCTTTGTCTTTGAAACGTAATTTTAAACGATTTGCTTGGAAGGTTTCAAAATTAGATACCGAACTAATTTCTAACCAACGTTCTTGAGCTGTTGAATACACTTCAAAATCATAGGTTAAGGCAGAAGCGAAACTCATGTCGCCACCACATAATCTTAGAATTCGGTATGGTAATTTCAATTCTTGTAAAATTCCTTTTACGTGTTCCACCATTCCATCTAATGCTTCATAAGATTTATCAGGATGTTCAATGCGAACGATTTCTACTTTGTCAAATTGGTGCAAACGATTTAAACCACGAACGTGAGCACCATACGAACCTGCTTCACGACGGAAACATGGCGTGTATCCTGTACAAAGAACTGGTAAATCATTTTCATTTAACAACACATCTCTAAAGATATTCGTTACTGGAACTTCAGCTGTTGGAATTAAATACAAATCATCAACGCCTACATGGTACATTTGTCCTTCCTTGTCCGGTAATTGACCAGTTCCAAAACCGGAAGCTTCGTTAACCATATGAGGAACTTGGTATTCTAAGTAACCAGCATCGGTGTTTTTATCAAGGAAATAAGTGATTAAAGCGCGTTGTAATTTGGCGCCTTTTCCTTTGTAAACTGGGAAACCTGCTCCTGTGATTTTTACTCCTAATTCAAAATCAATTAAATCGTATTTTTTTGCTAATTCCCAGTGAGGCAATGCGCCTTCGTGTAATTGAGGAATTTCACCTTCTTGAAAAACGTTTAAGTTTTCTTCAGGTGTTTTTCCCTCTGGAACGATGTCGGCTGGTAAATTAGGTAATTTGTATAATTCTTCTTGTAATTTAGCGGCAAATGTGTTTAAAACTTCGGTCAATTCTTTGTCTTTTTCACGAAGTTGAACCGATTTTTCTTTCAAGATTTCGGCTTTCGCTTTTTCGCCACTTTTCATTAAATCCCCAATATCTTTGGATAGCTTATTTGACTCAGCTTTGATAGTATCTAATTCCACTTGAGTTGCTCTTCTTTTTTCGTCTAGTGCAATAACTTCTTCAATGGCACTTTTAGCATCTAAGTTTTTCTTAGCTAATCGTTTTACTACTTCGTCTTTGTTTTCTCTAATGTACGCTATCTGTAACATAATATATAGGATTTTAAGGATGCAAATTTAAGAAATTGGATTCAGATAATACATAAAAAACGATTTCACTTATGTGTTTTTATGAATTGATGAAATTCTTACAAAAAGCTGTATTAAAATAAAGATATTATTGTATATTCGCTTGATTTTTATGTAAATTGATAATTTTAAGCTTAATTCTGTTGGGTTTTAATAATGTTAAATTACTTAGAAGTTGCCTCCAAAATTTTATAACCTACAAAAAATGAAAAAAATTACTTTAAGTTTATTACTCTTATTTGGAGTTATCGGTTTTGCCCAAACGGATAATTCTGAATTTGATAGAATGGTAGAAGCAGAAATGAAGTCGGCTTCAGCAACCATAAATTTTAGAGCCAACCCCAATACTCAAAATTATGATATTAGTTATCATGAATTGCGATTTAATGTAGATCCGAATAATACCACCCCATATATTAGCGGAATAGTTACCACAACTTTTACTGCATTAAGCGATATGAATGTTGTGACTTTTGATATGGCAACCGAATTAGTAGTGAGTTCTGTAACAATGAATAGTTCTAGTTTAACTTTTAGTCAAAGCAATTACGAGTTAAATATTAATTTACCTGCTACTTTGGCTACAGGTAATTCTGCAACAGTTGTAATTACATATGCAGGTTCTCCGCCTCAAGCGGAAGGGGCATTTACTAGAGGAACTCATAGCGGTACTCCTGTGATTTTTACACTTTCTGAACCCTACGGAGCAAGAGATTGGTGGCCTTGTAAACAAGATTTGAATGATAAAGTAAATTCAATAGATGTTTATATTACTGCGCCATCTGCTTATGTTAGTGTTTCTAATGGGATAGAGGTTTCTCAAACTATTTCTGGAGCAAATAAAACCACTCATTTTCATCACGGTTACCCAATACCAGCTTATTTGATAGCTATTGCAGTAACAAATTATCAAATTTATAATCAGCAAGGAGGATTAGGAACTGTCGCAAGTCCTTATTTTCCTATTGTGAATTATTTATATCCTGAAAGTTATGCTTCTGCAACTTCTGCAACACAATTAGGAACTACTCCAACAATTATAAATTTATATGAATCTTTATTGGAGCCTTATCCGTTTAGAAATGAAAAATACGGACATGCTCAATTTGGTTGGGGTGGCGGAATGGAGCATACAACGGTTTCTTTTATGGGTAGTTTTGGAAGAAATTTAATCGCTCATGAAATGGCACATCAATGGTTTGGTGATAAAATCACATGCGGTTCTTGGAAAGACATTTGGTTAAATGAGGGACTTACAGAATACATGTCTGGATTAGTAGTTGAAAATTTAGACGGAGCTACTCCATTTGTGACTTGGAAAACTAATAAAATAAATTCTATTACCTCACAAACTACTGGATATGTATATCTTCAAGATTCTGATTTAACAAACGTAAATAGAATATTTTCTTCTAGATTAACATATGATAAAGGGTCTATGGTAACGCATATGTTGCGTTGGGTGATGGGTGATGCAAATTTTTTCCAAGCTTTACGTAATTATTTGTCTGATTCTAATTTGGCTTACGGGTATGCCCTTACAAATAATTTAAAAAGTCATTTGGAAGCAGTTCATGGAAGTAGTCTATCGGAATTTTTCAACGATTGGCTTTACATGCAAGGCTATCCTACATATACCATTACGGCTCAGAATTGGGGAGCTGGTCAGGCAAAAATTACAGTAAGTCAAGCACAGTCGCATGCGTCAGTTTCTTTTTTTGAAATGCCTTTACAAATTAGACTAACAAGTGCTGGAGGTGTAAATCATGATGTGGTTGTAAACAACACTGTTAATAATCAAGAATTTGTAGTGCCAGTTCCGTTTGTTGTGACTGGAGTAACATTTGATCCAAACAAACATATTATTTCTAAAAATAATGTGGTAACATTAGCAAATGCATCGTTTCGCGGCTTCATGAAGTGGCGATGAACCAAGACCAAGCCTTTACAAATATAGAAAAAACTTTTAATTAAAAACCTTTCCAATTTCTGATAAATCCCTTGCCTCGCCATTTCTTGAAACCGCTGTTAGTGGCTGCCCTTTCTTCTGATTACTAAACGTCATATTTAATGTAGTAGTTATAAATCTTTCTGCGTACGTAATAAATCTAAATGCGGAAGCAATAATTCTTTTTGCGTATGTAATAAATCTAAATGCGGATGCAATAAATTCTTCTGCGTATGTAATAAATCTAAATGCGGAAGCAATAATTCTTTCTTCGTATAGAATAAATCTAATTGCGGAAGCAATAAATACAAATGCGGACGCAATATTTCTTTTTGCGGATGCAATAAATATAAATGCGGAAGCAATAAATACAAAAGCGGTAAGAAGAAAACTAATTGCGGTAGCAATTAGTTTGTTTGCGGAGCAAACATTTCTTTTTTACGTTATGTTATTTTTTCTTCTTCGGTTTTTCTTTTGTAAATAAATCGGCTGTATATTTTTCGTATAACTCAAATAAATACACCATTCTGTTGGCTTCGCTTGTAAAAGGTGCAGTTCTGTAAGCAGAATCTACAGCCTTGTCTAATTCGTTATGTGCCTTTATTAATGTTGGTGGAATTGTTAAAGGATTGTATAAATCAGCCAATGAACTTTTAGGAAAATTTGAACGAACTTCTAAAACTTTTTGTGCTTTTTCTTCAATTTGTCTTATTTGTTTTTCACTTGGATTTTCTGCCCAAGGAAAATTATTGTAAACAATATCTTTTGAATATCTGTAACGACTTTCTAATCGACCGCAAACAGATTTAACCCAAGCCATATGCATTGAAGACATTAAAATCCCAAAATGATATAGACTACCATTAGGAATAGTGTGACAACTATTATTTGCAATATGGTCTTTATTGAAAAAACCTAACGGAATGTATTTTCGATTTTCTGATGTTGTACTTGGTATTAAAATATAAGTTTCAGGTTGGTTTCTGTCTCGAAATAAAGATGGTGTTGTTGCAAATTTTTGAGTTGAAGGCGCAACGCTGTCAAGTCTAAACTTTTTTACTGCTTCAACACGTTTTAAAATTTCTGGTAATTGTTTTAATTCACTTGGTTCTGCGTCAACAAGCCAAATGCACCAACGTTTTTCACCGTTAAGGAATTCATAAGCTGAAATTAAAGGTATTATAAATTTCTCCGCTTTCGGTTCTTTTAAAATAAATTCACTTTTCTCGATGTCAGATAATAATAGATGTCCACCGTCTAAAGGCATATTTCCAAAACTCATTTTTGGAACATTACAAATAGGATTTGAACTTTTATTAATCAATAAATCTTTTGCATCAACTAAATATGGATTGATATTTTTTGCTTTTATTTCCAATGCTTCTCCTTTGATGTCATCATATTCAAAAATGCTTTTATTATTAGTGTCGTAGTTGGCGAAGCCAACTATTACACAATAAACTGCTGCATTTCCTTTTGCTTCATTACTCCATTTAAAAGTTCTATGAGCAAAATGAATTTTTATGCTAAATTTATTTAACATTTGACCCCAAAGTATAGACGTTTGTTCGCCTTGAACAATTGAATTTGTAGAAACAAAAGCAACTTTTATTTTTGTGTTTTGAATGAATTTAGCCGATTTTATATACCAACCTGTTACATAATCTAAAACGCCACTTCCTTGAATGTTATCAAATTCTTTTACGATTTGATTGCGTTGCAATTGTGTCATTATTTTAGAACCTATAAATGGTGGATTTCCTAGAATATAACAAAGTTGTTCTTTTGGAACAACAGATTCCCAATCGACTTCTAAAGCATCGCCGTGAACAATTTTAGCAGATTTTTTTAATGGTAAACGTGCAAAATATTGACCAAATTCGTTACTAATTAACATATTCATTTGGTGGTCGATTAACCACATTGCAACTTCTGCAATTCGCGCTGGAAATTCTTCATATTCAATTCCGCCCATCATATCGACATCGAGCCAAATAATTTCTGAAACATCCAAAAATCCCTGTCCTGATTTGTTTAATGCTCGTAACACTGCAATTTCTAACAAACGTAATTCTCTGTAAGTAATTACTAAAAAGTTTCCGCAACCACAAGCTGGGTCAAGAAACTTTAGTAAACTAATTTTTTTGTGAAACTCTGGAAGTTTGTTTTTATTGTTTTTTATGTTTTCAAATTCCGCCCAAAGTTCGTCAAGAAATAAAGGTTTTATTAGTTTTAAAATATTGGTTTCGCTTGTATAATGTGCGCCAAGATTTCTGCGTTCTTTCGGATTCATTACGCTTTGAAACATTGAACCAAAAATTGCTGGAGAAATTTTGCTCCAATCGATGTAACAACAATCTAATAATGCTTTTCGCATTTTGGTATCGAAACTTGCCATTGGCAAGATTTCTTGAAATAGTTTTCCGTTTACATACGGAAATTCAGCTAATTGTTCGTCAAGATTTTTAAAACGTTTTTCACTTGGCGTGTCAAGAACTTGAAAAAGTTCTTGCAGTTTTGGTGCTAAATCGCTTCCGTCTTCGTTGGTGCGAAATTCTATATAATCTTGAAATTGTTGTTTATTGAAAATTGTTGTGTCTTCGGCAAAAAGACAAAAGAGTAGGCGAACCAAGTAAACTTCTAATGGATGACCATCGTAACCGATTTCCTTTAATCTGTCGTGAAGTTTACCCATAAATTCAGCCGCTTTTATATTGGCTGGATCTTGTTCTTTGTATACTTTTTTCTGATAACCGAGTAGAAAGCCAAAACTTTGAACGTTGTTTACTAAATCTAAAATTTTAAATTCAACAATGTTTTCTTCTTCTAAATCGTAAAGTTTGAAGATTTCAAAATCTGAAACTAAAATGTATTTTGGTAATTCGTGTTGTTTTAAACCGTGCAAATAATCTTTGGCTTGTTGAAATGCTTTGTCAAGATTTTTTCCTCGACTTTTCATTTCTATTAGAATTGTTCCTTTCCAAAGTAAATCAATATAACCATCACGTTCATCAAGTTTTTTAACTCGATGTTCAAAAGTTGCAACTTTCTTGCTGTAAATTCCAAATACATTGAAGAATTCTACTAAAAATGGTTTTGCATCTGCTTCTTCATTAGAATATTCTGCCCATTCTTTAGAAAATTTTACAGCTCTTTCTTTAATTTCGTTCCAACTTAATGCCATAATTTTAGTTTTTCAAAACGCTAAAGTAATGAATTTTTTTAGTTAATTTTTTGGTGGTTTTTTGTAGATTCTGTTTTAAGCGTTCCGTCGCTCTCGGGTTGCCACTAACTTTTGAATTAGATCAAACAATTTCAGTTTACCCAAATCCAGCAAATGATGAATTACACATTATGATGCCTACGACTACTCAATTAGAAAAAGTAGAAATTTATAATACTTTAGGACAATTATTGGCAACGCATCAAACTGCAGATTTCAGAATTGACAATTTAAGTTCGGGAATGCATGTGATGAAAATCACGACTTCGGAAGGTGCAATTCATAAAAATTTTATAAAAAAATAGTTCCAAAATAAAATATTGATGAAAAGTAAGGTGAAAACCTTACTTTTGTCGTTTAAATAAATGCATAGAAATGATTCAAGTAGCACAAATATTATTCATATTATCAGTTTTAGTAATTCTTCACGAATTTGGTCACTACATCACGGCTAAGATGTTCAAAGTACGAGTAGAGAAATTTTACTTGTTTATGGATGCTGGTTTTTCTTTAGTGAAGAAGAAAATTGGTGAAACTGAATGGGGAATCGGATGGTTGCCATTAGGAGGTTATGTAAAACTTTCAGGAATGATTGACGAAAGTATGGATACAGAACAAATGAATGCTCCTGCAGAGCCATGGGAATTTCGTTCAAAACCAGCTTGGCAACGTTTGATTATTATGTTGGGTGGAATTATTGTGAATGTAATTCTTGCTTGGTTGATTTTTACCATTATGTATGCAACTGTTGGACAGAAATTCATTGCTACTGAAAAAATTCAAGAAAACGGATTAGCATTTGGTGAAGTAGGTCAGAAAGCGGGATTTAAAAATGGCGATAAAATTCTTTCGGTAGACGGAAAACACCAACCAAGTTTTAACCGAATGACATTAGATGTTTTACTTGGTGATAAAGTTGAGGTAGAACGTAATGGTCAAAAAGTAGACGTGATTTTAACCGATGAAATGAAAGGTGAAATCATTAGTAAAGAAGGAAAAGAGTTTGTTGGGCCTCGTTTTTTAGGATCAGTAGTAGATTCTGTAGTTCCAAAATCGCAAGCTGAAATTGCAGGATTAAAAAAAGGGGATAAAATAAAAGCAGTAAACGGAACATTCTTCAATTATTATGATGAATATAAAGAAAATATTTCTAAACATAAAAACGATAGTATTTCCTTATCTATTTTAAGAGGTACCGAAGTATTAACTTTAAAAGCCAAGGTAGATAAAGAAGGGAAATTAGGGTTCTTTAATAAACCCTTAGATAAATCAGATTACGAAGTAAATAATCAATTGTCTTTTGGACAAGCAGTTCCAGCTGCAGTCAAAGAATCTTGGGCATTATTGGTTTACAATGTAAAACAGTTCAAATTAATATTACGTCCTAAAACAGAAGCTTACAAACACGTTCAAAGTCCAATCGGAATTGCGCGTCGTTTACCAGATACCTGGGATTGGGAATTCATTTGGAATTTTACCGCTTTATTCTCAATCGGATTAGCCTTTATGAACTTGTTACCAATACCTGGATTAGATGGAGGACACGCTTTATTTACAATAGTTGAAATGATTACGGGGAAAAAATTATCAGACAAAGCAGCAGGTTATGTTCAAACCGCAGGAATGATTATCTTATTGACCTTAATGGCTTTAACTTTCGGAAAAGATATTTACCAATTGGTGGTAGATAAACTTTTGTAATTTTTTCAATAAAATAATTTGCGATAACAAAAAATCAGTTTATATTTGCACTCGCTAAAAAGATAAATACCTTCCTCCTTAGCTCAGTTGGTTAGAGCATCTGACTGTTAATCAGAGGGTCCTTGGTTCGAGCCCAAGAGGGGGAGCAACTTTTTAGCAAAACATAAACCTTTGAGGTGATTCCTCCTTAGCTCAGTTGGTTAGAGCATCTGACTGTTAATCAGAGGGTCCTTGGTTCGAGCCCAAGAGGGGGAGCAACAAAAAACCGATACAATTTGTATCGGTTTTTTTATTTATATGAAATGAGCAACACGGTTTACATTCTTTACTCAAAAAAATTGGATAAATACTATATCGGTTTTACAGAAAATCTTGATGTTAGATTAGATTTTCATCTTAGTGATTCTCAATCCAGAAAGTTTACTTATAAATCAGGTGATTGGGAATTGATTTTCACTATTGAATGTGAAACTAAACATCAAGGGTTGTCGATTGAGAAGCATATAAAATCAATGAAGAGCAGAATATATATTCAAAATTTACTTAAATATCCCGAGATGAAATTTAAATTATTAGAAAAATATAAATGAGCATCTGACTGTTAATCAGAGTCCCGATAGCTATCGGGATTGGTTCGAGCCCAAGAGGGGGGAGCAACAAAAAACCGATACAATTTGTATCGGTTTTTTTTATTTCTAATCTCGTCTCAACCAACCCGTAACGCTCAATCGAGGTTTGTGGCTTTCCAAAACTTCATGAACCAATTCATTACTTTTAAAGAACACTGTTTTTCTATTGGTTGGCGCTATTTTTTGAGTCACATCGCCATCATAAATGCACAATTCACCACCATCTTCAGGTTGCCAATTTTCGTTCAAATACGTAATCATCGAAAACTGTCGGCTTGAATTATCTTGAAATTGATCTAAATGTTTTCTGTAAAAACTGCCTTTATCAAACAACGCAAAATGAAATTCATAACCTGTAATTCCAGTATAACAACTGCAGTTCAAATACGACACAAAAGCATCTACTTGATCTAAAAAAGCATTTTCATGTTCGTTATTGTTCGCTCGGTCTAACCAATAAATCGCATCACTTCGTATTGCCGAATTTTGAGTTAATTTTGCGGCATTTCCTATTCCAGCGGCTTTTAATAAATTTTGTTCTTTCAATTCAAACAATCTCTTTACCAAGTGTTGCGCTAACTCTTCCGATACAAAATGTTCCACAATGCCCACTTTCGAATCCAAGTAACTCGAAATTAAGGCTTCAAAACAATCTTCCATTTTATTTACGTTGTAAAATATCGTACAAAGATATCATTTCCTTTTTTAATTTGGGCGTTCCCACAAGGGTCGGGCTTTCCGTTACAATCTTTGTTTATAAAATTTGGCAATTTTACAAACAAAGGATTTCCACTACAAATGAAATTTACCGAACTCAACTAAAGCTAAAACTGGGTGAGGTAATCCCTAACGCGAACCTCGTTTTCAATTAAAATTAGTATTTTTACAAAAACTTTTCAGCATGCAACATCTTTTAAAAGTTTCAGAAAACACACAGCATTCTTGGCGCAATTTAAGTATTCAAAATCGAATCTCTTTTTTGCCGCAATTAGCTAAACTACTTTTAGAAAATAAAGAAGCATATGCAACTTGCATCACTACTGAAATGCACAAACCCATTTCACAAGCCATCGCTGAGGTTGAAAAATGCGCTCTTCTATGCAATTACTATTACGAAAATGCTGAAACCTTTTTAGCCACAAAAAATATAAAAACCGAAGCTTCTGAAAGTTTTGTTACCTATGAACCTTTAGGAGTTATTTTAGGCGTAATGCCATGGAATTTTCCGTTTTGGCAAGTATTCCGATTTGCGGTTCCAACACTTATCGCCGGAAATACAGTTGTAGTTAAACATGCAAGTAATGTTCCAAAATCTGCCGAATTAATTCAAGCAATATTTGAACAAGCCGGTTTTCCAAAAGGTTGTTATCAAGATTTACCTATTCCAAGTAACGAAGTAGCGAATATCATTGCAAATCCAATCATTAAAGCCGTTTCATTAACCGGTAGCGAACAAGCCGGAATCGCAGTTGCTACAGAAGCTGGAAAACACTTAAAAAAATGTGTGTTAGAATTAGGCGGAAGTAATGCTTTCATCATTTTAGAAGATGCTAATCTAGAAAAAGCAGTAGCAACAGCCGTAAATGCCCGAATGCAAAATGCAGGTCAAAGTTGTATTGCAGCTAAGCGATTTTTAGTTCACGAAAATATTGCAGAAGAGTTTGTGGCAAAATTCAAAGTCGCTATTCAATATTTAAAAACTGGAAATCCGTTAGATAAAGAAACCCAAATTGGGTCGTTAGCACGAGTTGATTTGGCAGCAGAATTAGAAGTCCAAGTTCAAAAGTCGATTCAAATGGGAGCTAAGCTAGTCGTTGGTGGAAATAGAAAAGATGCTTTCTATGAACCTACAATTTTGACCCATGTAACCAAAGAAATGCCTGTTTTCAATGAAGAAACATTCGGACCAGTTGCTGCAATTGTCACTTTTAAAACTATTGAAGAAGTAATCGAATTAAGCAATCAATCGGAATTTGGTTTAGGCGTTTCTATCTTTACCCAAGATATTGATTTCATCAAAACCAAGATTTCTTCTTTCAATGAAGGGGCCGTTTTTATAAACGAAATGGTCAAATCCGACCCAAGATTACCTTTTGGGGGAATCAAAAAATCAGGTTACGGAAGAGAATTAGCCGAAGATGGAATTAAAGAATTTGTGAATGTGAAAACAGTTGTAATTAACACTTTTTAATATGAAAAAACTAACTATCCTAATCCTTGCAACCCTAGTTCTGTCTTGCAAACCCTGCGAGGAAAAGCTTCAATCCGAAAAACAAAACATTACTACTATTTTAGATAATTGGCATAAAGCGGCTGCAGCTGCAAATTATGAAGCGTATTTTGGAGCGATGTCAGAAGAATCCATTTTCATCGGAACAGACGCTACTGAAAATTGGAACAAAAAACAATTTCAAACATTCGCAAAACCGTATTTTGACAAAGGAAAAGCATGGAACTTTAAAGCAATCGAACGTAATATCTATTTTAGTGAAAATGGAAAAATCGTTTGGTTTGACGAATTGTTAAGTACGCAAATGAAAATTTGTCGCGGCTCAGGTGTTTTGGTTCAAGAAAATGGGCAGTGGAAAATTAAACATTATGTGCTTTCAATGACGGTTCCAAATGACAATGTGGATGAAGTTGTAAAAATAAAATCGGTAATAGAAGATAAAATTCTTTCCGAAAAGAAGTAAAAATAAACATAAGTAATAGTTAATCCCAAGATAATTTGTCTTGGGATTTTTTATGTCTAAATGTTAAAAATTTAATTTTTTTTCTGTTTGTGAAAACCAATGAGAAATTGTTTACGTAAATGAAACTAAACAAAAATCTCAAACAAAATGAAAATTAATAGAAAAATCAAAATTGCTATAGGAAGTGTCTTCGGAATCTTCCTGATTTTATTTCTGGTTTTAGTAGTTCACATCGCAACTGCAAAACCTTTAGTCGTAGATAATGCTACTTTACAAATTAGCAGAATTGACTTCAAAGAACCAATAGATTCGCTTAAAGCAAAAGAAATCCATCGTAATTTAAAATCTATTCCAGGAGTTAAAACCGATAGATTGAATAAAGAAACAGGTGTTTTAGTTTTCTTTCACGACATCAAGGTTGCAGATTCAAAAACTATTTATAATAAGCTTATGGCAATGGGGAATTACAAAGCAGAACGTTTTGTGCTTCCAAAAGAGTTAGAAAATAAAACTGCTTGTCCTGTTATGTCTGAAGATAGTTTCAGTTATAAATTTTCAAGAGGAATTCAACGAATTTTTAATTAATTTCCAAATACTATTACTATGAAAAATTTTTCAAAATTAGCCTTAATGGCTTTGTTTATTGCATCGGGAAGCTTGTTTACATCATGTAGTGATGATGATTCAGCAAAACCAAAATCTCTGTATGCAAAATTAGGTGGTACCACTATGGTAGCTGACCCAAACAATCCTGGACAAATGATTGAACAAGGACGTTTGAGCTATCGTTCTGTGGTGGATTCAACCATTACTTTAATTGTTTCTGACATTGTGGTAGGAGCAGAAGGAAACTTAGGGCAACATTTTGCACCAGTAATTTCAGAAGCTTTAAGTGGAAACACTACAAATGTTGCGATTTTAAGTGATAATTTAACCGATTTCTTCTCAGCAAATACAGGGGGAGGTGCTACAAATACTTATACAGGATTGAATATGGTGGCAGCACATGATCCAGCACAAAATCCTCGTATGGGGAAAAAATCTAATGATGCTGAATACGATAAATTTATAGGATATGTTGGAGCGGCAGCTGGTTTAAACGGGGTTACAGATCCTGCTTTAATTGGTGAAGTTGTTGCTGTATTAGAATCATTGAGAGCTCCTATCGTTCAGGAGTAAGTTTGTTTTTTGTTCTAATGGAAAACGCCCCGAGTAATCGAGGCGTTTTTTTATTTGTTATAAATATGTTCGTTTAAGTTTTTGAACATATCCACGGTCATGTTTTCTAAATCGAAATCGTTTTTCCAACCCCAATCTTCTCTTGCTGGAGTATCATCAATACTTGCCGGCCAACTATCGGCAATTTTCTGGCGGAAATCAGGTTCGTAGCTTAATTCGAAATTTGGATAGTGTTTTTTAATTTCTTCCCCAATTTGCTTCGGAGTAAAACTCATGGCTGCTAAATTGTAAGCCGAACGAATTTTAACTTGTTCCGCTGGAGCTTGCATGATTCCTATAGTTGCTTTAATAGCATCGTCCATGTACATCATCGGTAATTCAGAATTTTCAGATAAGAAACTCGTAAATTTTCCATCTGTAATTGCTTTGTGATAAATATCTACTGCGTAATCTGTAGTTCCTCCACCAGCTTCGGTACTCCAACTAATCAAACCTGGATAACGAATACTTCTTACATCTACACCATATTGTTTGTGATAATATTCACACCATCTTTCTCCTGTTTGTTTCGAAATTCCATAAACCGTTGAAGGCTCCATAACGGTATATTGAGGTGTATTGTGTCTTGGAGTTGTAGGTCCAAAAACGGCAATACTTGAAGGCCAAAAAATCTTTTTAATTTTTCCTGCTTTGGCTAAATTTAAAACATGAAACAACGAATTCATATTTAAATCCCAGGCAAATGCCGGATTTTTCTCAGCCGTAGCCGAAAGCAATGCCGCCATTAAATACACATCAGTAATTTGATATTTTTCAAGTAAGTGTTCTATTTGATTGTAATCAAGTGCATTTACTACTTCAAAAATTCCGTTATTAACTACATCATTTTCTAATTTTCTAATGTCTGATGCGATAACGTTGTTAACTCCGTAAGTTGCTCTTAATTTAGCTGTAAGTTCAGTGCCAATTTGCCCACAAGCACCAATTATTAAAATTTTTGTGTCCATTTGATAGTGTAATGAGGTAACAAATATAACATTTTAGTACTGATTTTTAGGATGGTTTTTTGTGATATTTTTATAAATACTTTGCTTAATTTAGATATTTAATAAATTAACATCTTTTCAAAGATTTTTCTTAGCAGATTAACAATTTAGATGTAAAACTGGTGTTAAGATATTATTAGAAAAGTAACTACGTTAAGTAAACATTTGTACCTTTGCTTTTTAATTTATCCGAATGAAAGTTTTCTTATATAGTTTGTCGCTTTTAGTTTTAACATTGATTTCATGCGAAAATGAAAATCAGCAATTAGAAGCCCAAAAAGTAGCCCAAAAAAACGAAGCTGTTTTTAAAAACATTTCGAAAATGTGGCAATTTAATTTTCCAACACCAAGACCTGAAGTAGAAGTTACCTTAGATCGTTGGAACGAATGGCGTCAATTTGAAATTGAAATGCTGCAAAAACCGCAATCTACCTTGTCGGCTTTTCAAATGAAAACAACAAATTTGTCTAAAAAGGCAGATACTTTGGCTTTGACGGTTCCTTTTGAATATAATAAACCTCAGATTTTAAGTAGAATTACCACTTTAAATACCAAATTAAAATCGTTGGAGACTTTCATGAATTTAAGAGTAATTCCAGAACAAAGAATAGCTAAATTAATTCCAGAAATCAACGAAGAAATTAAAGGTTTGTACAAACAATGGGATGAAATCATCATCAAAAAAGCGATTCCTAAAGAAATTGGAGAGGAATTAATGTTGCGAGCTTTGGATACCGCAAGAAATGCAAATCCAGATGAAATGCGAAAAAAAATGGAAGTATCTGATAAAATTAAATAATAGTTAGGGTATGAAGAAAAAATACATTTTTAATTTTATCATTGGATTTAGTTTGTTAACCATTCAAATGATGTTTGGTCAAACTACAACTTGGACTGGCTCAGCTTGGGATAATGGCGATCCAAACATAACAAGTGATGCAATTGTTTTGTCAGGAACTTGCAATATTACATCTAATACAAGTTTTAAATCCATTACAGTACAAGCTGACGCTATTTTAAATATAGACAATGCGGCAACAATAACTGTACAAGATAATATTCAAGTTTTAGGAACAGGACAGTTGATTATGAATAATAATACATCATTATTACAAAATAATTCATCTGCTGTAAATACGGGTAATATAAAATACAGGAGAAATACGACACCAATGCGTCAATTTGAATATACGTATTGGGGTTCACCAGTTGTTGCTCAAGTTCTAAATGTTTTTTCACCACTAACTTTATCAGATAAATTTTATTCTTATAACGCAAGTGTAGGTGTAAATAATTGGGTTTTAGAAAATCAAGCAAACGTAATGACGCCAGGAAAAGGCTATGCAATTAGAGCACCACAAGGATATACAGCAACACCTCAAGTTTTTAATGGTGAATTTGTAGGCGTTCCTAATAATGGAAATATTCCAGCAAGTGTAGCAGGATTTAATCCGATGTTATTAAATTATAATTTTTTAGCAAATCCTTATCCTTCGGCTATTAGTGTTATTACATTATTAGATAATTCAAATTTAGGTACATTATATTTTTGGACTCATAATTCAGCAATTACAAATAACGTTTTTACCTCAAGTGATTATGCTATTCGAACTAGAACTACTGGAACAGCAGCTGTAACGGGTGGAACTGCACCTGGTTTATACATTACTGCTGGGCAAGGCTTTTTTGCGTCTGCGGCAACTACCACCACAATTAATTTTACCAATGCAATGCGTGTAGCAGGTAATAATTTGCAGTTTTACAGAAATACTCAAGATGTTCCACTTAATTATTATGTGCATTTGAATTTGACTAACACATTAGGCGCTTTTAAACAAATTGCTTTTGGTTATCAAGAAGACGCAACCAATGGATATGATTTTGGTTCAGATGCTTTAGCTTCAACAGAAGGTGTTATTCGTTTTTATTCGTTAATTGATTCTTTTTCAGTAGGTTTCGGAATTCAAGCTAGGGCTTATCCTTGGTTAATTAGCGATGTTATTCCTTTAGGTTATACTACTACTGAAGCCGGTACTTTTGATATCGCAATCGACCATTTTGATACATTTTTTGCCGATAAAGACATCTTTTTAGAAGATACTAGCAATGGTACTTTTCACAATTTGAAAAACAGTGCTTTTACTTTCACAACAACAATTGGAACTTTTGATTCTCGATTTAAAATCCATTATCAAGATATTTCTTTATCAAATGATGATTTTGTAGGAAATGAAAATTCTGTTTATGTTTTCAAAAATGATAATCAACCAAAAATCGTTTCTACAAAATCAAACATTACAGGTGTAGTTGTATATGATATGTTGGGAAGAATTGTTCTTTCAAAAGATAAAATAAACACTTCAGAAATTGTTCTTTATGAATTAACACGAAACAATCAAGCTTTGATAATTAAGACAACATTAGAAAATAACGTTACCGTTGCTAAGAAATTCGTTTTTTAACAAACGTTTCAGTAATATAACCACTACTTTTCTATTGAAAACGTAGTGGTTTTTTTATTTTTGTAGTCAATTAAAAAATTCATTTTGAGCAAGTCCGACATTATATCCATTTACGATAAGTCATCAAAGATTGCCCTTTTAGAAAGTACATTCGCAGCGCGCCAAAAGTCTCAAATGACTGGTTTGGTCGGCTCGTCGTTGTCTTTTGTGGCACATTCGCTGTTTAAAAAATCCGAACTTCCGTTTCTGATTTTATTCAGCAATAAGGAAGAAGCTGCGTATTATTTGAACGATTTAGAGCAATTAATTAATACCGAAGACGTTCTTTTTTACCCAAGTTCGTACAGAAGACCTTACCAAATTGAAGAAACCGACAACGCCAATGTGTTACTTCGAGCAGAAGTTTTAAACCGAATCAATTCCCGCAAAAAACCAGCGATTATTGTTTCCTACGCCGAAGCCATTTTCGAGAAAGTGGTTACCCGAAAAGAATTAGAGAAAAACACCTTGAAATTGTCGGTTGGCGATAATTTGTCTATCGATTTTATCAACGAAACTTTATTCGAATACAATTTCAAACGTGTTGATTTTGTTACCGAACCTGGCGAATTTTCCGTTCGTGGTGGAATCATCGATGTATTTTCCTTTTCCAATGATAATCCGTACCGAATTGAATTTTTCGGCAACGAAGTCGATAGCATCAGAAGTTTTGATGTGGAAACCCAATTGTCGGTTGAAAAGCTGAAAAAGATTTCCATCATTCCCAATGTCGAAAACAAATTATTACAAGAAAACCGCGAAAGTTTCTTAGATTATATCAACGAAAAAACGGTTTTAATCATTCAAAATACCGAATTATTAGGCCAACAATTAGATAAATTATTCGACAAAGCCAATGAAGCATTCGAGAAATTATCCAAAGATATCCAACACGCAAAACCCGAAGAATTATTCCTAAATCAAAAGCAGTTTTTGAAAAGAGCTCTTGATTTTTCGGTAATCGAATTGCATAATCAAGCGGTTTTTAAAATTGATAAAAAAGTCGAATTTCATATACAACCGCAACCTTCGTTTAATAAACAATTCGATTTGTTGTTGAACAATTTGAGCGAGAATCATTTCAACGGTTACAAAAATTATTTGTGTTGTTCTAATGAAAATCAGGCAAGTCGTTTTCATGATATTTTTGAAGATATTGATGAAGCCAATCACGAAAGTATTCGCAAGCAATACAAAACCATGGTGTTGCCATTGTTTGAAGGTTTCATCGACGAAGAAAATCAAATAGCGTGTTACACCGATCATCAAATTTTTGAGCGTTACCATAAGTTTTCAATTAAAAATGGCTATTCGAAAAAGCAGACGATTACCTTAAAAGAACTGACTTCCTTGTCGGTGGGCGATTATGTAACCCACATTGATCACGGAATTGGAAAGTTTGGTGGTTTGCAGAAAATTCAGGTAGAAGGCAAAACGCAAGAAGCCATAAAATTGGTCTATGCCGATAACGATATTGTGTATGTGAGCATTCATTCGCTACACAAAATCTCGAAATATAACGGGAAAGATGGCGCGCCTCCAAAGATTTACAAATTAGGAAGCAACGCTTGGAAAGCCTTAAAACAAAAGACAAAAGCACGTGTAAAACACATTGCGTTCAACTTAATTCAGTTGTATGCGAAACGAAGATTAGACAAAGGTTTTCAATTTGCACCCGATAGTTATTTGCAAAAAGAATTAGAAAGTTCGTTCATTTACGAAGATACGCCCGACCAAATTACCGCAACAGCCGATGTAAAAGCAGACATGGAAAGCGAACGTCCAATGGACCGATTGGTTTGTGGTGACGTTGGTTTCGGAAAAACTGAAGTTGCTATTCGTGCTGCTTTTAAAGCGGTGGATAATGGAAAGCAAGTTGCCGTTTTAGTTCCAACTACTATTTTAGCGTATCAACATTACCGAACATTTTCGGAACGTTTGAAAGATATGCCGGTTACCGTAAGTTATGTAAACCGATTTAGAACGGCAAAACAAAAAGCAGATACACTTCAAAAATTACAAGAAGGAAAAGTCGATATTTTGATTGGAACACATCAATTGGTCAACAAAAATGTCGTGTTTAAAGATTTAGGTTTGTTGATTATCGATGAAGAACAAAAGTTCGGTGTCAACGTAAAAGACAAGTTGAAAACCATTGCCACGAATGTCGATACCTTGACGTTAACCGCAACTCCGATTCCTAGAACGTTACAGTTTTCGTTGATGGCGGCTCGTGATTTATCGGTAATTACAACGCCTCCACCAAACCGTTATCCGATTGAAACGCAAGTCATTCGTTTTAATGAAGAAGTGATTCGTGATGCGGTTTCGTATGAAATTCAACGTGGTGGACAAGTCTATTTCATTAATAACCGAATTGAAAACATCAAAGAAGTTGCCGGAATGATCCAACGATTGGTGCCAGGAGCAAAAGTCGGCATCGGTCACGGTCAAATGGATGGGAAAAAACTGGAAGAATTGATGTTGGCTTTCATGGAAGGTGAATTTGATGTTTTGGTCGCTACCACCATTATCGAAAGTGGTTTAGATGTACCAAATGCCAACACGATTTTCATCAATAACGCCAATAATTTCGGATTATCTGATTTGCATCAAATGCGTGGCCGCGTGGGAAGAAGTAATAAAAAAGCGTTTTGTTATTTCATTACGCCACCGTATTCGATGATGACGGGTGAAGCGCAAAAACGTATTACGGCTTTGGAACAATTTAGCGAATTAGGAAGCGGTTTCAACATTGCGATGAAGGATTTGGAAATTCGTGGTGCGGGAGATTTATTAGGTGGCGAACAAAGTGGTTTTATAAACGAAATTGGTTTTGATACCTACCAAAAAATCATGAACGAAGCCATTGAGGAGTTGAAAGAAAACGAATTCAAAGACTTGTACCAAGAAGAAAATGACATCGAAACCAAAGAATTTGTCAAAGACATTCAAATTGATACCGATTTCGAATTGCTGTTCCCAGATGAATACATCAACAACATTACCGAACGTTTGAATTTATACAACGAATTGAGCCAAATTAAAGACGAAGCTACGTTACAACAATTTGAACAAAAACTAATTGACCGCTTTGGTGCGTTACCAAAACCAGCCATTGCGTTACTAAATAGCGTACGCATCAAATGGAAAGCCACCGCAATGGGAATTGAACGTTTGATGATGAAACAAGGCAAAATGATTGGTTATTTCATTGGCGACCAACAAAGTGATTTTTACCAAAGTAACCGTTTCATGAAAGTGCTACAATTTGCCCAACGCAATGGCAATGTATGTAAAATAAAAGAAAAAGAAACTAAAAACGGTTTACGTTTATTACTGACTTTTGATAATGTGAAATCAGTGAATAAGGCGTTGGAGTTGTTGGAGGGGATTTAGAGGATTTGAATGATGAAAATTTTAGTATTTCCAATTAGGGAGAATGTTTTTTGGGAAAGTATTAATAGATTGAATAAGTGAATTTATAATAGATGAAAAGGTTTTTTAATTGCATATTTTACAATCTTTATAGCGATAGTGTCAAAGTAAATGCTTCGCCAGAAATTCCTGTAATAACATTTTTGTCTTTTTGTCAGGCAAATAACGTGTTAACTATTTTAAATGTTATTTTTTATCTAGCCAATTTTCATTTCGAATATAAAATTCATTACTATTATTTTGTAATTCAAGTTGTCATTGTAATTTTTAATAATTTCTATTATCTGAAACTAAAAAAATTAGATACTATTATTACAAAAAATGAATATAGTTTAGGGAAAAAGAAATATTTAGTTGATGTTTACGGTCTGTTTTCTTTAGGTTTAACCTTGTTTACTTATTATGTTTATAGGAATTTTTAATTCCTAGATCATTTGAAGTTGATAGTAGACACGAATTGTAAATCCTCACTTTCGTCGTTTGGTAGTTTAACTCCTAAACAAATCAATCATCTCCCTTTCTTCTTTTAATTTCTTCAACTTTTTCTTGTCTTGAATTGTGAAAGTTAATAGCATGATTACACAAAGTACAATATAAGAAAGTGCTACAACAATATAACATAACGGATAATTGTAATCAAAATAATAGATTAAATTTTTAGAATTTTTAGCAGTGTATTCTGGAGCAATTAATGTTACTAAAACACCAATTATAATTATCCTAAACCAATATTTTTTATAATAATTGGGACGGTTTTCTAATTCTTGAATTTGGTAATCAAGACTTTTTAATCTTCGTTCTTTTAAATCGGACAAAATCTTTTAATTAAGAATGTTTATTAGTCAATCGCATTGTATCCAAACCAAGTTATTAAAGTAGAAACGATAATGAAGAACAGTAAAATGTAAAACTTTGTTTTTTTGTTTTCAGATGAATTGTTTTTGTATTGAATACTATAGATAATTATCGAAATTAGAATAATAGGTAGCAACATTGCCATCTTCTTTTCAAAAGACAAATCTTTAAAAAGTTCGGTAATTCCATAATAGAATAGTAATAATAAAAATGGAAGTATTTTTAATTTTTCTTTCTTCATGTCTAAAAGATTAAAAGTTTACCCAAACAACTCACTCACCACATCTTCAATTTTAGCCACTAAAACAATTTTGATTCCGGTATTTTTTAACGAAATTTTGTTGTGTTTGGAAACAAAAATCGTGGTAAATCCTAATTTTTCGGCTTCTTGAATGCGTTGTTCAATACGGTTAACCGGTCTAATTTCGCCTGAAAGTCCTACTTCTCCGGCAAAGCAAAAACCTTCTGCAATGGCAATGTCTTCGTTTGAAGATAAAATGGCTGCTACAACAGCTAAATCAATCGCTGTGTCTTCAACTGAAATTCCTCCTGTTACGTTTAAGAAAACGTCTTTTGTACCTAATCTAAAACCTGCACGTTTTTCTAAAACCGCTAAAATCATGTTCAAACGTTTAGCGTTATAACCTGTAGTGCTTCGTTGTGGTGTTCCATAAACTGCGGTGCTCACCAAAGCTTGAATTTCAATCATCAACGGACGCATACCTTCTAAAGTAGTAGCAATTGCAGTTCCAGAAAGTTGTTCGTCTTTATGTGAAATCAAAATTTCAGATGGATTGTCGACTTCGCGTAAGCCAGAACCTTGCATTTCGTAAATCCCTAATTCAGCAGTAGAACCAAATCGGTTTTTCAACGAACGTAAAATGCGGTACACGTGATTTCGATCACCTTCAAATTGTAAAACGGTATCGACCATGTGTTCCAAAATCTTGGGTCCGGCGATGGTTCCGTCTTTGGTAATATGCCCGATTAGAAGAACTGGCGTATTGGTTTCTTTGGCATATTTAATCAACTCTGCGGTACATTCTCTAATTTGTGAAATACTTCCTGCAGACGATTCAATATAATCCGTATGTAAAGTCTGAATCGAATCGATAATCACAATATCGGGCTCAATTTCTAAAATTTGACGGAAGATATTTTGGGTTTTGGTTTCAGTTAAAATGTAACAATTATCGCCGGTTGAGGTAATACGTTCGGCACGCATTTTAATTTGTTTTTGGCTTTCTTCTCCCGAAACATAAAGCGTTTTGTAAGGTAATTTTAAAGCAATCTGCAAGAGCAAAGTACTTTTTCCAATCCCAGGTTCGCCACCTAACAACGTTAAGGAACCTGGAACCAATCCGCCACCCAAAACCCGATTCAACTCGTTATCAGTCGTGTTCAATCGGATTTCTTGTGCGGTGTCTATTTCTTTTACAAGTAAAGGTTTTGTAGCCGTTTTAGATGTAGCTGTTGTGGTTTTCCACGCTACTTTTTCTTCTTTTTGAACCAATTCTTCTACAATGGTATTCCATTCTTTGCAGGCGTTACATTGACCTTGCCATTTTGAATATTGGGTGCCACAATTTTGGCAAAAAAAAGCGGTTTTTACTTTACTCATTTGGTTTTATTCTTGTTTTTTTTCTTCTGTTGGAGTTTCAGCTGGAACTTCCGCTGGTGCTTCTTCAGTTGGTTTATCTGGTTTTCCTTTTAAAGCTTCTGCACGGTTCAACATGAAATCTTTAGTTATTTCACGAATTGGCTCTTGCGTGAAAGCTCTTTGATAGGTTTTAATAGCTCTCTTGTAATTACCTGTTTTTTCATAATATAAAGCTTCGTGATAAGTTCCTAAAGTAGTTTTTGGATAATGTTTATTAGCATAATCACTCAAAGTTAATAATTCATTGTAAGCTTTGTTTTTCATGATTGCGGCTTCGATAGCTTTAAAATCAGATAATCTTGGTTTCATTTTAAAACCGAAACGTTTTTCTAATTCGTCGTATTTCGCTACTAAATAATCTGTATATCCAGCATCTAATTTTAGAATTTTATCCTGAAATTCTACCATTGAAATCGGTTGGTATCCATCAAAAATAAAATAAATTGCATTTGGGATAGCTTTTGCTACTAAAGAATAATGAGAAGCACCTTTGAAAGCATCGTTTTGATATTTAAATGTAGCATTTGGAACGGCTTTAATATTTGCGTCTAATTCTGCTGCTTTTTCGTTGATTTCTTTTAAATCACCTTCGCCTGTAGCTTGATAATAGAAAACGGGTTTGATTGTTTTAGCTAAACGTTCTGCTACACGTTTTTCCATTTCTGGAGCCATTTCTGGAGCTAATGAAATATAAGCATTGAAAATTGGGTTGTCTTTGTATAAATAAAAGTTCAAGAAACCTGCAGTTGTGTCATGACCAGCAATCATTCGGAAAGGAATGGTGCGGTATTTTTTATCTACATATGGATATAGTTCTTGTCCAATGAATTCAAAGAAATTTGCTCCTGTACCAGAAGGAAATCCAGCTTGGTCAAATTCGCTATCTGCAAAACGAGTTTCTCCATTGTTTTGATTTACGGCGATGATAATCATTTCGGGTAAATCATCCCAATAAGCGCCGTATTTTAAAATTCCTTCAAATGGATCTAGTAGATATTCTCCATCTAAAACTAACAAAGTTGGGTAGCTTTTTTCTGGACTAGTAGCGTATGATGCTGGCGTTACAACTGTAAAAGTTCTTGTGCCTAATTTTTTAGATTCGATAGTTTCTGGTGTGCGTTGTGCAAATAAGCATGACGATACCAATAAAGCAAAAAGGAAAAGTTTGGTTTTCATTTTAAATAGTTTGGTTAAATAGATTAGCAATTTACTAATTTATTTTTTATTTAAAATAGGTAAAAGCAAATAAGATAATAATCCTAAGAAAATGGTTAAAACTGTTTGTGACGTCCAAACCAAGTACCCAAAAGCAGCGCCTGTTTCTTCTGGTATTCCATACAACAATAAAACAGTTGATATTGCTAAAGGATATGCTCCAAGTCCGCCATTAGAAAAACCAACAGCAAGTGTTCCAAAAATAAATCCCATAACCACAATGTCAAAACTAATATTTGCGGTTTCTGGTAACGCAAAAATGGTAACGTAAAACATCATCAGGTAAGAAAACCAAATGAAAAAAGAATGAAAAATGTAATTCCATTTATCTTTCATTTTTAAGATGCTTTGCATGCCCTCGATTAAGCCAGAAAGTTTTTGTTTTAGTTTTAAAATGATGTTCCATTCGGCATAAATCCAAATTAAAACAAAAAGAACAAATAATATAAATCCTGCGATTGAAAGCCAAATTAGCGTTTCGAATTTTACGCCATTTTCAAGTAAAAATTGGTATATTGTATCAAATTGTAAAACGAATCCAATTGCTAAAAAAAGTAAAAAGATAAGCATATCAACAATTCGTTCGGCAACTACTGTTCCAAAAGCTTTGTCAAAAGGTACGTCTTCATATTTTTTTAAAAGAGCTGCTCTTGAAATTTCACCGGAACGTGGGATAGTTAAATTAACCAAATAAGAAACGCAAACCGTCATTAAATCATTACTAAATTTAGTTTTGTAACCCAAATGTTGTAAGGCGTATTTCCAACGATATGCTCTAGACCAATAACCGAATAAAGCTATGAAAAGCGATAGGAAAATATAAAAGTAGTCGGCTTTTAGAAAGCTGATTTTTGTTTTTTCTATTTGCTCGGTCGTCATAGTACTAAATTGATAATACATGATCCCCAATCCTATGAATAAAGGAATTATTAAGCTTAAAATTTTTCGGATTGGCGTTTTCAAACTACGTTAAAGAGTTATCTTTCTCGTTAGGAAAAACTAAAGTAGGTTTGAATTTTTTAGCTTCTTCAAAGTCCATAATTCCGTAAGAAATAATGATTATGATGTCGCCACGGTGCACTTTACGAGCAGCAGGTCCGTTCAATGTGATTTCGCCTGTGTTTCTTGGTCCTTTGATAGCATATGTTTCTAATCGTTCGCCATTATTAATGTTAACGATTTGTACTTTTTCACCTTCAATAATGTTAGACGCTTCCATTAAGGCTTCGTCAATGGTGATACTTCCTATGTAATTCAAATCGGCACCCGTTACGGTTACTCTATGAATTTTCGATTTTACTACTTGAATTTGCATGATGCAAAGGTAATTAATTTAGTGAAATATTATCAATTAATCTGATATTCTCAATGAAAATGGCGATAAATCCGCGATATTTTTTATTTGATTCTTTTTCAGAAACGGGTAAAAGTGTTGCTTCATCGGCGATTTCGAAATATTCCAATTGAAATTCAGGATGTTTTTCGAATTCTTTTTCTACAAATGTTGTGGTTTCTTCCGCTGAATGGCTTTGGAAAAAATCTTTAGCTGTATTTAAAATTTGATAAATTACCGCTGCTTTTTCTCTTGAAGATTCTGATAGTCTTTCGTTACGAGAACTCATAGCTAATCCATTTGCTTCTCTATGAATGGGGCAACCAATAACTTCAACTGGAATGTTATGTTTTGAAACTAATTTTTTTACAATTTGTAATTGTTGAAAATCTTTCTCGCCAAAATAAGCTTTGTTCGGTTGAACAATTTCGAAAAGACGTTTCACAATAGTTCCTACGCCATCAAAATGTCCTGGTCGGTGTTTCCCTTCCATTTGATTTTCTAAACCATCGTAATTGAAACTTTCAGAAACAGTGTTTCCTTCATAAATATCGGCTACTTCTGGTGCATAAACGATGATGTTGTTGCTTAAATCTTGCATGATTTGCACATCGCGTTCCAAAGTTCTTGGATATTTATCTAAATCTTCAGCATTGTTAAATTGCGTTGGATTTACAAAAATACTCATTACTGTTACATCGTTTTCAGAAAGCGAATTTTTAAGTAACGATAGGTGTCCTTGATGTAATGCTCCCATTGTAGGAACAAATCCAATGGATTTATTTTGTTTGATTAATGGGCTTAAAAAAGCGCTTAAATCGGACTTTTTGTTAAAAATGAGCATTTTCTACTTTGTTATTTCAGGTGCAAACTTACTATTTTAGTGGATAAATCCATAAAATTTTGTAATTTTGCAAGGTTTTTTAAAACATTAATTAACTAGAATACATTATGGAAGACAAGAGGATATTGTATGTATCATCTGAAGTGGTGCCTTATTTAGCTGAAAATGAAGTATCGTTACAATCGTATGAAATGCCAAAAATGATTAATGATTTAGGCGGTCAAATACGAATTTTTATGCCTAGATATGGTAATATTAACGAAAGAAGACATCAATTACACGAAGTTATTCGTTTATCAGGGATGAATTTGGTGGTAAATGATATGGATATGCCTCTAATTATTAAAGTAGCTTCAATTCCCAAAGAGCGAATTCAAGTTTATTTTATTGATAATGACGAATATTTCAAAAGAAAAGCAACTTTTTCAGACGAAGAAGGTGTTTTATATCCTGATAATGACGAAAGAGCTATTTTCTTCGCCAAAGGAGTAGTTGAAACCGTTAAGAAATTAAATTGGGTTCCAGATGTAATTCATGTTCACGGTTGGATGGCAGCAATGTTACCAGTTTATTTGAAACATTATTATAAAGATGAAGGTATTTTTGCGGAAACAAAAATTATTTCATCGGTTTACGAACAAGGTTTTGAAGGAGAATTAGATAAAGAATTTATCAATAAAGTATTATTTGATAATATTAATAAAGATGCTGTTTCAGATTTAGCATCACCTACTTATGAGAACTTAATGAAGGTTTCAATTATGCATTCCGATGCTGTAGTTGCGGGTTCTGAAGTGTTGTCTCCAACTTTAACAAAATTTATAGAAAGTTCAAACAAACCTTTTTTACCTTTCGCATCAAAAGACACAATTAAAGAAGTATATACTTCGTTTATTAAAAATCACGTATTATAAAAGGGTTTTCGGCTATGAAAAAAAGTTTTCTTAAAATATTTTCTGTAATTACAGTTGCTGTTACAATTATTTCTTGCGACAAAGATTTTAATAGTATTGGTTCTGATCTTGTTGATGATCCTCATTTTGATTTAGAGTCGGTGGACGATGTTCCTTTGTTGGCTTTTTCTAAAAGAACAGGCGCTGTACAAGCAAATAATTTACCTATTAATGCTCTAGGTGTATATAACAATCCTAAATTTGGAAAAACAACTGCAAATTTTGTTTCTCAATTAGAATTGGTGGCTCCAAGAGCTGATTATGGTACTGAAATTGAAATTGAACCTAATGATTCAGTTTATTTATATGTTCCATATTTTTCAACTAAAAAAGTTGTTGACAATGAAAATGTCTACACTTTAGATTCTATTTATGGCGATGTTGAAAGTACTATAAATCTAAAAATTTACGAAAATAAATATTATATCAGAGATTTTGAGCCAAATCCAAATCCTAGTGAGGTTGGATCTTATTCTCAAAAGTATTATTCTGATGATAAAAATTTGGTTGAATCTAATTTAACAGGTTTTCAATTAAATAACGGTTCAAATACTGAAGAGAATAGTCAGTTTAAATTTAAAAAAGACGAAATTATTATTTACAAAACAGATGGTAGTGGTAATTTTTTAGATTCATCAGGCGCAATTACAACTGATCCTGCAGAAAAAGTTGTAAAAGAAAAATTGGTTCCAGGTATGTGGATCAATTTAGATAAAGATTTTTTTAAAAATAAAGTGTTATTAGCAAATCCAAGTAATCTAATCAATAACAGTCTTTTTAAAGATTATTTTAGAGGGTTGTATTTTAAAGCGGAGGAGAATAGTGGTGAGGCTGGAGTTTTAGCAAAGCTAGATTTTTCGAGAGGATATATAACTGTTCAATATCACTCAACCATTTCAACGGTTAATACAAAAAGAAGTGTTAAGATTAAGCTAGGAGGAAATAGAATTAATTTCTTTGATAATGATATTTCAGGCTCAGTTTATGAAACAGGAATTAACAATTCTAATGAGTTAACAGGTGATGAAAGACTTTATGTAAAAGGCGGAGATGGTGCAGTTTCTTATATTGAATTATTTGGAGATGATGCAGACTCAAATGGTATTGCGGATAAATTAGAAGAAATACGTGCTAATAATTGGCTAATTAATGATGCGTATCTTAAATTTTATGTTGACGGAACTCATATGTCTGCTACTGGAGTTGATCAGCCTAAAAGAATTTACTTATTCAACGCAGGTGATAATACTCTTGTATATGATTATTTGGTAGATAATAGTGTTTCAGAAGATATAAAGAAAAATAAATTTATCTATGGAGGTCTTCTTGTAAAAGAAAATGATCAATACTATTACAAAATAAGAATAACAGAACAGTTAAAAAAATGGATTAATAGTGAAGATAAGTTTTTGAAGAGTGATATGAGATTGGGTTTAGTAGTTACTGAAAATATTAATCTTTCTGTTTCGGCTAGTTTAAGATATCCTTTTTTAGTTGGTTCAGATATCCAAAAAAATATTCCACTTGCTTCTGCTATAAATACATTGGGAACAATTTTATATGGAAATCATGTTAATGTTCCTGAAGATAAAAAATTGAAATTAAAAATTTATTATACTAAACCTAACTAGTATTATATGTGTGGAATTGTAGGTTATATTGGTCATAGAGATGCGTATCCTGTAATTATTAAAGGATTACATCGTTTAGAATACAGAGGTTACGATAGTGCCGGTATTGTATTATATGATGGAAAAGATTTAAAATTATCAAAAACCAAAGGAAAAGTTTCTGACCTTGAAGCTAAAGCGGAAAGCGAGAAAACGACTATTGGTAAAATAGGAATGGGACACACACGTTGGGCAACTCATGGAGTTCCTAATGACGTAAATTCGCATCCACATTTTTCAAATTCTGGAAAATTGGTGATTATTCATAATGGAATCATCGAAAATTACGAGCCATTAAAACAAGAATTAATCAAAAGAGGTTATACTTTTAAATCGGATACAGATACTGAGGTGTTGGTAAACTTGATTGAAGAAGTTAAGAAAAAAGAAAACTGTAAACTAGGAAAAGCAGTTCAAGTTGCATTAAACCAGGTTATTGGAGCTTATGCGATTGCAGTAATTGACGTGGAAAAACCAGATGAAATTATTGTAGCGCGTTTAGGTAGTCCATTGGCAATTGGAATTGGTGAAGATGAGTTTTTTATTGCATCAGATGCTACTCCTTTTATTGAATATACTTCAAACGCTATTTATTTAGAAGATGAAGAAATGGCAATTGTGCGTTTACACAAGCCATTAAAAGTTAGAAAAATTAAAGACGATTCATTGGTTGATCCTTATATTCAAGAACTTCAATTAAACTTGGAGCAAATTGAAAAAGGGGGTTACGATCATTTCATGATGAAAGAAATCTATGAGCAACCAAGCGTAATCAAAGATACTTACCGAGGAAGACTTTTGGCAAACAAAGGAATTATCCAAATGTCAGGTGTTGAAGATAATTTAGAAAAATTCTTAAATGCAAAACGAATCCTAATTGTGGCTTGTGGAACTTCATGGCACGCAGGATTAGTAGCAGAATATATTATTGAAGAATTTTCAAGAATTCCAGTTGAAGTAGAATATGCTTCAGAATTCCGATATAGAAATCCAATCATTAATAAAGATGATGTAGTTATCGCAATTTCACAATCTGGTGAAACGGCAGATACTTTGGCAGCAATTAAATTAGCTAAAGAAAACGGAGCTTTTGTATTTGGAGTTTGTAATGTAGTAGGTTCGTCAATTTCTCGCGAAACGCATGCAGGTGCTTACACGCACGCAGGTCCAGAAATCGGAGTAGCTTCAACAAAAGCGTTTACTACGCAAATTACAATTCTTACTTTGTTAGCGCTACGTTTAGCAAAAGCAAAAGGAACAATGAGTAATTCAGATTACCAACGTTATTTGTTGGAATTAGAATTAATACCAGAAAAAGTGCAAGAAGCTTTATTGACTAATGATGTTGCTAAACAAATTGCCGAAATTTACAAAGACGCAACAAATTGTTTGTACTTAGGAAGAGGTTATAACTTCCCAGTAGCTTTAGAAGGCGCATTAAAATTAAAAGAAATTTCATATATCCACGCAGAAGGGTATCCAGCAGCAGAAATGAAGCACGGACCAATTGCTTTGATTGACGAATCTATGCCGGTAATTGTAATTGCTCCAAACAAAGGACATTACGATAAAGTGGTAAGTAATATTCAAGAAATAAAATCAAGAAGCGGAAAAATTATTGCTGTAGTTACTAAAGGAGATACACAAGTAAAAGCTTTAGCAGACCACGTAATTGAAATTCCAGAAACCAACGAACCGTTTACACCATTGTTGACTACAATTCCGTTACAATTACTATCGTATCACATTGCAGTTCTTAGAGGTTGTAATGTTGATCAGCCTAGGAATTTAGCAAAATCCGTTACTGTAGAATAACATTTTAAAAGCGAAATTGGAAGATTTCGCTTTTTTATTGCAAAAAATTCAAAAAATAAATTGCAAAATTGTTTTAGAAAAAACTATCTTTGCACTCGGAAAAATACATCATTTTTTCAACATTAATTAGCTATTAAATAAATACATAAGCAATGTCTAGAATCACAGGAAAAGTTGCACAAATTATCGGGCCAGTTGTTGACGTCGTTTTCAACGATTCAAATAACGAATTACCTAAAATTTACGATTCATTAGAAATCACTAAAAAAGATGGTACTTTATTAGTACTTGAAGTTCAATCTCACATTGGTGAAAACACTGTTCGTACCATTTCTATGGACTCTACAGATGGTTTGTCAAGAGGAGCGGAAGTAGTTGCTACTGGTGCTGCAATTCAAATGCCAATTGGAGCAGACGTTTTTGGTCGTTTATTTAATGTAATTGGTGATGCAATCGACGGTTTAGGAGATTTACCTAAATCAGGTGCAAATGGTTTACCAATCCACAGACCAGCTCCAAAATTTGAAGACTTATCAACTTCTTCTGAAGTTTTATTTACAGGTATTAAAGTAATCGACCTTATTGAGCCTTACGCAAAAGGAGGTAAAATTGGATTATTTGGTGGTGCCGGAGTAGGTAAAACAGTATTGATTCAGGAGTTGATTAACAATATTGCAAAAGGTCACGGTGGACTTTCTGTATTCGCAGGAGTAGGAGAAAGAACACGTGAAGGAAATGACTTACTTCGTGAGATGTTAGAGTCAGGAATTATTAAATACGGTGAAGAATTCATGCACTCTATGGAAAATGGAGGATGGGATTTATCTAAAGTAGATATGCCAGGAATGAGAGAGTCTAAAGCTACTTTCGTTTTCGGACAAATGAATGAGCCACCTGGAGCTCGTGCTCGTGTAGCACTTTCAGGATTATCTATCGCTGAGTATTTCCGTGATGGAGCTGGATCTGACCAAGGTAAAGACGTATTATTCTTCGTTGATAATATCTTCCGTTTTACACAAGCAGGTTCTGAAGTATCGGCTTTATTAGGTCGTATGCCATCTGCGGTAGGTTACCAACCTACATTAGCAACTGAGATGGGTGCTATGCAAGAGCGTATTACTTCAACTAAAAAAGGATCTATTACATCTGTACAAGCGGTTTACGTACCTGCGGATGACTTAACTGACCCTGCACCAGCAACAACGTTTGCTCACTTAGATGCAACAACTGTATTGTCTCGTAAAATTGCTGAGTTAGGTATTTATCCAGCGGTAGATCCATTAGATTCTACTTCTCGTATCTTAACTCCAGAAATCTTAGGAAAAGAACACTATGAGTGTGCTCAAAGAGTAAAAGAGATTCTTCAAAAATACAAACAATTACAAGATATCATTGCCATCTTAGGTATGGAAGAGTTATCTGAAGAAGATAAATTAGCAGTATCTCGTGCACGTCGTGTACAACGTTTCTTATCTCAACCTTTCCACGTAGCGGAGCAATTTACAGGTATTCCTGGAGTATTGGTTGATATCAAAGAAACTATCAAAGGATTTAACATGATTATGGATGGTGAATTAGACCACTTACCAGAAGCAGCGTTCAACCTTAAAGGTACTATCGAAGAAGCTATCGAAGCTGGACAAAAAATGTTAGCAGAGGCATAATTTTTAATAGCTTAAAGCCTAAAGCTTAAAGCCTAAAGCATAAAAAAATGATTTTAGAAATAGTATCACCAGAAGCTACATTGTTTAAAGGAGAAGTTACTTCGGTAGCAGTTCCTGGAATTAACGGTGAGTTTCAAATGCTAAATAATCACGCGCCTATTGTTTCATTATTGGCAAAAGGAAACGTGAAAATCAATGCTCAAAACATTAAAATTGAAAAAGAATTCGTTTCTAAATTCAATAAAGTAAATGAGCAAACGTATTGGTTACCTATTAATTCAGGTACCATCGAAATGAATGAAAACAAGATTATTGTTTTAGCTGACTAAGACAATAAGATTATAGTAAAAAGTCCTGCAATTTGCGGGACTTTTTTTTATTACTTTGTGATTGAATTATATGCAAGATTTAATTTGCTTATTACAATTTCAATTTCTTCTTCATTCAAATGTCCAAATCCAAAACGGATGGCACAGGTGTTTTTATCTTGATAAAGAATGGTCTTTGGCAGAAAGACATCTAATTTCGAAACTTCTTCAGCAAGTTGAATTAATGATATTGAAGGGTTAAATTCAATCCAAATGGCTAATCCACCGGAAGGCTTTTTATATCCAATAACTTCATTGAAATAACGCTTGAAACATTCGCAAGCAAAATCCCTTCTTTGTTTGTAAATGATGGTATTCTTTTTCAGTAAACGATGAATTTCACCTTCATAAATTAATTCCGAAAGCACTTGTTCTTGAATCAAATCGCCTTGTTTGTCTAACATTTGTAGGTAGTTTTTTGCTTCCAAAATCAAATTTTCTGGAGCTACCACAAATCCCGTTTGAAAACTAGGAAATAACGATTGGCCTAACTTTCCAAGATAAATTACCATTCCATTTCCGTCTGAACTTGCCATGGGCAACATAGCGGAACCGTCGAGTTGAAAATCATAATCAAAATCATCTTCAATTATGGCAAATTGGTATTTCTTGGCAAGCTGTAAAAGATGTAATCTTCGTTCGGCAGACAAAGTGTTTGTAGTAGGATAATCGCGATTAGAACACACATAAACACATCGAATTTTTCCTTTTGTAAAATGCTTTTCAATATAATTGATGTCTAATCCATTTTCATCAACGGGAATAGTTTTAATATCGGCTCCAGCTTCTTGAAAAATCATATTGGCATTATAATTACTCAAATTACCGACCAAAACAACATCTTTTTTACGAATTAAAAGTTGCGAGATGATGTATAAACTCATTTCGGTACTTCGTGTACTGATTAAATTTGTGGGTTTGATGTGAAATCCTCTCGTTGCATTTAAAAAATTGCATAATTGATTTTCAAATGTAGAATAGCTGTTTTTTGATGTATTGTTCCATTTTGAAATCAACGATTTTCGTTTCATTGATGTGCCATACCATTTTGAAAACTCGTGAATAGGATGCAATCGTAAATCGGGTTGACCATCGTTTAAAATGTATTTTGCTTCCGAAAATTCTTGTGTTGATGCCAAGTGAAACGAAGTTTGAAAAGGAAATCCTGTCGTTTTAGGATAACTATAAGCATCGTTTATTTTATTGGAACGTGCTTTGATAGTAGCTGTTTTTGGTTTTGGAACTAAAATAAAAGTCCCTTTGTTTGGAATAATTTCAACCCAACCTTGCGAAGCTAATTCTTCATAAACTGCAACAGCTGTATTTCTGTGAATGTTGAGTAATTGACTGAAAATTCGGGTACCAGGTAAAGCTGTTCCTTCTTTAAGATACCTTCTTTGAACAGCATTTATAATTTGTTGGGAAATTTGAATATACACCGAAGTAGCACTCGTTTTATCAAAGTGAATAAGTTCTTTTAGTAACACATTAACCGGACTATCTTTCATTTTAAAACTGGACTATTTTAATCGTCCGGAAAGTTACG
Source organism: Flavobacterium sasangense DSM 21067 (assembly GCF_000686885.1). Taxonomy (GTDB): domain Bacteria; phylum Bacteroidota; class Bacteroidia; order Flavobacteriales; family Flavobacteriaceae; genus Flavobacterium; species Flavobacterium sasangense. The sequence goes on along the minus strand of NZ_JMLU01000022.1, from coordinate 7,789 downwards.
ACTTTTGCACCGTTTTAAAATAAACTTCAAATGAAAAACAAATACTTTTTATATGTCTTGCTTTTTGGCTCTATAGTAGGAAATGCACAAGAAACAGAATTAAAAACAGATTCTCTTAAAGAAGTTGTAGTTACTTCTTCTCGTATTGATTTGCCTTTTAAAGAAAATTCAAGAACAATTCAAATTGTTACCGCTGAAGATATCAAAAAACTGGGAATTACAAATGTTGCTGATGCATTACAACAACTTGCAGGAATTGACGTAAGACGCCAAGGTGTAAACGGAATGCAAGCCGATTTATATATCAGAGGTGGAGGTTTTGATCAAACGTTATTACTTATTGATGGAATTAAAGTTGATGATCCGCAAACAGGACATCACACGATGAATTTAGCTTTACCAATTGAAGTTATTAAAAGAATTGAAGTTGTTAAAGGGCCTGCTGCACGCGTTTTTGGACAAAATGCCTTCACAGGAGCTGTTAACATTGTAACAAAAGACGTTGAAGAAAATTCTTTGATTGCAAAAGTACAAGGTGGTTCTTTTGGTCAATTTATTGCTGAAGCTACTGGTACAGTTAGTTTAAAAGAGAGTAGTCATATCGTACATTTTTCTAAAAACTTTTCAGAAGGATATCGTCATAATACCGATTTTGATAACACCAATTATGTATTGAAAAGTCAATTCAATAAAAATAAATTACCAATTGAATTACTGACAACTTATTCAGAAAGAAAATTTGGTGCAAATGGTTTTTACGGAATTCCATCAGCAACTGAGCAATATGAAGAAACACAAGCGAGTTTAGTTGGACTTTCAACAGTGATTAAAAATGGAAATTTCACTTGGAAACCAAGAGTGTATTGGAGAAGAAATCAAGATGAATATCACTACATAAGAAGCAATCCTTCTATTTATAGAAATTTACATATTACCAATAAGTTTGCTGCCGAATTAAATGGTTCGTATGAATCAAAAGTTGGAATCACTGGTTTCGGTGTTGAAATGGCTAAGTATTACATTTCAAGTAATCGATTAGGTGATAATTCAAGAGAAATGGCTTCTGTGTTTTTAGAACATCGTTTTCAGTTTTTGGATAAAAAATTCGATATAACGCCAGGAGTTGCTGTTTCTTATTTTTCTGATTTTGACAGCAAAGCATTTCCAGGATTAGATTTAGGTTATCAAGTTTCCTCAAATGTTAGGCTATATGGAAACATTGGATATACTTATCGAGTTCCAACATATACTGATTTGTATTATATAGGTCCACAAGCCATTGGTAACGAAAATTTACAACCAGAAGAAGCTGTTTCGGAAGAAATTGGAGTGAAATGGTTAACTAAAAAGTTTGATTTTACGTTTGCAGCATTTAATAGAGATTCAAATGATTTGATAGATTATGTAAGATTAACAGAATCAGATGTGGTTTATACGCCTCAAAACATTCAGGATGTAAACACACAAGGTTTTGAAACCAATATGGAATATAGATTTACTGTAAATGCTTTGCAGCAAAAAATTAAATTAGGATATACTTTTATAGAAGACGATGTTAAGCAAACGAGTGCTGCTTATTCAAGATATTCCATTAATTCTATGAAACACCAATTTGTTGGAAATTATGCAATGGAATGGTTCAAGAATTTTAGTAATTCTATTGGATATAGATATGTAGAAAGAACTTCTGGAATTAGTTATAATATTTGGGATGTAAGTGCATCATACAAATTAAAAGAGTTGGAATTCTCGATTTACGCTAATAATATTTTCAACACAGAGTATGTTGAAGCAGGAATGGTGCCAATGCCAAAAGGAAATATTTTATTTGGAGTAAAGTATTTATTTAAGTAAAATATGGTTTGATTAGTTTAAAAGGGCTACAGTAATGTAGCTCTTTTTTTATGGAATAAAGTTATATTGATAAATATATGGTATAAAAAAAGTCCCGATTTAATCGGGACTTTGTTCTTTCTAGGTAATCAAAAAATAATATATATTAGTCTTCGATAACTACTACTTGAGCAGCTACTTTACCTTTTCTTCCTTCTTCTTCTTCGTAACTAACAGCATCACCTTCATTTAAAGATTCAACTCTCATTCCGCTAGCGTGTACGAAAATGTCTTTTCCAGTTTCATCATCAGTAATAAAACCGTAACCTTTTGATTCATTGAAGAACTTAACTTTACCTGTTCTCATTTTGTATTGTAAAAAATTAATAATTATCAAAGATATACTTATTTACGACACAAACAAGAAAAAGTTAAAAATATTTAAAAATTACTGATTATCAGTACCTTCTTTTTTCTTTAAACCTAAGTTTAGCATCCTGTCTCTAGTTTCTTTGTTTTTAAATCTCGAATATAAAAATAAAGGCATAAGAACAAAAGCAGCTAAAAGAACTCCAATTCCAATCCATTTATCGCCATTTAAGCCACTATTCTTTTGAAAATATCCAAAAGAAATTAAGCAAGCAATGATTACGATAAGACCAATTAGAACCTTTTTCATTTTATCTTAGTTTAATGTGTAATTCTTGTAATTGTGCTTCATCAATAGTTGAAGGCGCATCAATCATTACATCTCTTCCTGAATTATTTTTAGGGAATGCAATAAAATCACGAATCGTTTCTTGTCCGCCTAAAATAGAAACCAATCTATCTAAACCGAATGCTAAACCTCCATGTGGTGGTGCTCCAAACTCGAAAGCGTTCATTAAGAATCCAAACTGAGCCAAAGCTTCTTCTTTACTAAATCCTAATAAATCAAACATTCTTGATTGCAATTCTCTGTCGTGAATACGAATAGAACCTCCACCAATTTCGTTTCCGTTTAATACCATATCATACGCATTAGCACGAACTTTTCCTGGTTCGGTTTCAATTAATGCCATGTCTTCTGGTTTTGGAGAGGTAAATGGATGGTGCATTGCGTGGTATCTACCGCTTTCTTCATCCCATTCTAATAATGGAAAATCAACCACCCACAATGGTGCAAATTCGTCAGATTTTCTCAAACCTAAACGAGTAGCAACTTCCATTCTTAAAGCAGATAATTGCGTTCTCACTTTGTTTGCATTACCCGATAAAATTAAAATTAAATCACCTGGTTTAGCATTGGTAATTTCGGCCCATTTTTTCAAATCTTCTTGATCGTAGAATTTATCTACTGATGATTTGAAAGTTCCATCTTCTTCACATTTTACATATACCATTCCCGAAGCTCCAACTTGTGGGCGTTTAACCCAATCAATTAAAGCGTCAATTTCTTTTCTTGTGTAATTTGCACAGCCTGGTGCAGCGATTCCTACTACTAATTCTGCTGAATTGAATACTGGGAAATCTTTATGTTGCGCTACAGCATTTAGCTCACCAAATTTCATTTCAAAACGAATATCTGGTTTGTCATTACCGTAGGTTTTCATGGCGTAATCGTAAGTAATTCTTGGGAATTTATCTACTTCAATTCCTTTGATTTCTTTTAGTAAATGACGCGTTAAGCCTTCGAACATATCTAAAATATCTTCTTGCTCTACGAATGCCATTTCGCAGTCAATTTGTGTAAATTCTGGTTGACGGTCAGCACGTAAATCTTCGTCACGGAAACATTTTACAATTTGGAAATATTTATCCATTCCACCTACCATCAATAACTGTTTAAACGTTTGTGGCGATTGTGGAAGTGCATAAAACTGTCCTTCGTTCATTCTACTTGGTACAACGAAATCACGTGCGCCTTCTGGAGTAGATTTAATTAAATAAGGCGTTTCTACATCGCAAAAACCTTGGTCAGAAAGGTATTTTCTAACTTCCATCGATACTTTATGACGGAACAATAAGTTGTTTTTAACCGGATTTCTTCGGATATCTAAATAACGATATTTCATACGAATGTCTTCACCACCATCAGTTTCATCTTCAATAGTGAATGGAGGCAATTGTGCTTCGTTTAAAATAGTTAATTCAGAAACTAAAATTTCAATGTCACCCGTTGCCATATTTGGGTTTTTAGAAACACGCTCAATAACAGTTCCTTTGATTTGAATAACAAATTCTCTTCCTAAAGATTTTGCTTTTTCAATAACGGCTTTGTCGGTTCTTTGTTCGTCAAAGATTAATTGTGTGATTCCGTATCGATCACGTAAATCAACCCAAATCATAAATCCTTTATCTCTCGATTTTTGAACCCAACCTGCAAGGGTAACTTCTGTATTAATATGTGATGCGTTTAATTCGCCGCAATTATGACTTCTGTACATTTTGAAAAATTTTATGCAAAAGTAAGAACAAAAAAGAAAATTTTTGTTTTCAATTGTTAATAATAATAGAATTTTAATTCGTTATTTTTCGTTTTATAAAATAATAATATAATTTTACACAAACCTTATAACACATTTTATGAAAAAACTAGTTTATTTATTAGTATTATCAGTCGGTTTTTCTTTTGCACAAACTACTACAAAAGAAAAAGTAAAATTTTCGGCTAAAATTGAAAACAGAAATAGTGACACGTTAACTGTTTTTGGCCCAAATAAATTCAAACAAGTAATCCCAATTAATAAAAAAGGAGTTTTTGAAGCTTCTTTTGAAGTAACGGATGGGTTACATCAATTTAGTGATGGGTCAGAATCTTCAATGATGTATTTAAGAGGAGGCGATGATATCAAATTAACATTGGATGCAAAAGAATTTGACGAAACAATTGTTTACACTGGAAAAGGTTCGAAAGAAAGTAACTTTCTAGCTCAAAAAGCATTGTCAGATGAGAAATTTGAAATGGAGCTTGAAGGTTTATTAGAAAAAGACGAAGCTACTTTTAAGGCTGCTCTTGATAAAAAAGCAAAAGAAGATTTAGCAAAATTAGAAAGTGCTGGTTTAGATGAAAAATTAGTAAGCGCTTTAAAACCAAGAATTGTCCAAGAAGGCATGATGCTAGCGCAATATTATAATCAAAAAGCGGCTGCAAAAAAAGTAGAAGGTACTGCAGCTCCTTCTTTTGATTATGAAAACCACAAAGGTGGAAAAACGAAATTAGAAGATTTAAGAGGGAAATATGTGTATATCGATGTTTGGGCAACATGGTGTGGTCCATGTAGAGCAGAAATTCCTCATTTAAAGAAAATTGAGGAAAAATATCATGGTAAAAACATTGAATTCGTTAGTATTTCGGTTGATGTAGATAAAGATCATGAGAAATGGCAAAAATTTGTTACGGAAAAGCAATTAGGAGGAATTCAATTGTTTGCTGATAAAAACTGGATGTCAGATTTTATCAAAGCATTTGGAATTAATTCGATTCCTAGATTCTTATTAATTGATCCTACAGGTAAAGTTGTAAAAGCTGATGCGCCAAGACCATCATCTCCTTTATTAGTAGAATTATTAGATGGTTTAGTGAAATAATCTAACATATATTTATATTTAATTTAAAGCCAATACATTACGTATTGGCTTTTTCAATGTTAAGTTTTTACTCAATGTTACCAAATTGTTAAGTAAAAGTTTTTTTATTGTAAATTATATTTTATATTTGTTACTGTAATGTTAACCTATAAAAGAAAAGAGTATGAAAAAAGTAGCAATTGCAGTAGTATTATTGGTTTCGAGTTTGTCATTTGCACAAGAAGTAAAACCAAAATTAGAAGTGGTTGACCAAATGGTAAAAGCAACATATTATTATGATAACGGACAAGTAAAACAAGAAGGGTATTACTTAGACGGAAAATTACATGGAAAATGGATGGCTTATAACGAAGATGGTACTAAACAAACCATGGGCGAATATAACAAAGGTACTAAAACTGGAAAGTGGTTTTTCTGGAGTGAAGATTCTTTAAGCGAAGTTGATTTTTCAGATAGCAGAATTGCTGAAGTAAAAAAATGGTCAAAAGACGTTTTAGTTAAAAACTAATTCAATTTGAAGTATAAAAAAAGTCCCGATTAAATCGGGACTTTTTTGTTGTTATAATGTGTGTTTCGGGTTAAAACCGTCTTCACTTAATTCTTGGTGAACATAATCGGCAACCATTTCGGCTTCATAATCTGTTTTTTCTCCTTTAGAGAATTTAGAGATTATTTTCTCCATGATTTCATAGATTACAGGAACCACGATTAAGGTTAAGAATAACGATGAAATTAATCCACCAATAATTACCCAAGCCAAACCGTTTTTCCATTCTGCTCCAGCTCCAGAAGCTAATGCAATTGGGAACATACCAAATACCATCGCAATCGTAGTCATTAAAATTGGACGCAACCTTGCATGATTCGCTTGAATTAATGCCGTTCTAATACTTTCTCCTGCTTTACGTCTTTGATTCGTATAATCCACCAACATAATCGCATTTTTACACACCAGACCAATTAGCATGATGATACCTAAGATGGTGAAAATATTCAATGTATTATTTGTTAAAGCTAAAGCTAACATAGCTCCAATAAACGAAAGCGGAATCGCAAATAATACTACAAATGGATGCACAAAACTGTCGTATAACGAAACCATAACAAGGTAAACCAAGATAATAGCTGCTAATAAAGCAATTCCAAGTGTTCCAAAACCTTCTGATTGGTTTTCCATATCACCACCCCAAATGTAATCTACACCTGTAGGTTTTTCTAATTTATCAATTTTTTCTTGCCATTGCGATACAATAGTTCCCGAAGCAACTCCCACATTTTGACCTTTTACAGTTACCGATGCTGATTTGTCTCTTCTTTCTAATTCACTTGGACCAGAACTTTCAGAAACCGTTGCAAATTGAATTAATTTGATTTGTTCACCTCTATCGTTTATGAAAATTAAATTACTTACATCTTCAATACTTTTTCTGTCGAATGCATTGTATTTAATGTTGATGTCATATTCGTATTCACCCGCTCTAAATTTGCCATCAGTGTTTCCACTAAATGCGGTTTGCATCGTCATACCTACAGTTTGTAAACTTAATCCAAGCGCAGCCATTTTATCTCTATCCACTTGAACGTTTACTTCTGGATTTCCATCTTCTACAGATAATTCAATTTCTGTTGCTCCAGGAATCGTACGTAATTCTTTTTCAGCCGCTTTTGCAAATGCCATAGCTGTTTCCACATTTGGACCCGTAACAATTAAACCTAAAGTAGCGTCTTCAGCAGTTCCTAAAATACCTACTGGAACCGTTTTAACTTTTGCTCCAACTAAGATTTTCTCTAATTTACGTTTTGTTTTGGCAGCATAAACGTTTGCTGGTTCATCACGTTTGTCTAAACCAACCATTTTTACGTTAATCTCAGATTTATAAGCAGTTGCTTGAGAAGCTCCTAAACCTTCACTCGTTTGACCAATAGTTGTAATTTGACTGTGAACGAATGGTTCTTTTTTCAGGAAAGCTTCTGCTTTTTGCGTCATAAAGTTGGTTTGTTCTAACGAAGCGTCTTTTGGCATTTCAATTTGAACTAAAAACTCACCACTATCAGATGCTGCGAAGAATTCACCACCAATAAATCCACCACCCATTAATCCGATTGTTGATCCAAAAAACAATACTAAAACAACTACAATAGTTTTTATATAATGATCTAAACACCAAGTTAACAATCCTGAAACCCAGTCTGTAAAACGAGTTAAATAGCTTTCAAATCCAAGAATGATTTTTCCAAACAAGTTTTTACCTTCAATATGTTCTAACTTTCCATAACGAGAAGACAACCATGGAATAATTGTAAATGAAGCTACTAATGACAATAAAGTAGAGATGATAACCGTAACGCAGAATTGCGTAATAATGTTTGAAACTAATCCTGTACT
>NZ_JMLU01000021.1 GCF_000686885.1 Flavobacterium sasangense DSM 21067 | reverse complement strand
TTTAAAAATATTTACGCTAGGCTCATATCAAAGAACGGAATTAAAATGAAAGCATTAGTCGCTGTTCAGAGAAAAATACTTGAACTTATTTATATATTATTCAAAAATGAGACAGTGTATGATAAAGAATATATAACAAAAAATAGCGCGCAAACACAAATGGTTTAAACACGCTATAGAGACTAGTTCAATGACTGTCTTGAAAAACAAAAGTAATAAAAATTAAGATTTAAATTTGAAATCAACACAGAATCTTATATGTTTAAAAAAATAACATTATTTCTAATTTTCATCTGCTATTCCGTTTCAGCACAAATTTCCTATCGCAATTTGTCGTCAGAAAACTGGACATTCAACAAGCAAAATAAAGCAAAAAAACACAAGGCAACTATTCCCGGAACCGTTCACACCGATTTATTTCAAAACCAATTAATTCCTAATCCGTTTTTTGGAGCCAACGAAAAAAAATTGCAATGGATTGAAAATGAGAATTGGGAATACGAAACATATTTTACATTATCAGAATCGGAACTAGAAAATCAAAATATCGATTTAGAATTTGAGGGTTTGGATACCTATGCAATGGTTTATTTAAACGGAAAAGCAGTTTTAGAAGCGGATAATATGTTCCGAAAATGGACAATAGCTGCTAAAACACATTTGAAAATAGGTGCCAATCATTTAAAAGTTGTTTTTCATTCCGCAGTTCAAAAAGGGAAAGAAGAAGCGAAAAAATTGTCTTATACCTTACCCGAAAAAGAACGTGTTTTTGTTAGAAAAGCGCAATATCAATTTGGTTGGGATTGGGGACCACGATTCGTTACGGCAGGAATTTGGAAAAAAGTCCAACTGAAATTTTGGAATTCGGCTAAAATCGAAAACATAAAATACAGTCAAATCGAATTGAATGACAAAAAAGCTGTTTTAGAATTCACAACCGAAATTTACGTTTCCAAAGTCAAAACGATTCAGCTAAAAATCAATGAAAAAACAGAGGTTTTCAATCTTAAAAAAGGAAAGAACAAAATCAAAATGCAATATGAAATTGCCAATCCAAAGTTGTGGTGGTGTAATGGTTTAGGTGATGCGAATTTATATCCTTTTACTGTTGAAATCAATCAGAAAAAGCAGTTTTTAGATTCAAAAAAGCTAAATATTGGCTTGAGAACTATCGAATTAATTCAGGAAAAAGACCAAGCTGGAAAAAGTTTTTATTTCAAATTAAACGGAAAATCGGTTTTCATGAAAGGCGCCAATGTAGTTCCGCCCGATAGTTTTTTACCACGAGTTTCCGATACTACTTATTTTTCTTTAGTCGAAAATGCTAAAAAAGCGAATATGAATATGCTTCGTGTTTGGGGTGGCGGCGTGTATTTTGATGATGCGTTTTATGAAGCTTGTGATGCCAAAGGAATTTTAGTTTGGCAAGATTTTATGTTTGCTTGTTCGATGTATCCGGGCGATGAAGAATTTGTTGAAAATGTAAAGCAAGAAGTAATTGATAATGTGAATCGTTTGCAAAATCATCCGAGTATAGCCATTTGGTGTGGCAATAATGAAAACGATGAAGGTTGGCACAATTGGGGTTGGCAAAAGCAATTTAATTATTCAAAAGCTGATTCCACTCAAATTTGGAACGATTACAAAAAAGTATTTCATGAAATGATTCCGAAAACTTTAGACAGTTTACTTCCGAAAGAAAAGAATATTTATTGGTCGTCTTCGCCATCGATTGGTTGGGGAAGAAAAGAAAGTTTATTACAAGGCGATTCGCATTATTGGGGCGTTTGGTGGGGAAAAGAACCGTTTGAGATTTATGAAAAGAAAGTAGGACGTTTTATGAGCGAATACGGTTTTCAAGGTATGCCAAATTTAGAAACGTTGCAAAAAGTGATGAATAAAGAAGATTTGAATTTCACTTCCGAAGCTTTTAAAAATCATCAAAAACAACCAACAGGTTATGAAACCATTAACGAATACATGGAACGTGATTATGTAGTGCCAAAAGATTTTGAAGATTATGCTTATGTTTCTCAATTACTGCAAGCTCGTGGCATGAAAATCGCTATTGAAGCCCATCGAAGAGCCAAACCCTATTGTATGGGAACTTTGTATTGGCAATTCAATGATTGTTGGCCTGTTACATCTTGGAGCTCGTTAGATTATTACGGAAATTGGAAAGCGTTTCATTATCAAGCGAAACGAAGTTTTGAAAATTTGTTGTTTTCCGTTGAAGAAGCAAATGATAGTTATAGAATTTATATTGTTAACGATGATTTAAATCAGTATTCAGGTGAATTCGTTATTGATTTAATCGATTTTAAAGGCACTAAATTGTGGAATGAAAAGATAATTTTCATTGCTTCGGAAAATTCAAGTAAGATGCATTTTGAAATTTCAAAGAAGGATTTTTTAGCTTTTAACTTAAAACAAGCGGTATTGTCGGTTTCATTTCCTCCTTTAGAACAAATTTACACTCGTCATTATTTTTATAAACCAAAAGACTTACTACTTACAAAACCAAGCATTCAAATCAGAACTATTGACGAGTTAACCATTGAAATTTCTTCAGATGTTTTAGCTAAGGATGTTTTTCTGTCTTCGGAAAATGAAATGTTTTTTGAAGATAATTATTTTGATTTGTTACCGAATGAAAAACGAGTTATCAAATTGTCCAAAGCTCCAAAAAAGATAAAAGTGAAGTCGTTGTTTGACACAATGAAATAAAAAAACGCCTCAAACGAGGCGTTTTGTATATCTAAAATAATCCGTTTAATTCGGCATCAATTCTATTGATAATCATTCCTAAATCTTCTGGATTGTTAACGAAATCAATGTTGTCTACATCAATGATTACTAGTTTTCCTTTGTTGTAGGTTTGAATCCAAGCTTCGTATCTTTCGTTCAAACGGCTTAAATAATCAATCGAAATCGAATTTTCGTAATCTCTTCCTCTTTTATGAATTTGACTCACTAAATTTGGAATCGAACTTCTCAAATAAATCAATAAGTCAGGCGAACCTACTAAACTTTCCATCAATTCGAAAAGTGAAGTATAGTTGTTGTAATCTCTGTTGGACATCAATCCCATAGCATGAAGATTGGGTGCGAAAATGTGCGCGTCTTCATAAATGGTTCGGTCTTGAATAATGTTTTTACCACTTTCACGAATTTGCAATACTTGACGAAAACGACTGTTTAAGAAATAGATTTGAAGATTAAAACTCCATCGTTCCATTTGGTGATAAAAATCATCCAAATACGGGTTGTCTACCACATCTTCAAAATGCGGTTCCCATTTAAAATGTTTCGCTAATAATTTTGTTAACGTTGTTTTTCCTGCTCCAATATTTCCTGCTACTGCTATGTGCATTATGGTAAAATTATTTTGTAATTAGTAATTTCATTTTGGGTAAAAATAGACAAAATTCCATCTCTAAAGAAAAATTTTGAAATGATTTTTTCATCAATTGCTATTTTGCTGCTACTCTTAGAAGTTAAGTCGTAGTAATATAATTTATCATCTGTTTTATAAATGGAATTGCCATTTTTTGTAAACTGAATTGTGTCAAACTTTGGAAGAATTCCTAATTTTTCAATCGTACCATAAATTGAAATGCGATACAAATTCAAATTCACATCGGTCCAATAAAAATGCGTGTAATCGGATTCGTAATAAGAAATTGGATTTTCAAGCATGGTAGAAATCCACTTAAAAGTATCTGTGTTTACATTGTATAATCCAATTTTTGATGAAATACTATCGTAAATCCAAATTTGATTTTGAGAAGACAAAGCCACTGCTTCTAAGTTAATTGGAGTTGATTTTAAATTGAAATCTATCTTCTTAATTTCGTTCAATTGATTGTCTAATAATACAACCGTATTGAAATTTTTATAAAAAATTACAATTTCTAACGGATTTTGGAAGTCTACATTTGTGATTTTTCCTAAACTTAGGTTGTTATATTGGAAATGTTTAGTTGGGCTTTTTTTTATTAGTACGTTTTCTTTTATGAAGTAACTGTTTTGTTGATTGTCAAAACCTAAAAAAATGTCACATTCTAGTTTTATGGTTTCTAATTTTAATGCAGGAATTTCATTTTGACTGCTCACGTACAAGCAATAAAAATTTAAAAAGGTTATAAAGAGTATTTTTTTTAAAGACATTCGTTAAACTATTTCTTAGAATTAAAGGTCTAATATACTACTTTAACACAAAAATAGCAGTTAAATTGTGTAACAAAATGCACTTTTTGTAGTCTATATATGTAGCTAAAACATCTGAAAAGAATGAAAAAAATTATTATTGCTTCGATTTTTATGATTTCTGGGTTAGTAAATGCTCAGAATTTTCAAGGAATGGCAGTTTATGAGTCTAAAACAAGTACCGCTGATTTTATGAAAGGTATGAGTGGAAATAGAGAAATGACGCCAGAAATGCAAAAACAAATAGAAGAGCGTATGAAAAAAATGTTTGAAAGAACATTTATTTTAAACTTCGATAAAACAGCTTCAATTTATAAAGAAGAAGAAAAATTAGATGCGCCTGGTCAACAAGGTGGAGGTAGAATGATGATGTCGATGATGGGAGGCGGTGGAACCCACTATAAAAATGCTAAGGATAAGCAATATGTGGTGGATAAAGAGTTTTTTGGGAAAGAGTTTTTAATTAAAGATTCATTGCCAAAATATGAATGGAAATTAGAAGGTGAATCGAAACAGATTGGTAATTATACTTGTTTTAAAGCAACTGCAGTAGTAAAAGTGAGTGAGTCTGATTTTAGAAATTTCAGATTCAGAAATAACAATACTAAAGAAGGTGAGAAAAAAGCGGAAACGGTAAAAGATACTGCAAAAGCTAAAAAAACTAATTTTACAGATGATTGGGAAATGCCTAAAGAAAATGTTATTATAGCATGGTATTGCCCAGAAATTCCTGTAAATCAAGGCCCAGAAAATTATTGGGGTTTACCAGGTTTAATCTTAGAGGTTAACGATGGTAAAACGGTAATTTTATGTTCTAAGTTGGTTTTAAATTCTAAAGAAAAAGTTGAGATTAAACCTGCTTCAAAAGGAAAAGAGGTAACGCAAAAAGAATATGATGAAATTGTGAAAAAGAAAATGGAAGAAATGCGCGAAATGAATTCTGGACCTGGCGGAGGTAGTCGTATGCAATTTAGAATGGGTAGAATCTAAAATATTAATTTATAACCTCGTCCTCTACTGTTAATAATTTCTACAGATGGGTCGAGGTTTAATTTTTTTCTTAACTTCGTTATAAATACATCCATACTTCTCCCACTAAAAAAATCTTCATTTCCCCAAACGGTATTTAATATCAAGGTTCTTTCTATCGTTTTTCCCTTATTTTTTACTAAAAATTCTAGTAAAATAGATTCTCTATTAGTTAATTTAACTGTTTTTTCTCCATGAATTAATAATTGTGATTCCGTTTCAAATTCATAAGATCCAATTGTAAATCTTGTTGCTGCAGTTTTATTTTGAGGGTTATTAGTTAATGATATGATTCTTACAATTAATTCTTCTATACTAAAAGGTTTTTTTATGTAATCATTGCAACCTATTTTAAATCCTTTAACTACATCGGCTGTTTGTGATTTTGCTGTTAAAAATAAAATAGGAATAGTTTTGTTAATTTGTCTAATTTCTTCGGCTAATGTAAAACCGTCTTTTTTGGGCATCATAATATCTAATACCAAAGCGTCAAAGTTTGATTTTATAAATTCTTCAAAAGCTAATTCTCCATTTTCACATAATGTAACAGTAAAGTTTCTACTTTCTAAACTTTCCTTAATAATTATTCCTAATGATGCTTCGTCCTCAGCCAAAAGCAGATTAATTTTGTTAGTCATTTGGTAAAGTTATTTTAAAAATAGTCTCGTTTGTTATGGTTAATTCAATTGTTCCTAAGTGTTTTTCAACTATAGTTTTTGCAAAATATAAGCCAATTCCATATCCTTTTATGTCGTGAATGTTTCCTTTTGGAATTCTATAAAACTTTTCAAATATTAATTTTTCTTGCGATTTTAAAATCGAATTTCCGGTGTCTTTTACTTTAATTACAGTGGTTTTATCCGTTTGAAAACAATTGATTTCAATGTTGTTTCCACCATATTTTATTGCATTATCAATTAAATTTGAAATTGCATTTTCTAAATAAAATGAATCTGCACTAATATATAATTCTTCTTTTTCAAATTCAAAAGTGATTTGTTTTTTAGAAATATCTTGATGTTTTTCAATAATTGATTTAATAAAAACTATTAAATTAATAGTTTCTAAATTCAATTGAAGTTCTTTAACGTTTAAAGTAGCTGTTTCTAATATTTTTTCGACCATGTTTTCCAATTTAAACAATTGATTGAATGACATGGCAATATATTTTTTATTTTTTTCTAAATTATTTTCAGGATTAAATGTGCTCATTCCTTCTAAAGCAGTTGCTATTGTTGTTATTGGCGTTTTGAATTCGTGAGTAATGTTGTTGATAAAATCATTTTTTATTTCGTCAACTTTTTTTTGTTTTTTGATGATAAAAAGTAAAAAAAACAAACAACTTATAACAGCTAATGAAAAAAATAATGATAAAATTAATTCAACCCCCATTCGTTTGACTAGTAATCCCTTTGAATAATCATAATTTAAATTTAAAGTTTCTTTGTTTTTAAAATAGGCAGAATTCGGAATAATTTGAAAAGGTAACTTTATTTTGTTTTTATAATATGTAAAAAATAAAGTGTCGTTTTTTAAATGTTTTATTTCGTATTTTAATGCAATATTTTTTCGATTTAGTTCTGCTTTAAAAATAGAATCTAAAATTTTGTATTTTATAGAATCATTCTTAAATGACATGGTAATTTTACTAGGAAAATTTTCTAATCCTTCAATTGAATCCATCGCTTTTTTACCTTTAAGAATTTGTATGGATGAAATTTCTTCAACCTTTATTGCTTTATTTTCAAAAGGATGTATGCTTCTTTGGTTTTCATCTGTTTCTATAAACTTAACAGAAACTTTTGTGTCGATAGAATCAACTTTTTTTGGTTTGCTAAATTGTTTTCCAAATTTTGAATCTAGTTTTATTTCACGAATTAAATCTTCAACTTTCGTGGTAGAATCCTTGCTAATCACACTTATAAAAGTTTCCTTTGAATCTTCATCAAAATATGTCTCTATAGCCTTGTCATAAGCAATTTGTACTTCGTTTTTTAAACGTTCTTTATTGCTCAAATAATTTTTGTAATTCCAATAAACTTGTAAACAAATAGTTGCTAAAACTAAAAGGCTAATTAGTACAAAAATTCTTTTTAGATTAATTTTCATTCATCAAAAGTAAAAACTATTTGCATATAAATTTAACCGTTAACACACGTTAACATTCATTAACTTGTTATTTGATTTTAATGCTGTTAATTTGCTTCAATTAATTAAAAACTAATATATATGAAAACATTATTTTTTTCAAGTGCATTTTTATGGCTAACCCTTAGTTCGTTTGCGCAAAATTTTCAAGGAATAGCTTATTATTCTTCACAAACAAGCATGAAGAATTTTAATATTACAAGTAATGATATGACACCAGATGTTAAAGAAAAAATGATGGAAAAAATGAAGAAGGCTTTTGAAAAAACCTATATTTTATCATTTAATACTGTGGAGTCAATTTACTCAGAAGAAGAAAAATTAGCTGCACCTAAACCTTCTAGTAATGGAGTTTCTGTTAGTTTTTCAGGTGGAGGCGATTCTAAATATTATAAAAATTTTAAAACAAAACAATACACAACCGATTTAGATATTTTTGGAAAAGAATTTTTAGTCATAGATTCTTTGCCAAAATTTAACTGGATTATAACTGGTGAAGAGAAGAAGATTGGTAATTACACTTGTATTAAAGCACAAATTATTATTCCAGTTACAGAAGAAGAATTAAAAGAGTATGAAGATTATAAGAAAAAATTAGAAAGCGGTAAAACAAGTTTTTTTACACCAAGTGAACCTAAAGAAAAAATAATTGAAGCATGGTATGCTATTGAAATTCCAGTTTCAAACGGTCCAAATAAATATTGGGGTTTGCCAGGTTTAATTTTAGAATTACATGAAGGAGAAACCACTTTTTTATGTTCAAAAATAGTTTTAAATCCTAAAGAAAAAATAGAAATTAAAGCACCTAAAAATGGAAAAAAAGTAACTCAAAAAGAATTTGATGAAATTGAAGAAAAGAAATTAAATAGTATGAAAAATGAAGATGGAGTTATAGAAATTAAAATGTAACAAAAATTTTGATTAATAAATTTGTAACAAAACATCATAATATTAGTCTTACTTAATATTATTAACAAATGAAAAAAAATATATTATTTCTATTTTTATTATTTAGCTCAATTAGTTTTTCTCAAAATATACGTTTCGAAGGAACTGTTAAAGATACCACAGGAGTTGGTTTAGAAATGGCTAATATTATGGCTGTAAATCAGCAAACTAAAGCAATGGATGCTTATGCAATTACTAATGAAGCCGGAAAATTTATCTTGACTTTAAAATCTAATACAACTTACACTCTTAAAGTGAGTTATATAGGTTTTCAAACTTTCGAAAAATCGGTTACTACTGGAACAACTACAATGAATTACCCAGTAGTTTTAAAAGAAGGAACACAGCTAAATGAAGTTGAGATTGTTCAAGAAATGCCAGTAAGTGTTTCGGGTGATACGATTATTTATAACTCTGATTCTTTTACCAATGGTACTGAGCGAAAGTTGGAAGATGTATTGAAAAAGCTTCCAGGTGTTGAGGTAAACAAAGACGGAGAAATTGAAGTAGAAGGGAAAAAAGTCCAAAAAGTAATGGTGGAAGGGAAAGATTTCTTTGACGGCGATACAAAATTGGCTACCAAAAATATTCCAGCAGATGCTTTAGATAAAATCCAAGTTTTGCGAAATTATAACGAAGTTTCTAACTTAAAAGGTTTAGAAAATAACGAGGAAAGTATTGCATTAAATATCAAGCTTAAGGAAGGGAAAAAGAACTTCTGGTTTGGAGATATGACGGCCGGAATTGGTGTTGGGATGGATGATGCGCGTTATATCGTGAATCCTAAATTGTTTTATTATAATCCCAAATACAGTTTAAATGTTATTGGTAATGTGAATAATATTGGAGAATTACCATTAACAGCTCAAGATTATTTCAAATTTACAGGAGGTTTCAAAAATATGATGCGAAAAGGAGGTTCTTCTTTTAATGTTGTGTCTAATGATTTGGGAATTATGGGACTTCGTAACAATCAAGCAGCTAATATCGAATCAACGTTTGGTGCTGCCAACTTTAGTTTTAATCCTTCAAAAGCATGGACATTAAGTGGTTTTGGAATTTTATTAGGAAATAAAACCGAAATAGAAAACAGAACAGTTTCTAATCGTGTAGATAATTTACCAGATGGAACTTCTCAAACGATTACAGAAACTCGTGAAGATTTTACAAGACAAAAAAGTAATCAAGTTTTGTTTAAATTGAGTTCGAGTTATGTGCCGTCTGAAAAAAAACATTTTGATTACGATGCATTAATTAAGATTTCTGACCAAAAAGAAAATACAAGCGTTTTTTCTAGCTTGTTGTCTGATATTTATACAGCAAAAAAACAAAATCCTTTTTCAATAAATCAAAATCTTAATTACTACTACACATTAAGTGATAAGCATGTTTTTGGTTTTGAAATGCAGCATTTGTATCAAAATGAAGATCCATTTTATAATGCTAACCTTGAAACTTTACCTTTTGCACCTTTGTTAACAGGTTACATAAATGAAGGAGCAGGAGTAAGAGACGATGTAACTCAGAAACGTTTTGTTCAAACCAATAAAGTGGATACAAAGTTTGATTATTATTACATGTTGACTCCAAAAAGCAATATCAATTTAACTTTAGGAAACACCTATTCGTACCAAAACTTTGATTCGTCTATTTTCCAGATTTTGAATAATGGTACTCAGAACAATCTAACAGATGCAAGTACAATGAATAATGTTAATTATTCGTTTAACGATGTGTTTTTAGGATTGCATTATAAATTCATGACCGGAAAGTTTACTTTTAATCCAGGATTTAGTGTGCATCAGTTTAATACTAATGATCAACAACTTGGAACATCAAACAAGCAGTCTTTCAATAGAATTTTACCAGATGTATACGCGTTATGGCAAATTAAAAAATCAGAAACACTGACTTATAATTATTCTTTAACAAACAATTTTACAGATATCAACAAGTTAGCTCAAGGTTATGTGTTTTCAAATTATAATAGTTTGTTTAGCGGAAATAGATTCTTAGAAAATTCGACTTCTCAAGTTCACTCATTGCGTTATTTTAAGTATAACATGTTTAACTTCGAAAATATTTTTGCTAATATTTCGTATACAAGACAATTAGAAGGTATTAAAACCAGAGCGTTATTGGTTGGAGTAAATCAAATTTCATCAGCTGTAAATATCAACTCTTCTTTCCCTGATGAAACTTTATCGGCTACTGGAAATTACGGACGTTCTTTTGCTAAATATTATAAAGCAAATGCGAGAGCAGGAGTAAATTGGTCAAAATTTAATAATATTCGAGTTTTTCCTGATTCGGATTCTGATCCAAATAATAATCCAACTAAAATTCAAACTACAGAATCTGTTTCACAAAACTATGGTTTGAGTTTTTCAACTAATTACAAAACATTGCCTAATTTAACATTGGGTTATAATTTTACTATTAACGACAATTTTTCTGATGTAATTTATGTGGATAGCCCAACAGTTACTTTAGAATATTTTTTCCTTGATGCATTTTCATTCGTTTCGGAATACTCTTATTATCACAACCGAAACAAGTCAAATACTATTGATAGTGAATACGATTTCTTAACGGCAAGTTTAATGTATCAAAAGAAAGATAGTAAATGGGAATGGAAACTTTCAGGAACCAATTTACTAGATACAAAATCGTTAGACACTAACAGTTTTAGTCAGCTAGGAGGAACGAGTACTTTTTCAAGTTATAGAGTGCAACCAAGATTTGTAATTCTTAGTTTAAAATACAGATTATAAGCTAAATAAAAAGTCCCGAAATATTTCGGGACTTTTTATTTAGTTAAGTTTCTCTTCAATCGCTTTTAGCCTTTTTTCCAAAGCTTCGTTTTTTTGTTTTTGGAGTTCTAATTCTAGTTTTAATGCTTCAATTGTTTTTTGTTGTTCTTGTATTGATTTTACTATTGGAACAACAAATTCGGCATAACGTAAACTGTAAAAATCATTTTTGTTTTTTGGTACATCAACACCACTAAAATCATAGTTGACTTTCTTGGCAGTTTGCTCGACTTCTTGAGCTATAAATCCAGAATATCTAATGTTGTTGTTTTGACTTTTTGGGTCAATAGCTTTAAAATTATAATTATAAGTAACAGGTTTTAAATTTAAAATAAAATCTAATCCTACAACATTATTTTGAATGTTTTCTTTCAAACGTCCATCTGATAAATTAGACCATCCAACAGCTCCGCCAATGCTGGTAATGTCAAAATTACCAAATCTAATTTGATTGTCACCTGAAACATATGTATTATATCCAATTGCGGTTGAATTGTTGTAATCTCCTGAATTATAAGCATTATAACCAATAGCTGTATTGTAATTTCCTGAATTATTTGAAACCAACCCGTTGTTTCCAATACTAGTATTAAAAGAACCATTGTTGCTTGATAAAGAGTTGTTTCCCAAGGAAATATTATGATTTCCTGAAGTATTATTCATTAAAGCATTGTAGCCTAAACTTATATTGTTTTCTCCTGTATTGTTGTTTTTTGAAGCATTTCTGCCAATACTAGTGTTGAAACTTCCTGTTGTATTGTTTTCCAATGAATTTGATCCAACAGCTACATTATTATTTCCAGTTGTATTTGCTTTTAAAGTGAATTCCCCAAAACCAGAATTGTAATTTCCAGTATTTGCGTATAATGATTGATTTCCAAAAGCGGAATTTCCTATTCCAATGGTTGAACTAAACAAAGCATTGCTTCCAAAAGCACTATTATTGTTTCCTGATAGGTTGTTGTATAAACTATTAAAACCAATGGCTGTGTTATTTGAGCCAGAATCGTTGTTGTACAAGGAGTTGCTGCCTAATCCGGTATTCTGATTTCCAGTTTTAGACTTGTACAAAGAAAAAGTTCCAACGGCAGTATTCTGAAAACCAATAGTATTATTGTTTAAAGAATTATTACCAATTGAGGTGTTTTGATAGCCAATTGTATTGAAACTTAAGGAGGCTAGTCCTACAGCAACATTATTACTGCCTGTTGAGTTAGCAGTTAGTGTATAAGAACCAATCCCAGTATTATTATTTCCACTTGTGTTGGTGTATAGCGAGTAAGTTCCTATTGCAACATTGTAGTTTCCATTAGTATTGTTGTATAGGCTGTTGTTTCCTAAAGAAGAATTTTCATTTCCTGAAATATTCATTAATAATGAATTTGATCCAATTGATGTATTTGAATTTCCAGTAGTATTGTTGTTTAATGAATATATTCCTAAAGCTGTATTAGAATTTCCAACGGTATTATTGGTCATAGATAAGGCTCCAATTGCACTGTTGGAATACCCTGTAGTATTGTTTTTTAGAGTATTAAATCCTACGGCTGTATTAGAGTTTCCATTAGTAGTGCTACTTAGCGAAAAACTACCAAACGCAGTATTATTAGAGCTACTTCCAACAGGTCGATAAGAGTTATTTCCAAAAGAAGTATTATTGATAGCTATAATTCCTGAATGATTGTTGTTTCTTCTAAAAATGAAGTCCGTATTGTCTTTTGTTCCAATATAGTTGTTGTTTGGATTGGTGTTGGTGTTTCCATTTATCAACCAAACATTTTTTGTGTTTGTTACAGAATTCCAAGAAACACTATTGTTGTCCCAATAATAAAAACCAGGTGCGTTATTGCCAACTGTTGTTGCTAGGTAAATTAATAAGCCATTTTGATCACTTGTTGGATTAGTGGCCGGAAAATTATTAACTCTTGGAATTAGAATTCCATCCGTATTTGAGGGTGAGTTACTATCAGTAGCTACAATATCTAATGTAGATTTTGGATTTGTTGTGTTTATTCCAATTTGTGAAAAGATTGCGAAACTATTTAAAAAAATCACAAAAAAGAATATTTGTATAATGGTTTTCATTAAAAATGAATTTTTTGCTAAAGTATAAAATCTGAAAATAAAAAACCCACTTATTTTAAAATAAATGGGTTTAACTATTTTGTATTCAGTAGATTATTAGATGTTAAAAGCTGCTTTTACTTTATCTACGAAATCTAATTTTTCCCAAGTAAATAACTCAACTGTAACCGTTTTTGTTAAACCACCTGGAGCAGTAAACGTTTTAGTTACGGTTTCAGGAGTTCTTCCCATGTGACCGTAAGCTGCTGTTTCGCTATAGATTGGATTTCTTAATTTTAAACGTTGTTCAATAAAGTAAGGACGCATATCAAAAATGCTTTCAACAACTTTGCTGATTTCTCCATCAGTTAAATTTACTTTTGCTGTTCCGTAAGTATTTACGTTGATTGATGTTGGTTCGGCAACTCCAATAGCATAAGAAACTTGTACTAAAATTTCGTCAGCAACACCAGCAGCAACTAAGTTTTTAGCGATGTGACGTGTTGCATAAGCAGCAGAACGGTCTACTTTAGATGGGTCTTTTCCAGAGAATGCTCCACCACCGTGAGCTCCTTTTCCTCCGTAAGTATCTACGATAATTTTTCTTCCAGTTAAACCAGTATCTCCGTGAGGTCCTCCAATTACGAATTTTCCTGTTGGGTTGATGTGGTATTTAATTGCATCATTAAATAAATGAGCATATTGTGGATTTTTAGCAATCACTCTTGGAATCAAAATCTCAATAATATCTTTTTTGATTTTCGCTAACATCGTTGGTTCATCAGCAAAATCATCGTGTTGTGTAGAAACTACAATAGCATCAATACGAACCGGTTTGTTATCATCAGAATATTCTAAAGTAACCTGAGATTTCGCATCTGGACGTAAGTAAGAGATTTCTTTATTCTCTCTTCTTAAATCCGCTAATTCTTGAAGAATTTGATGAGATAATTTCAAAGCTAACGGCATGAACTCAGCTGTTTCATTTGTAGCGTAACCAAACATCATTCCTTGGTCACCTGCACCTTGCTCTTCTTTGCTTGCTCTATCAACTCCTTGATTAATATCGGCAGATTGTTCGTGAATAGCAGATAAAACTCCACAAGAATTTGCTTCGAACATATATTCGCTTTTCGTGTAACCAATTTTCTTGATTACATCTCTTGCGATAGTTTGTACATCTAAATAAGTATTTGATTTTACTTCTCCAGCTAAAATTACTTGACCTGTAGTAACTAAAGTTTCACAAGCTACTTTTGACTCAGGGTCAAATGCTAAAAAGTTATCAATTAATGCGTCTGAAATTTGATCCGCAACTTTGTCAGGATGTCCTTCACTCACTGATTCTGACGTAAATAAATAAGCCATAATAAATTATTTTTAAATTTTAAGCGAGGAAAAATAATTGCAGGTAGTGCCTAAAGGAGTAGTAATTACTGCTTTAGCATTTTTTAATGAGGTTGCAATCAGTTCAAATTTTTCCTCTTAGTTTTCGGATGCAAATGTATGAAATGAAATTGAATTCCAAATGATTGTTAACTTTTTTTTATTTTATTCATTTCGAAATTACAATTAGAAGGTTTTTTAGAATAATTTTCGGTTTAAAAATTGTTTTAGTGAAAATTATTCTAAATATAGATTTTAAAATAACAAAATTCAGAAAAATAATCTATTTATTTTTTTATTGTAGAAAATAAATCTAATTTTGCCCTGTCAAACTAAAAGAAATAGAAGATGAACTTTACAATGTGCAATATGTGTATGATGATGTGGAACAATCCGCAGAGGAAGACTATTGCATAATTTTAAAAGTAAATTAATTCAATATAACCTCTGTCGAAAGCAGAGGTTTTTTTATTTCTAAAAAACACAACAGAACATGAAAATAGCCATTTACAATCCAAGACGATGTTGTCGAATGTGTAGCTGAATCAAACTCAGTACAATTAAAAACATTTAAAAATATAATAACATCAAAAATAAAAATATCATGAGCACAAATAAATTTGCAACAAACGCTTTACACGCAGGACACGATACAACTAAAAACGCAGGAACAAGAGCGGTTCCAATTTACCAAACTACATCTTACGTTTTCAATAATTCAGACCACGCAGCCAATCTTTTTGGTTTAGCTGAAGCCGGTTTTATTTATACAAGATTAAATAACCCGACAAACGACATCTTAGAACAACGTTTAGCCAAATTAGAAGGCGGAATTGGAGCTGTCGTAACCGCTTCAGGAACCGCAGCAATCTCAACTGCTTTGTTAACGTTGTTAAAAGCTGGCGACCATATCGTAGCTTCAAATAGTTTATATGGCGGAACGTATAATTTATTAAACGTGACTTTGCCAAGATTAGGTATCACCACAACATTCGTAGATCCATCAAATCCAGAAAATTTCTTAAGCGCAGCACAAGAAAATACTAGAGTTTTCTTCGCAGAAAGTTTAGGAAATCCAAAATTAGATGTACTCGATTTAAAAGCCATTTCAAAAGCAGCACAAACCTACAAAGTGCCTTTTATTGTGGATAACACAGTGGCAACACCCTTTTTGCTAAACCCAATCGAACACGGAGCTAACATCGTAATTCATTCGTTAACCAAATACATCGGTGGAAACGGAACTTCTCTTGGAGGGGTTATCATTGATGCGGGAAATTTCGATTGGAGCAACGGAAAATTCCCAGAATTCACAGAGCCTTCAGCTGGTTATCACGGATTAAAATATTATGAAGTGTTAGGGGCAGCTTCGTTCATGGCAAAAGTTAGAATTGAAGGATTACGCGATTTGGGCGCTTCGTTAAGTCCATTTAATGCGTTTCAAATTATTCAAGGTTTGGAGACATTGGCTATCCGAATCAAAAAGCACAGTGAAAACGCTTTGGAATTAGCTAAATGGTTACAAAAACGTCCAGAAGTAGCTTGGGTAAATTATCCAGGATTGATTTCATCAAAATATTATGATTTAGCTCAAGAATATTTGCCAGAAGGACAAAGTGGTATCGTAACTTTTGGATTAAAAGGTGGTTATGAAGCCGCAAAAAAAGTTGCGGATGAAACCCAGTTTTTCTCATTGTTAGCGAATATTGGTGATACGAAATCATTAATTATTCATCCAGCAAGTACTACGCACCAACAATTGTCAGAAAAACAACAAATCACAACTGGAGTAACGAAAGATTTAATTCGTTTATCAGTTGGATTAGAAGATATTGAAGATTTGAAAGCCGATTTGCAAAGTGTTTTCGAAAAATTGCCAGTTCAAAATTTAGTTTAGGTTTTTGTTTGTTTGAAGGCTACCGATAGACCTACCTAAAGGTAGCCTTTTTTTAAAAAGAAAGATGAGTACAATTCAAAAAATAGTGTTCCAAAATGTTCCATTGCAAAATGGAGTAGTGCAATCCAAAGTGATTTTGTCCTATCAGTTGTTTGGACAACCAGTTGGTTCAGCGCCTTTGGTGGTAGTGAATCATGCTTTAACTGGAAATTCGCAAGTTATTGGCGAAAATGGTTGGTGGCAATCGTTAATTGGCGATGATAAAATTATCGATACCAAAAAATATGCGGTTTTAGCTTTCAATATTCCTGGAAACGGTTACCAAGATGCGGAAAATTTGATTCAAAACTATAAAGATTTCACCACTTATGATATCGCCAATTTATTTTGGAAAGGAATCGATTCATTTAAAGTCAATCAAGTTTTTGCAGTGATTGGTGGAAGTTTAGGTGGAGCAATTGCTTGGGAAATGGCGGCAATTCGACCAAAAGCGATTGCGAATTTAATTCCGGTTGCTACAAATTGGAAAGCTTCTGATTGGTTGATTGGAAATGTATTAATTCAAGATTTTATTTTGAATAATTCCAAAAATCCAATTCACGATGCCCGAATTCACGCCATGTTATTATATCGAACACCTGAATCACTACAAGAAAAATTCAATACTAAATTGCAAAACTCAGAAGGATTGTTTCAAGTGGAAAGTTGGCTATTGCATCACGGAGAAAAATTGCAAAATCGATTTCAGCTTTCGGCTTACAAACTCATGAATCATTTATTGAAAACTACAGATATTTTTAAAAACAAAAGTAAGTCAGAAGTTATTACAAACATTACATCAAACATTCATCTAATTAGCGTGGATACTGATTACTTTTTTACGGCAAACGAAATTAAAACTGCTTTTCAGGAAGTCAAAAACTACAAAAACAATGCATTTTATCACGAAATCAAATCCATTCACGGACACGATGCTTTCTTGATAGAATTTGAACAACTAAACAACATACTTAAACCTATATTTAATTAAAATGAAAATATTAAAATTTGGAGGAAAATCATTAGCAAACGGAGAAGGATTGCAAAAAGTAATTCAAACGATTGCTCAAAAATATTTCAATAACGAACCCATTGCAGTCGTAGTTTCGGCAAGAGGAAATGCTACTGACGAATTGGTAATTCTATTAAAAAAAGCACAAGCCAACATCAATTTTCAAGCGGATTTTGAGCAATTCAAAAAATACCAATTAGAAGGTTTGAAAGAAAACATCTTCGAAGAAGAATTTTCGGTTTTACAGAAATTACTAGAAGGTGTCTCGCTTTTAGGAGATTACAGCGAAAAAATTAAAGATCAAGTTATAGCGTATGGCGAGATTCTATCGGCAAAATATGTCGCTTATGTCTTAAACGAAAACAGCATCAAAGCACAATTCACCGATTCGCGTCAATTAATAAAAACCGATATTAACTTCGGAAATGCCCAGCCAATTGAAGCTGTTTCGAAGCGAAATGTTTTAGATTATTTCGAGAAAAATTCGGATAAAGTGAATATTGTTACGGGTTTTATTGGTTCAACTTTACATAACGAAACCACTACTTTAGGAAGAAACGGAAGTAATTACACGGCTTCTTTATTAGCTAATTATCTGAACGCCGAAGAATTTCAAAATTACACTCACGTTGACGGAATTTTCACTGCAAACCCTGATTTAGTTGCCGATGCCAAAAAAATTGAGCGCTTGTCATTTAATGAAGCGAATGAATTGGCAAATTTTGGAGCACAAATTTTACATGCCAAAACCATCATTCCTTTGGTAGAAAAAAATATTCCGTTGCGCATTTTAAACACTTTCAATCCTGAAAATGATGGAACATTAATCACTTCTGAACAAACCAATGAAGGCATCAAATCGCTTTCGGTTTTAACGAATGTGTCGTTGATAAATTTAGAAGGAAGAGGTTTGTTAGGAAAAACAGGGGTTGATGCAAGAATTTTCCGTGTGATGGCTGAAAACGACATTAGCGTAAGCATTATTTCGCAAGGTTCTTCAGAGAGAGGAATTGGTTTAGTCGTCAGTTCTGATAAGGCTTCGAAAGCGTTAGTGGGCTTGGAAAAAGAATTTGAAACCGATTTTTACATGAAAGATGTCAACAAAATTTCGGTAAACGATAACATTGCTGTGATTTCGATTATTGGTCAAGATTTAACGAATTTCCATAAACCATACACGGCTTTAATCCGAAATAAAATCACGCCAATTTTATTGAATAATACGGTTACAGGAAGAAATATCAGTTTGGTAATTAGTCAAGATGAATTCAAACGAGCTTTAAATGTGATTCATGGCGAAATTTTTGGTGTAGCGAAAAAAATCAACATCGCAATTTTCGGTCATGGAACGGTTGGCGGAACTTTGATTTCTCAAATTTTAGAATCCGCAAAAAACATCGAAAAGCGAAAAGGAATCAAGTTGAATGTATTTGCGATTGCGAATTCAAAGAAGGTCTTGTTGAATAAATTTGGAATTAGCGAAAATTGGAAAGCTACATTAGAAGACAAAGGTCAGGAATATAAAGTAGAAGATATTATCGCTTACGCTAAAGAGCACCATTTGGAAAATTTAATCGCAATTGACAACACCGCGAGTGCGACTTTCATTGAAAATTACATTTCCTTAGCTGAAAATAGTTTCGATTTGATTTCGTCAAATAAAGTCGCGAATACGGTAAGCTTTGATTTTTACAAAAAACTACGAAAAGTGCTAAAAGATAACCAAAAAGAATATTTGTATGAAACGAATGTTGGCGCAGGTTTACCTTTAATAGATACGATAAAATTACTGCATTTATCAGGTGAAAATATCACCAAGATAAAAGGTGTTTTCTCTGGAACTTTGAGTTATTTATTCAATAATTTTTCAGTTGAAGAAAAGAAATTCAGCGAAGTATTGCAAGAAGCTATCGAAAAAGGTTTTACTGAACCTGACCCAAGAGAAGATTTAAATGGAAACGATGTGGGACGAAAATTATTAATCTTAGCACGTGAATTAGATTTACAAAACGAATTTGAAGAAATCCAAATCCAAAACTTAATTCCAGAAGCTTTACGCGAAGGAAGCGCTTCAGATTTTCTAAAACGCTTATCTGAATTAGATGGAATTTACCAAAACATCAAAGACGCTCAAGGACCAAACGAAGTGTTGCGATACATCGGCGAATTATCCGGCGATTTACAACAAGACAAAGGAAAATTAGAAGTAAAACTAATTTCGGTTCCAGCCAATTCTGCTTTAGGCTCGTTAAAAGGTTCGGATTCTATTTTTGAAATTTATACAGAATCGTACGGTGAACAACCTATTGTAATTCAAGGAGCAGGAGCAGGAGCATCTGTTACCGCAAGAGGTGTTTTTGGAGATATTTTACGTTTATCCGAAAAAAAATTATAACCACCCAAGCTCAAAACCTGCAAGATGTAAAAGTCTTGTGGGTTTTACACTTAAATAAACTTAAACTATTCTTTATAAGTCAAGTAAAACTTCTATGACTTATATGTTTTAAAAACAAAACAAAACCATGAGCAATCAAAATTTAGGGTTAGAAACCCAAGCCATCAGAACGCAATTAGAACGTACACAGTATTTAGAACATTCCGTTCCGCTATATTTAACTTCGAGTTTTATTTTTGAAGATGCCGAAGATATGCGCGCTTCGTTTGCTGAAGAGAAAGAACGCAATATTTACAGCCGATTTTCCAATCCCAACACATCTGAATTTGTTGAAAAAATTTGTCAAATGGAAGGAGCAGAAGACGGCTACGCTTTCGCAACCGGAATGGCGGCTGTGTATTCAACTTTTGCTGCTTTATTGAATTCTGGTGAACATATTGTTTCTGCGAGTAGTGTTTTTGGTTCGACACATACGTTGTTTGCCAAATATTTTCCGAGATGGAATATTACGACGAGTTATTTCGATGTGAACCAACCGGAAACGATTGAAAATTACATCCAACCGAATACCAAAATTCTTTACGCAGAATCACCAACCAATCCAGCGGTTGATATTTTAGATTTGGAGTTGTTGGGGAAAATTGCCAAAAAACACAATTTGATTTTAATTGTAGATAATTGTTTTGCGACTCCTTACATTCAAAATCCAATTCAATTTGGTGCCGATTTAGTGATTCATTCCGCAACCAAATTAATTGATGGTCAAGGTCGTGTTTTAGGTGGAGTAACCGTTGGTCGCTCCGATTTAATTCGTGAAATTTATTTGTTTTCCCGAAATACTGGTCCAGCGTTATCGCCATTCAATGCTTGGGTGTTGTCTAAAAGTTTAGAAACGTTGCCGGTTCGTATCGAAAAACATTGTGAAAATGCTTTAAAAGTTGCTGAATTTTTAGAAAATCATCCAAATGTCGCTTCAGTAAAATATCCTTTTTTGAAATCGCATCCCCAATATGAAGTCGCTAAAAAGCAAATGAAATTAGGCGGAAATATTGTAGCGTTTGAAATCAAAGGCGGAATTGAATCCGGGAGAAAGTTTTTAGATAAAATCAAACTGTGTTCGTTGTCTGCGAATTTAGGTGATACGCGTTCTATTGTAACACATCCAGCTTCTACAACGCATAGTAAATTAACAGAAGAAGAACGTTTGGCAGTTAGTATTACGGATGGTTTGGTGCGCGTTTCTGTTGGTTTGGAAACCGTTCAAGACGTAATTAACGACTTAAAACAAGCGTTAGAATAAAAGTTTTCAAACTATTTTATAGATTTGTATTCTTTTTAAGACGATTAATTTAGAATATAAATCTATTAAAATTATTTTATTAATGAAATTTTAGAAAATATTTCATTATTTCAATTTTGTCA
The DNA here is from genome assembly GCF_000686885.1 of Flavobacterium sasangense DSM 21067. Classification (GTDB taxonomy): domain Bacteria; phylum Bacteroidota; class Bacteroidia; order Flavobacteriales; family Flavobacteriaceae; genus Flavobacterium; species Flavobacterium sasangense. Next base: position 44,567 of record NZ_JMLU01000021.1, on the reverse strand, counting down.
CTACATTTGCAGTGTTCATAATTATAGTGTTTGTTATCACGAAAGCTGGAGGGAATAGACCCTGTGAAAGCTTAGCAACCTCCCGCGCTAGTGGAAAGGTGCTACATTCTATTCCGATTTATCGGAAGCAGATAACGTTAGAATTGCTCTCCAACTTTCTGCGGTAACAAATTAAGTTAATCAAGAAAATTAGGTAATTAGCCTTTGCGAGAGAATACAATGTCAAAAATTCAAGAAGAAATCAAAAAACGAATTCTCGTGCTCGATGGAGCCATGGGAACGATGTTACAACGTTATAAATTTGAAGAAGAAGATTTTAGAGGCGAACGTTTCAAAGATTTTCCATATCCTTTAAAAGGAAACAACGATTTGCTTTCCATTACCCAACCAGAAGCTGTAAAATCAGTACATCGCGCTTATTTTGAAGCAGGTGCTGATATTGTAGAAACCAATACTTTTTCGGGAACGACTATTGGAATGGCCGATTATTATTTGGAAGATTTAGTCTACGAATTGAATTTTCAATCGGCTAAAATCGCTCGTGAAGTAGCGGGTGAATTTACCGATAAGCCAAGATTTGTGGCGGGTTCCATCGGTCCAACAAATAGAACCGCTTCTATGAGTCCTGATGTTAATGACCCAGGTTTCAGAGCAGTGAATTTTGACGATTTAAAAATTGCCTACAAACAACAAGTCGAAGCTTTAGTTGATGGCGGTTGCGATTTACTTTTGGTAGAAACGATTTTTGATACGTTGAATGCGAAAGCCGCTTTGTTTGCTATTGAAGAAGTAAAAGAAGAACGAAATATCGATATTCCAGTAATGGTTTCCGGAACAATTACCGATGCTTCTGGAAGAACATTATCGGGACAAACGGTGGAAGCTTTTTTGATTTCGATTTCGCATATTCCTTTGTTGAGTGTAGGGTTTAATTGCGCTTTAGGAGCGGACCAATTAAAACCGTATTTGAAACGATTAGGAAATAATACCTCGTTAAATATTTCGGCACATCCCAATGCAGGTTTGCCAAATGCCTTCGGACAATACGATCAATCACCAGAAGAAATGCAACAATTGATTAGGGAGTATTTACAGGAAAATTTAGTAAATATCATCGGCGGATGTTGTGGAACAACCCCAGAACACATCAAATTAATTGCGGAGGTAGCAAAAGAATTCAAACCACGCACCGTAGAGACAACGTATACGTTGTCTTAATAATTGATTTATCAATTATTTGAAAAATTAAACAATGAAAAACAGTACCATAAAAATACAATTCGAAACATTTTTACAGTCGCAACGATGTTGGGTTTGCCAATACGTCAGCAACAGTAAATCCTTTTGGAAAGATGTTGCGAAACATTATAAAAGAATAAGTAATGAGTTATAATTCCGATAAATATTTAAAATTATCAGGTTTAGAACCTTTGATTGTAACTCCAGAAACCAATTTTGTAAACGTTGGAGAACGAACAAACGTAACCGGTTCTAGAAAATTTCTTCGCTTAATTAAAGAAGAAAAATACGATGAAGCTTTAGAAATTGCACGTGCTCAAGTAGAAGGTGGCGCGCAAATCATCGATGTTAATATGGATGAAGGAATGTTAGATGGTGTTTATGCTATGACCAAATTCCTAAATCTAATCGCGGCCGAACCCGATATTGCCCGAGTTCCTGTGATGATTGATTCTTCAAAATGGGAAATCATCGAAGCTGGGTTGAAAGTCATTCAAGGAAAAGGTGTGGTGAATTCGATTTCTTTAAAAGAAGGAGAAGCTACTTTTATTCATCATGCCAAATTAATCAAACGATACGGAGCCGCTGTAATCGTAATGGCTTTTGACGAAAATGGTCAAGCCGATACTTACGAAAGACGTATTGAAATCTGTAAAAGAAGTTACGATATATTAGTTGAAAAAGTTGGTTTTCCAGCTGAAGACATCATTTTTGATCCTAATATTTTTCCAGTCGCAACCGGAATGGAAGAGCATAAATTAAATGCTTTAGATTTCTTCCGAGCAACCAAATGGATTCGCGAAAATCTTCCGTATGCGAATATTTCGGGCGGAGTTAGTAATGTATCATTTTCTTTCCGTGGCAACGATAAAGTTCGTGAAGCGATGCATTCGGCCTTCTTATATCATGCCATTCAAAATGGAATGACAATGGGAATCGTAAATCCAGAAATGTTAGAGATTTATGATGAAATTGACAAGGTTTTGCTTGAACATGTTGAAGATGTTCTTTTAAACAGAAAAGACGATGCTACCGAAAGTTTGTTGGAATTAGCGGAAAGTTTCAAAGGCGATATAAAATCAAATGAAAAAGCTGTGGCAGAATGGCGAAATAGTTCGGTTCAAGATCGATTAACTCATTCTTTAGTAAAAGGAATTGACGAGTTTATTGAGATTGATGTAGAAGAAGCACGTCAGTTAGTTGAAAAACCTATAGAAGTTATCGAAATCAATTTGATGGCTGGAATGAATGTGGTTGGTGATTTATTCGGAAGTGGAAAAATGTTCTTGCCACAAGTGGTGAAATCGGCACGTGTTATGAAAAAAGCGGTGGCTTATTTACTTCCTTACATTGAAGCTTCAAAAGATGGAAAATCGTCTTCGGCCGGAAAAGTGTTGATGGCAACTGTAAAAGGTGATGTACATGATATTGGAAAAAACATTGTATCTGTAGTTTTAGCGTGTAATAATTTTGAAATCATCGATTTAGGTGTGATGGTTCCGCCCGAAAAAATCATAGAAACTGCGGTTAAAGAAAATGTAGATATTATAGGTTTGAGTGGTTTGATTACGCCTTCGTTGGACGAAATGGTGTATTTGGCTAAAGAAATGGATAAATTGAACATCAAAATTCCAGTAATGATTGGCGGCGCAACCACTTCTCGTGCGCACACGGCTGTAAAAATTGCGCCAGAATATAAAGAAACCGTGGTTCATGTGAATGATGCATCGCGAGCAGTAACTGTAGCAACCCATTTATTACAACCCGATACTAAAGTTACTTATGCAAAATCGCTTCGTGAAGAATACGATTCACTTCGTGATGGTTATTTGAACAGAAGTCGAGAGAAAAATTTCTTATCTATTGAAGAAGCTCGCAAAAATAAATTCAAAATCGATTGGAATACGTTCGAACCAATAAAACCAAACTTCATTGGAACAAAAACCATTGAAGTTGAACTTTCGGAATTAGTAGATTTTATCGATTGGACACCGTTTTTTCAATCATGGGAATTGTATGGGAAATTTCCAGCGATTTTAACGGATGAAATTGTAGGCGAACAAGCTTCTGATTTATATAAAGATGCCCAAAAAATGCTTTCTCAAATTGTTTCAGAAAAATGGTTCACAGCAAAAGGAATTTTAGGAATTTTCCCAGCTAATACTGTTAATGATGATGACATCGAAGTAAATCTTCCAACTTCCAGCTTCCAACTTCTAACTTTAAGACAACAATCTCAAAAAACAGTGGGAGCTCCAAATATTGCTTTAGCAGATTTTATTGCTCCTAAAGAAATTGGTAAACAAGATTACGTAGGATGTTTTTGTGTTACCACAGGTTTTGGAGTTGACGAAAAAGCTTCGGAATTCGAAAAGCAATTAGACGATTATAATTCCATTTTGGTAAAAGCGTTAGGTGATAGATTAGCAGAAGCTTTTGCAGAATATTTGCATTTAAAAGTCCGAAAAGAAATTTGGGGCTACGCTTCGGATGAGGTGTTATCAAATGACGAATTAATCAAAGAACAATACAAAGGAATTCGTCCCGCTCCTGGTTATCCCGCTTGTCCTGACCATTTAGAAAAACCAACAATTTGGAAATTATTAAATGTGGAACAAGAAATAGGAGTACAGTTAACCGAAAGTATGGCGATGTGGCCAGCGGCTTCGGTTTCGGGCTATTATTTTGCCAATCCAGAAAGTAAATATTTTGGTTTAGGAAAAATTAAAAAAGACCAATTAGAAGATTACGCCAAAAGAAAAAATATAAGTGTAGAATTAGCCGAAAAATGGCTATCACCCAATTTAGCAGATTAAAATGAAAGTAACGGAACATATTCAAAACGCAAACGGAAAACCTTTGTTCTCCTTCGAAATTTTACCACCATTAAAAGGTCAAAACATTCAATCTATTTTTGATAGTATCGATCCGTTGATGGAATTCAATCCGCCATTTATTGATGTAACGTATCATCGTGAGGAATACGAATTTAAAGAGTTAGAAAACGGCTTGCTTCAGAAAAAAGTAGTAAAAAAACGTCCGGGAACGGTTGGGATTTGTGCTGGAATTCAGAATAAATACGAAGTCGATGCCATTCCGCATATTTTATGCGGTGGTTTTACCAAGGAAGATACAGAAAATCTATTGATTGATTTGGATTTCTTAGGAATTGACAATGTCGTAGCACTTCGTGGCGATGCGGTAAAAAGTGAAATTTACTTCAAACCTGAAAAAGAAGGTCATGCCTATGCTTCGGAATTAGTAACGCAAATTAGTAATTTGAATAAAGGAATTTATTTGGACGAAGATTTGCAAAATTCCACTAAAACCGATTTTTGCATCGGAGTTGCAGGTTATCCCGAAAAACACATGGAAGCACCAAGTTTAGATAGTGATATTCATTTCGTAAAGCAAAAAATCAAAAACGGAGCGGATTATATCATTACCCAAATGTTTTTTGATAATAAAAAATTCTTCGATTTTGTGGCCAAATGCAGAGCGGCTGGAATTACAGTTCCTATTATTCCAGGATTAAAACCTATCGCAACTAAAAAGCAATTGAACTTAATTCCACACAGATTCAGTTTAGAGTTACCTGATGATTTAATCATGGAAGTAGTTAAAGCAAAAGATAATGATGCTGTAAAGCAAATAGGTATTGAATGGTGTACCCAACAAAGTAAAGAACTGATAGCAGCTGGAATCCCAGTTTTGCATTATTATTCTATGGGAAAAGCGGAGAATGTTAAAGCAATTGCAAGAGAGATTTTTTAAATTATTAGCTCTTTTTAAAGTTAGGTCTCCTAAGTATTTTGTGCTTAGGAGATTTTTTTTTAAACCAAGTTAGACTTTTATTCGTAGGTGAAGTTAGTGTTTCAAGGACGTTGTTTATTAAATTGTAATCATTCAGATTTTAAATTAACAAATTGTTATTTTAAATGAAAGATGGTTTTTGATTACCTATTTAGTAATAAATTTGTCGACGAAAAGCACATAAATTCGATTAATGACATTTTATTGTTTTTTAAAAGTGAATTTTTTCGAATTTTTCTATTTTTTGATTGTTTTGAGAGGTTTAATTTATGTTTATGCGCTTTTATGAGTTTTTATTTAAAAATAATACAATAAAAATGTTAAATATTTGTTTTAAATTTCCTTTAAAATGATTGTGATTAAAAAAAATATATTTTTTATTAGAAAAATAATTGTAAATTTATACTAACAAAAAACTAAACCCATGAAAAAAATTATCTGTTCATTCGTAATTTTATTCATTTCCCAGTTAACCTTCGCAAATGAATTGGATTCTATCTTAACAAAGGCTAGATCACTTACCGAGAAGAAAAATTATACTGAAGCAATTAAAGAGTATGAAAATTACATTAAATTGTCGAAAGGTGAAAATTTAAAAGACGTGTATATAGAAGTGGCAAACTGTTACTTTTATCAGAATAAAAAAGAGGTTGCCGTAAAATACATCAAAGAGGCCATTACCAAATATGGTTTTACGGAAGAAGATTTCATTTACAATTCGTTGTTGAATGAAAATTTGTCGAGTTACGCACTTTCTGTGGTTTACGATGATTACGACAAACTCAGACAAAAGTATTTAGTGACAGTTAAGTAATAAAGGTCACAATACTTTTAAAATCTCCTTACAGTTTTAGTTGTAAGGAGATTTTTTTATTTCTTTTTTGCTGTTTTTTCTCTAAAAATCTGCTCTAAGTTTTTACTTTTCAATACAATTTGCAAGGTTCTCAAATTATTAGCTTGAGCAAAATCAAATAATGCTGGGCGCATGTCGGTAGTTGAGGTAAAAGTCAATTCCCAAACTAAATCATGCGTATTTTTTGCTGATTTCAAATTTGATAAAGCCGTAAAATCAGATTCAGAAACTTTTTTGTCAAATTCAACTTCAATAATTTGTTCGGCTTCTTCAGCTACTAAATTGTTTAGTTTTTTATCAGTAACAATTTTCCCTTTATCGATAATGATAATTCTATCGCAAATCGCTTCCACTTCTTGCATGATGTGCGTGGAAAGAAAAACGGTTTTATCTTTTCCAATGTTTTTAATCAAATCACGAATCTCGACTAATTGATTTGGGTCTAAACCAGTTGTTGGTTCGTCCAAAATCATCACATCCGGATTGTGTAATAAAGCCGTTGCTAATCCTACACGTTGACGGTAACCTTTAGATAATTCTCCAATTTTCTTGTGACTTTCAGGCGTTAATCCTGTTAAAGCAATTACTTCGTCAATTCTAGATTTAGCAACTTTATGTAAATCAGCATTAAAAGCCAAATATTCTCTCACATATAAATCCAAATACAACGGATTGTGTTCTGGTAAATACCCAACCGATTTTTGCACTTCTTTTTGTGCCGAAGTTACATCGTGTTCGTTCACAACAGCTGTTCCACTATCAGCCGTTAAATAAGTAGTCAAAATTTTCATTAAAGTTGATTTTCCAGCTCCATTTGGACCTAAAAAACCTACGATTTCTCCTTTTTTTACTGAAAAACTAACGTTATCCAATGCTTTTTGGTCTCCGTAATTTTTTGAAATATTTTGAACTTCTATTGACATAGCTTGTAAATTTTAGCAAAAGTAACTTTTTTTAAAAGAACTCAAATTTATTTAAAAAAGTATTTCGTTTACATTTTTTTATTACTTTAGCCAAATATAATAACAAAGTCGCAATGCTTACGAATAGCACATTTTTTTATAACAATTCTTTTTATTTCTTCTGGAGACAGATGAGGGATTGTTGTGCTATTATATAAAGAAAGAAATTTATTTTATAAACATACAATCCCGATGCAAATCGGGATTTTTTTTTGCTCATATATTATGGAAATTAAAATCGCAATTCAAGGAATTCAAGGATCGTTTCATCATCAAGTAGCACATCGTTATTTTGGTGATGCAATTGGTTTGGATGAATGCAGTTCGTTTCGAGACGTGGTCAATAGTTTGAAAACCAATCAATCCGACAAAGCTATCATGGCGATAGAAAATTCAATTGCAGGCGCTATTTTACCAAATTATGCCTTAATCGATTCATACGATTTGCATATTATTGGCGAATATTTTTTAGATATTCACATGAATTTGATGGTGTTGCCTGGTCAAAAAATTCAAGATATCAAAGAAGTGCATTCGCATCCAATTGCTTTGCTACAATGTGCGAATTTCTTCAGTCAATATCCGCATATTAAGTTGGTAGAAAGTTCGGATACTGCAATTACGGCTAAACGAATTCAGGAAAATCAATTGAAAGGAATCGGTGCTCTAGCTGGACCGGTGGCTTCCGAAATTTACAATTTGGAAATTATTGCAAACGGAATTCACACTGTAAAAAGCAATAAAACGCGTTTTGTAGTTTTAAAAGCATCCAATAAAGAAATTCCAAAAGAACTCATCAATAAAGCATCAATAAAATTTGAATTAGATGATACGCCAGGTTCCTTAGCAACTGTTTTAAATGTGTTGAATAATTGTAAATTAAATCTAACGAAAATTCAATCGCTTCCTATTATCGAAACACCTTTTACTTATGCTTTCTTTGTAGATGTGATTTTTGAAAAATACAAACATTTTGAAAAAGCGAAAAAAATAATGGAAATCATGACAACGCATTTCAAGGTGTTGGGCGAATATGAAAAGAGTAAACAATAAATAATTTAAGAATAAATAGTAATTTTACAGTGAAAATATGGTTATGGAAAATAAAAAAGAATTACGCACTTGGTTAGATGATTTTCATTTGAATCATCCATTGGTAATTGCAGGACCTTGTAGTGCTGAAACCGAAGAACAAGTTTTAAAAATAGCACACGAATTGAAGAATTCTGATGTTTCTATTTTCCGTGCGGGAATTTGGAAACCTCGCACACGTCCAGGTGGATTTGAAGGTGTGGGCGAAATTGGATTAAAATGGTTACAAAAAGCCAAAGCTGAAACCGGTTTGTTAATGGCAACGGAAGTCGCTACGGCAGCTCACGTAAAATTAGCATTGGAACACGATATCGATGTGTTGTGGATTGGAGCTAGAACTACCGTAAATCCTTTCGCTGTTCAAGAAATTGCAGATGCTTTGCAAGGAACAGATAAAATCGTTTTGTTAAAAAATCCAGTAAATCCTGATTTATCTTTATGGATTGGTGGTTTAGAACGATTGTATAATGCGAATATCAAAAAATTAGGTGTAATTCACAGAGGATTTTCTACTTACGAAAAAACAAAATACCGTAATAATCCGGAGTGGCAAATTGCTATCGATATGCAAAATCGTTTTCCCGATTTGCCTTTGATTTGCGATCCTTCGCACATTACAGGAAAGCGCGATATGATTCAAGAAGTGTCGCAACAAGCTTTAGATTTGAATTACGACGGATTAATTATTGAAACCCACATTGACCCAGATAACGCTTGGAGTGATGCTGCCCAACAAGTAACGCCAGCAACATTGAAACAAATGTTCATCAATTTACGTGTTAGAAAAGTGTCGGATGATGAAAGCGAATACAACCAAAAAATGGCAAAACTGCGCATGCAAATTGATGAGTTTGATGGTAAACTGTTAGAAATTTTGGGTAACCGAATGAAAGTTGCCGATAAAATCGGATTGTTAAAGAAAGAAAAAAATGTGGCTATTTTACAAAACCAACGCTGGAACGAAATCTTAGGAAAAATGATTTTAGAGGGCGAAGAAAAAGGTTTGAGTAACGAATTTGTAATGCAATTGTTTAAAGCAATTCACCAAGAAAGTATTACACATCAAGAAAAAGTAATTAATAAATAGATTTTTTTAGAAAATATTCTTACATTTTTTGTAATATCGCGCCACAAATCTTTTAATAATAAATAATGAAAAAAATTAATCTGTTTTTGTTTGCTTTTGTGCTTGGGATTCAATTCTTAGTTGCTCAAAACAAAATAGACAAAGTGTCTTTAACTTATGGAGAAGAGTTAGCAGACGATAAACAAAAAATCGTTAAAATCGTTGGAGAATCTAATAACAAAATCTTTGCTTTAGCTATAAAAGGAAAAGATGATTATTTTATAAAAATATTTGAATCGGGTTCAATGAAACTTATTTCATCTAATCCAATTGTAATTCCTCAAATTAGTGACAAAGAAGTTGATTTTGAAGAAATTTTTCTTTTAAATGACAATCTTTATGTAATTGGTAGTGTTTACAATAAAAAAGATAAAATTTTTAATTTAGTTGCCACACAGGTTTCTGATAAAGGTGTTTTAAGTAAATCTCCAGTGGTATTGTTTGATGCTGAAGTTGCAAAAAAATCAAGCAGAGGCGATTTTTATTTCAAGTTATCTCCAGATGAGGGTGCTTTGTTAGTAATGCATACTTCATTGTTTTCAAAAGAAGATGCGGTAAAATATGAAGTAAAATTGTTTGATGACAAAATGGGAACGTTGTTCTCAAATACTGAAAAAGTTAAGTTTGATGACAGTAAAAAAGATTATGAATTTACAATTTCTGATTTTGAAGTTAATTTTCAAGATGATGTTTTCTTAGTAGTTAATGAAAGTTATAGAGATTCAAAAAAGAAAGAACAAATTGAAAAATTTGAAATCCATACTTTCAAAAGAAGTAACGGATACAAAAAGGAAATCGTAAATATTGATATTAAAGGGAAAGAAATTATCAATTGTAAAATGATTTCTACAAATAAAAACACTTTAAAAATTGTTGGTTTTTATTCAAGTGTAAGAGAAAACGGAAAAGCAAATAAAGAACTTAAAGGAGTTTATAACGCAACGGTTGATTTAAATACGAATGCAACTAATGCAGTAAAGTTTAATGAGTTTGATTATGCAACAAAAGTTAAACTATTAGGTGAAAGAAGAGCTAAAAAAGGAAAAGACGTTAAGCCTTTCTATAATATAACAACTATTATTGAAAAAAATGATGGTGGTTTAATCGTATTATCTGAATTTCAGTATGTTTATGTAGGTCAAAGTTCTGGTATTGGGCCATTAGCTGCAACACCTGTAACATATACAAAAAACGAAATTATTATCACAAGTTTAAAAGCTGATGGTACATTTGAATGGGGTAATGTTTTACCAAAAGAGCAATCTGCAACTGTAACTACATTGTCAATTGGATTTGGAATGGCAGGAGGTAACGGAAGTTTTGCAGTTGGTGGTTCAATTCAAATTCCATTAACACAATTAGGGAAAGGTCCTGAATATTTAGGAGCAATTCCAATTTACAAAGATGGGGTACTTAATTTACTTTTTAACGATAACGTTAAAAACAAAGGAATTACTAACATTGATGATATTAAATCCTTAGGTAATTATAACAATGCAGTTCCAGCATTATTCATTTTCGATTCTAATGGAAATATGACAAGAAAAGATCCAGAAGAAGTAATTAAAAATGAATTGGTATTGCGTCCTGGAGTATATTATAGAAAATCAGACAAAGAATTTATTGTTTACTCTTCAAGAAAAAGTAAAGATAAGTTAGGAAGAATGATTTTAGAGGATTAATAAAAGAGGCTACCAAGAGTAGCCTTTTTTATTGCCTTAATTTTCAATAGAAACATTATCTTTGCAAGATATAACGAAGTTGAATCGGTTTTTCAAACTTCTAATTTTTACCTTTTAATGACAGGAATCGTTTATAAATCTACTGGAAGCTGGTACACCATTAAAACAGAAAATGGTGCTTTTTTAGAGTGCCGTATAAAAGGTAAATTTAGAATGAAAGGCATCAAAAGTACCAATCCTATTGCGGTGGGCGATGTTGTAGATTATGATATTGAAAATACCACTGACGAAACTACCGGAGTTATCACGGCAATTCATGATAGAAAAAATTATATCGTAAGAAAATCGGTAAATTTATCGCATCAAATGCACATTATTGCGGCTAATATTGATGTGGTTTTTTTATTGGTTACGATTAATAATCCGCCAACAACTACCAGTTTTATCGACCGATTTTTAGTTACCGCCGAAGCTTATGGAATTGAAGCCGTAATTGTCTTCAATAAAATAGATACGTTTGATGACCCTACATTAGACGAACAATTATATTTACAACATGTGTATTCTTCAATAGGCTATAAATGTTTACGCGTTTCTGCAAAAGATGGTAAAGGAATTGATGAACTAAAAGCGTTAATGAAAGACAGAGTTTCGATGTTTTCAGGGCATTCTGGTGTTGGAAAATCAACTTTGGTAAACACTTTAGAACCAGGATTGAATTTAAAAACCAAACAAATTTCCGAATCGCACGCACAAGGTAAGCACACCACAACGTTTGCTGAAATGTTCGATTTGTCTTTCGGAGCCAAAATTATAGATACACCAGGAATTCGTGGTTTTGGTATTGTCGACATGGAAAAACAAGAAATTGGTGATTATTTTCCTGAATTTTTTGCTTTGAAAGATCAATGTAAATTCAATAATTGTTTGCATAAAGACGAACCACATTGCGCCATTAAAAAAGCATTGGAAAATGACGAGATTTCTTGGTCGCGCTATAAAAGTTATACCCAAATTTTAGAAGGCGACGAAGAACAATATCGCGCCGATATTTACGATGCCGAAAGAAGGGCAAGTGACGAAACCAGAAAATAATTTGTTTTTACGGATTTCCGTAAATTTTTTCTGATATTTTTCATATTTTTGATGTTTATACATTAAAATGAAAGCAGTAATTCAACGAGTTTCCGAGTCATCAGTTACAATAAGTAAAGAAATTGTAGCTCAAATTCAACAAGGTTTATTAGTTTTAGTAGGCATTGAAGATGCAGATAATCAAGAAGATATCAATTGGTTAGCCTCTAAAATAGCAAATCTTAGAATTTTTGGAGACGAAAATGAAGTAATGAATTTGTCACTAAAAGATATTAATGGCGAAATGATTGTAGTTTCGCAATTCACATTACATGCTGCCACAAAAAAAGGTAATCGTCCTAGTTATATCAAAGCCTCTAAACCCGAAGTTGCTATTCCTCTTTATGAATCTTTTGTGCAACAAATGGAAATTGAATTGGGTAAAAAAATACAAACAGGTCAATTTGGAGCCGATATGAAAGTGAGTTTGATTAATGACGGACCAGTAACTATAATTATTGACACAAAAAATAAAGAGTAAACACAATGAAAAAAATATTTTTCCTATTTATTTTTTTATTATCAATTTCTATTTTTTCTCAAGAAAATATTTTTACTACGATACTAATTCCAAAAGAGTTGACAGAAAACGCTAATAGTGTTGTTCGTAATCAAAAGATTGATGTTGAAATCTTTTCTAAAAAAAACATGACAATTAAGAAATATAAAGTTGTCACAGTTTTAAATAGTAAAGGATTGGGAAATATTGATGCGATAGAGTATTATGACAAATCAACCAGTGTAAAATCAATTGAAGCCATAATTTATAATTCTTTTGGGAAAGAAATAAAAAAAATTAAAAGAAAAGACTTTATCGATCAAAGTGTAGCAGATGGTTTTTCTGTTTATAGCGATGACAGAAAACTATTTTTAGACTATATACCAATTGAATATCCTTTTACAATTGTTTATACCAGTGAATTAGAAACTTCTAATACTGCATTTTTACCAAAATGGCTTCCTCTTGATGATTTTTATGAAAGTATTGAAAATTCTTCAATCACTATAAAATATATGTCTGGATTAGGATTTAAGTATAAAGAGAAAAATTTCAACAATTATAATATTTCTAAACAACAAGATTTGAATCAAATTACTTATCGAGCAGTTAATATTGTTGCGCAAAAACGAGAAGAATTATCACCATCTTTTAAAAATATTTATCCTTCGGTTCTATTCGGACTAGATTTTTTTAGTTTAGAAGGAGTTGAAGGAAATGCAACAACATGGGAGGAATTTGGAAAATGGAGATACAAAAGTTTATTATCTGATAACGAAGAAGTTTCTATTCAAACTCAAAATGCTATAAGAGAGTTGGTTAAAGACGCTGATTCGCCAATTGAAAAAGCGAAAAGAATATATGAATATGTTCAAAATAAAACGCGATATGTTAGCATTCAAGTCGGAATTGGAGGGTGGAAACCTATGTTGGTATCAGATGTAGATAGATTGGGTTACGGGGATTGCAAAGCTCTAACAAATTACACTCGCGTTTTATTAAAAACGGTTGGTGTAAATTCCTATTATACTGTTGTATATGGAGGGGAAGAAAAGATAAGTTTTGAGACTGATTTCGTTTCAATGCAGGGAAATCATATAATTTTAGCTTTACCAGTAGCAACAGGTTATATATTTTTAGAGTGTACAAGTCAAACAAGTCCATTTGGATTTAATGGAAATTTCACAGATGATCGTTATGCATTAATTGTAAAGCCCGAAGGAGGTGAAATTGTAAAGACCACCAATTATAATGATTCTAAAAATAAACAAATTATTTCTGGAACATATACTATTGATGCAACTGGCAATTTATCTGGATTTATACAAATTAAGTCTTCGGGAATTCAATATGATGTTGTTTATCCAATAGAGAAAAAATCAAATGAGGATAAAGAATCGTATTATAAAAATAGATTTTCTTGGATTAAAAATTTAAAAATAAAGAAAATCAATCAATTGAATGATAAAGAAAAAATCGAATTTACTGAAGATGTTGAGATGATGGCACAGTCTTATGCAACAATTAGTAATGATTTAATGATTGTGCCACTTAATGTGTTTAATAGATATGTAAATATCCCTCAAAGATATAAAGAGAGAAAAAATTCTTTTGAAGTTTCGAGAGGTTTTCATGATAATGATATAACACAAATTAATTTTCCTAATGGTTATGTAATTGATGGGAAATTTGATAATGTAATAATTGAAAGTACGTTCGGGAAGTATAAACTCATGTTAGATAAAGAAAATGAAAATTTTGTTCTTAAAAGAGAATTTATATTAAACAATGGTGTTTATGATAAGTCAGAGTACGAAAATTATAGAAAATTCATGGAACAAATAGCAAAATCTGACAATTCAAAAATTATTTTAAAAAAAGCTTAAATTAATAATCATGATGAAGTATCCTCTTTTAGTAGTTTTATTTTTAACTACGAACTTATTATTTTCTCAAAAAAGAGAATTAGGTAAAGTAACAATCGAAGAATTGAAAGAAAAATATCATCCAATTGATAGTCTTGCTCCTGCGGCTATTTTATTTCAAACAGGAAAAACTACTTTTCAATATTCTCAGGAAGAAGGATTTTATCTTGTTACAGAAGTTGAAGTTAAAATAAAGATATACACAAAGGAAGGTTATGAATTTGCAAATGAAGCGATACAGTTCTATGTAGGTGGGAATGAAAAGGAGAGTGTTGATTTTTCAAAAGCTTTTACTTATAATTTAGTTGGTGATAAAGTTGAAAAAACTAAGTTGAAAGGCGAAAATGAATTTATTGAAAATGTAAATAAATTTTGGTCTGTGAAAAAGATTACCATGCCAAATGTAAGAGAGGGTTCAATTATTGAATATAAATATGAAATAAAGTCTCCTTACTATTCTGTATTCCCAGAGTGGAAGTTTCAAAAATCGATTCCAGTGAAGTTTTCTCAATATGAAACTAATATTCCAGAATATTTTACCTATAATGTATACAGAAAAGGAAGTTTAATTCCTGTTGAAAGTAAATCAAAAGAAGGAAAAACGATTTCAATTACTAATAAAGACTTGGTAAGAAGTGGGGCAGCAATAAAATATGAGAGAACTAATGAAAGTATTAATTATACTGTAGAAAAAGTAGTTTATACATTAGAAAATTTAAAAGCATTAAATGATGAGTCTTTTGTAAATAACATAGAAAATTATACTGCGGGATTGCAACATGAATTGTCAGGAAAGAAAATGCCAAATAGCATGTTTGAATCTTTTTCATTAACTTGGGAAGATGTGGTTAAAAATATTTATAAAAACGATAATTTCGGAGAACAATTAAATATTACAAATTATTTTGAAAACGATATAAAAGGATTTATAAATGATCAAGATAAAGTCAATAAAATTTTCGAATTCGTAAAAACAAGAATGAATTGGAATGGGCTGTATGGATATAACTGCGATGAAGGAGTTAAAAAAGCTTATCAAAACAAAACTGGAAATGTTGCAGATATTAACTTAATGTTAGTAGCAATGCTAAAATATGCCAATGTTGATGCTGATCCAGTTTTGATAAGTACGAGATCTAATGGTATTCCACTTTTCCCTAGTAGAACAGCCTTTAATTATGTAATCGTCAGAGTTAACAATAATGAAAAAAGTTACTTTTTAGACGCAACAGATAAAAATGCAATGATTAATATCTTGCCTTTAAGAGATTTGAATTGGAATGGAAGATTAGTGAAGAACGATGGTTATTCAGAGATGTTAGATTTAATGCCACAGTTTATATCAAATGATGTTGTAACGGTATTAGCTAAAATAGAAAATGAATCAGAAATTTCTGGACAAACTAGAGAACAATATTTTGCATATAATGCTTATAATTATAGAAATAAATATAGAAAATTAAACAAAGAATCAATAGTTGAAAATGTTGAAAAAAAGTTTGATGGATTAGAAATTAATGATTACGAGGTAACAAATGTAGAGTCATTAAATGAACCAGTAATTGAAAAATACGCTTTTGTGAATAAGAATGAAATTGAAAAAATTGGTAACAAGATATTATTTTCGCCATTAATGCATTTTAAAGCTGATAAAAATCCATTCTTAGTCGAGAAAAGAGAATATCCTATTGATTTTTCATTTCCATTTAAAGATAAATATTCAATTTCGATTGCTGTTCCTGATGGTTATGAAGTTGCTTTTTTACCAGAAACAATCACTTTATCAATGGATAATAATTATGGCGTTTTTAGCTATATTATCAATTCAAGTGCAAATCAAATTCAACTTGTTGTAAATTTTGAAATAAATGTGTCCATTGTTCCAGCGGAAGATTATGTAATGTTAAAAGAATTTTTTGATAGAATGATTCAAAAACAAAATGAAAAAGTAATTTTGTTAAAAAAATAATTTATGAACCTAAAAAATTCCCAACAAGAAGTAGATAATTGGATTAAAGAACATGGTGTTCGTTATTTCAATGAATTAACTAATATGGCTCAACTTACTGAAGAAGTAGGTGAAGTAGCCCGAATTATAGCTCGTCGTTATGGCGAACAATCCGAAAAAGAATCAGATAAAAACAAAGACTTAGGTGAAGAGCTTGCTGATGTAGTTTTTGTAGTTTTGTGTTTGGCGAATCAAACCGGAGTTGATTTACAGGCCGCTTTTGATAAAAAAATGGATTTAAAAACCAAACGCGATCACGATAGACATCATAATAACGAAAAACTAAAATAAGGTAATGGTAAAGAGTTTAAGGTAAAAAAATCACTTGTTGATGTTTAGTTTCCTTTCACATTTTACCCTTTTCCTTTCACCCTAATAAAAACATGAACTGGATTTTACTAATAATAGCAGGATTATTCGAAGTAGGTTTTGCAACCTGTTTAGGAAAAGCAAAGGAATCAACTGGAAACACTTCTTTACTTTGGTACGGAGGTTTTTTAGTATGTCTTTCCATCAGTATGATATTATTAGTTAGAGCAACCAAAGAATTACCAATTGGAACTGCTTATGCCGTTTGGACTGGAATTGGCGCAGTAGGAAGTGTTTTAGTAGGAATTATTGTTTTTAAAGAACCTGCAACTTTTTGGCGCGTGTTTTTTATTAGCACATTAATTTTATCCATTGTCGGATTAAAAATGGTTACGAAATAATGGATTTATTCTTAGAAAAGGCAAAAGGCAAAAGGCAAAAGGCAAAAGTGAAAATCACTGGTAGTAAATCAGAGACTAACAGACTGTTGTTATTGCAAGCTTTGTATCCAAATTTAATATTGGAAAACACTTCCAATTCAGATGATTCGGAAGTGATGTCTAGAGCCTTAAATTCACAACTCACAACTCACAACTCACAACTCATAGACGTTCACCACGCAGGAACAGCTATGCGATTTCTTACCGCTTATTTTTCTATTCAAGAAGGAAAAGAAGTGGTTTTAACAGGTTCGTCAAGAATGAAAGAGCGTCCGATAAAAATTTTAGTTGACGCTTTAAATGAATTAGGAGCCGAAATTACTTATGAAGAAAATGAAGGTTTCCCGCCAATCCGTATTAAAGGAAAAAAAATAACAAAGAATAAAGTTTCGCTTCCAGCCAATGTGAGTAGCCAGTATATTTCAGCCTTGTTGTTAATTGCGCCTAAATTAGAAAATGGTCTAGTGTTAACACTTGAAGGAGAAATTACTTCAGTTCCTTATATTAAAATGACCTTAGCGTTATTGAATGAAATTGGAGTGATGACTACATTTGTTGGAAATAAAATCACAGTTTGTCATGCTGAACTCGTTTCAGCATCTCAATTTACAATTGAGTCAGATTGGAGTTCAGCATCCTACTGGTATTCCATTGTTGCATTATCTGAAATAGGTTTTCAAGTCACACTTTCAAGTTATAAAAAGGATAGTTTGCAAGGCGATAGTGCTTTGATTGATATTTACAAGGATTTTGGTGTTGAAACTACTTTTAATAGTGATAATTCAATTACGATTTCTAAAACAAAAAATTGTCAATTGTCAATTGTCAATTACCAATTAAATAATTGTCCTGATATTGCTCAAACCATAGCAGTTACTTGCTTTGGATTAGGAATAGCTTGTAATTTAACGGGATTGCATACGCTAAAAATCAAAGAAACCGACCGATTAGAAGCTTTAAAAATAGAACTAACAAAATTAGGAGCTGAAATTTCAGTAACTAATGATTCTTTACATTTGAAATCTTCTTCTGAAATTAAGAAAAATATTTCAATCTCAACTTATCAAGACCACAGAATGGCTATGGCTTTTGCTCCTTTAGCTTTGAAAGTTCCAATTATAATTAATCAAGCAGAAGTAGTTTCTAAATCCTATCCAGATTTTTGGAAAGATTTGAAGCTAGTTGGAATTGAAAACTCTGAAATAAACTAACGTTTTATTATCTGAATTTGATCTAAAATAGTTTGCGATTTATCAGGTGAAACAGGAATTTGTGTTTTATTTTCCAATTCAATACTTCCGCCATCTGATTTGTTGAAAGCCGTTACAAAGTTGAAGTTCACGATATACGATTTATGAATTCGTAAAAAGCGAGAATCAGAACATAATATATCTTCGAAGTTCTTTAAGTTTCGACTCACTAATTGTCTGCTACCATCGCTACAAAAAACTTCTGAATAAGCTCCTTCACCTTTGATGTAGATGATTTTATTGGTGTCTAAAAATAACAATGTATTCCCAGAAGGAACCGCTATTTTAGTTAAGCTTTCTTGTTGTAAGTTTTCTTTAAAGGTTATAAAATTTTCAAAACGTTGTTTTTGTTTGGCAACACGTTGAATGGCTTCTGCTAATTCTTCTGGAATGATTGGTTTCAATAAGTAATCGACTGCCGAAAATTTGAATGCTTTTAAGGCATATTCATTATAAGCAGTAGTAAAAATAATGGAGAAATTAATTTCGTTTTCATCAAAAAAGTCCAATAACTCCAAGCCGCTATGACCTGGCATTTCAATGTCTAATAAAACAATATCAGGTTGTTGCTTTCTGATGGCTTTTATGCCTTCTGGTAAGTTTTCACATTCGGCTACTACGGTAACTTCTGGACAATATTCTTGTAAAAGTAAGGCAAGCGAAATTCGTGCTCTCTTTTCGTCGTCTATAATAATGGCTTTCATTTTAGTAGGTAATTGGAATTTCTATAATAACTTTTGTTCCGGAAGATTGACCATTTTTGTTTATTTTGTCTTCAAAATTAATGGTAATATTTTGCTGTTTATATTGATTGAGTAATTCGATACGATTCTGCATGGCTTCGGTAGCAAATGATAAATGATCTTTGTTTTTAATAGCTTTTAGTTCGGCGCTTTTTTGTCGTCCAATTCCATTATCATCAATAGTTATTTTTAAAGAATCAAAAATTCTTTCGAAATCTATAGTTACTTTTTTCTCTCCTTTTTTGTGCAGCAAACCATGTTTTACCGCGTTTTCAACATAAGGTTGTAACAGCATTGATGGAATTTTAATGTTTTCAATGTCAATACCATAACCAATATTGATTTCGTAACTAAAATCTTCATCAAAACGAGCTTTTTCAATGTCTAAATACAATCCTAAAGTTTTAATTTCTTCCGAAAGTGTTATGTTTTCCTTTTCACTCATCTCTAAAATGGTTCGCGTTAGTGTAGAGAATTTTGATAAATAGGAAACCGCTTGTTTTTTATCGTTCGACAAAATAAAAGATTGAATTGTATTTAAAGCATTGTAAAAGAAATGCGGATTCATTTGGGATTTAATCGCTTTGAGCTTCGATTGATTTAAATTCTTTTCTAAATTGACTTTATCTAATAAAAGTTGGTTTTTCTTTTCGATTTTTTGAATTTGATATTTGTAAAAAGTATAAGCTAAAGCAATGATAATCAGTCCTAAATAAATTAAGAAAAAAGGATTTAACCAAAAGGGATTATTGATTTTAAAATGGATTTGTTGAATAGGCGTTTCATAATTAGCATCTATTTTTAAATATACGTTATAATCTCCAGGAGAAATAGAAGATAAAATCAGATTCTTGTTATCAATATCCAAGCGATTCCAGTTCCCATTGTTTATTTTGTATAAAACACTATTTTTTTCATTTGGATTAAAAGAGAGTACAGAAAAATTAACTGTAATATTGTTTTGATTGTATTCTAATTCATTTAAGTTATTCTCTTTTTGTAGAGTACCATTAACTTTTATTTCGTTGATGATTAATTCAGGTTTGGCAAATTCTTTGTTCTTGAATTTATTTTTTACAATAATCCCTTTTGAGGTAGCAAAATAAATTTTATTCCCAATTACAGCAACGTCGGTAACTTCTAGATCGCTGGTTAAAGGTAAAATTTTACGATAGTAGTTTTTAATTAAATTGTATTCAATTATACCGTTTGTGGTAAAAATAAAAATGGAGTTCTCTTGAATTTTAAACTTGGTAAAACGTTCTTTTAAATGTTCTTCAAAAATAGAAACTTTAGTTACCTTGTTATTAACATCAATTTTATATAATTCTTCGCTTGTGGATAAAGCATAAACTACATTTTTGTAAGATTGTAAATTGGTAATGAATAGCGGTTTATTTTGAAATTTTAATTCATTAACGTCGTTTAAATTAACGAATTTCAATCCCATGTTGGTAGCATAATAAATGCAATTATTTTCAGAGTTAAACGCAGTTGATTTCCCATTTAACCTAAAAATTGAACTTTCGTTAAATCCGTTTGGAACATTGTAATATTTTTTAAAAATATTATCCCATTTACTTTTTTGGTTCCCCACTTTAAATAACCCACAAACACCACTTGCAGCAACAGCGTAATAAGTGTCGTCGATTTTTTTTATATCTTTTACAGCTGTTGACCACTCTTTTGTAATTGTGTTTTTTTGGTCTAAGATTTTAAATTTTGATGAGGTAAAGTAGATGTTTTGACTTTTTTCGTTTCCAATAATTTGGTTAATAGGGTGGTTGCTATTGTTTTTGTAAACCGTTTTTATTGATAAATCATTTAATTGAAGACCATATATTAAATCGTTTTCTGTTCCTATTAAGAGTTGATTGTTATAAGGAGAAAAAATAGTAGGTTTTGGATCTAGTGGAATGAAATTGTTTTTGAAATCTTGAATAAAAAGCAATCCGTTATTTAACGTAGAAATCCAATAGTTTTGTTGTTTATCTTTAAAGATATAAGACACGTTGTATTCAGAAAAGTAATACGTTGCTTTGTTGTTTTCATATTTAATTATCCCATTTGGGGTGCAAAGCCATGGCGCATTATCTGTTAAAGCAACGTTTTGTATAAAATCAAATGAGTTACTAAATTCTTTTCTTGTAAGTTTATTTTCTTTATAAGTGTAATAATAATTTGAATATTTTGAAACGATGAAAAGTTCGTCTTTTATTACTTGAACAATAGGAACTTCTAGATTTTTTTTAAAATCATCCGAAAGCTCACGTTTTTTTATTTTTTTAGGATAATCAATTTCATAAATGTATTCACCAACGATATAAAATTTTGATCCAACGGAATATGTTGAGCGAATGTTTATATCCGTTAAAGGATAGAAATAAATAGGTTTTAAACTTTTTAAATCATAAACTATTACTCCGTTGAGTTGCATTAAAAATAGTTTGTTCTTAATAATGCTGTATTTGATATATCCTCTAGATTCTTTTTGAGATAAACTTTTTAATTCACCATTTTCAACATAATATAAATAACCATCAAAATTGCAATACCAAATTCTTCCAAAACTATCTTCCCTAATGCATGAGCCTGATTTTGAGGTTTGGCTATCTGATGTATAAGTTTTAAAAACATTACCATCATAACGACATAACCCTTTGCCAGTTGCAAACCACATAAAACCTTTACTGTCTTGAAAAATATCATAAACACTATTAGATGGTAAACCGTTTGTTCGATCGATATTATAATAATAAGGGTTTTGTCCAAATACTATTTGGGTGAGAAAATAAAATAATATGACTTGAAATAGTTTCAATTAGAGCGATTTGTTAACAAATATAAACAATTATTAAGGTGTTTGAAATAGTTCAGTTTGTGAAACCTGCTTTTTAATTAACGAAATCTGTTTCTGTCCTTTTTTCGTTAACTGAAAATAGTATTTGGTAAACTCGTTAAAAATTAACGACTTGATAAAAATAATTTTACATCGAAATTCTAAATCGATATTTATGAAAACAAAATTATTTTCTTTTTTATTCTTTTTAACTTGTGCCTTTACTTTTTCGCAAATTACTTTAAATGAAAGTTTTGAATCAGGTTTGCCAGCCGGTTGGAGTAATTCTAATTATTCGGTAACAACTGCAGCTAGTTGTTCTGGTTCCCAATCATTGACTGCTTCTTTATTTACAAGTGGTAGTAATGCTAATCTTCAAACAACAAGTTACATTTCGAATGGAAATGCAATCACATTTTCTTATGGTTATAAAGCACAAAGTTCAAGTACTGGTTATTTAATTGCAAGGCTATACTATGAAGTTAACAATACAAATACTTGGACTCAAGTAAATACAAGTGATGTTTTTTCTACAAATTGTCAAACTCTATCTGCAACTTTGGCTGCAGGTGTTGTACCAGCTGGTACTCCAATTCGTTTTAGAGCACAAATAAATTTTATTGTGAGTGGTGGAGTTGTTTATATTGATAATCTTCAAGCAACTCAAGCGATTTCTGCAAACTCTTCTACAGAATATAATTTCGACGGAACTTATGTAAATACAGCGGGTTCTAATCCTTTTATACCAACAGTTTATACGTCTTTTACAACAGATAGAAATGGAAATGCAAACCGAGCATTAAATATTACCAGCAATTCTGGAGTTTCTGCAACCATTCCAGGTTTACCTTATGGAAATTCAGCAAGAACAATTTCATTTTGGGCTAAATTGAACATGATTCAAACACCTTACAATATGACTTTTTCATATGGGCAAGGTAGTATGAATAATGCAATAGGAGGGTCTTTCAATTCAACTACAGTTGATTATTTTGGCTATGCTAATAATTTAAGTGCAAGCAGTAGCAGTAATGCTTCTACATGGTATCATTTTGCTTATGTTTATGATGGTACTACAGCTAAAATATACAAAAACGGAGTACTTTTAAGTTCTCAAGCAAAATCTTGGAATACTTTGAATAATAATGATTTATTTAAACTTGGTGTTGGAGTAGGTGGTGAATTAAATTTTGTTGGGGCGATAGATGATTTAAAGATTTATAATTATGCATTAAATGATAGCCAAATTTCAAGTTTATATGCTAATAATGCTTTAATGGGCAATTCTCTAGTGTATCAATTTAATTTTGACAATAGCTACTTTGATATAACAGGAAACAAAAATTTTACGACAGCAGGTGTTTTTACTTTAGACAGAAATGGAAATCCAAATAATGCTTTAAGGTTTACAAATACAGGTGCAACTGTAAATTTAGAAAATTTACCTGTTGGAAATTCCTCTCGTTCTATTTCTATTTGGTTAAAAATGCAATCTTATTGGGGTGATAATTATTTATTTGGTTATGGGACTCAATCAGCTAATCAATATTATGGTTTTTCGTTAACTTCTAGTCAAATTAATAATTATGCATGGGCTAATGATTTAACTAGTGCTACAAGTATTCTATTAAATACATGGAAACATTTAGTGGTAACTTTTAATAGTGTAACTGATGTAGCATCAATATATCTTGATGGTGTATTAATTACAAGTGCAGTTAAGTCTGCATGGAATACCGCAAATAACACAACGTTTAATTTGTCTTCAGGCTCATTTGAAGGAACTGTAGACGATTTAAAAATTTACAATTACGAATTATCTCCAACAGAAATTTCAAATTTGTATAATTACAACGTATTGTCATCTTCAGATTTTAACCAAAACAATTTAGAAGTTTCTTTGTATCCAAATCCAGTTCGCGATATTTTAAACATTGAAAGCGAAAACGATATTCAATCTGTAGAAATTTACAACATTCAAGGTCAAAAAGTGATTTCATCTAATCAAAAGCAAATCAATGTTTCCGATTTAGCTTCTGGAATGTATTTGGTAAGAATTCAAGACATCGATAACAATATCGCAACTAAGAAAATCTCAATTAAATAGTTAGTTTTTAGGTTTTAAAATTTGGGCGTTGTCAAGTAAAACAAGGGTTTTGTAAAATAAACCGCATTTTACTTGACAACGCCTATTTCATAATCGTATATTTGCCAACTGAATTTTAGTGTTTTGAGTTAGAAAACTAAGAAACACATAAACTTTTAAACTCTTAAATATTTTTAAATGAAATTATCTCATTTCAATTTCAATTTACCAGAAGAATTATTAGCTGAATTTCCTACCGAAAACAGAGATGAATCTCGCTTAATGGTGGTTAACAGAAAAACAAATACTATCGAGCACAAATTATTCAAAGACGTTATTGACTATTTTGATGACGGAGATGTAATGGTTTTGAATAATACCAAAGTTTTTCCAGCACGTTTGTATGGAAATAAAGAAAAAACTGGTGCTCGTATTGAAGTTTTCTTATTAAGAGAATTAAATGCAGAGCAACGTTTGTGGGATGTTTTAGTAGATCCAGCGCGTAAAATTCGTATCGGAAATAAATTATACTTTGGTGATGACGATTCGTTAGTGGCTGAAGTGATTGATAATACTACATCTCGTGGTAGAACATTACGTTTTTTATACGATGGTTCTTACGAAGAATTCAGAGAAAAATTAGTAGAACTTGGTGAAACTCCAATTCCTAAATACATCAATCGTGAAGTAACTCCAGAAGATGCGGAGCGTTACCAGACTATTTATGCAAAAGAAGAAGGTGCTGTTGCAGCTCCAACTGCTGGTCTACACTTTTCTAAACATTTATTAAAACGTTTAGAAATCAAAGGTGTTGATTTTGCAGAAGTAACATTACACGTAGGTTTAGGAACTTTTAATCCAGTTGAAGTAGAAGATTTATCGAAACACAAAATGGATTCGGAAGAAATGATTATTACGCAAGAAGCTTGTGATATCGTTAATAATGCAAAAGCCAAAAAGAAAAAAGTATGTTGTGTAGGAACAACTTCGATGAGAGCCATGGAAAGTTCGGTTTCTTCTCAAAGAACGTTAAATCCTTACACAGGTTGGACAAATAAATTTATTTATCCTCCATACGATTTTAGTATTGCAGATTGTATGATTACTAATTTCCACACACCAAAATCAACTTTATTAATGATGATTTCTGCTTTTTGTGGTCACGATTTAATGAAAAAAGCTTACGAAGAAGCAATTAAAGAAAAATATCGTTTTTACTCATACGGAGACGCGATGTTAATCATATAATTTTTAAAAATCTCAATCGAAAGGTTGGGATTTTTTATTTTAACTGGTTTCGCTTTTTGTTGCTTTGAAACTTTTACCTAATTTTACCCTTCAAACAAAACTACCTAATGACTTTTCAAAATACGCGCGAATTCGCACAAAGTTTAGATGCTCAAGACGAATTGAGAAAATACAGAGATGAATTTCATTTTCCACACGTAAACGGAAAACAAGTAATTTATTTTACAGGAAATTCTCTCGGACTTCAACCAAAAAGAACCAAAACTTACGTTGACGAAGTAATGAATGATTGGGCTAATTTGGCAGTAGAAGGTCATTTTTATTCTGATAAACCTTGGTGGGATTATCAGGAGCGTTTTGCAGTTCCATTGAGTGATATTGTTGGGGCTAAGCCAGCTGAAGTAGGGGTAATGAATACGTTAACAGTAAATCTTCACTTATTAATGGTGTCTTTTTATAATCCAACACCACAGAAATATAAAATTATTTGTGAGGAAAAAGCGTTTCCAAGCGACCAATACATGTTCCAAAGTCAGGTAAAATTTCACGGTTATGACCCAAAGGATGCTATCGTTGAAATCAAACGAAGAGAAGGAGAGGCAAATATTCGTTTAGAAGATGTTTTGGCTAAAATTGACGAAGTTGGTAGTGAATTAGCTCTAGTCTTAATTGGTGGAGTTAATTATTATACAGGACAAGTGTTTGATATGAAAACCATTACGGCAGCGGGTCAAAAATACGGTGCTTATGTGGGTTGGGATTTAGCGCACGCTGCTGGAAATATCAAATTAGATTTGCACGATTGGAATGTAGATTTCGCTGCTTGGTGTAGTTATAAATATATGAATTCAGGACCAGGAAATGCATCTGGATTCTTTGTGCATGAAAAACATCATAACGATAAAGAATTAAAACGTTTTGCAGGTTGGTACGGACACAATAAAGAGCGTCGTTTTAAAATGGAACCCGATTTTGACCCTGTTCATGGAGCAGATGGTTGGCAAATTAGTAATCTTCCAATTTTATCATTAGCTCCATATTTAGCATCTGTAGAAATGTTTGCTGAAGTTGGGATGGATAAACTAATCACAAAGCGAAATTTAATTACATCTTATTTAGAATTTATTCTTCACGAAATCGACAAAGAATTAGAGGGAGCTGATTTCGAAATTTTAACACCATCAAATCAAGAAGAACGCGGTTGTCAATTATCAGTTTACCTTCACGGACAAGGAAGAGAGTTATTTGATAGATTAATGAAAAACGGCGTAATCACCGATTGGAGAGAGCCAAACGTAATTCGTTTAGCACCAGCACCATTTTATTGTTCTTTTGAAGAAATGTATGAATTTGGTCAAATCTTAAAACAATTGATTTTAAATAAAGAGTAATTTTTTTAACATTTTTTTGTGTTTTGTTATATTTTTTCGGTTTATTTGTAACAACCTTAAAATCAAACTCATAAAAAATGAAGAAAACATTACTTGCTTTGGCGTTCTGTCTGATTGGAACCCTACAGTTGTTGGTTGCGCAAGTTTCTGAAAAAGAAGCTGTTGCAAGACAATGGATTAAATCCAATTTAAAAGAATTAAAAATCAACTCGGATTCCGATATTAATTTACGTTTTGTTCGTAAAAGTATATCGGGTGAAACATTGCGTTTTCAACAAATGGTGAATAACATTCCTGTTTTTGATACGGAAATTGTGGTGCATTTCGATCTTAATGATCAAGTTTCTTATGCAGATCACAACATTATAAAAGAGGTAGTTCAAATTAATACGACACCTCAAATTTCCAAAGAACGTGCAATTGAAATTTCCGATAAAGAAATTGGGGTTTCAGGAATGGTGACTTTTCAGGAATCTAAATTGTTTGTTTATAATAAATTAGAGAATACAAAATTAGTTTACAGAACAGTAACTAGCTTTGAAGAAAAGTCAGGATCATGGGAAGTTATTATGGATGCTATAAATGGAACCATTTTAAGTGTAAAAGATATTGCTATTTATTGTGGAGCAGAATGTACTTCAAATCATCATAATGCTACTAATACTTCTGGAGCTGCAAAATATTTTATGCCAAAAGAAGCTACTTCAACTTTAGCATTTCAACCTGGTACCGCTATGGTATTTTTATCAGATCCTTTGTCTTCTGCAAGAGTGGCTTATGGTGGAAATTACTCTGACGGAGGTGGTTCTGGTGATACTGATACTGCAGAGTTAAATGCACAAAGAGTTTTGGTGAATTTACCAGAAGTAGATAATACAGCAGGAACTTATAAATTAAAAAGTTCTTATGTTGAAATTAAAAATTTAGAAAATCCTAATAAAGGATTGTTCACTCAAGCAAATGCGAATTTTTCATTTACTAGAAATGCTGATGGTTTTGAAGCAGCAAATGTCTTTTATCACACCGATAATAATTTACGATATATCAATGAAACATTAGGGGTTAATTGTTTGCAAAATGTAAATGGCACTCATACTGGTGTTTTGTGGTTTGATCCTTCTGGAGAGAATGGAGCTGATAATTCGCATTATACAAATGGGGAATTGGTTTTTGGTGAAGGATGTGTAGATGATGCTGAAGATGGTGACGTTATTTGGCATGAACTTGGACATGGATTACACGATTGGTTAACAGGTGGTTCTTTATCTCAAGTAAACGGGCTAAGTGAAGGAAGTGGAGATTATTGGGCACAATCTAATAGTAGAGCCTTGTCAGGGCAATGGACTTCTGCTGATGCAGCTTATCATTGGATGTTTAACTGGGATGGACATAATGCGTGTTGGGGAGGTAGAACTACTAATTATGCAGCTTTATACCCTGGTGGTTTAGTTGGACAGATACATACAGATGGTCAAATTTGGTCAACTGTTAATATGAAAATTTGGGATGTTTTAGGAAGAACAAAAACAGATAAAGCTTTCTTAGAAGGATTAGCTTTAACGAACAGTTCAACAAATCAACAAAATGCTGCAATTGCTGTAAGACAAGCTGCTATTGATATGAATTACAGTTGTGCAGATATTAAAGTAATGACTGAAAAATATACAGCAGCAGGTTATGTAATGCCAGCAATTGCTTTAAGAATCAATTGCCCAGGGACTCAAACAGTAACTGCAGATGGTTTAGGAAATTATACGGTTCCAAGTTTTGCAAGTTTGGCGAATGCAATTAATTCAAATTGCGATGCTGTGGTAACTCAAAGTCCTGCAGCAGGAACTGTTGTTACGGTTGGAACTCACGTTATTACAATGACGGCGACAAGCGGAACTTCTGTAAATTGTAATTTTAACTTAGTGGTTCAAGCAAGTTTAGGTGTTGAGGATGTAGTGAAAAACACATTCAGTATTTATCCAAATCCAGCATCAACAACTATTACTATCAAAGGAGATAATTTCGAAAATGAAGAAATTGAAGTATATAATATGTTAGGACAGAAAGTGATAGGTAAAAATCTAATTACAAATGAATCAACAATTGATATTTCAAATTTAGCGAATGGTGTTTACATCGTTTATTTTATGAATTCAAAAGCATCTCACAAATTTGTAAAACAATAACAAATTTCAAAGAAATAGTAAAAGCCGGACATTCTTGTTCGGCTTTTTTTGTTAAAATGAATTATCTTTGTAGTGTATAACCGAATTACATGAAATCATGACTAAAGAACAAATTTTAGAAAATTTTGATCCATCCCAACCAGGGTTGGCAGATGCTACTATTTTTGGTTTGCCATTTTCGGCAGAGCAAAGTGAAATTATTGTAATTCCAGTGCCTTGGGAAGTTACAGTGAGTTATGGTTCTGGAGCTTCTAAAGGTCCAGATGCGGTTTTAGACGCTTCTTTTCAGGTAGATTTGAATCATCAAGAATTTCCAGAATTATGGAAATTAGGAATTTATATAGATAAACCCGCTAAAGAGTTAAAAAAGAAATCTAAAAAGTTCAAAAAACAAGCGGCTCCAATCATCAAAGCTTTAGAAAGCGGAATGATTTTAGACCATCATCCTTCATTAATGAAAGATTTAGAAGAAATCAATTATGCGTGTTCTGATATGGTGGAAGCTGTTCGCGAGCAAACGCTAAGTTGGATGAACAAAGGTAAAAAAGTGGTGCTTTTAGGTGGAGATCATTCTACACCACTAGGGTATTACCAAGCTTTAGCAACCAAATATGACAACTTCGGAATCTTGCATTTAGATGCGCATATGGATTTACGTATTGCTTATGAAGGATTTACCTATTCGCACGCTTCTATTATGTACAATACGTTACAAATTCCTCAAGTTTCAAAAATTGTACAAGTAGGAATTCGCGATTTTTGTGAACAAGAAGTCGAAGTAGCTTTAAAAGATAGAGTTTTAGTACATACTGATATGGATTTAAAACAGGAAGCTTTCGAAGGTAAAACGTGGCAACAACAATGCGACCATATCATCGCTTCATTACCAGAAAAAGTTTGTATTTCTTTTGATATTGATGGAATGTATCCTTGGTATTGTCCAAATACAGGAACTCCAGTTCCAGGAGGATTTTCATTTGAGCAAGCCGCTTACTTGTTCAGTCGCTTAGCTGAAACAAATAAAGAAATTATCGGATTTGATTTAGTTGAAGTAGCACCAGGCGATGATGATTGGGATGGGAATGTTGGAGCAAGAATGTTATTCCATATGTGTGGTGCTTTTGCAAAATCTCAAAAAATGAATGTTGGGAACAAAATCAAGTTTAACAAATAATTTATATCTTGCATTAAATCAGACGAAAGTCTTAAATAATACGCCCCTTAATTTATTTAAAGACAAAAATATGAGTCATTTTGTAATTGAACAATGGAGAGAATATCCAATTGAAGTTCCAGGTAAGGTTAGATATGCTGTTTCTAATTATGGTAGACTTAAAAGTTTTACTGATAAAATTGAAAACGGGAAAATTCTAAAAGGTGCTCCAACTGAAGGTTTTCTATTTTTACGTTATGTTAGATCGGTTAACGGAAAGAAAAGTTATTATTCTCATGCCATTCATAAAATGGTAGCGGAGCTTTTTATTCCAAGAGTAAGTGAAGACCAAGAATATGTTTTACATCTTGATTATGATAAAATGAATAATCAGTTGTACAATTTAAAATGGGCAACTTACAATGAGATGCGCGCTCACGGACACAAAAGTCCAGCTGTAAAAGAAGCTTTTAAAAAGTTTCAAGAAAATAATATTAAAAGAGATGGTAAAAAGCTAACTTCTACACAAGTCATTCGGATTAAGTTAAAAATGAAGCGACAAGGTGAAAAGTTCAGCGTTAGAAAAACCGCAAAAGAATTTAATGTTTCCGAAATGCAAATTTACCGTATTAAATGGGGTCAAAATTGGGGACATATACAAGTTTAATAATTTTTTTGTCAAACTGAACTTGTTTCAGTTTCTTAAAGTTTTTTGTTTTGTAATATGAGAAAAGTATTAATATTGATATTTGGAATAATAATTTTGCAACTGAGTTTCTCTTGTAAATCTCAATATTCAACAGTTGAACTAGAGAATAACTTTTCCACTGATCAAATCTCTGACTTGAATAAAATAAGAGACTTTTTTAAAAACCAAATATCTGAAAATAAAAAATCTGATTTTAAAGTCTGTTTTTCTAAAATATTACCGGGATTATTAGAAAATGGTTGGCACCCGATTTTAGAGAAAGTGGATTTTGAAAAACAAAAAGAACTTTACAATTCTATTTCGAAATCTACGTTTGATGAAATATGGGAGTTTGGAAAAGCGACTTATCCAGATACTGGTTTGGAATTAAAAAATTTAGGTTCAAAATATAATGGGAAATATCAAAAATTTTTGACTGAATTTGGAAAAAATAATCCAGAAGTTAAAAATTATGCGGATAGACTTATTGAAGCTGGAGATTTTGAATCAGTAGGCTGGTTACAACAAAGTATTTATAAAAATCCGAAAGAATTCGATTTAGAAGATCCTAATATTCAGTTGTTAATTGCTATTCACTATTTAACTCTAAATGATCAACAAAAAAGAACTGACAAATGGGAATAGGATTAATTTTAATAAATAAATAACCAAACCGAAGTTTTAAAAGCTTCGGTTTTTTTATAAATTATTGATATCCTCCAAAATCGATATCGCTTTTTCTTTCGTAGCGGCTAATTCTTCAGGTTTCATTTTTCTTAGTAAAGCTAACATCATGCTCATTCTTTGATTGTTTGCAAAATGCTGTTTTTTCTCATCTAAAAAATGCCAATACAAACTATTAAACGGACAGGCTTTATCGCCCAATTTCTCTTTTACGTTGTAATGACAACTGCCACAATAATTGCTCATTTTATTAATGTAACTTCCAGAAGAAACATAAGGTTTCGTGGCTACAATTCCACCATCCGCATATTGACTCATACCGCGTGTATTAGGTATTTCTACCCATTCAATCGCATCGATGTAAACGCCTAAATACCAAGCGTCAACTTCATCAGGATGTAATTGTGCTAATAACGAAAAATTGCCAATAACCATCAAACGCTGAATATGATGTGCATATGCTTCCGATAAACTTTGAGAAATCGAATGTTGCATGCATTTCATTTTGGTTTTTCCGGTCCAAAAGAATTCAGGTAGTGGATTGTAGTTTTCTAAGGCGTTCATTTGGGCATAATTCGGCATTTTTTTCCAATAAATTCCTCTGACATATTCGCGCCAACCAATAATTTGTCGTACAAAGCCTTCTACTTGTGCCAATTCAATGGTTTCTTGATTTTGGTAATAATATGAAATCACAGCATCCACAACTTCTTTCGGACTAATCATTTTAGAATTCATCGAAAAAGACAAACGCGAGTGAAATAGAAATTTATGTCCAGAAAATAACGAATCTTGATACGTTCCAAAATGTTCCAACAAATGCTCACAGAAATAGTCAATCAATTGTAAACTTTCGTTTCTGGAAGTCGGCCAATTGAAATTTTCCATATCAATACTTCCAAAAGTCGTGATGTTTTGCGCTTCAATTTCGGCAACAAGTTCCTTCACATTTTTAGGAAATTCCAAAGGAAACGGAATCGGAACTTCATTTTTATATTGATTGCGGTTGTTTTGGTCAAAGTTCCATTTTCCATCTAACGGTTGATCGCCGACCATTAAAACATCGTGTTTTTTTCGCATCATGCGATAGAAACTTTCCATTAAAAGTTGCTTTTTTCCTTTGAAAAAATCAGCCAACTCATTTCTAGAAGTATAAAAATGTTCAGAATCAACGGCTTTTGTGGGAATAGAAAGTTTTTCACAAATGGATTTTAATTGCTCGTCCAATCGATATTCATCCGGAAGTTGGTATTCAAATTGCTCGATTGTATTCTTTTCAACCAAATCCAGAATCAATTGTTCTAAATTATGAGGATTATTGGCATCCGAAATTTTATAATAAACCACTTGATGACCTTTATGCTTCAATTCCTCTGAAAAATTGCGCATCGAAAGAAAAAACGCCACCACTTTTTGAATGTGATGTTTCACATAATCCGTTTCCTGTCGCATTTCTGCCATTACATAAACCACTTCGGAATTGACTTCATCAAACCAAGAATGTTCCGAATTGAGTTGGTCGCCCAAAAGTAATCGAAGTGTTTTCATCTAAAATAATTCAGGAATTAACCACATTTTCTGAAATTTTCCATCGCAATCGTACATTTCTGCTTGACGTTTGATGTTGAATTTTCTATCTCTTGGATCGTTGCCAACACCAGCATTGTACATCCAATTGCCATAATTGCTATGCACATCGTAATCAATCAACATGCTCTCAAAATAAGCCGCCCCAATGCGCCAATCTTGTTCCCATTCTTTTGCCCAATAACTCGCCACATTTTGACGGCCGCGATTGCTCATCCAACCTGTTCTTTGCAATTCAATCATGTTGGCGTTCACAAAATGTTCTGGTGTGGTGCCGTTCGTCCATTGATTAAAAGCTTTTGTGTTTTGATTCCAATGGTATTCTTTTTGCAAAATGCCGTTCAATTGGAAAATTTTGTTGCCGTGTTTTAGCGAAATGTATTTGAAATAATCACGCCAAATCAATTCGAAAATCAACCAATACGTATCTTCGTTTTTGACTACTTTTTTCTCAAATTGTTGCACTTCCCAGTAAATTGTTCTTGCCGAAATACTACCATTCGCTAACCAAGCTGAAAGTTTCGAACTATAATCTTTTCCAACCAAACCATTACGAGTTTTCTTGTAAACAGCTAGCTTTTTGGTGTCCCAAAAATAGTCTTTGATTCTTTTTTTAGCATGATTTTCGCCACCTTTAAAAGGAAAAGCGGTTTTATTCGGTTGTTTGAACTCCGAAGCTTCGGAGTCAAATCCCAAATCTTCCAACGTAGGAATTGTAATTTTTTCTTCAATTACATTAGAAATAAGTTTTATTGTAATAGCCACTGTTGGTCGTACTCGAACTTTCTTTTCTAATTGTTTTCTAAATTCCGTAAACACTTCTGGAATTTTCTCCCAATCTTCATACGGAACATCATCAGGATGAAATAAGAATTGATCGTAATACTTTTTCCAATTCACCGCAGGAATTAAATTTCGCACTTCAGATTCAATATCCACTTCTTCTTGCGTCCATTCGTTTTGGCTATAAATCGTGTCAATTTGATATTTTGCAGCTACTTCTGGAATCAATTGTTCGGGATAACCGTAATAAACTAATAAGGAGATATTCTTCTCCGCTAAATTTTGTTGTAATTCGGCTAAAGTCTCTAAAAGAAATTGCGTTCTAAATTTTTCTGTTTTTTTGAAACCGTATTGAGTTGTTTCGAATTGTCTTGGATCTAGACAATAAATGCCAATTACTTTTTCATTTTCCCTACAAGCATTGTACAACGAATGATTGTCAATCGTGCGCAAATCGTTTCTAAACCATACTAATCCGTTCATAATTTTAAACATATAAGTCACATAAGTTTTCTTTACAGAATAACTTTGTGAAAAAGTTCATAAAAGATTTTAAAGATTTCTCTTATTTCTCAAATCTGTGTTCCTTTTTTTTGTGTTTGATTATTCATCTTGCCCTTGAACTTGATTTTTGAAATTTTTATTCATTCTACATTTATCACTACAATACACAACTTCTTCCCAATTTTTCTCCCATTTTTTGCGCCATGAAAAAGGGCGTTGACAGGTTTTACATATTTTTTCGGGAAGATTTACTTTTTTATGCGCCATTATAACATCGAAGTTGAAGGTTTATCTGGTCGTGCATAATGAAATCTGTCTGATAGTTTCGGAACAGCATAACCATCTAAACCATTAATAGCTACTACATTTCCTTTGTCTAATTGCATCCAATTGTCATCATGAAACAAATTTTCATCTGCATAAATAGTTTCAATCGAAGCGATGATGTGAATACAGTCGTTTTCTTCAATTTTGTATTCGTTTACATATTTACAAAGTAATTGAATAGGACTTCCTTTTACAAAAGGGACTTTGTGATGGTCTATAAATTCGGGTTCTAAATTAGTTTTGTCGAATTCTGAAATGTGTTCGTCATAACTTGAGGATGTATGATGTGCATCGGCAATCATTTCTTCGGTAATATGATTTATAGTAAAGAATCCAGTTTCTTTTATGTTTTTATAAGTGTCTCTTGGAACCGTTGTGGGTCTAACTATAAATCCTAACAATGGTGGTTCGCTTCCCAAATGCGTAACGCTGCTGAAAACAGCAACATTTAATACGCCTTCAGTTGAAACTGTTCCAATTAAATTAGCGGATTTGTAACCGGTAACGCAATTGACTAAGTTCAGTCGCGGCACTTTTGACATATAGAACAATTCGTCTTTCGTAATCTTTCTCATAGCAATTTTTATTCAAAGATACATTTTGTTTAACTAATATTAAAAATAATTAAACAAAATTTGAACTCAAAATGAAAAATCTGATAAAAGTCGGGCTTAGAAATTTATTATTCCGTATTTTTGCAGTCCAAATTTTTACAAAAATCTTCATGCAAACGCCACAAAAAATTGCTGTAGTAGGTTCTGGATTAGTAGGAACTTTATTGGCAATCTATTTAAAAAGAGCTGGACATACAGTACATGTTTTCGACAGAAGTCCCGATATTAGAACGGTTGAGTTTTCAGGTCGTTCTATTAATTTGGTGATGTCAAATCGCGGTTGGAAAGCATTGGAAGATGTAGGTTTAGATGAAGAAATTAGAAAAATCGGAATTCCAGTAGATAAAAGAGCGATTCACTTACAAGATGGAAAACTGAATTATCAATATTACGGAAAAGAAGGCGAAGCTATTTTTTCTTTATCAAGAGGCGTTTTGAATAGAAAAATGGTCGATTTGGCGGAAGCTGAAGGTGTAGAATTTTTCTTCGAACGTAAAATTTGGGATGTAACCTTAGCCACAGCAACTTTGTGGGAAGGCGAAACCGAACAAGGTGATTGGACCGAGTTAAAATATGATAAAGTTTTTGGAGCCGATGGCGCTTTCTCGAGAATTAGACACAGAATGCAACGTCAATCGATGTTTGATTATTCGCAAGAGTTCATGAAAATAGGTTACAAAGAATTACATATTCCTGCTAATGCTGATGGTTCTCCAAAAATTGATATTCATTCCTTACATATTTGGCCAAGAGGTAATTTCATGTTGATGGGATTGGCTAATTTAGACAACTCTTTTACTTGTACTTTGTTCATGCCGATTGAAGGCGAAAATTCGTTTGAATCGTTAACTAATGAAGAAAAGTTAGTTTCGTTTTTCGCGACTTATTTTCCTGATACAAAAGACGTAATTCCAGATTTAGTGCGTGATTTTTTCAGAAATCCGAACAGTTATTTGGCGATTATGAAATGTTTCCCTTGGACTTTTAACGATAAAATTGCTTTAATTGGTGATTCTGCGCACGCGATTGTGCCTTTTTATGGTCACGGAATGAATGCGGGTTTTGAAGATATTACGATTCTGAATGAATTAATGCAACAATATGGAGACGATTGGGATCGAATTTTTAAAGCCTACGAAATTTCAAGAAAACCAAACGCCGATGCTATTGCCGAACTTTCGAGAAGAAATTTTGAAGAAATGAGTGCAAAAACTGCGGATGCTAATTTCTTACTACAAAAGAAAATCGAAAAATGGTTTTCGGACAAACATCCAGAAAAATGGTTGCCGTTATATAGCCGTGTGACTTTTAGTTTACAACCTTATTCAGAAGCCATGGCAATTGGCGATTTTCAAAATGAAATTATGCAAGAAGTTTTGAAAATGGATAATATTCAAAAAAATTGGAATTCAGAAGAAGTAGAAAATAAAATTTTAGAATTATTAAAATAAATAAAAAGAGGCAATCGCCTCTTTTTTTTATTCTTCTCTGTTAACGGAATCCATACTAAACGCAGGCGTACAAATTGCTAAATATTCACACGGTTCATCAAACGGATTTGAATATTGAACGCGAGTGTTTTTCTCAATTTTTATCGATTGACCTGTTTCTAAAATTAATATTTCATCTTCAATAATGAATTGCTTTTTCCCTTTGATAATATAAGTGTATTCATCAAATTCTGGAGTTTGAAAAGGTTCGCTCCAACCTGGTGGTGCAATCATATGTGCAATTGAAATCGCTGAATTATTTGTAGTTGCTAATCCGTGATGTTCTTCAATCAATTTCCCGTCTGTTGTTGGAACTACAAATGGTGATTTTTGGATAAAATATTTTTTCATTTTATTACTTCTTAAATATAAAATAAACTGCCAATACTAAAAAACAGAATCCTACTGCGTGATTCCATCTAAAAGTTTCGTTCTTAAAGAAAACCATTGAGAAAATCACAAAAATTACCAAAGTAATTACTTCTTGTATCACTTTCAGTTGCATTAATGAAAACGGACCGCCGTTGCCTTCATAACCAATTTTATTCGCAGGAACTTGAAAGAAATATTCAAATAAAGCCAATCCCCAACTGATTAATACAATTGTTATTAATCCAGCGTTTTCGAACCACTTTAATTCTTTGAATTTTAGATGACCATACCAAGCTAATGTCATAAAAACATTAGAAAGTATAAGTAATCCAATTGTAATAAATCCTTTCATTATTTCTTGAACATTTTCATTAATAGACCAAAAGCGCCTCGAATAAAACTAGCGCTTGTTACTACTTTGGTAATCGATTTTCCAATAACTTCTGTTGTACTTGGTTCTTCTTTTGCTTTTCTGGTTGGTTTTTCGGCTTCTTGTTCGGCTGCGACTTCTTGTGCTTCAGCAATTTTTTTGTTTAGCATTTCGTAAGCGCTATCTCGGTCAACAACTTCGTTATATTTTTTTGCTAATTTCGATTTTGTGATACTTGCTTCAATTTCACTTTCTGTTAAAACATCCATTCTACTCATAGGCGCTCGCATCATGGTGGCTACTAATGGCGTTGGCGTTCCTTTTTCGCTTAATGCGGTTACAAAAGCTTCTCCAATTCCTAACGAAGTTAGCACTTCATCGGTTTCATAAAAATCAGTATCGGGATAATTTTCAGCTGTCATTTTAATTGCTTTTCTGTCGTTTGCCGTGAAAGCTCTCAACGCATGTTGAATTTTTAAACCTAATTGCGCCAAAACGCCTGTTGGAACATCCATTGGATTTTGCGTAATGAAATAAACTCCAATTCCTTTCGAACGAATTAATTTCACAATCGTTTCAATTTGATTTAATAATGCTTTGCTGGCTTCGTCAAAAATCAAATGGGCTTCATCAATGAAAATTACTAATTCTGGTCGTCCAGCATCGCCTTGTTCTGGCATGGTGTTGTAAATTTCGGCTAACAAACTCAACATGAAAGTCGAGAATAATTTCGGCTTGTCTTGAATATCTGTCAAACGCATGATGTTCACGTAGCCATTTCCGTTTTCGTCAACTCGCATTAAATCTTGGATGTCGAATGATTTTTCGCCAAAGAATAATTCCGCACCTTGTTGTTCTAATTCGATAACTTTTCTCAAAATGGAACCGGTTGAACTGGTTGAAATTCTTCCGTATTCGGCTTCAAACTCTGCTTTTCCTTCTTCGGTTGCGTAATTAAGTACTTTTTTGAAATCTTTTAAATCTAATAAAGGCAAACTATTATCATCGCAATATTTAAAAATGATGGAAACTACGCCAGATTGCGTGTCGTTCAAATCTAAAATTCGAGAGAATAAAACAGGTCCAAATTCAGAAACAGTAGCTCTTAATCGAACTCCGTTTTGTTCTGAAATGGTCATTAATTCCACAGGAAAAGCTTTTGTTTCGTATGGAATTGAAATTTTAGCATGACGTTCTGTAATGAATGATTTTTCTTCACCTGGCATTGCAATTCCAGAGAAATCTCCTTTAATATCCATCATCAAAACAGGAACTCCATTTAAAGATAATTGTTCCGATAATACTTGAATGGTTTTGGTTTTTCCAGTTCCAGTTGCACCTGCAATTAATCCGTGACGGTTTAAGGTTTTTAGTGGAATGTTTACGTGGGTATTTGGAACCGCTTCGCCATCTAAAATTCCACCACCTAATGTAATGAATTCGCCTTTACAAGCGTAGCCCTCGTTTATATGTTTGCTAAAATCTTCTGTCTTGCTCATTTTGATGTATTTTGAATTTCAAATGTAGTTAAAATCGAAGGAAATTTCAAGAACAAGTTCAAGTGTAAAATCAATTTCTAACTTCTTATTTCTAAATTCTAACTTCCAAGTTGTATCTTTGCCCACTATTTTTATTTGAAATGTTACAGAAAGAAGTACAATTAGCGGTTGAAAAAGGCGAAATGTTGCCTTTAATGGAGGAGTTTTACACGATTCAAGGTGAAGGTTATCACACAGGAACAGCAGCTTATTTTATAAGAATTGGCGGTTGCGATGTAGGTTGCCATTGGTGCGATGTGAAAGAAAGTTGGAATGCAGCATTGCATCCACCAACGAATACCGATATTATTGTTGCCAATGCTAAAAAGTACGCTGACACGGTTGTTGTGACTGGTGGAGAACCTTTGACTTGGGATATGACGTTATTGACTTCTAAATTAAAAGCACAAAATTTAAAAGTACATATTGAAACTTCTGGAGCGTATGAAGTTTCTGGAACTTGGGATTGGTTTTGTTTGTCGCCAAAGAAAAATAAATTACCTGTTCAAAGTGCTTATGATATTGCCAACGAATTAAAAGTAATCATCTACAACAAACATGATTTCATTTTTGCAGAAGAACAAGCGGCTAAAGTAAATCCAAACGCCATTTTGTTTTTACAACCCGAGTGGAGCAAAAAAGAAGAAATGACACCTTTAATTGTAGAATATGTAATGAATAATCCGAAATGGAGAGTTTCGTTGCAAACGCATAAATATTTGAATATTCCATAACGGAAATTTCAAATTCAATTTTTTTGGAACACAGATTTAAGAAATTTTAAAAATTCATCTAATTTCTTTAATCTGTGTTTCTGTTTTAAGTTTCTCTATTGATTTCTATGTAAAGTGAAATGCCTTTTCGCTCAAAAAGAAAACTATTGTGGCTATGTGTTTCCGATTAAAGATTAGTCAGCTTCGCCAAATAATCAAAATGCTTTCCTTCCAAAATCAATTCGCATTCTAAACCATTAGAAATCGCGGCATTTTGTAGCGTGTTGTAATCCAAATATAGCCAATCAAAAGTGTCTTCGGTTTCTCCTTTATATTGAATACTGAAGGTTAATTCACCATAATATCCATTAGCAGGAACTTCGTAAGCGCCATCTTCGTCTTGGTCGTACATATAAATTAAGTCCGAACTATCAATTAAAATTTGTCCGCCTTCGTTTAAAAGTGATTTTAGTTTTTGCAAGAACTTCGAAATCTGATTCATTTTTCCAAAAATTCCAGTTCCGTTCATTAAAAGTAATATAGTGTCAAATTTCTCTGAAGTATCTAAATTCAATACATCCGAAACTTTACAGTTTTTCAAACCTCTTAATTCACAAGCTTTAATCGCGTTTTCTGAAATATCAATTGCCGTAACCTCAAAACCTTTTTCTTGTAAATACAAAGCATGACTTCCAGCACCGCAACCTACGTCTAATACTTTTCCTTTGGCCAATTGTAACGCTTTTTGTTCCAATTTTGGCATG
Source organism: Flavobacterium sasangense DSM 21067 (assembly GCF_000686885.1). Lineage (GTDB taxonomy): Bacteria > Bacteroidota > Bacteroidia > Flavobacteriales > Flavobacteriaceae > Flavobacterium > Flavobacterium sasangense. The sequence goes on along the minus strand of NZ_JMLU01000021.1, from coordinate 4,164 downwards.
TCTTTAAAATCACGAAACAAATAAGTAACGCTCATTTCATCCGCTTCTGAAATAGAAGTTTCTGTGATTAAATCTTCGGGAGAATTATTCGTTTGGTAATCTAAAATGGCTTTTCCGAAAAGGTCTTTCATAAAAAAGTTTAAAAGTTTAAAGGTTTAGGAGTTTAAAAGTTGTTTAACTTTGCAGAAGAAAATTCATAAAATGCTAAAGCCAAATTTAAACGAACTCGGAAAACTTGCCAAAGATACACATATCGAAACCAAAAAGTATTTTGACAAGCTAAAAAAGAAAACACCCAAGAATTTGGATTATGTAATGCAAGATTTACACGATGCCGAATTCAAAAAAACGGATTGTTTAGAGTGTGCCAATTGTTGCAAAACAACGGGGCCGTTATTTACTTCGGCAGATATTGAACGAATTTCTAAAAGTTTGCGTCAAAAACCACAACAGTTTATTGACCAATATCTTCGTATAGATGAAGACCAAGATTATGTGTTAAAAAGTGTTCCATGTACGTTTTTAGATAGCGACAACAAATGTTTCATCTACGATGTGCGCCCAAAAGCCTGTCGAGAATTCCCACACACAGATAGAAAAAAATTCCAACAAATCACCGATTTAACTTTGCTAAATGTTGCGATTTGTCCAGCTGCATTTAATATTGTGGAGAAAATGAAGGAGAAGTTGCCTCTTTAGTAAGTGGTCAGTGTTCTCCCGATAGCTATCGGGATTAATGTTCAGTTTTATCCGCAATCTTGTCATTCCGTTAGGAATCTCTTTATATAATTTGTGATAATTTGTAAATTTGTGTTCCATTTTTCCATCTTCCATTATTCATAATAAATCATCAGTGCTTTTAATATTTGAATGAAATGGAGGAAAGTTGTCACTTAAGGATTTATTTGTATTTCTAAATTTTAAAAAGTTAAATACTGATATAAGAAAATCATTGAAAGCATAATTATAAAAAATCCTAAAAATATTGCAATTAAGTTTTTATGATGATTCACTTTGTTGTAATATGAATTATATTTATTTTCGTCTATGTCCGTTTTCCTCATAGAATTTTTGTTGTCTTTTTTTAGAAAAAAATATCCAAAACTGATAAATAATAAACCAAGTAAAAAGGTAAAAATAAATTTCCCTAAAAGTATTTCTTCTGTAATCAAAATCACTAATTTCATAATAATATAATTTTAAAATCTTCCATCACCTAACATCACTCATAAATCAAATACTTCTTTCTAACTTCCTTAAACTGTTCCAAACCTTCATGCCAAGTTTTTCTAATTTCTTTTTCGGTCATTCCGGCTTCAATTTGTTCACGGAGTTTTTTGGTTCCAGCTAATTTGGTGAAGAAATCATTGAAGAAAACGGTTTTATCTGCTGTGTTTTCGTAAGCTTTCAATAACCATTTTAATTCCAATCGGTGTATTTTTCTAATCTCGGTTAAATCTTCTCCAAAGCATAATTTTCCATTATGAACGGGGTCTTTTGCTCCAAAATTAGGTTGCGGAGTAAAGCTAAAATCAAATTCACTTTCAGGTAACAAGGGCGAACCGTAAATTTGGAATTGTTTCTCCGTTCCGCGACCTAAGCTTACATTCGTGCCTTCAAAAAAGCACAAACTCGCATATAAATTAATCGATTGATCATTTGGTAAATTAGGCGAAGGCTTCACAGGTAAGCTATATTTCATATCGTGCGAATAGTTCAAACAAGGCGCTACTTTTAAATCACATTGCAAGCTATCTTTTAGCCATTTTTCGCCATTAATCATTTTTGCATATTCGCCAATCGTCATTCCATGCAAAACTGGAATTTCATGCATCCCAACAAAACTTGTGTGTTCCTTTTCTAAAATTGGACCATCAATAATAGTTCCATTCGGATTTGGTCGGTCTAAAACCAAAAGCGGAATATTGTTTTCAGCACAAGCTTCCATCACATAATGTAACGAAGATATATAAGTGTAAAATCGCGCGCCCACATCTTGTAAATCAAAAACCAAGATATCAATTCCTTCCAATTGCTCTGGTTTTGGCTTTTTGTTGTTTCCGTAAAGGGAAATAATCGGCAAATTTGTTTTGGTGTCTTTTCCATCCACGATTAATTCGCCAGCATCAGCGGTTCCTCTAAAACCGTGTTCAGGTGCATAAATTTTCTGAAGATTGATGTTTTGTTCGATTAAAAAATCAACCAAATGCTTCTCTTTTGAAAGAATTCCTGTCTGATTCGTAACTATTCCAACACGTTTATCCTTCAATAGTGGCAAATAACTTTCAAAGTTTTCGGCTCCGGTTTTAAAAGTGACATCAGTTGAAGTGGAAGTCAAAGTCACATTATCACTACTCGATTTTTTCTGCGGAATAGCCTTTTTACTACTTCCACACGAAACGATTAGTAAAGAAAAAAATAATAATGTACTTTTGAAAAATAATTTAGATGTCATAAAAACCTTGAATTTAGAATATTTCATAGCCAAAAGACTAATTGCTGCTAAAAGTTATAAAAGTAGTATTTCTTCGCCAATTATAAAAATTGCGATTACGGCAATTGCCATCGGAATTATTATGATGATTATGGCGGTGGCTACAGGTGTTGGACTTCAAGATAAAATTCGCGAGAAAGTTTCAGCTTTCAACGGACACATTATTATTTCTAATTTCGATGATAATCAATCGCAAGTCACTACCGAGCCTATTTCTATCAATCAAAGTTTCTATCCTAAATTCAAAAATGTAGAAGGCATCAGTCATGTGCAAGCGGTTGCAAGCAAAGCCGGAATCATTCGTACAGAAAAAGCGTTCGAAGGCATCATATATAAAGGTGTTGGGAAAGATTATAATTTTACCAATCTAGAAGAATATCTAGTCGATGGTAAAATCCCAAATCTAAAATCCGAACTCAATACCGAAGTTCTGATTTCGGAATATTTAGCTAAACGGCTGCATTTAAAAGTAGGCGATAAGTTTCTAACCTTTTTCATGAAAGAAAACGGAAAACTTCCTAATAAAAGAAACTTCCTAATCACTGGAATTTTCAACTCAGGTTTTCAAGAATTCGATGCTACTTATATAATAGGTGATATTCGCCACGTGCAACTCATCAACAAATGGCAGCCAACAGAAGTTGGAGCATTCGAAGTTTTTGTAGACGATTTCTCCAAAATCAAAGAAAAAGGCGAGGAAGTCTACAAAGAAATTCCGCCTACTTATAATAGCATCACCATCGAAGAAAAATATTATAGTATTTTCGAATGGCTAAAATTGTTCGATTTCAACATTCTGGTTATTCTAATCGTAATGATTGTCGTAGCTACTATTAATATGGTAGTCGCATTATTAGTCCTAATTTTAGAGCGCACCCAAATGATCGGAATTCTAAAAGCTATGGGCGCCAACAACTGGAATGTCCGAAAAATATTTTTGTACAACGCTTTCTATTTAATCGCTCGCGGATTATTTTGGGGAAATCTAATCGCTATTTCTTTATTAGTAATTCAAAAATTCTTCGGCGTAATCCAACTCAATCCCGAAAACTATTACGTAAACGAAGCGCCAGTAAGTATCAATTTACTTCACATCGCATTATTAAATATCGGAACCGTGATTGTTTGTTTGCTGGTATTATTAATTCCATCTTATATCATCACCAAGATTTCACCAGTAAAAGCAATACGTTTCGATTAATTTTTTTAGAAGCATATATCCCACATTCCATAAAGACTTTTAGTCCCGCTGTCCGCTACAATTTTTTCTTTTTTGTTGCTCGAGGTTTTCTTTTTTGTTGCCTGAGGCACTCGAAGGCAACAAAAAAGAAAAAAGATTTTCACTCCCATCGGGGCTCATATCTTTGTTAAGATTTAAAAATATGAATTATTTATCTTTGAAATAGTAATAATTGATAAACAAAACCAAGTTGCAAAATACTATCGGGGCGAAATACATCATAGATGATATTGCATACACTAGGGTAATCTACTTGGTTTTAATTACATTATAGTCACAATAGTACTTAAGCACTTGCTTTAATAGAAAGATGCTGTATAAAAAATGAGCAAAGTCTACTGTAATTTTTTGTTTATCTAAAAATCAAAGAGTTATGAATTTAAAGTATGCTGTAGGACTTGATGTATCAAGTAAAAAAATTGACGCTTGT
>NZ_KK366035.1:64782-72170 GCF_000686885.1 Flavobacterium sasangense DSM 21067 | reverse complement strand
TAAAATATTAGAAATACAATTAGAAGCGTATAAAAATGAAAATGCCTTGATGAAAGAATTACTTAAAACTAAAGATGAATTAATTAAACTATTAACCCAAAAAAAATAATATTATGCCTTATTATAATTATGAAAATGGATTAAATGATAGGATTAAAAACGGTGCTATTGCTGGAACTGCTATTGCCTTAATTGCTTATGCTATATCCTTGATTACCAATACATCGCCAACATCGCCAAAAGAAGATACTACTACAAAAACACTAACTAACACAATATCAAATAAATAACAAAAATGAAAAGTAATAAAAATTCCATTCCTGTCGAGGTCACTAAAGCTCTGCAATTGCAGGGCTTTTTTTGTTTTGAATAGGATTATAAAACTAATAGAGTTCAATTAGCAAATTCAAAAAAAACTCGAAAGATTAAACCTACTCCCAATACCTACATCAGTCAAAATACAAAACTTTACCTAAAACTCACCGAACATAGAACTCCTCTACCTGAAACGCACCGAGCATACAACCCCTCTACCTGAAACGCACCGAGCATACAACTTCTCTACCTGTCAAATCGAGCGAAGTCGAGATTTATTTTATTGTTATTTCTGTTGTAATTGGAATATGATCTGAAATTTCTCTTGCTTCTTTTAGTGTTGCAAAAGCCTCATAAAAATGAATTACTTTAGGATTACGAACAGTTAATTTCGAACTATTGTACCAAATATTATCAAATTCAGAAGCCAAACATTCTTCGTTACTACATTCTTTTTTTAATGAAGTTTTTTGATTGATAAAAACACTAACATACCCCATTTTCTTCAAAGGATTAAATACGGTATGTGATTGCGGACAATTAAAATCACCAACAAAAAGTAAATTCAATTTTGGATATTGTTCGGGTAGAAATTTAAAATATTTAATTTCAGTTTCGGGTTGTTTACTTTTGGTTATGGCGTGAAAATTTGCAATAGTAAACTGTTTGCCCTTAAAATCAAAAGTACAATAGTAAGGTTCTCTGTCAATTTCTAAATGATATTTTTTCTCCAACCAAGCCTCTCCTACTTTTTTAACTTTACTAGTTTTCCATAAGAAAGCATAGCGTTCGGTTTTATAGGCACTACTACTCGTTGGGTCACTTACCACATAATCCCATTTTGAACCTTTTCTATTAAGTTCATCCGCTAATTTGGCTACAGCTTGTGCTCCACCATCTCCAGCAACTACTTCTTGCAATGCCACAACATCATAATCTTTTAGAATAGAAACAATGTATAATAAATCAGATTGTGATTTAGAACTTCCTAAATTTTCAACGTTCCATGATAATAACTTTACTTGAGCAAAAAAAGTAGAAGTAAAAAATATAAAAAATAGAAGTAATTTTCTCATACTATTAATCCTCCCAACCACAAAGTGACAGTCCCAATTCTTTAGCTTCAGATAGTGAAACTTTTTTTATAGTGTGCTTACAATTAGTCAAACCTTTACAAAATTTATTATAATGATATTTTTTAGCTCCTTTTGAAAAACAAATATAAACATCGCTTTCCATTAAATTGAAAGAGGTAAATAAAAGGAAAGAGAATAGAATTCGTTTGTACATAGGATTAATTTTCATTTAAAAAATAGTTTGTAATCAAATGTATTAATATGTATTCAAAACACAACAAAATTTGATAAATTCTTAATAACAAAAATTTTAGAATACAAAAAACTTTTAGTTCCTTTGAAAAAAATATGTCTTTACGGATTGCCGTATTGAATTTCCCCCAATTTACCATATTTTTACCGACACCTAAATTTTGGGTAATAGAAATGTTTATTTCTATTCGTTTGTTTAGTAGGCAATCTAACATACAGATGTTAGATGTTAGGTTATATATATGAATTAATACTTACATTATGGGAAAATTTTACAAGATTTTATTTGCATTATTGATTGTTTCTTCATTTAACAATATAATAGCAAATAATATTCCGCCAGGACCTGAAGCTCAAATAAGCTCAAGCTTTTCATCAGTCTGTTTAAATCAAGTTGCTACAATTACTTTCAGTATAACTAATGGTTCTCCTCAGCCAAATAGTCCAATTAATTATACATATACATTAAATGGTGTTCCAGGCAATCAATTAATATCTTCACCAATCAATAGCGATGCTGTAACAATAAATGTAAATACGAGTATTCCTGGCACTTACACCTATACTCTTATTAATGCAACTGATTCTTCAAATCCGAATCCAATTAATATACCTATTAGTAATACTTCAAATATTGTAACTATAACTGTTTTAAATAATTTTACAGTAAACGCAGGTAATGATATAGTTGTCTGTCAGGGTCAAACTATTAACTTTAACGCCACTGTTTCCAATTATTCTAATCAAGTAAACTATTCTTGGAATGGTCCAAGTGGCTTTTCAAGTAACATCCAAAATCCTACTCGAAGTAACGCTACTGATGCAATGGCAGGTACTTATACCGTGACAGCAACCTATGGTAGCTGCCAAGTTATTGATCAAGTTAACGTCAGAGTTTTAACGCTTGGAATTGTTAATACTGAAACCCTTAATGCATGTGTTCAAGGTGGTGAAACTAGCTCAGATGTAGGATTTACATTAAGTTTACCAAGTAACATAAATGATATTCAATATATATCTGTTAACTGGGGAGATGGTAGTCCAATACAAATAATTCCAAGTAGTCAATGGGCGCAGTTTATTTTACACACTTACTCTGCTGGTTTTTATAATGTATCCGTTATTTTAACTTCTACAAACGGTTGCACTATAACAAAAAACTATACGTCATTTATTGGAACTTCTCCTCAAGCAGCAACACTTTCTCTATTTGCTAACCAAGCAACTGGCTGTGCACCTCATACCACACAATATACGTTATCAATTCCAATAGCAAATAGTAATGGTACAAATTATAGAATTTGCTTTGGTGACAATGCTCCGTGTATTGATTATGTTGGTGGAGACCCAATTCCAAACAACTGGATAATTGGTACGCCAGCAAATGGTTTTAATGTTTACACTATTACACATGTTTTTAATACATCTTCATGTGGAAATCAGGTAAACTTAAATGGTAATCTATATAATAACGTTTTTCTTCCATCTGTAGTTACTACTAACCCATGTACAGCTCCTCAACCACAAGCAGGAAGTTTAATTAGTGTTGGAATACCGCCTACAGCAAGTTTTACACCTAACCCCATTCCTAATATTTGTACTAATACAGCTTTAACCTTAACCAACAACTCCGACTTTGGACAAACAATTAATTCAGTTAATTTATCTTGTACTTCTACAGCACCATTTTATTGGACGGTAACACCTAATACAAGTGGATTATGGACGGCAACAGGTTTAGGGTCGAACAACAATTCAACAAATACAAACGCTTGGACAGTTGGTTCAATATCACCTAATATAACATTTTTACAGCCTGGAACATATACGATTACTTTAATAGTCAAAAACACATGCGGTATGAGTCAAGTATCTCGACAAGTATGTGTAGAATCTCCTTTAAATCCACAATTCACATTAAATACCATTCAAGGTTGTTCTCCTTTAGCAGTAACATCTACAAATACTACAAATTTAACTAATATTTGTCCAGGCAATCCAACCTATCAATGGAATGTAAATTATGTTGCAGGTTATTGTGGTAGTGGAACTCCTACGTGGAGTTTTACCAATGGCACAAGTGCTACATCAGCTAATCCATCATTTAATTTTGTAACACCCGGAACATACAATGTTTCAGTTACAATGACAAACTCATGTGGGGCTATAACTTCTTCTGTACAAAACATAATTGTTAAACAACCTCCTACAGTTACTATTAACACAATACCTGATTATTGTGGTCCAACAACCATCAACCCAACAGCAAATGTAAATTCTTGTTCACCCTCTTCAAGTTCATTAAGTTATTTATGGAATTTTCCTGGAGCTACAACTATTCCTGCTGGTGCAATTAACGCAAGTAATCCTTCAGGGATAATTTATTCTTTACCTGGAACTTATACGATTTCTTTAACCGTAACAAACGAATGTGGTAGTACAACATCTTCGAGAACATTTACAATTAAACCATTACCAACTGCAACAATTTCTGGAGATATTTCAGTCTGTCAAAATGCAACTTCTCCAACAATAACTTTTACTGCTACATCTAATTCTGCTACCGCTCCTAATACAACTAATCCACCATATATTTTTACATATAATATTAATGGAGGTTCTAATTTAACTGTTACTAGTTCAACTGCAACTGCTACTGTTTCAGTTCCTACCAATACAGTTGGAACATTTGTTTATAATTTAGTAAGTGTCCAATATGGTACTTCACCTTCTTGCTCACAGAGTATGACAGGAAGTGCTACCGTTATTATTAATCCATCAGGGCAAGTTAATCAGCCTTCTAATCAAATAGTTTGTAATAATACAAGTACAAGTGCTGTAAATTTCACTACAACAAATACTGGCGGAACTACATCATATGCTTGGTCTTTTGATACCAATATAGGTCTAACACCTTTAACTGGTACAGGAAACATACCTTCGTTTACAGCTGTAAATACAGGCACAACACCTTTAACAGCTACAATTACGGTTACTCCTACTTTAACAAATGGTGCTGCAATTTGTGTTGGTAGTCCAAAAACATTTACTATTACTATAAATCCATCTGGACAAGTAAATCAACCAACCAATCAAGTAGTTTGTAACAATACTGCTACTACTGCTGTAAATTTTAGTACAACAAATATTGGCGGAACTACATCATATGCTTGGTCTTTTGATACCAATATAGGTCTAACACCTTTAACTGGGACAGGAAATATTCCTTCGTTTACAGCTGTAAATACAAGCACAACACCTATTGTTGCTTCAATTACGGTAACACCAACTTTTACAAATGGAGCTACAAATTGTATTGGAACTCCTAAAACATTTACCATTACGGTTAATCCATCAGGACAAGTAAATCAACCAACTAATCAAGTAGTTTGTAACAATACTGCTACTAATGCTGTAAATTTTAGTACAACAAATACTAATGGAACAACATCATATGCTTGGTCTATTAATACAAATATAGGATTATCTCCACTTACTGGAACTGGTAATTTACCTTCATTTACAGCAATAAATACAGGTACTACTCCAATTACAGCTACTATTACTGTAACTCCAACTTATAATGGTACTTCAATTTGTAATGGTACATCTAAAACATTTACCATTACGGTTAATCCATCTGGGCAAGTAAATCAACCAACTAATCAAGTAGTTTGTAACAATACTGCTACTAATGCTGTAAATTTCTCCACGACAAATACTGTTGGAACTACATCATATGCTTGGTCTTTTGACACCAATATTGGATTAATTCCTTTAAGTGGCTCAGGTAACATACCTTCATTTACAGCTGTAAACACAGGTACAACACCTATTGTTGCTACAATTACGGTTACACCAACTTTTACAAATGGAGCTACAAATTGTATTGGAACTCCTAAAACATTTACCATTACGGTTAATCCATCAGGACAAGTTAATCCTATACCAAACCAAACGCTTTGCTCTAACAATAGTACAACTGCGATTAATTTTACAACTAATAATACTGGCGGGATAACTAACTATAATTGGACCAACTCCAACACAACTATTGGACTTCCTGCTTCAGGAACTGGAAACATTAATGCATTCAATGTAACCAATTCAACAGCTAATCCTATCACAGCTACAATTACAGTTACGCCATCATTTTCAAATGGAACACCAAGCTGTTCAGGACCATCACAAACGTTTACCATAACTGTAAACCCTAGTCCTGCAGTGAACTTCTCACCTACTAATCAAACGATCTGTTCGGGAGAAACTTCTGCTTTGGTAAATTTAAGCAGTACAACTCCTGGAGCTACTTTCTCTTGGACTGCTACTCAACCTACAGGAATTACAGGGGTTATTACTTCAGGAACGAACACAATACCAGCTCAAAACTTAGTAAACAGTACTAACGCGCCTATTACAATTACATATGTTGCTGTAGCAGCTACTACTGGTGGTAGTACTTGTGCAGGGAGTACTTATAATTATACAATTACGGTTAATCCTAAACCTAGCATCACTGAAAGTTTTACAGAAGCTATTTGTAGTGGTGAGTCTTTTAGCATCACTCCTTCAAATTCTACATTAAATAGTATTCCGACAGGAACTACCTATTCATGGAGTGCACCAATAGTTACAGGAGGAATCACTGGTGGTACAAGTGCTACCAATCAAACTAGCATTAGCGGTACTTTAGTGAACCCTACTAATATTGTACAAACTGCTACCTACACGGTAACACCTAGAGCTAATGGTTGTGCAGGTAACACATTTACGGTAGTAATTAGTGTGAATCCTAAACCTGTTATTGCAAACGTAACACATCCAGCGATTTGTTCAGAAAACGCTTTTACTGTAACTCCTGCAAATGGTAGTGGAAATATTGTTCCTACTGGTACTACTTACACCTGGACTATTAACAATAATACAAACATTACAGGGGCAAGTGCTTCTTCAACTCCAGGAATCACTACTATCAGCCAAACACTTACTAATACAACTAACACAGCTCAAACTATTGTATATACTGTAACTCCAACTTCTGGTGATACTGGTAATTGCGTGGGAAGTACTTTTACAATAACTGTAGTGGTAAATCCTAAACCATTTATCCAAAATAGTACACAAACTATTTGTTCGGGTACTGTTTTTGCTGTAACACCTACAAATGGCAGTGGAAATATTGTACCAAATGGTACAACATATACATGGACTACACCTGTGAGTACTCCTGCTGGGGTTATTACTGGTGGTTCAGCTCAAACTACAGGAGTAAATACAATTAGTCAAACACTAACCAATACAACAACTGAGGTTGCTACTATAGAATACATCGTTACACCAATGGCAGGTGCTTGTGCAGGAATACCTTTTATTATTACTATAACAGTTAATCCTACTCCTACTACTTTAAATTTAACCAACCAAACGTATTGTAACGGAGTTAGTACTACGGAAATTGCTTTTACAAATGTGGTAGCAGGAACTATCTACTCTTGGACAAACTCTAACACTGGTATCGGGCTTGCGGCTTCAGGAACTGGAAACATCCCTGTGTTTACACCAACAAATAATGGAACAGCTCCTATAACAGCTACAATTACAGTTACGCCATCATTTTCAAATGGAACACCAAGCTGTTCAGGACCATCACAAACGTTTACCATCACCGTAAACCCTAGTCCTGCAGTGAACTTCTCACCTACTAATCAAACGATCTGTTCGGGAGAAACTTCTGCTTTGGTAAAT
>NZ_KK366035.1:0-64492 GCF_000686885.1 Flavobacterium sasangense DSM 21067 | reverse complement strand
CTTCTCACCTACTAATCAAACGATCTGTTCGGGAGAAACTTCTGCTTTGGTAAATTTAAGCAGTACAACTCCTGGAGCTACTTTCTCTTGGACTGCTACTCAACCTACAGGAATTACAGGGGTTATTACTTCAGGAACGAACACAATACCAGCTCAAAACTTAGTAAACAGTACTAACGCGCCTATTGATGTTAACTATACTGCAGTAGCAGCTACAAACGATACTTCTGCTTGTGCCGGTAGTAGTTTTACTTATACCATTACAGTAAATCCGAAACCAAGTATTGAAAATCAATCATTTATTATTTGTAGCGAAGAAGGGTTTACAGTAGATCCTATTGATGGTATTCCAAATACTAATACAATTGTCCCTTTAGGTACAACATATAATTGGGTTATTAGTAATAATCCAAATATTTCAGGAGCAAGTTCTGGCACAGGTAGTGAAATTAGTCAAGTATTGACAAACAATAGTACATTAATACAAACAATTGTATATACTGTTACCCCAATAGCAGGTATTTGTACAGGTAATCCATTTACAATTACAATTGAAGTTTATCCTAGACCTGATGTTACTTTTGACCTTCCAAATCAAACCATTTGTAATGAAACCAATACATCTTTAGTTACGCTAAATTCAACCCTTCCAGGAAATATTACTTACGAGTGGAATGCTACAATTCCAACTGGAATTACTGGTGCATTAAGTTCTGGGACAAACACTATACCTGTTCAAACACTTATAAATACAACAAATGCTCCATTGACAATTACTTATGCTGCAACAGCAACTTTTAATAATAATGGATCTTCATGTGAGGGGAACGTTTACAACTATTCTATAACAGTTAATCCTACATTCACATCTTCTGGTGTAGTTTCAAATTACAATGGGTATAATGTAAGTGTTTTTGGTGGTAATGATGGAGCTATCAATTTAACAACAATTGGAGGTTCTGGAACCTATACTTATAATTGGACTGGACCAAACGGATTTACCTCAACCGCTGAAGATATATCTGGATTATTTGCTGGAACCTATACTGTAACTATAAATGATGGTTATTGTGCTCCAATAGTGTTAACTTTTACGCTTACTCAACCACCTGAATTACTTATTCAGCCAGATTTAAGTCTTACTATAAATCTGATTTGTTTTGGCGATAACAATGGCGCTGTTGGTGTATTAATTACTCAAGAATCAGTTCCTCCTTATGATTATGAATTATATGATAGTAATGGCAACCTAGTAACATCAATTATAGATTCTACTAATTTAAACCCTCAATTTACAGGATTAGTCGCTGGAGTATATTCACTAACAGTTATTGATGCTAATGGAGGTAGAAAAACAGTAACAGGACTTACGGTTACCCAACCTGATGATATTATAATTACTGCAACCACAACACCAATTACATGTTATGGCGCCAACAATGCCTCAATAACATTGACAGTAACAGGCGGAACAGGCCCATACCAAGCGCAATGGGATAATTTAGCTACTGGGTTTTATCAAAATAATTTAGCTGCTGGTAATTATTCCATTTTAGTGACAGATAACAATGGTTGTACTAAAACAATTGTAGTAAATATTCCTGAGGCTCCAATATTTACAATAAATCCTGTGGTTGTTAATATTTCATGTTTTGGGGCTAATGATGGAAGCATTAATCTAAACTTAGTTGGTGGAATACAACCAATCTCTTTAACTTGGAGTGATGGAAGCACTGCTGGTTTAGTTAGAAATAATTTAGCACCTGGTACCTACACGGTAACTATTGTAGACTCAAAACCATGTACCATTGTTAGAACTTTCATCATTGTTGAACCACAACCACTTGTTTTAAGTGCAAATGTTCAAAATGCATTAGATTGTAATGATGCGAATAGTGGTTCTATTAATCTATTAGTATCTGGAGGTACTCCTCCATTTACTTATAGTTGGTCAAATGGAGCAACTACTGAAGATTTAAATACTATTTCATCAGGAAATTATGCTGTTTTAGTGACTGATTCAAGAGGATGTACAAAATCAGCACAATATAGTGTAAACCGACCACAGCCATTAACATTGAATGTAGAAACTGATACTAATGTTAATTGTGAAACAAGAGACATCCGTCAGATTTTTGAAGCACAAGTTTCTGGAGGTGTACCGCCAATACAATTAAGTTGGTCGAGCGGAACTGTAAGTGGTGCAAATAATGAATTTATGACCACAGACCAAGACGGTCTGGTTGTTTTAACTGCAACAGATGCATTAGGATGTACCACAACTTACAGCTTAAATGTTGACATACCGGTTTTAGGAAATGCATCTTTCGATCAAACTTCTTATGGATACACTGCCTATGGAATATATTCAATTTTAGATCCTATACAATTTACAAATACGGCTACTGGTGATTATTTGAGTATATTATGGAACTTTGGAGATGGCACTTTCTCAAATGAAGAAAATCCAATTCACACCTATATCCAAGAAGGTGATTATGTAGTTACTCAAACTGTAACTTATCCATTTGGTTGTGTATATGTTCATACTATCAGTTTAATAATTGAAAAAGGATATTTACTAGTAGTTCCAACTGCATTTACACCAAATAATGACACACTTAATGATACCTATAGACCAGTAACCAAGGGATTAAAAAATGTACGACTAGATGTTTATGATACATGGGGTTCATTGATTTATTCTGAAACTGGAGATGTGCTTCGTGGTTGGGATGGTACCATTAAAGGAGTTAATGCTGAAAATGGTAATTACCATTGTAAAGTGAGTGCTGAAACGTTTTATGGAAATATAATAAGAGCTGAAGAAACTTTTGTCTTAATTAAATAAGAATTAGAAAAAAATGAAATTTAAATTATATATATTACTAGTCTTTGTTACTCCTTTTATTGAAGTTAAGGCACAAGACCCTGTATTTACACAATTTTTAATAGTTCCTGAAACATTAAATCCAGGATTTACTGGATCTGCAAGTTCATGGAATGCAGGTATAATCCATAGGAGGCAATGGCCAGAAGGTAATAGACGAATTGATACCCAATATGGATTTGCTAATAATTTGGTGACCGACAATCTAGGCGTTGGGATTACAGTCTTAAATCAAAAAGAAACTTTCACAAATTATAACTATTTTCAATTTAATGGAGCCGTTTCTTATCGAATAGATTTAAATTATAACTGGCGTCTTAGATTGGGTTTAGAAGGAGGTTTTGGACGTAAAGATTTTAACTTTGGTAATTTACTATTAGAAGATCAGATAAACATCAATGATGGTTCAATCTCAGGAGGTAGTATTGACCCAGGTTTTCTTAGATATAATAATCAAATCAATTTTGTAGATTTTTCTTTTGGGGTTTTAGTTGATGAAGAAAATGCATGGTTTGGAGCTGCCTTAAAACACTTAACTCGTCCTGACATTTCTTTTCTTGAAAATGGTAATGTGCCTTTAGATTTGTTCTTATCAGTACATGGTGGCTATTATTTTGCTTTAGACAATTCGCCAACTATGATTTTGCCTGCAGATACAGATTTATTAGTGTCTTTTAACTATATGAGACAATCTCAATTTAACCGATTAGATATTGGTGCCTCATTAGAAATGAATATGTTTTCGTTTGGAGTTATTGCAGCTACCAACCCAGAAGGAAGAAGTACAAATAGTCATCTTGTTACTTCTCTTAATCCTTTTGTCTCTATGAGAGCTGGCGAATTTAAATTTGGATATTCGTATGATATTAATACATCTAGATTTGGACAAAATCAAGGGGTTCATGAACTTACTCTAACTTGGCAATCTAAATACACTTGTAGAGATTGTGATAATTATCGAATGAAACTAAAAGATATTAGATGGTAAAAAAATAAAGGCTAAAGAAACAATAGTTTTCTTTAGCCTTTAAAATTTTGTAGAATAGCAAGATAAAAATTTTCAACAGAAGGTCCTTCTAAATTCCCCAGTTTAAAATTTGCTGTTCTTTTAACTCTTCCAATAGAATCGTAATTTGTCAATAAACCCTCTATTTTCCCATCTTTTAAATTGTAAGTTGAAATAACATTTCCATACTCATCATAATCCTTTTTAAATCCATTATTAGGATCATACACTCCTCCCTTTTTATAAATGCTTACTTCATAAACTGTGTAAGTTTTTTTATTGGAGCCACCATAATAATAATCATCATCATTATCACTATCCTCTTCACGATTATAAGCGATCTTTAAATAGAATAACTTATTCTCATAGGACGCTACAACACGATTATCTAATATTTCTTCATCTGTTAATTTATAACCATTTGTGGCTACTTGTTGAATAATTGCGTTATAAAACTCCTTTTGTCTAAATCGATACATTATTTTATTTGGCAGTCCCTCATAATTATAAACATAAAACCATCCTTTAGCTTTTGCATCGTCATATAGGTTTCTTCCATGCGCCCAGGAAATTGTATTATAACCAATACCATCACTTTCGGATGAATCATAATAATCCCAACCTTTAGTAATTAAAAACTTGTTTGTGGTTTCCCAATTTTTATAGCTGGCCATTGTATGTAACTCGTTAAGAGTTATTTTTTGGGCTGATAAATTTTGTACTGCGACTAAAGAAAATATTGAAATTATAAATTTTAAAAATTTCATAATTAAATTAAGATTTGTTTTTTTTATTAGTGTAGATATTTAATAAACGAAAGCAAAAAAAATTTGCGTAAAAGCTTCATAACAAATAAAATTACCTACCCTCCAAAATTGTAATTACTTCCACAATTTTTGCCACTTGTTGCTCTTCTGTGGCTACATCTTGTATGGCTTGTAAAAGTTCTTTTTGATAGGTTTTATCTTGTTTTTGAAAAACAGACAAAACATTAGCTTCGGCAAAACAATCTAAAATGGCTTGCTCGTCAGTCTTTTGGGTGTCTTCTAAAAATAAGGTAACCAATACTTTATCGCCACCTGTTTTTTGAATGGCATTTCGTATTTCAGAATTAACAGCCAGCTTTTTATCTCCATTTTTAACCGGTCCTAAATTCTTATGTTGAATAGCATAACCATCAATAGTGCCCGAAACTTTTAAATCGCCCCATTTGCCTTTAATGTCTTTAGTATTGGGAACAATTAATTGGTACGTCCAAGCGCCATTGCCTGGAATATACTGTAACTCTAAAAGTTCGTTTTCTATGATAATTCGCATATCAAATTTCAATTTTATCTATTTCCTTCATTATTCTATCCGTTTCTGTTAAAGCAACGATGATTTTTTGATAATGCAAAATATCTTCAAAGCCTAGTTCTCGGTCTTTGCGGTCTTTGAGCCATTTTTGAGCAGGTTGATAGCCACCAATGTAAAAGTTCCAAGCCACTTCGGGAACGTTGGCGAAATACTGTGTTTCGTTAATATATACGTTGCCGTTTTTGTAAGTTGGTTTCGTTACAATGTTGTTACCATCTTCAGGATATTGCGTAATGTATTTTTCTACAATAGGACTTTCTAACAAATGAATTTGTCTTAGTTCTCCACCTAGTTGAACCAATTGCCAAAAGATGTTGGAATCCTTTGGATATGGCACTCTAGGAAAATCTATTTTTAAAAATTCTTTATACGTTTCTCTGTAGGTTGGTGAGTGAAGCACCGCATAGATATAATCCAATAAATCTATTGGAGCAAACGTGGTTCTAAATTCTGAGCGAACGTCTTTGTCATTTGCCAAACAAACATTGCCGTCTTCTTTCTCTGGTGTAAATGCTAACCCTAACCCTTTGGCTATATCATTCACAATTTCCATGTTGAGATTAGGGGTGCGAATAGTTTCGTTTAACAGACTTTGTTGGGTTGTGACTTCAGGATATGAGTATAATGGAAAAATAAACGTCTGAAAACCATAAAGATTTAAGTCTATAGGGCAATTTGAAATAAAAATATTTGAAAAATATTTTACATCTACAGTTGTTCTCATTAAACACAAACCATAATTTTCAAAGGACATGTCAATCATTGTTTTGCCTCTTGGTCTTCCAATAAAACCACCTGATCTATTTGTTAAAATAGAATATCTTTTGTCAAATAGTTTATATAAAATATTTATTTTTTTGAACAACTTACTTTCAATATCTTTTTTTGCTTCTTCTGTTTTCCAAATGCCATCTTTAATTTTATACTTTAATTTTATATCTTGAACATTTAAAAATGAAAAATCATCAATAATTTTATTTAAACTATTTTCAGTAAAATTAATAGCTATAGAATCATTTTTAGTTTGAATACCTGAATTGTAATTTTTTAGTAAAATGTCAATTTTTAAACCTTTCTCATATTTGTCTTGTAAACTAAAATCTTTAGGAACAAAGAAATAATAAGGCTCTTCAAATTTTAAATTATTCCATTTTAAATCTTTTAAATTCTGATTCAAAAAATCATATTTAAAATCTCTTTTACCAAACAAATCAAAATGAAAAACTTTACCTAATTCGTTTTTGTTTTTCTTTCCTGTTTTTATGAATAAGTTGATAGATACACCTTGCATAATATCAAAAACGTTTTGGTCAGGTGAGCCATCAGGGCTTACTTCTTTTTTCTTAGCGTTGCCATGTAAATCTAAAATATAGATTTTATCAAAACTTTCTAATAAATGTTTTCGCATTTGACGGTGTGTGATTCCATCAATAAAACTATTATTAGAAATATAAGCTAAAACGCCTTCACCATTTTTATCAATAAAATGTTGTCCGAAACGAGTGAATTTTATATAATCATCATCAAGGTTGATTTTTCTTTCGTTCAAATCTTTTTTGTAATCTGCAATTAGATTTTGAATCCATTCGTTTTTATTAGTACTACTAACGGCATAAGGCGGATTTCCAATTACAACCATTACAGGTGCATCTCTTTTAATCGCATTGGCTTGGTCGACTTCGTCACTTAACCAAGAACTAAAAAGCGTTGCGGTGTCGGGGTGTGCTTCTTCTAATGAGTTGGTCAAAAATATTTTAAAACGTTGGTCGTCCGTTGGCTTGTAACCTGTTTCGGTAAGCAGCATGTCCATTTTCAAATGTGCCATAGCATAACTCGCCATAAGCAACTCAAAGCCGTTTAATCTTGGTATTAAATCATTGGTTACATACTTACTCCAAATGCCTTGTTGTCCTTCAAATTTCTTGTGTATGTGTTTTACTACTTCGGCAAGGAAAGTTCCTGTTCCTGTAGCTGGATCAAGAATTTGTACTTTGTGAACTTCTGTTTCAGTTTCAACCTCTTTTATTTTGGAGTTGGCACCCGTTCCCGTTTGGGTAACCGCTTTTTTCTTAATTTTTATTTTGCTGGTATCGGCTAAACCTTGTGGTAAATGAAACTCCGTTTTCAAAATATCATCAACCGCACGTACAATAAAATTCACAACAGGTTGCGGAGTGTACCAAACGCCTCGAGCTTTTCTTAAAGCGGGATTGTATTCCCCTAAAAACGTTTCGTAAAAGTGAACTACAGGGTCTTCCTGTTTGGTACTTTTACCAAAGTTTTTCATAATGGTTGCCACGTCTGAAGCTAGGAAAATATTAACTAACTCGTCAACTATCCATGTTAAACGGGTATCTAAATCAAAACCCGCAATGTCTTGAAATAATTTTCTAAGAAATGGATTTGATTTTGGGATCAATTCAGCCGCTTCCATTCTCGAAAAAGTGGGTAAAGTTGGGTCGTGATAACGAGCCGCAAACATACCGTAAGCAATGGTTTGCGCATAAATATCCGAAAACGCTTTATTGTCAATGTCGTGAATCAACATTTGTTGAAATGAAAGCATTTGCGATTTTAGTTGCGAACGTTTGCCTTCTTGGTCGTCATGGTTTAATGATTTTTCGATAACGTCAGCCATTAAGCGAGCCTTGCCCGCCATCATTTGAGCCAATTTAGTGGGTGACTTAATGGTTTGCGAAATGGTTTCGGCAAAGTTTTTTATGAGTTGGTTAAATTGGTCAAAGTTTTCCACAATCGGAACAATTTCAACCGATTTACCATCCTGAGCTTGTCGAAGGGTAGCAATCGCAATTTTGGTGGTTAGTTCTCCATCTTTGTAAAAATGGAAATCCATATAATCAGTAAAAATCAAATTCGACAATCCCGATTTGTAACGGTCAAATTGTTCTTTTAGGGTTTTGCTTCCTAAATCCACTCCAATGTCTTTCGCTTCAATATAACCAACAGGAACGTCTTTGCGGGTCAATACATAATCAGGCGCACCACAATCTACTCGAGCGGGTTCATTGGTCACCAAAACATCAGGCAAAATGGCCATAATGAGGTTTTGAAGGTCACCACGATACGAATGTTCTCGAGCGTTTCCTGTTTTGTAAAGCGTGTTTATTTTATCGATGTATTGCGTAAGTGTCATTAGGTAAGTAATTAATTTCTGACTTTTTCAAACTTATGAAAAAAAAAGCACCTACACAACCTATACCACTACCTGAATTTAAAACCAGGTAAAAATAGGTCGATGCTTCAGCAGTTAAAGTAAACAATGGGATTGAGATAAAAATGTGGAAATCCGTATTAAGAATGTTAAATAGAAAAACGCTAGAAAACATTTTTTTTAGAACAAACAAATTGTAAGGCTTTTGTAAAAAAAAATAATTAAAATACAACAATAAAAAAGTTGCATTTTACAATGTTAAATTTTAAAAAGGAGCATCGGCACAATTAAAAATAATACTATATTTACACTATAATTTCGTTAGAGTAGCTGGAACTACTCGAGGTCTTATTACAAAATTACGCTCAAAAATAGGGGTTCTAGCCAGTTTTTTTGAGCTTTTTTTATGCTTTTTAGTGACTAAAAATTCGATAAACAGTTAAAAAAATCGTTGGAAAAATGTAAAGAATGGCAATTATAAAGTAAAAAAACGCTACATTTTTTTTAAAATAAACGCGAAAACTATTTTTTTTAGTTGGTCAGCATGAAAAAAGTAAAACATCAGGACAAAAGAAAAGGTTCGTCAGGACAAAGCAAAAGTTTCATCAGGACGAAATTGTTACAATTATAACAAAAAAAAGACCCCGAGCACTGGAATACTCGAGGTCTTACTACAAAATTACGCTCAAAAATCGGGGTTCTAGCTCGCTTTTCTAAATGACAAGTCATTCAATAAAGAACGTAATCTTTTACCTGGACGGAATAAAATTCGTGTTTTGGTAATGGCTCCCGAAGTTACTTCTTCAGCCGTATCTCTACCTTCAGAGCTTACCCCAATTTGAAAATTACCTAATCGCCCTAATTTGACAATTCTGCCTTGCTCTAATTCGCTAATAATGTTGCGTTCTAAGGACAACAATACCGCATAGCAATCCGATTCGGTTACCGTACATTGATACGAAATTTGCTCGGCTAATTTGTCTAAATCAACTTCACCATCTGCAATAGCAGCGGCATAAAACTTTTCAGGCGCTGTTAAGTCCTGAGGGTTCTTTCTAGGAAGAACTTTGTACTTTACACTCATATTTTTTAGTGTTAAAAGTGAATAAATAATTTTTTGTCATAGTACACTAGCTTCGGATTTCGTGCCTAACCGACTCTTACAAAGATTGTAATTTTGTAGGAAAAAAGAAAGTCAAACTTATTCACAATTGGAGCAAGTTTTAAACAAAGCTATTGATTGTCAGTAAATCAATATAATTTTTTAACCTATTGAATTTCAAACAATTATATTTATACAAATTACATATCATATCGCTCAGACCATCTGAAAAATAAGGAGCTCACAAAATTTATGTTGCTTGGAAATAAGTAATTTTTTCAATTCATCAAAGCTTTGTTTACTTTTGAAAAATTGTATAATGATAATTTAAAGGGCAAGAACAAGGGCAAGTTCAAGTTCAAGTTCAAAGGTAAGAATAAAGGCAAGAACAAGTTCAAGGGCAAAAATCAATAGCGATGCTTAGCAGCACGACAAACTGGGCGGTAAGAAAACTCAAACAAGTAAAACGCTCTGTGTAGCTCTCTCAACGCAATCTACTTCAAAAGAAACTCAGTGAAGCTCTGTGTAAAATAACAACCGTAACACCCCTAAAGTCCCCTCAAGGGGACAATTCTTTCTAAGAAATTTTAGTGCTATACTTTTTCATTAGCCTTCGACTCCGCTCAGGATGACAATCGTGTCAATGAATTTCTAAAGATTTCTGGGCATTTAAATTTTAAAGATGATTTCAATTTCTTAAATCTGTATTACAAAGCAAAAACAAGTTCAAGTTCAAGGGCAAAAATCAAATTCAACTTTCAACATTCGTTATTCATCATTCAACATTCAAAACACACGTAACACCCCTAAAGTCCCCTCAAGGGGACAATTCTTTCTAAGAAATTTTAGAGCTATTTTTTCATTAGCCTTCGACTCCGCTCAGGATGACAATCGTGTCAATGAATTTCTAAAGATTTCTAAGCATTTAAATTTTAAAGATGACTTCAATTTCATCAATCTGTGTTCCAAAAACCTGAAAAACAAAATCAACTATTTCAAATACTTTTCTCCTATCACTTTTCGAATCGAAACAAAACCAATTTTCTCCAAATCAATTTCAGAGCGTTTCACCCAAATTAATTCCTGAATTTCGTCTTCAGCAGCCACATTGATTCCATTTGAAGGCAAGGCGCATTCATAAAAAATATCCATCGTTCGGTACGGCACGTTTTTATACAAATAATTATTCGGTGAAGTCGTAACATACTTTAAATCCGAAGGCTGCAAGTTCAAGCCCAATTCTTCTCTAATCTCTCTACAAGCCGCTTCTTCTGCTGTTTCATTTGGGTCAATAAAGCCACCTGGTAAATCCCATTTCCCTTTATCTGGGTCAACATTTCGAACCGTAAACAACACTTTGTCTTCAAACGTAAAAACAAGCGCTACAGCCGCCGCAATGTTGTGATAATACGTAAAACCGCAATCCTCACAAAAAAACCGACGATTATCAGGAAATGTAAAATGCGTTGAAGCACAACTAGGACAAAATTTGAAAAAACTCATTTTTTAGTGATTAGTAATTAGTGATTAGTGATTAGTGATTAGTGATTAGTGCAAATTTACTTTTAAATTTTCAATTCGCATGCCAATTCAAGGGCAAGTTCAAATTCAAAAATCAACTACAAATCCGCTACACCCCTATAATCCCCTCAAGGGGACAATTCCTTCTAAAAAATATTGCAGTAATTAAAATTTTAAAGATGATTTCAATTTCATAAATCTGTGTTCTAAAACAAATACAAGTTCAAGAGCAAGTTCAAGAGCAAGTTCAAGGGCAAGAACAAGTTCAAAAATCAAGTACAAACCCGCAACACCCCTAATCCCGATAGCTATCGGGACCTCAAGGGGACAATTCCTATCAAGAACTTTAAACATTATAACTTTTCATAAGAAATCCGTAAC
This sequence comes from Flavobacterium sasangense DSM 21067, assembly GCF_000686885.1. GTDB lineage: Bacteria > Bacteroidota > Bacteroidia > Flavobacteriales > Flavobacteriaceae > Flavobacterium > Flavobacterium sasangense. The sequence continues at coordinate 53,064 of NZ_KK366035.1, read as the reverse complement.
CATCTGCTAAATCATCGTCATCCGCGTTCCCATAAAGTACAACGCCTCTGTGTAACTCTTCAACACAATCCACTTCAAAGAAACTCCGTGTTACTCTGTGCAAAACTTAGTGTAACTAAAAATCCGCCACAACCAGCGCTCCGCCGAGGCTGACCCGTTTCATCCGCGTGCCAGTTCATGTACAACATCCTAAAGAAAATTAAACATATAAGTCATATAAGGAAAAACAAGTAAAAGTTACGCTGAATTAAGTTCATATAAGATTTTAAAGATTATTTTAAATTTCTCCAATCTGTGTTCCAAAAATCTGAAACTTGAAACCTTAAAACTATATAACTATATTTGCCTCATGAAGCATTTAGTCATCATTGGAGCCGTTTGGCCAGAACCTACATCAACAGCAGCCGGAAGTAGAATGTTGCAAATCATTTCATTGTTTCAAAAGAAAGAGTATGAAATTACATTTTTGTGTTCTGCTTCAAAATCAGATTTTTCGTTTGATTTGACTCAGATTTCGGTTAAAACCAATGAAATCCAACTGAATGATAGTAGTTTTGATGATGAAATTAAATCATTGAATCCCAATGTTGTACTCTTTGACCGATTCATGATAGAAGAACAATACGGTTGGCGTGTCATGGAACAATGTCCGAATGCCTTACGAATTTTAGACACCGAAGATTTACATTTCCTAAGAAAAGCTCGAGAAGTTGCATTCAAACAAAATCGCGAATTAGTTTTTGAAGATTATATTTCCGATGTTTTTAAGCGCGAAATGGCTTCCATTTACAGATGCGATTTGACGTTGTTGATTTCGGAATACGAAATGCAATTAGCTACTGAAACGTTTAAAATTGACGCTTCACTTTTATATTATTTACCTTTTTTATCAGAAGAAATAAATCTAAATACTCCAAAGTTTGAAGAAAGACAACATTTTGTAAGTATCGGTAACTTTTTGCACGAACCCAATTGGCAAACCGTTTTACAATTAAAAAAACATTGGAAATTTATCAAAAAAAAACTTCCACAAGCCGAACTCCATGTTTACGGAGCTTATGTTTCGGAAAAAGCCAAGCAATTGCACAACGAAAAAGAAGGTTTCTTAATCAAAGGAAGAGCTGAAAGTGTTGCTGATGTTTATTCGAAAGCTAAAATTTTGTTAGCGCCAATTCCATACGGAGCGGGTTTGAAAGGAAAATTATTTGAAGCCATGCAATTGGGATTGCCTTCTGTAACGACCAAAATGGGCGCCGAAGGAATGAATGGAGATTTAGATTGGAACGGATTCATTTCTGATGAAGATGATTTTATAGAAAAAGCAGTAGAATTATATTCCAATAAATCCCTTTGGGAAACCGCTCAACAAAACGGTTATGCGATTATAGAAAAACGTTTCAAAAAAGAATTATTTGCAAGTGATTTCATGACTAAAGTAGCACAACTTCAAGAAAATTTGAAAACACACAGAAACCAAAACTTCTTAGGGCAAATACTACAACACCAAAGCTTACAAAGCACCAAGTACATGAGCAAGTGGATTGAAGCGAAGAACAAATAGCAAGGGCAAAAATCAAACTTGAAAATTTAAAACATATAAGTCATATAAGTAAAAAGAAGTAAACGTTACGTTTAATCAAGTTCATATAAGATTTTAAAGATTACTTCTATTTCTTAAATCTGTGTTCCAAAATAAAAATCAAGGGCAAAGACAAGTTCAAATCTAAAAGTAAAAAAAAGTAAGCGAAAAACTTTTTACTTTTTACTTTTTACTTTTTACTTTTTACTTTTCACTTTTCACTTTTTACTTTTTACTTTTCACTAACCTACCCATGAATCGTCTCCGATTTCCCGTAACTTGCAATTACTTTGGCTTCAAATTCTAACCATTCTTCCCAACGTTTTTTAACGTCGTAACCTTCTTCTGCTAATTCGTGAGCAAATTGCAAGAAAGAAGTATAATGATTTGCTTCTGAAATCATTAATTCTCTGTAGAAAACAGCCAATTCTTCGTCTTTTATGTTGTCGGAAAGTACTTTGAAACGTTCGCAACTTCTGGCTTCAATCATGGCAGCGAATAACATTCGTTCCACAATTAAATGTTTGCGATTTCCAGGCTTCATAAACTTAAACAAATCGTTTACATAACTGTCTTTTCGTTCACGACCTAGAACCCAACCTCGTGATTTGATAATCTCATGTACTTGTTCAAAATGATCTAATTCTTCCTTAGCAATTGAAGTTAACTCGGTTGTAATTTCAGTAAATTCAGGCAATAAATTAATTAACATCATTGCGTTTGATGCTGCTTTGATTTCGCACCAAGCGTGATCAGTAAGAATTTCTTCTAAATTTCCTTCGGCTATGTTGGCCCATCTTGGGTCGGTTGGTAGTTTTAAACGAAACATATTTTTAAGTAAAAAGTGAAAAGTAAAAAGTGAAAAGTTGATTTTGACAACTTTAAAACTATTACTTAAAAAATTAATAGTACAAAATTATTGTATTTAAAGTAAATTTCCTAAATTAGAAATATCCCATTGTTTATCAATATTAAACTGAATATGTCCGTTAACAATTTCTAATGGACAATCGAAGTTATTCGTATACAAACCACCCGTTCCTAAACCTTGCGGCATGGGATTATGTAAGGTGAATGTAAATTGGGTGATTGCGTTTAATCCGATGTTGCTTTCTAATGCGGAAGTAATCCACCAACCGAGATTTAAACTTTCTGCTATCGAAATCCATTCTAAAGTTCCTTTAAAACCACCAACTAAACTTGGTTTTAAAATAATATATTGAGGCTGAATTTCTTCTAGTAATTTTCGTTTATTCTCAACACCAAACACACCAATTAACTCTTCGTCTAACGCGATTGGAAAAGGTGTTTGTTGACAAAGCAACTTCATCTCTTGGAGTTGATTCGCTTTAATTGGCTGTTCAATACTATGTAATTCAAATTCAGCTAATTGATTTAATTTACTTAAAGCTTCTTTTGAATCAAAAGCACCGTTCGCATCTACTCGAATTTCAATGGTTTTAGCATCAAAATTTTGACGAATAAATCGCAATAATCCTAATTCTTTTTCGAAATCAATCGCTCCAATTTTCAGTTTTATACACGAAAATCCTTGGGCTAATTTTTCTTCGATTTGGGTTTTCATAAAGTGCTCCTCGCCCATCCAAACCAAACCATTGATTAACATATTCTTTTTGCCTAGAGTAAATTCAGAGGGAAATAAATCGAAAGGTGTTTTAGATTGCAATGACAAAAACGCCATTTCCACTCCAAACTGAATCGAAGGAAACTCGATTAATTCATCCCATATTTTATCTTTACCTAAATGAATATTTTGGCAAACCCATTGTAATTTTTCCTCATAATCGGGTCGGTCATCAATGGAAAGGGTTCGCAAAATACCACACTCTCCTATCCCGATTTTACCCTTTTCTTCCAAGATTAAAAACCAAGTTTCTTTCACCGTCATTACGCCACGAGAAGTGCCACTTGGACGTTTGAAATTGAGAATGTATTTTTTGTAAGTTGCTTTCATATTCAAGTGCAAGAGCAAATTCAAGAACAAATTTCAAAGTTTGAAGTTGATTTTTGTACTTGAACTTGTAATTGATATTTTATTCTAAGATTCTCAAGATTTTCTTGAAGTTGTCGTTTGGTAATCTATGTTTTTCGAATTCTTTTAAATCTGATTTTGTTTGTGCTATCCAGGTTTTCCCATTGGATAAGCTTTCATGAGCGTATTTTTTATGAATATCTTTAGCTTCTGAAATTCTGTCAGTAAACAAATAAACATGGGCTAAATTCAACTGAAAATGAATTTCAGATGGATTCAATTTTATGCCTTTAGTATACATTTCTTCTGCTTTTGTAAACTGTCTTGAATACAAATAATAATCACCTAAAAGTCTATAATCGATGTAAGTCGCTCGGTTTTTAGCAAACATTTCGGTAGAAAGAATCGAAATTGCTTCCTCATAATTTCCCTTTTGAAAAGCCACATTTGATTTTTCACGGATGATATCGTAATAAGCTTTTACTTCACCCGTTTCTTTTAAACTCTCTTCCGTAAGCTTTTCAATAGCATTGTTTTTCTCAATCGCTAAAAGTTGAGAAAACTCTCTATAGGTATACTTTTTGCTACTATTTTCGATAAAAGCAGCATAAAAAGCCTCTTTTTTTGTCAGTTTTGAAACTACTGGCAACTTTTTAGCTAAGTTTAAAATCTCATTTTTAGTCGTTTTGTCCCAACCTCTGCTTGCTTTATAATCGACCCAAGGCACGACTTCTAAAACGATTTTTTGATTCATTACCCAATTTTGACTTTCAAATCCAAACCATAGATTAGGTAAATTAGTCAAGCATAATGAAGAAGATGAAATCAACTTGGCGTCTTTGTTTACTTTTTCTTTTTGTTCCCAACACGCTCTATCCGTTTTTCCTTCTTTCAAAAATAAATTAGCTGCATTTGCTTCTTGAAATAAAGCAAACGTGCATTTATCATCACCCGAAATTGCAGAAGTCAAATGAATGGCTCCAGCTGTTCCTTGGCTAATTCCCGTAGGATCAGGAATCGCTTTTAATACCGAAACCAAACTTGAGGTTAGTTTTTGACTTTCATCTAAAATGGTGATTCTGTATACAAATTCAGTAGTCCCAACGGGTAAATCTTCTGTTTTAATTAAAGCGCGTTTTCCGGCTGAAAGTGTTATTTCTTTTGTTGTTGCACGTTCTTTGTCCCAAAAACCATCTTTTTGAGCAAAAATTGAGCTTGAAAACAATACGGCGGATACGAAGTAAACTATTTTATTCATTTTAATTTATTTTTTAACCACATAGAATCATAGTTCTGCTTGGTGTTTATTTTGAGGCATTACACTTTATATAGAAAACATAGCTTAAAAGTTCTATTTTCTATTAATTTTTAATTTTCTCTTTTTAATTTCTTTAGCTTCATTATTTCTCATCAAAACTTTATTCCTTTCAATTGTCCTATAATCCTTATAAGCCCAAAAAGAAAAAATCAAAAGTAAAAAACCTAGAAGAATTAAACCATTACCATCAATAGTTCCTGAATACAAACTACCTGTTTTACTAAATGAAAAGCCATGAGTTGAACTAGTAAAAAACTTCATCACAAAACCAATAGCAAGAACTATTACAGCGAAATAAAATGAAAGTTTATATAAAAATTTACTCATTTAAAAGATTAATATAAAGACACAATTCAAAAATGAAAATCTATGTGTCTATGTGTTTAATTACCATTCAATTTTTGTACCAAATTTACAATTCAATACTTTGTCCGATTTCTAATAACATCAAGTCTTTTCCTTTGTCGAAAAACTTGCGTTTCGCGTCTTCGTGATTGATTTCGATGTAGCCAAACGTGTCGAAATGATAACCTAATACTTTATCGCATTGTACAAAATCAGAAGCAATAATCGCATCTTCTACGTCCATTGTGAAGTTGCTTCCAATTGGTAAAATGGCTAAATCTAACTTGGTACGCATTGGAATTAACTTCATATCCATGGTTAAAGCGGTATCGCCTGCGATGTAGATATTTTTATGTTCGCCCTCGATTACAAATCCGCCAGGTTGTCCGCCGTAGCTTCCATCTGGGAAAGAAGACGTATGATGTGCAATTACATATTTCACGGTTCCGAATTCAAAATCCCAACTTCCGCCGTGATTCATTGGATGATAATTAAAGCCTTTGTTTCCGTAATGTGAAGCAATTTCGTAGTTGGAAACAATAACTGCTTCGGTACGTTTAGCAATCGCCTCTACATCTAAAATATGATCTTGATGCGCGTGGGTTAACAATATATAATCCGCTTTCAACGTATTGATATCAATATGAGAAGCCTTTGGATTTCCTGAAATAAATGGGTCCACTAAAATGTGAACGTCATTTACTTCAATTCCGATACAAGCGTGTCCATAAAACGTGATTTTCATAGTTTATTTTTTAGTGAAAAGTGATTAGTGAAAAGTGATTAGTTTAAAAACACTAAAGTTAACCAAAATAATATACTTAAAGCAAATGTGCTTAAGGCTACTTTTTTAAGTTCTGGGTCGAAGTCTTCGTATTTTTCTGATTTATTCACTTTGTTCATGTTCATAATTATTGGGATATTAATTAACAAAACAGGAAGTAATGAAGTTTTAATTAGCATTAAAAATACCATAAAAGACAACATACCGATTGCTAAAATAATTTCATGATATTTTTTTGCCCATTTTAAACCCATTTTCACTACCAACGTATTCTTTCCAGCAATTTTATCGTTTTCAATATCTCGCATGTTGTTTAAATTTAGCACCGCAACGCTTAATAATCCGATGGCGGTTGCGGGTAAGAATAGTTTCCAATCGATAAAATGAGTGAATAAAAAGTTAGAACCAATTACCGAAACCAATCCAAAGAAAATAAACACGAATACATCTCCAAAACCGCTATATCCATAAGCACTTTTCCCAACTGTGTATTTAATGGCTGCTCCGATGGAACCGATTCCTAATAAGATGAATATCAAACTTAAGGCGAAATTCTCTTTTCCGAATGCTACGTAAATCAATAAAAGAGCAATAATGAACGTCAATACTGCAGTGATAATTACGGCTTTTTTCATTTGCTCGGCTGTGATAACTCCGGCAGCTACTAAGCGTTTTTCTCCGATTCGGTTGGCATCAGTTCCTTTCACACCGTCTCCATAATCGTTGGCATAATTGGATAATACTTGTAATCCTAAGGTGGTTAATAACGCCAAAACCACAATTCTCCAATCGGAATATCCTTGGTAATGAGCATAAGCGCTTCCCACAATAATTCCAGAAACGGAAAGTGGTAAGGTTCGTAATCGTGCGGCTTGTATCCAGTGTTTCATTATTTTATTTTTTTAATTTATATCATGTTCAAGAGCAAGGGCAAATTCAAGTACAAGAGCAAATTCAAGTACAAGAGCAAGTTCAAGGGCAATGGTTTTCGCTTCGCTCAAATGTAAGCCTACTTCGTAGGAGATTCCTAGCAAGCTCGGAATGACAAAAATTATCAATACCATCTCTTTTCCCTTTTTACTTTTTACTTTTCACTTTTTACTTTTCACTTTTTACTTTCCTCTTTTCACCTAACCACTACATCCAATTCTTTTCCCAAGTTTCTACTTCGTATAACCAATAATTTACTAATTGCTTAATTTCGGTGTAATTCCCTGTGGTAAAACTTACGGTTCCTCCTGCTGTTGATAGCGTAACCGAACCAATATTCGTTGCTTTTTGCCAAAAAAATTGTTGGGTTTCGATGGCTTGAATTTTATAAGGTTCAATAATTGTCGTATCAATATCCCAAGCGCCATTTTGTTTGATGATGAAATCATTGGAAACAAAAAGCTTATAATTTTTAAACGAAAACCAAAGCATCACTCCAGCGAAAACAGAAAAAATTGCCGTATACATGAACCAATCGTTCCAGGTTACGAATTCTGTTTTATGATTTAGGAATAAGGTAATAGCTATTGGGACTAGTAAAAAGAAAAAGGTGTTGACCGCTAATTTTCTCCAATTCGGCAAATACATCGTTCCTTTTTGAGGCAATTGCCCTAATAACAATTTTAGAATAGCATCGCGTTCGATTTCAGCACAACCCGGGACTTCTATTTGGTCTTTTTCTTTTACTTTCTCTGCATCACTTGAGGCTTGATGTATACCAATTGTGGTCACATCCAACTTCTTTTGAAAGTAGTTTTGGGTAACTTTAATTTTCTGAACTTTATTCGGATTCAACAACGTATTTTTCGTGGAAAGTAATCCGTATGATAAAATAATCGCTTGTTTGCTTTTCTGAATAGTGAAATCGAAATATTTGAGAATCGTTCGAACCAAATTCACTAATAAAATCAAGGTAATGAAGAAACCTATTACAATAAAAATAGAAGTATAAATAGGTAAAGTATCCAAATAATTGGTTACTTGATCTTCATCAATTACTTCCGCATTCAACTGTTGTAAATTTTCAACAATAGTGGTGAAAAACAGAAAAATCAGAGCAAAACTTTTGATATAATTCGAAGTAAATCCGATTTTTATTAAACTTGGTAATCCAATTTTTATAAAGGATGTTGGCGTTATCTCTTCTACATTTTTTTCAGCATTCTCAGTCAGTTCTGATTGCGAATGATTGATTAATCGTTCTTTCAGAATAGTTGCCAACTCATGAGAAATGGCACTAATAGAAGCTTCTTTTTTATCGCTTCCAGCAGTATCAATTTCCAATTTATGAACACCAACCAAACGTTGAATTAAACTTTGATTGATGTTAACTTGCTGAATTTTATGCAACTGAATGGTTATTCTGGTTTTGTTCAATACGCCTTTTTGAATGACAAACTCACCATTTTCTTCATCAATATGAAAAGTAAAAAACAAATATTGTAAGTACGAAATAATACCTATCAAAACGACTACTCCTGCAACACTACCAAAAAAAACAAGTTTGTTTAGCGTGTCAAATTTTACCAACCAAATCAACAACATCGGCCACAAAGCACGAACCGTCTTCTGCAAGGAATTGGCAAACATGACCAAAATCCCCGGAAGCGATTGTCGTTGGGGCTGAGAAAAATCAACAGATTTATTCATGTTCTTCAGTTAATGGAGTTTCTGTTGATGCTATTTGAATTGGCTCGTCTTGTTTAGGCGGATTGATTTTTTGGGAAACTAAATTCTTAATAATCTGAGCATCTGCTAAAAGTAACCCTGGAATTTCTAAATCAGAACTACTTCCTCCTGCTGTAAATAATTCGATTGAAGCTAATCCTAATTTTCGAGAAATAAATCCTTGATGCAAAGCCACATGTTGCACTCTATTAAATGGAATAATCGTAGTAGTTTCCGAGATTAATCCCGATTTATAAATGGCGTCGTGTTCTCTAAAAGCATATCCTTTTTTATGAAAACTAAATTTTGTAAACAAGACTAATCCTGCTAAAATCAACACTAGTCCAACCAGAATTGTCATCCAAATCGCATTAGAAAAAGCATCTTGATTGAAATAAAATAAAGTCGAAAATCCAACGATTACTAAAATTAAAAGCAATGAAAAATTAAAAAGTAAGACTGTGACATACTTCGGATGTAAACCTTTCAATTGCACTTCTTCGAATTTCGGAAGTTGGTTTATGTCGATGGGATTATTTGTGAATTCGTTCATAGAAATAGTTTATTAAAGGCTTGTCTTTCGTCTTTTCTCTTTGTTCTATTCTCTAAATTAAGGCAAATATTTCTTTTCAAAATTTGGTTTACGTTTTTCTAAGAACGCATCTCTTCCTTCTTTTGCTTCGTCTGTCATATACGCTAAACGAGTAGCTTCACCAGCAAAAACTTGTTGGCCTACCATTCCATCATCCGTTAAATTCATAGCGAATTTTAGCATTTTAATTGAGGTTGGTGATTTCGCTAAAATTTCTTGTGCCCACTCATAAGCCGTATCTTCTAACTCAGCGTGAGGAATAACCGCATTTACCATTCCCATTTCAAAAGCGTCTTGAGCTGAGTAATTTCTACCTAAGAAGAAAATTTCTCTCGCTTTCTTTTGTCCTACCATTTTAGCTAAATATGCCGAACCGTAGCCACCATCAAAACTCGTTACATCGGCATCGGTTTGTTTGAAAATAGCGTGTTCTTTACTCGCCAAGGTTAAATCACAAACTACGTGAAGCGAATGTCCACCACCAACAGCCCATCCCGGAACTACACAAATTACCGCTTTTGGCATAAAACGAATCATACGTTGTACTTCCAAAATGTTTAATCTGTGGTAACCATCCTCTCCAACATACCCTTGATGTCCGCGTGCTTTTTGGTCGCCACCACTACAAAAACTCCAAATACCGTCCTTAGAACTTGGTCCTTCTGCAGACAGTAATACAACTCCAATAGAAGTATCTTCTTGCGCATCGTAAAAGGCTTCAATTAATTCAGCAGTTGTTTTTGGACGAAAGGCATTTCTAACATCTGGTCGGTTGAAAGCGATTCGGGCAACGCCATCGCATTTTTTATAGGTAATATCTTCAAATTCTCTAACGGTTTTCCAATTAATTGTGCTCATATTTTTATTTATTTATTCAAGTTCAAGGGCAAATTCAAGTTCAATTTCAAAAGTATTGTGTTTAAAAATATTATTTCAATTTGTTTAACATCATTCTTGATGTAATAGCAATTAATTCTTCTACTTCTGCCAAAAGCCAATTTCTTTCCTTTTCTTCACCTTCTTTTATATAATTTAAAACTCGAAGTGAATTTCTTGATTCTTTTAACTCTTTGACAACTAATGATAATTTAAAAACATAATCTTTATCTGTAATAGTTCCTTGAGATTCACCATAGTTTAAAGAAGCACTTCCAGAAGAACGAATTAATTGATTTTTATAATATTCTAATTCATATGCTTTGGCTAATTTTCTGACAAAGAAAATGGATTCACCAGCAAATCTAACTAATCTTTCATCTAAATTAAATATTCTTTCTGTTGGTTCGTTTAATTCCATGAATTTGTTGACATTTACTTTTTAAAATTGAATTTGAATTTGCCCTTGATTTTTGTATTTGTTTTGGTAAAAATAATTCATTTTTTGCATTATATTGCAAGTTCAAAACAATAAGATTTATGAAAAAACTATATATAGGATTACTATTTGCATCTGGACTATTTTCGGCTTCGGCTCAAAACTATGAATTTCAAAAAGTTAATGATGTAGAATGTTTGCCAGTTATCTCTCAAGACATTACTGGAACTTGTTGGAGTTTCTCTACTTCTTCGTTTTTAGAATCGGAAATTATCCGATTAACTGGTAAGAAAATCGACCTTTCGGAGATGTATCAAGCGAGAACTACGTATCCGTTAAAAGCAGAAAATTATGTTCTACGTCAAGGAAATGCCAGTTTTAGTGAAGGTGCCTTGGCGCATGATGTAATCAACAGCGTAGCAAAATACGGATTAGTTCCAAATAGCATTTATGATGGACTAAATGATGACGCAAACAAACATAATCATGCTGAAATGGTTGCGGTTTTAGAAGCGATGTTGAAAACGTATGTTGAGAATCCTGCTAAAAAATTATCTCCAAATTGGAAACAAGCGATTAGTGCCGTTTTAGATATTTATTTAGGAAGTATTCCGACCAAATTTGAATACGAAGGCAAAAATTATACGCCAAAATCATTTGCAGAATTCGCTAAAATCAAACCAGAAAATTATGTGACTTTGACTTCATTTACGCATGAAGCGAATTACAAACCGTTCATTTTGAATATTCCGGATAATTTTTCAAACGGAAGTATGTACAATTTACCGTTAGATGAATTTATTGCTAATATTGACAACGCTTTGGCTAATGGTTACTCGCTTTCTTTAGATTGCGATGTTTCAGAACCGACGTTTTCAGGAAAATACGGAGTTGCTTTTATTCCAGAAAAAGAAGAAGATACTAAAACGGGTTTGGCTGAAATTGTTGTCGAAAAGAAAATCACACCTGAATTCCGCCAACAAGAATTTGAAAATTTGACCACAACTGACGACCATTTAATGCACATTGTGGGTAAAGTAAAAGACCAAAAAGGAAATGTGTATTACAAAGTAAAAAACTCTTGGGGAAGCGATGAAAAGAAAGTTGCGAATGGTGGTTATGTATATATGAGTGTGGCATACATGAAATTAAAAGCGATTTCAGTTATGGTTCACAAAGATGGAATTTCAAAAGAAACTAAGAAAAAATTAGGATTGTAATATGATTTTCAAATCGGCTGTAAGTAAATTGAATAAATATGTTTATTTGGGTAGTATTTTATTACTTCTCATTTTAACAATTCCTGCATTATTTGATGATAATTACACTGCTTTTTTTGTGATTTCTAGTATCCATATTCTTTTGATTTTATTCTTAATTTGGACCTACAAAACGACTTTTTATAAGATTGAAAACTCTGATTTATATTGGAAATCGGGTCCTTTTAAAGGTAAAATCGATATAAGTAAAATCAATAAAATTGAATATCACAAAGGAATTGTAGTGCCAACTATTTGGAAACCAGCATTGAGTCATATTGGTTTAATTATTACCTATAACAAATATGATGATATTTACATTTCTCCTGAAAAACAACAAGAATTTATTGCTACATTGCAACGCCTAAATCCCAATATTACGTTTAAGAATACGCCTTATGTTGAATAAAATAGTACTTGTAAGTTTAAGTTTACTACTTTTTAATTGCCAAAATAAACCCGACGAAAACAAAGAATCTACCTTAAAAGATAAAGAAGGTAATGTTTCTGAATATGCCGTAAACTTTACGCCACTAACTACCATTTACAAAAAAAGAATGGGAAATGAAGTGGAGGCCTTTTACGATAAAAAATTCAATGCAAAAGATTTCAGTGGTTCGTTTTTAGTAGCTAAAAATGGAGAAATCTTATATGAAAATTACAGTGGCTATGCTTATAAAGAAAAAGGCGATTCCATAAAACAAGATACTCCTTTACACATTGCATCAGTTAGTAAAGTGATTACAGCGGTTACCGTTTTGAAATTGGTTGACCAAAAGAAACTTAAATTAGACGATCCTGTAAAATCGATTTTACCGGAATTTCCTCACGAAGAAACTACGGTAAGAATGTTATTAAGTCACCGAAGTGGTTTGAGAAATTATGCTTATTTTACTGACGACAAAGGCGTTTGGGATAAAAAGAAAACATTAACTAATCAAGATGTTTTAACACTTTTAGCTACCAAAGATATTGGATTAGAATCAAAACCAGGAACACGTTTTGGTTATTGTAATACGAATTATGCTTTATTAGCTTTAATCATCGAAAAAGTAACCAACAAAACGTATCCAAAAGTACTTCAAGAAATGATTTTTGATCCTTTGGATATGAAAAATACTTTCGTTTTTGATGATTTAAACAAGAAAGACGAAGTGAGTCAATCCTACAAAAACAACTATTTACGTTTGGCTTTTGAGTTTTTGGATCAAGTATATGGTGACAAAAACATCTATTCTACTCCACGTGATTTACTGAAATTTGATTTGGCGCTATATTCTGATAAATTCCTTAGTGCTAAAATGAAGGAAGAAATGTACAAAGGCTACAGCTACGAAAGAAAAGGCACTAAAAACTACGGTTTAGGTATTCGAATGTTAGAATTTGAGACGGGGCAACAATACTTCTTTCACAACGGTTGGTGGCATGGAAACACCTCTTCTCTAGTTACACTTCATAAAGATTCGGTGACTATTATTGCTTTATCCAACAAGTTTACTCGTAAAACGTATCAAACGAAACGTTTGGCACCAAAATTTGGCGATTATCCGTTTAAGTTTAATGAAGAAGAAGGCGAATAATTAGCCTATTTTCACAGAAGTCATCGTTAACGAACCTCCAACAGCTTTATCGTTAAAGAATTCCACTTTATCATTATCCGTTTGAAGTGCTAAAATGTACAACAAAGGATAATAATGGTCGGGTGTTGGAATCGCTAAAGTAGCCGCTTTATGAAGCTTTTCATATTGAATTAACTCTTTATGAAAACCGTTTGAAATTTTATTTTTAAAAACATCGTTCATTTCTAAAGCCCAATCAAATCCATATTCAGGTTCGTTGAGTTTATCCCAAGCTACCATTCGTAAATTATGAACCATATTACCACTTCCGATAATTAAAACCCCTTTTTTACGAAGTGCTAATAATTGTTTTGCTAATTCATAATGATAAGCCGCTGGTTTGTAATAATCAATACTCAATTGTAAAACGGGAATATCCGCATCAGGATACATGTGTTTTACTACCGACCAAGTGCCGTGATCTAATCCCCAATCGTGATCTAATTCCACCGCAGGATTGGTAATTAATTTTTGAATTTCAGTTGCCAATTCAGGGTTTCCTGGTGCTGGATATTGTACCTCAAATAACGCTTGGGGAAAACCTCCAAAATCATGAATCGTTTTTGGATTTGGCATTGCGGTTACCATAGTACCTTTCGTTAACCAATGCGCCGAAACGACTACAACTGCTTTTGGTGTTGGGATTTCCTTCCCCATTTGTTGCCAACGTTTTGAAAATATATTATCTTCAATAGCATTCATAGGCGAACCGTGTCCGATGAATAAAACGGGCATCTTCTCCTCTTCTTCTCCTAATCCTTTTGTCCAATCATAGAACGGTTGTATACTTGCCATAGCGATTCCTCCTGAAAGTAATGTTATGAAATTCTTGCGATTCATAAATTAATATTTGTATATACAAATGTAGTGATTTATTTTATACTAAATACTAATTACATGTTAAAAACGTTATTCCATAAATTACTCGAAATGAAAATCCTAATTCTGTTACTCACTTTTAGCCTTACAAACTATTCCGTTACAAAAACAAATATTGAAAAAGAAAGAAGTCTATTGAAAACAGAATATCTTTCAAATGAAAATAAAGCCAATACACTAAATGAGGCAAGAATAAAACTAACCGAAAGTTTATTCCAAGATATTTTCAATCATTGGTACACCACAAAATGGAGTTTTGAAGGTCATACTGAAACACCAAAACAAGGAACAATCGCTTGTGGCTATTTTGTTTCCACGACTTTAAGAGATGTAGGATTTAATCTAAATCGATATAAATTAGCACAAAAAAGTCCAGAAGAAGAAGCTAAAAGTATCGCTTGCGGGACTACTATTGAGAAACTTCAAAACGTTACCAAACAAGAATTAAAAAAGTACTTTTTAAAACAAAAGGATGGTATTTATTTTATTGGGTTGGATTTTCATGTTGGGTACATTTATAAAAACAATCAAGAAGTTCATTTCATCCATTCTAATTATATTGATAATAAAGGCGTGATGAAAGAAACCATTGAAAATTCAAAAGCTATTGTGAGTTCGAAATATTTCATTGCATCGATAACTCATAATGACAACTTAATAAAGAAATGGTTACTAAAAGAAATTGTAACTACAAGTTAAGTAATTCAATGTTGAAATTTCTCAAAACAAAAAAGATGGAAATTACATTTAATAACAATGCTAACCAATAATGTTTATTGTAATCATCAGTATTTACAGTAATTTCATATAAATTTAAGAGAGGTAAAATTACAATACCTATCCAAATAGGAATCCAAATGACTTCGGTTTCAAAACCGATAAAATGAATGATTTCAAAATTTTGGAAAATACCAACTAAGGTCATAATTAAAATTACAGCACTTAGTATCAAGTAGAGGATTGGTTTTAAATTCATAACTTACTATTTAAATGATTCAAAAAAATCAAAAGCTCTCATTTCAGCAAAAGAATAATTTGATTCCTTTACAATAAAAGCACAATGACCACCATAAACAGGCGTTTCTAAAAAGATATTCGAACTTTTAGAAGCAACATCAACTGGAAAACATCCTTCACCTAAAAAAGTATCATTTAAGGCATTTAAGATTAAAACTGGTTTTGTAATGGCATCCAAACTTCTTGCCGGAGAAACTTTGTAATAATAATCAAAACGATCTTTAAAACCGTGTAATGGTGCTGTGAAATTATCGTCTAAATCTTTAAAATTTTTCACTCTCTTTAATTGATGTAAATCGATAAGTTCTGGAAATTGTTTGGCTTTTAATTTCAATTTTTCACTTAATCCGATAAGGAAATTTTTCATGTAAATTTGATTAAATCCTTTGTGTAAAGCATCAGCACTTACTTGAATTTCAATTGGAACAGAAACAGAAACAGCTGCTTTTATAGCATCATTTAATTGGGGTTCTCTTCCTAGATAGTTCAAAATTTGGGCACCACCCATAGAAAAACCTATTAAATACAACTCCTTAATTTCTTTACTCAATGCAAATTGTACAACTGCATCTAAATCTTCTATTGAGGCATGATGATACAATTGAGGCAAACGATTCATTTCGCCACTGCAAGTACGATTGTTCCATGCAAAAACAGAATAATTGTTTTTTAGAAAATAATCCGAACAACTATTAATATAGGTTCTTTGCGAATTTCCTTCTAAACCATGGCACAAAATAATGGCTTTATTTGGATTCGTAATTTTATAATCAACGGTTAAAAAATCGCCATCATAAAGTTCTACTTTTTCTCTTTTATAATCGGGAGCCTTAAAACGCTTGAACTTACCTGCATATATAGTAGCAATGTGAGGATTCTTGTAAAAACCCGAAACAAGTTCGTTGTATTTTGATTGCGCTATTATTGGCATTATAAACGTTGTTATACTAAATAAATCCCGTCTTCTTTGATTTCGATAAGTTTTTGTTTGTATAAATTTCCAACGGCTTTTTTGAAATTCTTTTTACTCATTTTCAAAACCGTTTTAATGTCTTCTGGATGCGAATTATCGGTTAATCGCAAGAAACCACGATTCGCTTTTAATTCGTCTAAAATTACTTGCGAAGATGGTTCGATTGCCTCTACTCCAACTTTACGTAACATGACATCAATTTTACCATCAGGACGAATGTTTTTGATATAGCCTTTTGTTTTCATTCCAGGTTTTACATCATCATACACTTCGTTTTTATATGCTAAACCTTTGTGCTTTTGATTGATAATGCAATTGATTCCACCTTCGGTAATGTGAGAAATTAAAATATCTACTTCTTCGTTACGTTGTAAATCTAAATTATCATTGCTCAGAAACTGATTGGTTTTACTAGAAGCTACTAATCGATTTGTTTTTTCATCCAAATGCATATAAACCAAATAACGTTTACCTTCTTCCATAGGACGCGCTTGCTCTTTAAACGGAACAAATAAATCTTTCTCTAATCCCCAATCTAAAAAAGCTCCGAATTTGTTGATGTAATTTACTTTTAAATGTGCAAATTCGTTCAACTTGATATAAGGTTTCAAAGTAGTTGCAACAGGGCGTTCTTCGTGATCTAAATACACAAATACGGTTAAATCATCGCCAATAGTAAATTCTTTTGGTACATATTTATTTGGCAATAAAACATCATCTTCTTGCGTGTCTTCGCTTCCTAAAAACAACCCAACTTTAGTATCTCTAAGTATTTTTAACGTATTGAACTCTCCTATATGTAACATAAATGAAATAAATATGGTGCAAAGGTAAGCAAATAGAAACAAAAAAAAATCCAGTTACTCGAACTGGATTTAAATTGTATTAAAATTAGAATTTTAAATTCCGATTTCTACTTGGAAACGAACATACCAATTTTGTTTGTTAGTTCCGTCGAAAAATTCTTGTTTTTCTGTTGTAAATTCAGCTTGAAGTTTTAAAGCATGTTCCCAAATATATTTGTTTACACCAAAACTTAATTGTTCTGTATTTGGATAAAATGCCTTTACTTCATTGTCAACTTTCTGTTTTGAAAAACGACCGATAACTTCGTATTTTGAAGGAAAACAGTAACTTAATTGATTATCAAAACCGTTTCCAACAAAAACC
Source organism: Flavobacterium sasangense DSM 21067 (assembly GCF_000686885.1). Taxonomy (GTDB): domain Bacteria; phylum Bacteroidota; class Bacteroidia; order Flavobacteriales; family Flavobacteriaceae; genus Flavobacterium; species Flavobacterium sasangense. The sequence continues at coordinate 35,563 of NZ_KK366035.1, read as the reverse complement.
GCTCTACTCAATAATGGATTAGTTGCTGATGTTGTGATAGCTTTACTAGCATCTCTCATCATGTAAGTAGACATAAAAGCCCAACCATTGTATTTTCCAATAAAGTCTAATAAAACAGTAGATAAATTACTAGTTTCATATAATAAATCACCCATTTGACCTTGTGATTCTCTTGCTTTATCATTGTAATTGTAAACTCCAGAAATCATAAATTTAGGCTTCTCCTCTCTTAACAAATCTCCTTCAAAATAATGACCATCTTTCTTAAACTTACCTAAAGGCATTAATTCAATTTTTCCAGAGTATGATAAACCATTGTTATCTTTTAAAGTTGAATTTGCACTATTTGTAGTCCAGTTTCTTCCTTCTCCTAAAGTTACAGCACCTTTAAAGTTATAAGAAAACTTATTCTCATATTCATTTAAATTAGCAAAATGGAAACCAAAATCACGGTCTGTATTAAATCGAGAGTTGTTTATACTTCTATCGGTTAACTGAATAGCTCCTGATGAATTTACAGCTTGTCTCGTTCCTGGTAATTTTGTAACTCCAAAACCATATTGCCAATGCATATTGGGACGATAATATACAACCGCATCTCTAATTACGTTTAAGTTTTCATTTGCTCTTACTGGTCCAACATCTCCTGCACCAAATGATAATTGAATCACATATAAATATTTTGGACTACCAACATATCCATCAAAACGCAATCGTAAACGACGCACTTGAGCTTCATAAAACGGTTCCGCTCCTTCATTATCATAATAACTCAATCGGTCTTGCATTCTAAAACGAATGTTGAACTGGAAAATACTATCTGGAGATGTTAAACCTACACCTTTACCAAAACTATAATAGGGTAACGAGGTTAGTTTTAAATCATTGTCTTTTGTAGATACTTTTATGTCCTGAGCACTTGAAAATGCAGTAGTTACTAAAAGTAAAAATGTAATTAATTTTTTCATTTGTTATGTTGTTGTTTATTTTGTGCAAACTTAACATCAAAACAAGGTTAAGTATGTTAAGTAAATATTACCTTTGCAAAAAATTAACGTTATGTCAAATATATACATTGGATATCATTTTACAATAGAACCTTTAGAATTAGGAAGCGAAATTTTAATTGCAGAATTAGGAGAGAAAGCCTTTGAAAGCTTCATAGAAACGGAAACTGGAATTTCTGCTTTTGTTCAAAAAGATTTATGGAGTGAGAATATATTAGAGGATATTCAAATTCTAGAAAATCCAGAATTTAAAATTGACTATACATTTGAAGAAATTGAGCAAGTGAACTGGAACGAAGAATGGGAGAAAAATTTTGAACCTATTGATGTAGATGGTAAATGCCACGTAAGAGCTCCTTTTCATGAAAAAACGAATGCTGAATACGACATCGTAATCGAACCTAAAATGAGTTTTGGAACGGGTCATCATGAAACTACGCACATGATGATTCAACATTTGTTAGAAACGGATTTAGTAGGTAAGAAAACCTTAGATATGGGATGTGGAACTGCTATTTTAGCTATTTTGGCTGAAATGAAAGGCGCGCAACCTATTGACGCTATTGATATTGACAATTGGTGTTACTTAAACTCAATTGAAAATGCAGAACGTAATAATTGCAAACATATTTCGGTTTACGAAGGTGATGCTTCTTTATTAGATGGTAAAAAATATGATGTGATTATTGCCAACATCAACCGTAATATTTTATTAAACGATATGCAACAATATGTAGCTTGTTTAAACGAAAACGGAATTTTATTCTTAAGTGGATTCTATACTGAGGATATTCCTATGATTTCGGAAAGTTGTACTTCAAAAGGATTAACCTATGTAAAACAATTTGAAAGAAACAATTGGGTTGCTTTGAAGTTTGTAAAATAGCTAGAAGTTGGTAGAATGAAATTAGTAGTTTATTTTTTTTAATCTTGAAATTGATTTTTGAATTTGAACTTGAAACATTTTTTTAATATTTTTGTAATGAACTTTCAAACGTAAAGAAAATGAGCACGATAGAAAAAGTACAAGAAGAAGTTTTAGTAGCAGAAGCTGTTGGTGTTAATAACGAAATTGTATTACACAACGATGATGTAAATACATTTGACCACGTTATTGATACATTGATTAGAGTTTGTAAACACGATGAATTACAAGCGGAACAATGCGCTTTGTTAGTCCACTACAAAGGAAAATGCACGGTTAAAACAGGTTCTTTAGAAGAATTAAAACCGCAGTGCTCTGCTTTATTAGATGCAGGTTTAAGTGCTGAATTGATATAAAAAAAGTCCCGATTAAATCGGGACTTTTTATTTAACTCATTTTTCCAATAGCGCAACTTACATAAGACTTAGCTTTCTCCATTAAACTATTGGCTTCTCCGTCTTCGGGATATCCTAATGATTTTAATTTTTCTTTAACTTCATTTAATTTTTCTTCGGATAAATAATCAAATGTTACCGAACTATCTTCAACATTTACAGCAATATTATTTATTGTTTCAATAGATGAAATTCCTTTAGTAATTGTATTAGCACAACCACCACATTTTAAATTTTGTATATGAATTGTTGTTTGCATAACTCTTAATTTTAATTACACAAATTTACAAAATATACAACCAACACACCCCAATATTTGATACTTTAACTTAACTTTAATGTGGCAATTTGTCTTTTAACAAACCATAAATATAAGTTCCTAAAAGAGCTCCTATAAGAACTACGGCAATAGCGTAAGTTCCTGTTCCAAGAAGAATAAAAATAGGTCCAGGACAACAGCCTACTAAAGCCCATCCTAATCCGAATAAACTTCCACCAATAATGTAACGCCAAAAACCACGCTCTTTTTCAATTATATTAATTGGCAAACCGTTATAATCTTTTACTTTATATTTCTTAATAATTTGTAGTCCTACAATACCTGTAAATAATGCCGTTCCAATAATTCCATACATATGAAACGATTGAAAATGAAACATTTCATAAATACGATACCAAGAAACAGCTTCTGCTTTGGTTAAAACAATTCCGAAAAATATTCCGGTTAGAAAAAATCTTGCTAACTTCATGATTAAGCCGTTTTATAGATTAGAGGTAAAATATAATGTGCCATGGCTAATCCTCCAATGAAGAACCCAATAACGGCTACTAATGATGGTAATTGTAAATTGCTTAACCCCGATATAGCATGACCAGAAGTACAACCACCAGCATATCTCGTTCCAAATCCAATTAACAAACCGCCAATTAATAAAATAGCAAATCCTTTTGGAGATTGTAATGTTTCAACACTAAATATAGCATCTGGCATTAATTTACCATTTGGAGCATCAATTCCAAGTGTTTGCAATTGCGTAATAGTCTCTGGATTTACATTAACACCACTTCCATCTGACAAAAAGTAAAAAGCGATAAATCCTCCCACAAAAGCACCTAAGACAAGGGCTAAACTCCATTTTTGTTCACGCCAATCCAATTTAAAAAAATCGCTAAATTTTCCAGCTCCAGCCATTGAACACATGGTTCTAAGATTTGATGACATTCCAAAAGATTTTCCGAAATAAGTTAAAATTAGCATCGTCACACCAATTAAAAATCCCGAAATGGCCCAATGCCAAGTTCCAAAAATCAATTCCATAGTATTTTTACAATTTTCCACAAAAATAGAAATTCAAATTGGTATTTGTAACTTTTGTTACATTTTATAGTAAATTTGAAGCATCAAACAAAAGCATATCAAATGAAAAAGTTTTCAATCGAATTCAAATGGGCTATCATTACCACAATTATTTTTTTAGCTTGGATGACTTTAGAAAAGCAATTGGGATTTCACACTGAAAAAATTAAATGGGAACCTTTATTTAATATTTTATATATTTTCCCTTTGTTTCTCCTTTACTTTTTGGCATTAAGAGAAAAGAAAATAAAATTTTATAATGGCACTATGAATTGGAAACAAGGCATCATTTCTGCTATTGTAATCTCATTTATCATTGTTGTATTTAGTCCGATTGCACAATTTATTCTACATGAATTTATAAGTCCTAATTTTCTAACTAATACTATTAATTATACGGTTGAAAGTAAAAAATTATCATTAGAAGAAGCTAAAGAATATACAACTTTATCGAGTTCTATTTGGAAAAACATTTCAGATAGTTTATCTTTTGGAGTGGTTATTGGCGCGATTGTTGCTTACCTTTTAAAAACAAAAACCAACTAAAATGAAATACTTCTTTTTTTTATTAATCGCTTTTACTCTTACCAGTTGTGTAAGTACTAAATCAACAATTAAAAATATTGATAGTACTGCTTTGCGTCCATTAGTAAGAGATCAAGCTTACATAATTACTGAATATGCTACAGATGCTAAATATGGATATGATGAAGATTATCCCATAAACATTGGTTTCATTAATGAAAAACAAGAAAACATTAACATTCAATATTATTTTAGTGGATTAGAAGGACCAAATGGTGAGAAAATTAGCTATAAAAAAGTAGATACCTGTTGCCCTTTTCCAACTAAAAACAGTTTGATGGGAGCTGGAACTATTGGTATTTATGAAGTAACATTTGAAGGAAGCGATAAAAAAATTACGTTATACTTTAATATTTATGAAAAAGGAAAAATCCTATGTCCAAAAGGATTTTCAATTAAAAAATTTCCAGCTAGAGACAAATAAAAACTATTTTATTATCTGTAACATAAGTAACCTTTTCTACTGCTGTAGGAAAGGTTTTTCTTTTTATCTTTGCAACTTCAAAATCAATAGAAATGAATTTAGATAACATTCCGCAAATAAAACATATCAATAGTGGTAACTTTTTTTTATTAGCAGGTCCATGTGCCATTGAAGGTGAAGAAATGGCCATGCGAATTGCCGAAAAACTTGTTTCAGTAACTGATAAATTACAAATACCTTTCGTTTTTAAAGGCTCTTTCAAAAAAGCCAATCGTTCTAGAGTAGATAGTTTTACAGGAATTGGAGATGAAAAAGCATTAAAAATTCTTCAAAAAGTATCAAGAGAATTTGGTGTTCCAACCGTTACTGATATTCATACTAACGAAGATGCAGCAATGGCAGCTGAGTATGTTGATATTTTACAAATTCCAGCTTTTTTAGTGCGTCAAACAGATTTAGTAGTGGCTGCTGCTAATACAGGTAAAACTGTAAACCTAAAGAAAGGACAATTTATGAGTCCAGAAAGCATGAAACATGCTGTTCAAAAAGTATTAGATTGCCAAAACGAAAACGTAATGGTAACTGATAGAGGAACGATGTTTGGCTACCAAGACATGATTGTAGATTTTAGAGGAATTCCAACTATGCAACAATACGCTTCAACGGTATTAGATGTAACACATTCGTTACAACAACCTAATCAAACTACTGGAGTAACAGGTGGTCGACCAGATATGATTGAAACCATTGCAAAAGCAGGAATTGCTGTTGGTGTAGATGGAATTTTCATTGAAACCCATTTCGACCCAGCAAATGCTAAAAGTGACGGAGCAAACATGTTACATTTAGATTACTTTGAAGGATTAATGACTAAACTAGTAGCCATCCGCAAAACTGTAAATCAATTTTAATTTTTTTATAACTTCAAATGAAACATCTATTTTTAATGGCTGTACTAACTTTTTGTGTTTTTTCACAGTACACCTTTTCGCAAGAAACAGTCGAAAATCCTGAAAAATTCACGAGTAAAAACAAAGGAAAATTCTATGTATTCTGGGGAGGAAATAGAGAATCTTATTCAAAATCTGATATTCACTTTAAAGGTGCTGATTACGATTTTACTATATATGACGTAACGGCTCACGACAAACCAAAAGGATGGCATCTAGATTATTTAAATCCTGCTCGAATGACCATTCCACAAACAAATTTAAGAATTGGTTATTTCATTACTAACCACTACAATATTTCTATTGGTGTAGATCATATGAAATATGTTATGTACAATGACAGAAGAGTAGATTATTCGGGTTACTATCCTAATGCTGGAAGTTATAATGAAAATCCAGTGGGCGATCAATTAACTCTAGATGAAGATTTTTTAACTTTTGAACATACTGATGGTTTAAATTATGTAAATACTGAAATTTCAAGAGTAGATGATATTTCTTCTTTATTTAAATTACCCAATACAGATAAATTTCAAATCAATGTAACTGAAGGCGTTGGTGCTGGTCTTCTTTATCCTAAAACCAATACAAAACTATTAGGAAAAGATCGCTATGACCAATTTCATATTGCTGGTTATGGTCTATCCGCAAAAGTGGGGTTAAACTTTACTTTCTTTAAATATTTCTTCATTCAAACCGAATTAAAAGGAGGTTATATTGATATGAACGATATTAGAACTACGAGTAGTAAAGCTGATTCTGCAGAACAACATTTTTGGTTCTTACAAAGAATTATTGCTGTAGGAGGTATTTTTAGAATATAATTAAATAGCATACAATATATAATCACGGATTCTTTTAGAGTTCGTGATTTTTTTTTACAAATAATTCAAAAAAGGTTTGGTCAACAAATTATTTATTATTTACTTTGTATTTCAAAGTACTTTAAAATGGAGAACGAAAAATATCTAAATGACATAAGCGAAATCAAAAATTTGATGAACAAATCGTCACGTTTTATTTCCTTGAGTGGTTTGTCTGGAATTTTAGCAGGCGTTTATGCTATAGTTGGTGCATGGTTAGCTTACAAAACGATTTACTTTGACACTTCAACAATGGGTGCTTATCGCGATTTAGTTATTTCAGAAGAGGCCGTGATTCGTTTGTTGGTTATTGCAACTTCTGTTTTAGTATTATCGATTGCAACTGGAATTGGATTAAGCATTCGAAAAGCCAAAAAAAGTAATGAAAACGTTTGGAATACTGCTTCTAGAAGACTGGTTATCAATTTCATGATTCCATTAGCAACAGGAGGATTTTTCATTATCTTTTTAATCGAAAAAAACATGTTTGGACTCATCGCTCCCCTAACCTTAATATTTTACGGATTAGCTTGTGTAAATGCTAGCAAATATACGATTGGCGATGTTCGCTATTTAGGAATTACGATGATTGCTTTAGGTTTATTATCGACTTGGTTCTTAGGTTACGGATTGTTGTTCTGGGCATTAGGCTTTGGCGGTTGTCATATTTTATATGGAAGTTTAATGTATTTTAAATACGAGAGAAAATAAGATGTACTTTTTAATTGGTTTTAGTTTTCTTTTCCTCTTTAGCATTTATTGGCTAAGAAAGAAAAATATAAGCTACTTTAAAATAATTTTAATATCATCAATAGGTTTATATCTAATCTCTATTATGTCGTTACAGTATTTTGATTATGTTGATAAACGAGAATTGAAAAAATTTGATTTAAATAATAATGGTAAAATTGATGGAAATGAATATACATTTGAATATGAACAATTAGAAATGGATATCATCAATGACAATGGAACAAACCAATTTTATATTTTGGGTTATCCATTTTGCTTAGTTTACTCAATTATCGTAGTCTTAATCTTTTATATCGCAACAAAACTTTTAACCTTTTAAACCAAATCATGCTCAACATCATCCAAAATATCAACAAAGCCTTTGATCACCGAATTCGTTTGGGGATTATGTCGATATTGATGGTTAATGAAAGTGCGGATTTTAATATGTTGAAGGAACTTTTAGGCGTAACCGATGGAAATTTAGCATCACATACTAAAGCTTTAGAAGCCGAAAATTACATACAAATTGAGAAACAGTTTATTGGTAAAAAACCCAATACTAAATACAGTGCAACCAAAGAAGGTCGTGATGCGTTCACGGCTCATATTGAAGCACTTGAAAAATTAATCAAGAAAAGCTAACCTATTTTTTTATCCATTTACTTTGAAATTCAAAGTTCTTTTAAGTATCAATTATGAGAGATTTATTCATCGAAAAAATGTACGAAATCAGTAAAAAACCCTATCAAAGATTCTTTAAAAAAGGGAACGCTTGGGATATCAATATCAATCAGTTGATACAACTTCCTAATGATAGTTTGGGATTTCATTTGGGTTGCTTTTTGTTGAAATACAATTTTGAAATCCAACCCAAGCTAGAAGACCACGATATTATTCACGTGTTAACCAATACCGGAATTTCAGTTGTAGAAGAAATTGGTATGCAATATTATTTACTTGGAAACGGAAAAAGAAGCTTGTATTTAGGGATGGTAATTATAACAGGAACACTATTCTATCCTACTCGATTTTCCTATTTCAAACAACAATATCAAAGAGGAAAACAAGCACATGAATTCTACGGATTAGATTTTTTGAATATGCTTTCGGTTCCCATCTCAAACATTCAACAAACTTTTAATATCAAATAACATGAACAAACTCATTAACATTAGCATGACCATCGGAATTTTATTCTTTATCGGAATGGAAATTATCAAAAACATCTCATCAGAAACCAAAACTAAACTCTCAAGCTCATGGAAAAAGATTTTTTAAAGCTTCCACTTGCCATTCAAATGGCGATTGTTTCATTTGGAATTGGTTCACTATTATTACTACTTCATTTCGTATTTAAAGATTCAGATATAATAATACCCTTTGGAATTTATTATGTATTGATTGCATTTCTTGTGAATGGATTAATGCTTCTAAAACTCATAATTGATTGGATTATTGAACCACTAAATAGATCTAAAATTGAAAGACAAGCATTAATTCTATTTGCTAATGTACCTATTTCATTCGTTTATTTTTTAATTGTAATCTATACATTATAAACACATTAACTTAATAAAACTATAAATCAAACATCATGGAAACACAATTTCAACAAGAACCAAAAGTATCGTTCTTTCAAACCACAACCGCTAAAATGATCATGGTTGGGATTCTAACTTTAGTATTAATCATTCCACTAGCTTTAGTACAAGAATTAATCGTAGAACGAAGCCAACGCCAAAAAGAAGTCATTACCGAAACCACTGCTAAATGGGGAAATTCCGTTTATTTTTATGGTCCGATTTTAAAAGTGCCATATAAAGATCCAATGTCGGGAGCCAATAATTACGCTTATTTCTTTCCAGAAACTTTGAATAATAAAACCGAAGTTACCATGGTAAAACCTTTAGAAAGAAGCATTTACAAATCGAATGTATTTACTACCAAAATGCAATTTGATGGCAATTATACCAATCTAAATTTCGCTTCAAAAGGAATTCCTGCCGAAAACGTTTATTGGAATCGTGCTAAAATTTTGATTCGTACGACCAACTTAAAAAGTCTAAAAGACGAAGTAAAAATGAAAATAGGCAATCAGAACTTGGCTTTTGAATCGGTAGCAAGCAGTTCAAATGATAGCATTGAAAGCCTGGAAACCAATTATTTTGATTACCAAAGTTTACAAAACGAAGCAAAATTCAACTTCACCATTTCGTTCAACGGAAGCAAACAAGTAAAAATGGTTCCGATTGGAAAAACAACCGATGCTAAAATGACTTCGAACTGGAATTCGCCCAACTTTAATGGAAACTTCTCTCCTATTTCAAGAAATATTACCGATAACGGCTTTGAAGCGAATTGGAAAATATTACATTTTAATCGACCATTTGCACAAAGCTATTTTGATATTTTACCTGAATTAGGTAAATATGCTTTTGCGGTAGACTTTATTACGCCAGTTGATGAATACCAACAAAGTGAACGCGCTTCTAAATATGGGTTCTTAGTAATTGGGTTAACTTTTTTAATCTTCTTTTTAATTCAATCGATTAGTAAAATCAACATTCATATTTTTCAATATTCAATGATTGGAATTGCGTTAATCATGTTTTACACTTTGCTGATTTCTATTACTGAACACAGTTCGTTTTCCTTTGCTTATTTGGTAGCTGGAGCTTCGGTAATTGTTATGATTTCGCTCTACTCAATTTCCATATTAAAAGATAAAAAGTTTCCGATGTTCATTGGCGCTTCGTTGAGTGTTTTATATACTTTTATTTATGTGATTATTCAATTAGAAGACTATGCGCTTTTGGTAGGAAGTATAGGGTTGTTCTTGATATTGGCAGCCGTGATGTATTTCTCAAGAAAGATTGAATGGAATAAATAAACAAAAAACCTCCGATTGAAGATTTTCAATCGGAGGTTTTACATATAGTATTAAATATTAATGTCCGCCTGAGATTTTACTTTCAAAACTAATCCCTTGAGCTTTTAATATTCCTTTTACTTTCCAAGCATAAAAAGCCAAATAAGCAAAACAAAGTACTCCAATAATATAACTTGAATGTATGGTAGTTTCGTCAGCAACTACTCCTTGTAACCAACTTACAATACCGCCACCCATAATCATCATAATTAAAAAACTACTTCCCTGACTTGTATTCTTTCCTAATCCACTAACTGCTAAAGTAAAAATACATGGCCATAAAGTACTACAGAATAAACCTACTGAAGTAAAAGCATATACACTAGTCATTCCAGTTGTAGCCATTCCAATTAATAAAGCAAGTATTCCTAAACCTGAGAAAATTAACAGCATTCGCGCTGGATTTCCTTTACTTGCCATATCAGCACCAATAAGCACTAAAATGATTAATGCATACACATAAAAAGGAGTTAAATCATGTTTTGCAATAGCATTAACTAATAAAAATACTCCAAATGCTAAATACGGTGCTATAAAACGTAATATCTTCTGTAAATCCATTTTATCGGTAAAAGCTTCTACAGCTCCTGTCCATCTTCCAATCATCAAACTTGCCCAATATAATGAAATATAAGGCGCAATATCTTTAGTTAAAAAACCCAAATCTTTTTCCATGTATGCTGGCAAATTACTTGCTGTAGATACTTCAACTCCTACATAAACAAATATGGCAATCATTCCTAAAATCAATTGTGGATATTTTAAAGCGTGACCTCTGTCATTAGAAATAGAATCATCCGAAGCTACAACAGCTTCAGGTTTATCTGGTAATGAAGAAAATTTTAGAAAAACAGCTACTAATAAAAATGCAGCACCTAATATCAAATACGGAATCTTAACACTTTCAATATCTAAAGTTGTAGTTTTCGAAGTAGCCGAACCAAAAATCGCAAAACTTACAATTAACGGACCAATTGTTGTTCCTAAATTATTAATACCTCCTGCTAAGGTTAAACGTTGTGAACCTGTATTTATAGGGCCAAGAGCAATAGCTAATGGATTTGCAACGGTTTGTTGAAGTGAAAAACCCAAACCTACTGTAAATAAACCTGATAACATTAATTCAAAAGAACCCGAATTGGCAGCTGGATAAAACAATAATGTTCCTAAAGCAGAAATGGTTAATCCTAATGCTAAGGAATTTTTATATCCTATTCGGTTGATTAAATCACCTTTAGTAAGGTAGGAAATAATCATATAAATAATTGAGCCAACGGTATAAGCTACATAAAAGGCAACCGAAACCAATTGACTTTGCCCTTGTGTTAAATCAAAAGCTTCTTTGAAAACAGGAATTAAAATATCGTTACTTGCAGCAACAAATCCCCAAAAAAAGAAAACAGTTACTAATGGAATGAATTGTGCCCAATTCGTTTTAATTTGTTTGGTATCCATACTTAATAGTTTATTGGTTGTTAGTATAAAAAGAAATTCATAAATAATCTTACAAATAATTCCTAAATATACATTTATTCATCCTTAATAAAATTGATTTTAAATAATTTTATTAACGAAAACGTTTTCGTAAAAGTTTATTAATTGTTTTATTAAAAACAAAAAACCCGATTTACATCGGGCTTATTTTATTTTGAAGATAATTCTTCTATTTTTTCATCTACGTAATCTTGTAGGTATTTGAAGCGTTCTGTCAATTTTCCATTTTCAGTAATTTTAGCTCTTTGTAAAATTCCATCTTTGTCTCCATTAAAGAAAGCTGGAATTACGTGTTGCATGAACATTTCACCAAAACCTTCGCTCGCATCTTTAGGTAACTCACATGGTAAATTATCAACCGACATTACCATAATTGACGCTGGATGTGTATAAGGAACTTCTTTGTGCTCACTAGCCAAATATCCGAAAAATGGTTCTGCAATTGTTGACGCTTTAAGAGTACAAGCCACTGGACCATCAACATCACACGAAATATCCGCAACCACTTGAATTTTATTATCCGCAGCACGAAGCATTTCTCGAGTTAAGATATCTGGCGAACCATTACCGTGAAAATGTCCAGCGATGAACATGTCGGCTACTTTCGTAAAACGCTCGAAATTTGATACGTAATCTTGAGGATTTTTATAGAAATCATTATTATCTAAAACCTGCCCATCCTTGCGTTTGTTGTAATCTAACACGTCAATTTGGGTGTAAACAGGTTCTGTATATTTTTTGTTTAAGAAATCTTCAACGCTAACTTCTTTGATTTTGATTCCGTCTAAAATTTCTTTTGCTCCCATTCCTACTTTACCGTGACCAGTAAGCACAATTTTAATGTTTGGAAGTGTTTGACGCTTTAAACGTGCAATCAAATCTTCTTTACCGCTCAATGTTTCCGCTTTTGGTAAAGTAAATAAATCATATTTAATTCCGAATCCTCTGAAACCATTATAAGCACCAACCAAACCAGCATAACGACCAAAGCCAATTAATCTGTGATTAGAAGCATTTACAATTGTTTCATGATCGTATAATTCGATATTTTTAGCTAAAATTGCTTGTAATAATTTACGGTTATAAGGTTGTTTTTTAATCGTATGTGAAAAGAAAAAGTATTTTTTATTTGGAATCAACGCATCAATTGGCACTTCTTTTACCCCAAAAAGTACATCACAATCTGACACATCAGTTGTGACATTAAGGCCTAAATTGCGATATTGATCATCAGAAAAAATACGAATATCAGAACTTTCTACTTTAATTTCTGCTTCAGGATGTTCTGATTGTAAGCGCACTAACTCTTCTGGAGTAAATACTACTCTTCTATCCGGTGGATTTTTTCTTTCTTTTATAATTCCAAACTTCATAACAAACAATATATTTAACTGAATATTGATTTAATGTTACAAATATAACTTTAAAGAAGCGACTATGCAAAGTTTTTTTAATTGAAAAAAAGAATGTAATTTTGGCTCACTTTTTGAATCACTTAGTTTTCATAATGAAAACCTCAACTGAACACTCAAAAACTGGGGTCGACTGGTTTTGACAGCGAGTGGAATTGATTAGTAAGCACGTCGAGCGTTGTATGTTTAGCTCGTAAATCCAAATGTACGAACTTATAAACGGCGAAAATAATTACGCTTTAGCTGCTTAATCTGAATTATAGTAAGATTTGCCTAGTTCCTACCAGGTAGGAAAGCTAGATTCTCCTCAAAAGCCTTGGTTTATGGCGGTTGGTTTAGGGGAACCGTAAAAGTAGACCTAGGAACGGTAATGCTTTAAATCCGTTCTGACACTGACAGAGCTAAGCAAAGAGTGGCGGTTTCTAGCCTTGCTCTTTGTCGAAAATCCAAGATGAAACTAAGCGTGTAGAAAGCTATTTGATTGCTTGTTTGGACCCGAGTTCGATTCTCGGCGACTCCACTTTTAAAAATCGTAATTACTTAATTTTAAAGTGATTACGATTTTTTATTTTAATTCTTCCCGATATTTTCCCAACAATTATTTTAAAATTTATTTACCAAAGAATATAATCCTTTTAAGCTGTTTTTAGCTTGTAAATTCCATTCTTGATACAATGGAAGCATTTCACAGAAAACATCGTTATATGGCTTTGCATAGCCTTCTTTTATCATAATTTCGTTCAAAACTCTACCATCATTTAAAATAAGATAGCCTAAATGTCTTCCATATTTATCAAATAAATTATTTTGTTCCTGTACTAATGTGCAATAATCACCCAAATTAACTTGATCTTTTAAAAAGTTAAATGATAAATAACCTAATTTGATTAATAGTGCAGCTGGAACTTGCAACTCTTTTTCATCTTGTTTTATCTTATTACAATAATTTATTTCGGGTGCATCAATACCTAAAAATCTAACTTCAAATTCCTTTTTTGAAATAATATCTTCTAAAATAATTCCATCACCATCAACAAACTTTACAATTTTGAGAAGGTTTTTTTTAATCGTGGTTTCTTTTGCGTTAAAATGCATTATTTTACTTTATTTAATACGTTGTAAATCAGTACTTTATGTTGTAAATTTAAATGAAATTTTTCACAAAACATAATTATTTTATTTAAGCTTATGGCTCAACAAAAAGGACATGTTAAATATGTCGGGACGTTAGGAGAAGTTCGTCACTTCAAAATTAAAGGTAACACTGGTTACTATGCAGGATTAAAAGGTGGACCAACAGGTGAGCAAGTAAAAACCGCACCGGGTTTTGTTCGTACTCGTGAAAACATGTCTGAGTTTGCAGCATGTGCAATGGCAGGAAAATCTGTTAGAATTGCTTTATCAGCTTTAATGAAACAAATGACTGATAGCCAATTTACAGGTAGATTAACTGCTATTATGAAAAAAATAAATATTGAAGATGGTTCAGAGGCCAGAGGACAAAGAGCTGTCTTGGTTTCACAACAGCCTCAATATTTAAGAGGATTGGATTTTAATAAGAACATTTCTTTTAATGGTATTCTTAGTGCTCCATTTACATTAACTGCAACAGTTGATAGAAACGAAAGTACTTTATCATTACCAGCTTTTAATCCGTTGAGTTTTTTAAATGTTCCATCAGGAGCGACACATTTTAGAATTATCAATGCCTTAGCTGCTGTATCGGATTTTGTTTATAATCCTGCTACAAGTGCTTATGAACCTGCCGAACCAACATTGAATGAGTTATCAGATATTGCCTATTCTGCTTATACTCCTGTTAATGCTGTGACTTCATTAATTGATATTACAGCAACTTTGCCAGGTTCTCCAACCTTAACAACTAATATTGCTGTTTTAGGTTGTGTTGGTATTGAGTTTTATCAAGAAGTTGGAGGAAATTACTACTTATTCAATGCAGGTAACGCAATGAAAGTTCAAGAAGTATTCTAAAAAGACCATCAGTTTGCAAGTTTGCAAAGTCTGCAATGTTGCAAAGTAAACCCTTTCGAAAGAGAGGGTTTTTTATTTTGCACTCATTTATCTATAATCCGCACTTATATAGGGGTTATAGTGCATTTAAGTACGGAATATCTACGAATTAAGAAAAAAAAGAACAACCGTTTTTTTATCCATTCCACAATCGCAAGGAAGCCCAAACCTTTCCATTCAAAAATCAACTTTCGGATTGGTTAAAATTTGAGCTGTTTTTTTTGAAAGAATGCCTACCGCTTAATATCAATCGGAGTGAAAAACGTCTGGCATTATTTTAAAAAAAATTGCACCCTAAGGGGTTTGGGGAAATGGGAGATTTCCCCTACTGAACTCTACCTAGTGCGCTGGCAGTAGCGAAACAAGGGTATAGTTTTTTATTTGCTTTATGGGGTTTTCTGATTGTTTTTATTGACGGCTTGATGCTAGATTGGTCTTTTTAAAATCGGGTTTGTTTGTTTATTGAATTGTTCTACGACATTGTATAGCATCAAGACGACTTAAAAACAATTTACTACCAATGTTCTGGCAAATAAAAAACTATACTCTTGTGGGCAAATTTGATTTTTGAGGATGCCTGACTTGTCTTTTGAAATGGGTATTTTCTATTTACTACAAATGTTGTTGTGTTACGTTATGGCATCTTCAAAAAACAATGAAAATACTGTACCGCTTTCGGGTGGGAGCGTTGGCTGAGCGGATATTTTACATAATGAAATTATAGTTCTAAAAAAAAACCATCGAAAATATTAACGCTTTTTTTTGAACTATAATGTTGCCTTCATTATGTAAAATAGCTTGGGAGTGGTTTTTAGCGTTGGGAAGCTCTTGTTTTTCGAGCGTTGGGAAAGTGCAGGGCTTTTTTTGCCTGTTTTATGTGCGATGGGGTTGGGAAAATAAAACAGGCAAAAAATGCTTTGCACAGCATGGGAAAAAAAAAGTGCTTATTGCTTTGGGAGAAAACCACTTGAGCGTTGGCAGAGCGTTGGGCTGGGTGGGTGAAAATACTTCAGCGATAGCGTTCCTATTTTTTTAATATTTGTTTTTACTTAATTATTAACGAAATGAAGCAAACAAAGAATTGATGCTAGGAATACTTGGACTAGGAGCGATTTTTGTGCAGATGAATGAGGTAATAAATATGAATATTATATAGATTTCATTGATTTTATCAAAAATGATAATTGTTGTTCGTTACTTGAAAAAATTTCATTCATATTTTGATGGTCAATTTGTGATGATTGTAATTGCTCAACAACCACTATACCTAAAGGAGGTCTAGAATCTTCATTATCTAAACGATATATAAAAAATGAACAGCTTTTCATTTTAATGTTTTTTAATGTTGAGTCTGAAATATTGCATAATTCCTTAACAGCATTCTTATAATCTTTACCATTTTTTGTCCATTGTGGGATGTTATAAATTTCAAAGATTTCATTTGCCCAGCCTAATGCAATAAAACCTTCATTTGAAGGATAACTATCACGCCCTTTTTTGTTGTATAATGGATTATTAGAATATCTGCCTAATAGTTTAAAAACATCACCATCATACTTATATACACTAACTCGACCACAGCCATTTGATAAATCAAAAAAACTTTTAAATATTATTCTTAAGTTGTCAGAACATAATTTATAATATTCCTTTTTAATTACTTCTAGTTTTTTATTTGTTATTTCTAGTTCTGAAACTAGTTCTTCATTTGTAATAAATTTTGATTTTATTTTAAAATTAAGATATACAGCTAAAAGAGCTAATGCTATACCAAAAAAAACTAACAAAGAATTTATATCACGCCAAGAATAATCTAAAATGATTAAATTGAAGGAATCACTTTTTATATCTGCAAGTAAATAAAAATAAGCAGATGAAACACCTAGGACCTCAGGTATATTTTTTTCAAATATTTCTTTAGTTTTTGGTAATATGAATAAAATTAAAATTGCAAATACAAAGCCTATAAAATAAAAAACATCACTACTCATCTAAAATATTATAATAATTTAACAACCAATTTTTCAATAACTTTTTTTACCTATTAATTATAATTCTATTTTCAACATCATATTTATAATTCACAATTTCTCCGCTTATAATTAATTGAATGGATTGTTCTATTACTTCTAATGGAGCTATAAACCATTCTCTTGGTGTGTGACGAATTTTATTTTCATCAAATATATCAATGTTTAAACAAGAGCTGCCAAAGAAGTTATGAAGTAGTTGTTCTAATTTTTGTGGGTTCATATTGTAGCATTTCCAAGCACTTTCTATTTTGACTTTAGCCATTAAATAAGTTGGTTCTTTTTCTGCATTTTTTATTCTTTCTAATACATCAACCTTTGAATATCCTATTTTAAAAAGGTTTTCTATTGATGCTATTTTTTCATCTTTACTCTTCGAACTTAATACATAAATAAATCCTGCTTCTTCATCTTCCTCAGTTATATTGCTAAACTTCTCAATAAAGCTTTCGTTTACTTTATCTATGTTTTCAGATACTACTTGACCATTTGCATACAATATCTTTTCTACCGACCTTTTGAGCATATTTGATACTGTACCATTTTCGAAAATACATCTTGTTCTTCCATCTTCTCGAACTCTTGTGCCATCTTCTCTATAATGTTCTTTCTTACTGATTTGAATTTCTTCTAATAAGAATAAAACTCCGTTATGAACATAATATGCACCCTCACGTAAGTTACCCATTTTGAAATCAACTAATTTTCTTTTGCCATTAGCTAAATCCTTTTGAATTTCCTTAAATAAATGTTCGTATTTATCAAAGTCTTTCAATGGTTTTCTTCTTGCTACAAAGTCTGTTGAAGCTCTTTCGTCTGTTTTGGGAGTATGTTTAAAATCAAATAAATCTGTATCATCGTCAAACAAATTAAATAAATCATCATTAAAAATATCATCAATTGAGTTTATCTCTTTTATTTCAAACTCTAACAAGTTATGAATATCAACATCTTTTAATTGTTCTTTCTTCTCTGGGTTTTCTCTAATTCCTTTTAATCTAGTGTATAGTTGATATTCTGATACGTTTGAAATGTTTGGTTGTGGTTCTCTTTTGTTTTTTTCTACAAAATCATTGATTTCTTGAAATGAAGTTAATAACCTTTCATCTGTTGTTTTTGCACCAGAAGATTTTGGTTTGACATTTAGAATATCAAACGGATCATTATTAAAAATATCGTCAAGTACTGAATTTTTATCCATTTGCTAAACGTTTTCTTTTTTCTTCTTTTAAATAAATAATACACTCTGCCATTCTTCTTTCTAATGGATCATTAGCATTAAGACTTGGTTCTTTATCATGTAATTTTTTAAATTCCACAATTTTGGGCCATAATATTTTGGCTTCTTCAAAGTCCATTTTAATACGAGTTGCTTCAATTGTGTCTTGGATAACTTTCAACACTTTTGTAGTAACTGATTTTGATAATATTTCATAAGCTTTTTGGAATGGATTAACGGCATCAATTAAGTCAATATGTATATCATCAATATTAATGAATTTATCTGCTAAACGAATAAATCTTTGGTCGCCAACTTCTTTGATTTCACCACTTTTAACTACACTATCAACCACTACATATTGTCTGATTTCTTCAACTTCATCTTCTGTTAATTCAGGATATTTTATTTTAATGATTTTTGGAATTAAAACTCTGTTGATTACTTCTGCATCAATAGACCCTGACATTGTTTTTAACATGTTATCATCTTGCAGTATTGTAGCTTTTAAGTCATTCAAATCAGCTTCTATAATATCTTTAACCCTTTTTGAACTAGGTTCTTTAAATCCTCTTACTTTGATTGTTCCCGGCTCTGCATCATCATCATTATCAAGCTTTGTTTTAAATTTGAAATTAGGTGCTAACACTTGCTCCATTAATAAAGATGCTGTAATTGCCTTTAGCATATCATTAGTGGCTTTCTTAACATCGTCTTGGATTGCTTCGGGTTGTGCTATTAAATTTGTAAATTGAGCATGCGTTTTATTATTGCTATCTCTAGTACATCTCCCTATAATTTGGATAATTTCTGTTAATGAACCTCTATAACCAACTGTTAAGGCATGTTCACAATAAGGCCAATCAAAGCCCTCTTTTGCCATACCTAATGCAATAATCAAATCCATATCGTCAACAGAAGAAATGTTTCGTAAATAGTTAACTATTTTATCTCTTTCTCTTGGTGTATCTTCAACTAAATCAGCAATTTTAATAATCTTTTTATCTGTATGTCTTTCAACATAAATAACTCCTGTTTCACTATCTTGTCTTAAAACACGACCTATTGCATCAATAATAAAATCTACTTCATTATGCTTGTCTTTTGTACTTTCTCCTGAGTTTACATTTGGAATATGAACAATAGTTTTTAAATCAGTATCTAACACATCAAGTATAGCTTCTGTATATTTTCCTGTGTAAAAATGATAGCCAATACCCAATGATTTTAAATAGTTATAACCGTTTAATTGTTCGTAATAGTTATATGTTACTTTAGTAAACTTTGCTTCGTTCTCTGGTGTTAAAATAGGCACACTATCACCTCTGAAATATGAACCTGTCATTGCTATAATATGAGCTGTTGACTTATTCATTATTACTTTTAATAGTTCTCCTAATCTGTTGTTTACATCGGCAGAAACGTGGTGAAATTCATCAATAGCTAATAAAGTATCATTTAATTTTGTTTCATCTAAAGTATCACAAGCAAAACGTAATGTTGCATGTGTGCAAATCAAAATCTTTTCATCGCTATTAATAAAGTTATGAAAGGCTTGTACTTTGCTACTGCTACCATCATCACCAGGTGTACAAAGATTATAATTGTCGTTTGGCTCCCAATTTGCAAAGAAACCATCTTTCATTAAATCAGTTTGAGAAAATGAACTACCAATTGAACGCTCTGGAACAGCTACTATTACCTTTTTAATGCCTTGATTTATCATTTTATCTAAAGCCAAAAACATTAATGCACGAGATTTGCCTGATGCTGGTGGTGCTTTTAATAATAAATACTTTGCGTCACGAGCTTCAAAGGCACGTGATTGCATTTCACGCATTCCCATTGTGTTGGTACTTGTGCTTTTACCTGTTTGATGGTATGATACGTTTACTAAATTTGGCATGTTTTATTTTTTTAATATTTTATCTAATAAATAAATAAACCCTTGATATTGCTGTGATTACGGTTTTTATTTACGATTTTATTTTTTATTTATTTTTTTTTGGAATTTGATATGTTCTATTCTTTTTTCCACCTTCAATTTCAATCTCACCATCATCAACCATTTTATAAACAGTCCTTTGAATATCTTGTTTAGGTACATCGGGCATTCTATTCTGAATATCAGACATTTTACGATTTCCATTATGTTTCAAATCTTCTATTATTAATGCTGCTAAAACATAAGGTTCTATAGTTTTTAGTGAAGGTTTAATATCAAGTTTAGCTTGAGCAAATAAATCAGGATTTAATAAATATTCTGTACCCTTTTTTGCTCCTCTTGTTATTAATATGTTTTTATCTAATAATGTACCAATCCAAGATTTCATTTTATCTTCTTGTGTCATTTGCAATTTCAAAGCTAATTGCGTTGACAATATTTTCTTTTCAGTTGCAACAATTCCTAAAGCAATATATTCTTTTTGTGTTAACTGAAAATGCTTATCTATATAATCAAGAATAGAAATAACTTCCGTATCAATTGCACCTGAAAAGACTGTTACAGCAACCCTTGTAAATTCATTTTCAATAACAGGAAGTGGCTTTGCATCTCTAACTAATTTCTCATACACTAAATCAAATCCAGAACCTTCTCCCTCCATTAGTTTTAAATCACTTAATGTTTGAATAAGATGTGGGTTTCTTCTATGTCTTTCATGTAAAATATTATCTTTAGTTATACCTAAAGGAAGATTACCCGGGCTTGTTATTACCATTCTATCAGGATAAACTTCGATAAAAATATCACCTGAAATAGTGTATTTTTTATGAGCAATTGCATTTATTAATAATTCTCTAACAACTTCTTTAGGATATTGTCTAACAGTTTTTCTAAACAAACCATCTGGCAACTCACTACTGTACGTTAGTTCTACTGCTTCTTTTTCTAAATCTAATAATAATTCTTTAGGACTATAATTGTGAAAATGCCACTCTTTTTTTCTAATTTTTTCATCACGCTCATTGTAAACAATGTATTGAATTGTAAGTGGATAACACAACCTTGCACGCTGTGATGGTTTGCCTAACCACAAAACCCCTAAATTTGTTAAATAATTATCAGGGCTTAATAATTGATAAAAACTAAGAATTTCTAAATCATCCTTTAATTTGATGAAGTCAGAAACTTTATCAGACTTTTTAATATCATTAATAAAATTAATAACATCGTTGGCTTCAACATCATTTAATGTTATTTTTTGAGGTGCCACGATTTCCCATTGAAAAGCAGTTTTTTCAGCAGACAAATTAGTTAATTCATCACTACCAACTGGATAACAACTATCTGATATTCTAATTAATACCTTACCCGATGAAGTTGTAGCTATAACTCTTGTTGATGGTAATATTCTTAATGTAAAATACTCTGAACCATTATCATGTATTTGTATTGAGGGATTAACAATACCAACACCATCCGTAAGACTTCTTAATTGTTTAACAACATTATTCATGTCGTCAACTTTTATTTTTTGATTTATTGGTGGATGTTTATCTTTATCTTCTATGCCAATTATTAATTCACCTCCTTGAGCATTTGCAAAGCAAACACAAGTTTCTGCCAAAGATTTTAAATCGGCTTGTTTGCCAACAGCTTTTTTTAAGCTTTTATATTCTTTATTTTTGTCTTCAACATTCATACTTTCTTGCTTTTTTTAGCTTTCTTTTCTTCTTGAAATAAGGTGTCTTTTACTTTTTCCTCTGCAATCATTTGTTCGTATAACTTGAAAAGGTATTCTAATCTTTCTTCGTCTGTTTCAAAAGGTTTACTTCGGTAGCATCGTTCTACTGCTAAATCATTTAATCTATGAGCTTCACGCAAACCTTGAGGCATTTTCTCTGGGTCGTATAATTGAGCTAATGTTTTTTCGGAATGGTTTTCTCGTTCTTCTAATATTCTAAATACACATTGAGTTAATTCTTGTTTTTGAGCTTCTGATATTTTTGGAAATGGGAAAGTGTTGTAACTTAAAGCTGTTAAATACCTAATATCACCCCTTAACTTGCCAGATGTTAATTTTACCCATAACATGTGAATTTTTGAGCTTATTACACCGAATACATAAGGTTCACCATCATAAATTGCAGCAGCAGAACTTAAAATTATTGTATCAGCTGGTAATAAGCCCATTGGAATGTATTCTCTTCTACTTGAAGAAACAATAGGTATTATAATAATAGAACTTACACCCTGATGTCTATATCTAAATTGATGAGGTCTACTTGCTAAGCCTCTAGCAACATCACCACCTTCTAATCTCTGTTTATAGTTCTTTTCTATTCTGTTTTTTATTATATCAATTTTATTAGCAAACTCTAAATCTTTATCATCAATCCATAAAGAATATCTTTCAATATTGTTAATATATTCGTTTGCTCCAAATGTTTTTCTTATTAGTTTTTTTGAATCAGGATAAAGCTCTAGTAATTCGCTTTTTTCTTCAGGAGTTAACATTAAATTGCCACCATCATAAGGACTATTTCCTGTTATCATTAATGGTAATGATGAAAAAGGGCTTTGTTTTTTTGTAACATAAATATCATTTGCTATTGATAAATAACCATTTATTTTAGGCACTTCAAGTTTACGATTTTGATCAAAAAGATATTTCTTTGTATTGGCATTTTTATATTGTACACCAATAATAGAACACGTAACACCTGCTTTGTCTTTTGCATTGTTTGTCCAATTAAATGGTTTGTACGCAAAAAATATTTCATTTTCCAAATTAGATATAAGAGGCCAAAGTTGTTCAACCTGAGCTCCTTCACAAATTGAACTTGTAGTTACTAAAGCATATTTTGATTTTTTATCAATATATTTTGAAGCTAATAAAAACCAACAAGCAATGTAGTCTAGTTCTTTATAGTTTTTGAAACCTTTAAAAACCAAATCCATGTCATCTTTTTGTTTTTTTGATTGCCCTTTACCTCCCAAATAAGGTGGATTACCCAAAATATAGATTTCGTCATTTTCTTTTTTAGGACATACTATTTCCCAATCTATTCTAGTAGCATTACCGTGAACGATATTACCACCTGCTTGTAATGGTAGTGTTGGTGTACCTTCGCCTAACACTTCTTTAAACTTTTGGTTCATTTGGTGTTGAGCTAACCACAAAGATAGAATTGCTATTTCGTGAGCGAAATCGTCTAACTCTATACCAAAGAATTGTGCTAACTCAATACGTGAAAATAATGTTGGTTGGTATTGTGCTGCTAATGTTAATTGTGCTTTTGGAATTAATTCTAATTGATACGGTTCAAAACCTGTTGCTGCTTTTTGTAATTCTTGTAATTGAACAAGTATTTTAATTTCTAGAAAACGTAGTTCTTTGTATGCTATAATTAGGAAGTTACCACTACCACACGCAGGATCAAATATTTTAATTTTGCCTAAACGTTCTAATAGCTTGTTTAGTTTTTTTGGTTCGTGTTTACCATTTTCAAACTCTTCGTTTAATTCATTTAAAAACAAAGGTTCAATTACTTTCATAATATTAGGTACACTAGTGTAATGCATTCCTAGACCACCACGATGTTCAGGCGTAATAACTGCCTGTATCATAGAACCAAAAATATCGGGGTTAATAGCTGACCAATCTAATTCGCCTGCATCAATAACCGCTTGACGAGAACGACGTGTAAAAGTTGGTGTTTTATGTTGATGTTCAAATAAACCACCATTTACATAAGGAAACTCATTGAGATATGCAGGAAGGTCTTTTCTGTTTCTATTGTGCGTATTTAAAACATCGAATAGCTTATCCAAATAATTACTTAAATCACTACCATCAGTTTGAGTGTGTGAACTTATTGCATTTGTGAATTGGCCTTTTTTAAAAATATTGGTATCTTCTGCAAAAAAGCAAAATAACAACCTAGATAAGAAAACATTTAAACCGTGAATGAACTCATCTGAATTATCTGGATTATCTTTTTTTATTTCATCGAAAAGCTTTGCCATTTTTTCGGCTGCTTTTACATCGGCAGGATTTTCATTTTTATGGGTTGCTTTTTCCATACCCGCCCACGGCAAAAAGAAATCGAAATGATTTGGAAAAACTTTTAGTTCAATATCAAGTGTATCGCTTGTTTTTGTATCAACCGCCAACAACGTCTTATAATCCGTTACGATTATAAAACGTTGTTCTTGTTTTGCTTCTTCTTTGCATTTGGTTATAGCAACGTGTAAATCTTCATTTTCAATTGGCTTGAATAGCACCTTTTTTTTCCAAGATACTTCGCCTTGAACCTTAGAAAGATTTAAGTTTCCATTTTGAAGTCTTGTTATTGATGCTTTAGGTAAACCATAAGCCAATAACAAATCGAAAATGAACGTGTCTTTGCTAAAATTTTTAATTAGGTTTTGAAGATTATTTTCAATTTGTGCTATATTCATCTTATTGAATTTCTTTGTAAAAACTCAAAAATAAGACATTATAATTATTAATAAAACAAATTGTAATAATTAGTTGATTTTTCTGTAATTTCCATACTCGGGTTGTTCTAAATATTTACCTAAACACGATTTAAGAAAATTACCCACTGAACGCTCACCAATATTAAACTTTTTACCAATTTCAATTGCTTCTTTTCTCTGGAATTTATTAGGTAATTCATCGAAAAACTTCTTTTTATTTTCACCTGATTTGAATGGTCCTTGTTCTCCTTGTTTTGGTAGATTAGTAAACATTATTACGCTGTGTTGAATGTAAGTTTTAGTTAACGTTAATGCTGTTTCAAAGTCAATATCTAAACAATATACTTCTTTGTGATAATCTTTTGCTTCAAATTTTCTTATTGCTGTGAAAATCATACAAAAACGATATAATATCAATCCTAAACGCTTAACTATACTTAAGGCATCTTCACTAACGAAAGTGTTTATTTGTTCTAAAAATGAACTGAAAATAGGATTAAATCTTTCCCATTGTTCATCTGTTAAATGTAAAATCATTTCGTCCGTTTCGTAATACTCCACTAACCTTAAAACTTGTTTTGATTGTGTAGTAAAATAGTCTGTTAAGTTTACAGGATTTCCTTTTGGTGATGGGTCTAACCAAACTGCATCTGTTTTAAAAACATAGAATATAAATCGACTAAACAAACCATCTTCTGCTGATGAAATAATATTAAAAACTTGTTTTGGTGTTCCTGATAAAGCCACTGCTAATTGTGGATTATTAACTTCTATAAATTCGCCATCGGTTTTTCTACTAACTGAAATTTTTTCGTGATGAAATGATTTTCTTAGCATATCTGAATAAGTACCCCATTCGTTTTTGAAAGTTTGTCCTAATGTATCTGCTTCGGTTTCACATATAATTCCTTTACCCTCATTACAATCTAAATGCTGAATGATTTTTGCATTACTTGTATTTGCCGGAATGTAAACCACTTTGAATTTTGGAGCTTGTGGCATTTCTTGCCCTTGTTCTAGTTTACCTTTTGATTTTAGCATTTTATAAGCCGCTAAATTTTCATCATATCGCTTTTTATCCTCAATGGAAACTGCTAATGTTTTATCGTGGTATTTGTCGGCTAATGCTTTTGCAAATTTTAACGCACCTTTACCAGAAGCTGCTGGAGCTAAAATGAAAGAAAACAAGCTTGGATAAATAACGCTACCGCTATATAAACCTGAAACATTAGGTAAGCAACCTGATAAAATTGCTAATGCTCCTGTAAGGAATGTATCTCTTTCTCTTTCTTGTGTAAATACTTGACAGCTTTCAAACAAAATAGGTGGTAGGTTATCGTAAACCGATTGCGGAATTATAGGCGTTCCTTTTAGACAATCTTCATAATCATCAAAATTATTGTCTGTATTTATAATACTATCTGTTTTGGAACTTTGCATGTTTGCAAACTTTGCAAACTTTGCAAAGTCTGCACTTTGGTTTTTATATGTGCTGTTTACTGTTGCTTTTATTTCTCTTTCCTCTAAATCAAAATTATTAATACAATAGTTCAAAGTATCATCTTCATAAATACCAAACTTATTAGCATTGCAAGAGAATAGGAAAATAAAGTTGTTTCTGTTACCATTGTAATATTGTTCTTTGTTTTCTGTGAACTTTAAGCATTTATCTAATAATTCATCCGTTGTAAGATTGTGTTTGACTTCTCTTATTGGTTCTGATTTCAATGGTTTAACTTCTTCCTTTAGTTCAAAAATTACTGCATTTTCATTTAAAAATAAATCTGTATCACAAGAAACAAAACACAGTCTGGTAATGTCTTTACATTTTGCATCAAAATCATAACCTGATAACTCTTTATAAAAATTTGCGATTTGATTGTAAACTGTTGTGTGTTGCTCTGCATTTGAATTGACTTTAATGAATACTTTTAAACCTTCGTTACTTGGACTTATAAATGATGCAAACGTGTATCTACAGGCATTTACAAGCGTTACAAGGTTGTTTATTTCGGTTAATGGGATGTCATCAAAATCTAAACATACTACTTGTGAATAGGTTGTTATATTTGCCTTTGTTCTGCTTGCTCCAAATGTTCCAGAAGTTGTAAAGCCAATTAACCCATTTTTGATTTCTTCGGCTGTTTTTTCATCTCCTTTATGCAAAGCATATCGGATTGAATTAATTTCACTTTGGTATTTATCGGATTTGATTTCTTCTAATATTTCCAAAAGATTTCTTTCTCCTAAGTTGTGTTTGAACTCTTGAAAAACACTAACCATCAGTTTGTTGTTTGCTGTCTGTTCCATTGTTACTTAGAATTATAGTTATCATTTAGTAATCTTTGGATATCTGAAAGTCTGTAATAGATTTTATTACCTACTTGAGAGAACTCGATAATTTTCTTGTTTCTCCATTCCTGTGCTGTTCTTTTACTAATGTTCATTAGTTTCATAAATTCACCGTTATCAAAAAAAACATCTTCGGGATCTAATTTGCCACCTAATTTCATTTGTGCAACTAATAAGGCAACACTTTCGTCTAACCTTTTTAATACTTTTTCGGCATCGTCATAAAAATTATTCATAGCTTACTTTTTTAATAGGGTTAAACATTCCATTATTTCAGTCTTTTTGTAATAACGTCTTGCACCTATGCCATAAGCCTTGACTTTACCATTGTTTGTCCATGCCCATAAAGTGCTGCTATCAATTTTTAGAAATTGGCAGGTTTCTTCTCTGGTCATTAATTCTTCTGAATTGTCTTTTGTTTGAATTTCCTTTTGAAGTTCAATAATTCCGTTTCTAACGGATGTGCCTATTAGCTGTTGAAGCTGCTCAACAGTTAGGGTTTGAAGTAAAATTGCATTGTTTTGCATATCGAATATTTTTTAAAATTATTCGACAAACATTCAAAGTGGGAAAAGTGGGAAAAAGTGAACACTTAAAAGTGTTTACGGTGTAATAGGTGTATAGTTGAAAATCAGACTTTTGTGGTGAAATATTTATATAAATTACAGTAAAAAAAGTCGTCTTTATTTAATTCTACATCCTTAAAAAGTAGAACATTCTCTTTAAGAAAAGCTAAATATTCATAAGTCAAACCTTCATTTGTTATTGTAGTATAGATTTCTTTTAAAGCCCAACCAACTTTCTTTTTATTAATTCTACCTAGATTAATTTTATTTACTTTAAATGAAACTCTGTCATTTTGGAAATATTTATTAAGCATATCAACTAGTAAACCGTACTGAGTTGTATTTACATTAGACAGTACATCTTCCAATTTTTCTAGAATTATATCATTTATAAAACTATCATTCAAATTTATAGTTGTTGTAAGTGATTCGGTTTTTTCAATAATGTTTACTTCTTCTTTTTTAAAATTATTATTACCTAAAAGTTTTTCTTCTAAAAAGCTCATCTTTTTATTGTTAGAATAACAATATTGCTCAAAACTTATCATTGAAACAACATAGCTAGCTTTTTTATAAACTTCTACATCAGACTTTGAAAATTCGTAAACATCACCTGTTCCATTCTCAAAATCATACATTAAATTCTGAAGGAAAGTTTTTTCACTTTGTATAAAATCTGTTTCGGAAGTATCATCGTAATTTTCAAGAAATAGATTTAATCTTTTTAAATAATTGTTTTTATAATTTTCGAAAGAGCATCCGAAAAAAAAGATATTGTCTTTATTTAATTGCTTTGTCAATTTTATAAATTCATTCTTTATTTCTGTTTTTTTGGTTTCTTCCCAATGTGTAAATTCTTCATCAGCTTCAAAAAACAAAAAATCTTCATCACCTGAAAGGTGTGAAGTTCTTGATTGATACTCTTCTACAAAGTCATTTTTAATTTTAACATAATCATTACCTTCAAAAAATAATGGATCATTAATAAGGTTAGGATAAAATTTGTTCAATGGTTCACTAGGTATAACTTCAATATTTTTAATACTGTTGATTTTCTTACCCAAATTATTTTGTTTATCTCTTAAGAAGCTTATTATTTTTTCAAAAGTCGCCTTATATTTTAAACTTAACTCAATATCCCAGCCGTCATTTTCATCTTTAAATGTTACTAAACTATCATATATTTTTGGTATTAGCACCTCACAATGACCACCATTGACAGAATAGATATACTTGCCATCGTAATATGACTTTATTAGATTAGCATTACTGTAGCAAAGATTATAGAAATCAATTTCTAATTCAATAAATTGTTTTTCTTCAAAGTCTTCATGCTTAGATAAATATTCTTGTAATAAAATATTATAGTCCTCTTTATACTCTTTAAGTGTAAAGGAAATTTTTCTGTTAATATCTGGAACCATATAAAAAAATAAAGCGTGAATTTATAAAAAATAAATTTAAAAGTAATTTGTTAACTCCATTGCAATATCCTTGTTACTCTTACCGATGTAAGTTAAAAACATTGCTTCTGTTGTATGCCCTGTTACATAGATTAGATAAGTTGTTGGAATTTTACCGTAAAAATTTGTAGCAAAAGAGCGTCTACCAATGTGAGAAGATACTAATTCATATTTTTTATATGTATCCGTTTTTTTTCTGTAAATACCACTATCAGTTGCAGTTTCTACTTTTTTACTACCAATAATATTGTTGTTAATTTCAGCTACTTCACAAACCTTTTTTATATAATCATTATATTTTTGGTCTGAAATAGTATAAGGAAAATCACCGTTTCTTTTCTCTAAAATTTCTAATACTTTTTTATGTATTGGAATGGTCATTATTTTATTTGTTTTTTGCTGTGTAAACTCTAATAAGTGCTTTCCGTTTTCAACTCTAATCATTTCTTTGGTAAATCTTAAAAAATCAGATACTCTTTGCCCTGTGTAACAACTAATAATTAACCAGTCTTTTGCATTTTCTAGACTTTCAGACAATTTACCTTCTTTAATATTTTCTATTTTTTCTAACTCCTCAAAGCTTAAATATATTTTTTCAACCTTTGCCCTATCTAATCTTAAATTGTCTAATTGTGGGTGTGTTTCTAGCCCTAAATGGCGTGCATGTTTGCAAAATGTTTTAATAAAAACTAATTCTCTTTGCATTGTGTTTTGCGCATATCCTTCAGCTTTATAATATTCAACAAATTCATTTTTGAAGTTTTCGTTAATATCACTTATAAGAATAGGCTTTTTTCTTTTCTTCTGAAACCTCTCCATTTTATGTTTTATAACATTAAACTTTTTACGTGAAGTTTCTTTTATTTCGTGCTTACGATAATCAATATAAAAATCAATATACTCAACTAAGGTTGTTGGTAATTTTTGTTCTTCAATTACTTCAATAGCAGGATTTAAAAAATCCTTTAACCATTGGGTATTAATTAATAAGTTATTATTTGTTTTGTTGTAGTATTTGAGCAAATTGCTTTTTAAAGCTACAAGCTCAGAATTAAGATTGGCATAATGTATGTCTTTTAGATCTTTGGGTTCTTGTTTTGTAGAGCTCCAATCAGAAGGATTGATACTATAATTGGTTTTAGCCATTACATCAACATTTCTACCATCAGAAAGTCTAATGTAAATTGGTGCAGGGTTGTTTTTTGATTTCAAAAGTACTTTAATTCGTGCCATAATTGATTTCTTAATTGCTTTATCAAATATACGAATTTCCCCTCATCTTCCCAACATCTTCCCAACAATTATTCAAACACATCAAAACCAATTCAAACATATCCAATATCAATACACTTGTAAGGTATTGAATTTATTGAGTTTTTATTAAAAATAGTTGTTTTGTATGATTTGTTAATTTTATGAGTTTTGATAATAGTGTTCTCGGCGACTCCACAGAAAACCCTGTAAAGTATTTATTTTATAGGGTTTTTTATTTTTGGTTGCCGTTTTTGTTGCCGTTTAAAATCTAACTAAAATTAAAAGCTTTACCCATTAATTGTTGTTCATTTCTTGAAATTCCAATTTTATTAGCTACAACCTCCCATCCACTTACAACGCTTTTAACCTCTTCAATTATAGAATTCATTTGCTTGTCATCAAGTCTGAAGTAATTACCGACACTCTTAGCTAAGTCAAAATCTAATTCGTTATTATCCATATCAATATTTAAAGATAATCCATCTTTATCTATTGAAGGATTTAAATCGTAAGCTGGCGATAATATCCAACCCTCATTAGTTAGTATAAAACCGTGATTCCTTAAATGGTCATCTGTATTTGAAATAGCAATATTAAAAATTATTCTACGCCATAATTGATGTAAATTTTTCTCTATATTAACGCCATAGTTACTTATAAACTCTGCAATTTCTAAATAACTTGGTTGATTATCTCTTATAATATCTTCATTATTCCCAGTCATAGTCATTGCTGAAGCAAAATGGATTCTTTTTCCATTTTCTCTATCAAAGCGTTTTGTAAAAAAGGTATTATAGTTACCCATAATTCTTTCTATACGACAAGAAGACATTTCAATTCCTGACTTTACAGCTAATTCATAAGCCAAATACTCCCAAGCTGCTTTATCTATAGTATCTGATTTCGATGGAAATTTGGCTATCCACAAACTTTTATCCGTATCTAAGATATTTGCTTTTGGTCGTGCACCCCCTAAAGAAGAACCTGGTGCAATTAATATAGAAAGCCATTTTCGTATTTCATCATTGTCTTTATCATCTTCAATGCTTTCAGCCGCATTTTGAAGCTCTCTAATTGACGACCAAGGTGGAGTTGAAGCAATCTTGTTATTATCTAGAAAATCGCCATTTGGATCAATTTTAAAGCGTAGTGCACCCATTCTACTTTCATCGTAAACGCCTAAAAGGAAATCTATATCGTAAAGTGTTGGTGTTTTTGTTTTATTTTCTTTAGCCCATTGTGCTGCTTTACGTCTCATTAGTGTTTTACCCCAAGTATCGGGCATACTATCTAAAAAAATACCGAAGTTTTCTTTCTGATAAGGATATTGCGAACCTGGAAATAAAGTAATGTCCGGGTCTAGTAAAAACTTTTGTCCTGTTTTAAGCCAAATTGTATCATACTCAAAACTAAAGGCTTTTTTACCTTTTGCTTGTTGAGCTGATAATACACCTATAATTTTTGGTTCTTCCATACCAACCCAATCGGCATAAACATATATATCAGTTTTATTAAGTGCCATATTTTATTACTTTAAAAGTTCAAGGTCTTGTAGTCTTCTACCTAATTCATCATCGGCTGCTAACTTTAAAAAATCGTCTTGAAGACCTAACACTCTTAAAACATTAAAGTAAGCACCCATTGCCACACCTGAATTCCCAGATTCAATCAAGTACAATGTGGAACGAGAAATATCAGCACGTTCAGCAACTTGTATCATTGTCAACTTACGT
This sequence comes from Flavobacterium sasangense DSM 21067, assembly GCF_000686885.1. Classification (GTDB taxonomy): domain Bacteria; phylum Bacteroidota; class Bacteroidia; order Flavobacteriales; family Flavobacteriaceae; genus Flavobacterium; species Flavobacterium sasangense. The sequence continues at coordinate 3,412 of NZ_KK366035.1, read as the reverse complement.
CTTTTACGGGCTACCTTTATGTTTTCTCCCATTTTTTCAAGTACTAAATTGTACTTAGGAAAAATAGATTGCTTTTTAGTCTTCATACAAAAATGATTGTTATTCTATACAAAATTAACCTTTTTGTTTTAAATAACAATCATTTTTGCAAGTTTTATCTTGTGTTTCTAAAGTTTAACTTGCAAAAAAGTAAGTTTTAAATGTTGTCTATAATTTTTTCAAAATGAAAAGGGAAATTATTTACAGTAAATTATGCGGTGAATAGGAAAGTTAATCACCGCAAACTGACAATTAAAATTGTTTTTTCTAATATTAATTGACCTCAAAAATAAATATTATAGTTGCTAAAGGATTCCTTTTTTAGCAGCTAATTCCTTAATCTCATCATCTTGATGATTTAATAAATTATTTTTCAAGGAATTAATCAAACTAGCATTTTGTGAAATCATAACTTGATTTAAAAATTGTTCATTATAAAAATCAATATTATTTATAATTATTTGTAAAATTCTATTTTTGTAATTAGCTGGAATTCTGTTGAAAAAAGTGAAAATTTCAGGAGATAAAATATAAATATTATTTCTATTGATAATTCTATTCAAGTTTGATTCTATTAGGGAATTTAGCTTTTTTGAATCAATTTTTGACTTAATTTTAAGAATTAGTTGACTTGGGATTTGAATTTGGGTATTGTTATTTGCAACTAAATTTATAAATGAGAGAATGAAAGTTTCATCAAAAAATTCCTTTTTTATCTTGTCTAAATCTAAAAGTTTTTCAAAAAGCTTATATTCTCTTGTAGTAGTATTTTGAAGAAAAGCTCTATTGCTTCTAATATTATTTAAAAGATAATTATTTGCTTTTTCAATTAATTCTGTGTTTAAAAATTTACTTGATTTAATAATTAATTCAATATCAATATTTTCAATTACAATTTCATGATTTTTAGCATTTCTATTTAAGTAGTCATAAAGATTGAAATCATTAAAATTTAAAACTCTTGAATTTAGAATTGTATAATTCTCTAAAATCCAATTAAAACTTTCATTATTTAATTTAAAAGTGTTTAACTTTAATAAGTTTGATGCAAAATCTTTAATGTTTTCATTTTTATCAAATTGAATGCATAAATCTAAAACTTTGTATAACTTTTCATAAGTAGAATATTGTTTGACTTTTTTTGTCATATTTTGATAAGTAATACCATCAAATCTAGCTAAAGCCTGATTAAATTCACTTGCAATATTATTTGTTTTTGCTTGATTATAATTAATGAAAATTAATAGAAATGCATTTGTCAAATCAATATTTTTATCTGCTTTTAGAATTAAATCAACAATGGATGAAAATGAAACATTTGAAATTTTATCAATATTAATATTACTGAAAATATTATGATAAAAGACTAGTGCCTCAATTTCTTCTAAACTATTAAAAGTTCTATTTATCCAATTGGTGTTTACATTTTTTTCTATAAAATTTAGATTTTCTTCTTGACTTAAAAATGAAAGTTCATTTTTATATTGAATCAATTTAGTTGAGTTCAGATTTTCATCGAATGGTTCATCAATCAGGAATGCTTTTAAATTTTCAATTGATAACTTAACTTTAATTTTTTTATAAAGTTCTTTGTCTTCACTTATTAAATTAATTATTAATTCAGCAAGTATTTCTTGTTCATTAATAGTTAAATCTTTAAAACTAAAATTTTTATCTTGAGCTATAAAAGAGTCAACCTCCTTTAAAAAATTAATATATAAAATTTGATTTTCTTTTGGGAATCCATTTATTTCTTGTGAATTATCTCCAATTATACTGACTAATGATTTATTGATTAATTCAATTTTTGATTTTTTAGAGCAACTTTTACAAACACCAATTACAGTTTCATTGAAAATTGTAAATCTATTTTTTGCTATTTTCTTATAATAATACTCCCATAAATCTTTAAATATACTTTTCTTATTTTCTTGAATAAAAAAAGGTTCAAGATGATTTAAAATATTTGTCACATCATCAAAATATTTATCATTTATAAAACCTTCCATTCCTGAACTATCAATAAACTTTTTGAAGTATTTGTGAAAATAGGTGTAAAAATATGGTAGACTTAAAACATCATTATCAAATTCTTTGAAATTCTTTAACCTTTCTTCAATTACATTGTGTAACAATGATTCTTGAGCATCTATGTCTTTATCAACTCCATAAATGACTTTAGCTAAGTTAAGTTCAAGATTTACATCTTCAGTAAAAAATGTGTCTAATTTTTCTAAATACTTACTTCTATTTATGATGTTTTCATTTATTATGCCATTGAAAAGTATGTCTTTTTTTAATATCACTATTGAAAAATATCTTAATTCAATTTTAGGGTTTTGAATGTAATATGTTGCAAGTTGATTAATAAAGTTTATTATTCTTCTCGGGGTTATCTCTTTTTCATAATTTTCATAAACTCTTAATAAAATTTCAATTTCATATTCCTTTTCATTAATATTAATTTTATCAAATGATTTATTAAAACACAATTTAAAGAATAACTCCCAATTTGAAATTAAAGGAGGAGGTACTTTAAAAGTTAAAGCAAATGTTTTTTCCAAAAGACCAATGCCTATATTTTCTTCTTTAAAAGAATCAATAACTTTTTTGGAATCATATGGTATTATTAACCATATATTTTTTAAAAAAATTGAATTGTTGTTTTCAGCAAAAAAAATATTTATAGTTGACCAAATACTTTTCAATTTTTCACTTGTCAACCTATCTGTATTATCTATGGTAAGAATAAGTGTTTTTTTATTGGCAATTAATTCAGTATCTATGTCATTCAAAAAGTTTCTAAATCTCAAATTAGAGGGTTCAATCTCTGTTATAGTTTCATCTGAATTTGATTCTAATTTTTCTCCTGAAACCCAATAAAAACTCTTGCCAATAAGTTCCCAAAAAGTAAGTTTTGATTTGTCTTTCTTGTCTTTTTTATAATTTACTTTATAATCATTACGAAATGATATTAAAAACAAAATCAAGCTAAATAGCAAAAATAAATAAGGAACTGATTTATATATATTGTAAATCGTCAGCAAAAAGTGGACTGATTTAGTTCAAAACTAAGAGAGTGTTTTCAAAAATTATTAACTTTGAAATAGTATGAAAACACCTAAGAAAAAAACAGCAGAGAATTTCATCAAAGACATTCGTAGAAATACACGAAGAATCTTTAGTTCCGAACAGAAAATCCAAATTGTAATGGAAGCTTTACGTGCAGAAATGTCAGTTGCAGAATTATGTCGTAAGTATTCAATTAATGAATCTCAGTTTTACAAATGGAATAAAGAGTTTTTAGAAGCTGGTAAAAAGCGTTTAGCAGGCGATACCACAAGGGAAGCCACAAGTGATGAAGTAGTAGAAC
>NZ_KK366034.1:17319-77169 GCF_000686885.1 Flavobacterium sasangense DSM 21067 | reverse complement strand
GTCAATATGACAGAGTTGCTAAAGTTCCAGTTAAAGAAGAAATCAAAGTGGAAGAAACTACTGAAATCCATAATAATCATGTAAACCACAATGAAACTTCAAAGATGGTACTTCAAGAAGTTAACCAACTTAAAGTTGTTTTTGATAACTATTTTGTGGTAAAAGATGCTATGATTTCTTCTGATGGTAACACAACTTCAATTGCTTCAAAGGAATTACTAACTGCAATAAATAATGTTAAAATGGACAAATTGGATATGGATGTTCATATGGTTTGGATGAAAGTTGTAAATCAAATTAAAAAAGATACTGAACTGATTTCAAAATCAAAAGATATTAATAAACAACGAAATCACTTTACAACATTATCAAAAGACATTTATTCATTATTAAAAGTTGCAAAGTATGAGGTTCCAGTTTATTTCCAACATTGCCCTATGTACAATGATGGTAAAGGTGCAAATTGGTTAAGTAAAGAAAATGCAGTAAAGAATCCTTACTACGGCTCAATGATGTTAACTTGTGGAAAAACGGTAGAAACTATTAAATAATCTAAAATGAGAAGAATAATTTTTGCATTTTTTTTAATTACTAATATAGCCACTGCACAGATTGATGTTGGAGATACAATACCATCAATAGCATTAAAAAGTACTAGTAATACAGAGGTAAATATTACATCTTTTAAAGGGAAATATGTATTAATTGATTTTTGGGCATCATGGTGTGGTCCTTGCAGATTAGGCAATAAAAAGTTAGTAAAACTACATAATGAAGTTAGTTCAGATAAAATAGAAATAATAGGAATATCAATCGATACAGATACTAATAAATGGCTAAAAGCTGTTGAAAAAGATAAAATTAAATTTACCCAATTGATAGACTCAAAAGGTTTTGATGCTGAAACAGCAATACAATTTGGTGTAGAGGAATTACCATCGAAATTTTTATTCAATGAAGAAGGTGTTCTAATTGCAAAAAATCCAACAGAAGAAGAAATAATTAAATTAATAGAAAAGTAAAATGAAAAAAATAAATAAAGTATATCTAGTAATTGCATCAATCGTTTTGATGTTTTCAATAAAAAGTAATGCACAAATTGTAAAAGCTGAAATTAGAGCAACGGGTTTAACTTGCTCAATGTGTTCAAATGCTATAAATAAGCAACTTAAAGCATTACCAGAAGTTACCAATGTTGAAACAGACTTAAATACCAACACATTCACGGTAACTCTTAAAGAGGGAAATGAATTAAGTCCAAAAACATTTAAGGAAAAAGTAGAAAAAGCAGGTTTTTTTATTGGATCATTAGTGATAACTGCCAAAGCTGAAACCATTAGTAAAAGTCCTTACATTTTAGTAAATGACAAAAAAGACACTACAGAAGTTGTTAAATTTCAAGTAGTTGATAAAGGTTATGTTACAGAAAAAGAGTTTAAAAAATTATCAAAATCATATAAGGACATTTCGACTTATGTTGCAAACAGTGAAGATGATTTTCATATTAAAATTTTAAACTAATGAGAAAGTTTTTTATTCTAATAATATTATTCAGTATTCAAAAAAGTGTAAGTCAAGAACTGTTTCTAATCACAGATCCCGCTAGTAATGTTCCGGCAAACTCATTAGGTGTCAATCTTCTTCAATCACGTTTTAAAGAAGAATTTAAATCAGGATATAGTTATCATCTGATGCCCGAAGTTACATATGGGATTAATAAAAATTTGATGGTTCGTGCATCTGCTTTTGTGAGTAACAGAAGTAATGATTTAGTAACAGAAGGAGGAAGCTTTTATGTCAAATATCGTTTTTATTCTACAGATGATTTAAACAGTCATTTCCGTATGGCAGCTTTTGGAAGATATAGTTTCAATAATGCCGACATACATCAGGAACAAATTGAAATCATGGGACATAATACGGGTTTTGAATCTGGAATTGTGGCTACTAAACTGATTAAAAAATTAGCAATTAGTTCTTCAATAAGTTTTGAGAAAGCTTTTGACAACAAACCAGATTATCCATTTCCAAACGAATTAGGAGATAATGCCACTAATTACACTCTTTCTTTTGGAAAATTAATGTACCCTAAAAAGTACACTAGTTTCAAACAAACCAATATCAATTTAATGGTTGAATTTGTTGGACAAACTATTAATGAAAATGGTAAATCTTATTTGGATGTGATGCCTGCTGTGCAATTTATTTTTAATAGTCAAGCACGTTTGGACTTTGCATATCGTCAAGAATTGGTAAGTTCAATGGTACGCTCAGCTCCAAATGGATTTTATTTCAATCTGTACTATACTTTTTTCGATTTAACAAAATAAAACCAAGATGAGTACAACAAAATTTATTCCGGCATTAGGTTATGATTTTTTAAGCGATTACTACGATTTAGCAATCAAATTAACTATGCCTGAGAAGAAATTCAGAAACAAGCTAGTAGATTTGGTCAATCCACAAAAGAATGAAAAAATACTTGAGTTTGGTTTTGGAACCGCGCAAAATATCATTATTCTAAAACAGCGCTTTCCTGATTGTAACATACAAGGAATTGACATCGACCCCAAGATTAAAACCATTGCTGAATACAAATTAAATAAGGCAGGAATTGAAGCGTCACTTTTTTTATATGATGGAGATAAGTTACCCTTTGAAGACAACTCATTTGACAAGATTTATAGTTCTCTTGTTTTTCATCAGTTAGATAGGATTACAAAATTAAAATGCTTGCTTGAGATCAATAGGATACTAAAATCAAATGGAGAATTAATCATTGGAGATTGGGGTAAAGCAAAAACAAAATGGATGCGGTTTTCTTTTTACTTAGTTCAATTATTAGACGGTTTCAAAACTACTACTGATAATGTAAATGGATTAATGATAAAATACATTACTGATGCAGGATTCAAAAACGTTCAAGAAGTAGACTATATCAATACATCAATAGGCACTTATTCTTACTATAAAGCAGAAAAAATTAATTAATAACTAAAAATAATATATTATGAAAACACTTTTTTTAACAGCTTTTTTAGCGATAACAATAGTATCATGTAACAACAAGGCTAAAGAAACAGAAACCAACTCAACAGAGAACAAAGAAAGTTCTAATGAATTATTCGCCTGTCCAATGCATCCGGAAGTAACAGGAAAAAAAGGAGAAAAATGCTCCAAGTGTGGTATGGAATTAACAGAACCTGTCGCTCAATCTAAACCTGATAAAAATACCCAAGAACCAAGTCAGAATAATCCATCGGAAAAAGTCGGAGTCCTTGACACTGATTCTCCGGTGGCTACATCAGATTATGTTAATGATATTATTATTAGTTATATAAACCTAAAAAACAAACTGGTAAGCGATGATTCTAAAGGTGCTGCAGATAAAGGAAAAGCATTATTGGTATCATTCAACCAATTCGACACCAATACGCTTACTGCAAATCAGAAAAAAGAGTACTTAGACATTGCTGATGATGCTAAAGAACACGCAGAGCATATTGGCGACAATGCAGGTAAAATTGACCATCAAAGAGAACATTTTGCCATACTAAGTAAGGACATCAATGATTTAATAAAACTTTTGGGTTCAAATAAAAAATTATATCAGGACCATTGTCCAATGTATGACGACGGTAAAGGCGCTATTTGGATCAGCGAATCCAAAGAAATCAAAAATCCATATTATGGCTCTAAGATGCTTACTTGTGGTAGTTTGAAAAAAACGTTATAAAATGAAAAGAAGATTAAAGAAAGTAGGTATAGTACTTTTTTTGGTATTGATAGCAATACAATTCTATCAGCCTGCCCTGAATCAAAATCCAGGGCAGGATTATACAAATGATTTTCTGGTCACGACCGATGCACCAACAAATATTTCAAAACTAATAAAGACATCTTGTTACGATTGCCATAGTAATAACACCCAGTATCTCTGGTATGATTACATTCAACCAGCTAGAATGTTTGTAGAAACACATATTACTGATGGGAAAAAAGAGTTAAATTTTAATGAGTTTGGCAGTTATTCAAATCGAAAGCAGCAAAGTGAGTTAGAAGCAATAAGCAAACAAATTAAATCGGGTGATATGCCTTTAAGTTCCTACACGCTATTACATCATGATGCAATACTTAATGAGGCGCAAAAACAGGAAATAATTACCTGGATTAATTCAATAAATGAAAACAACAGTTTGTCGGAAAATTAAGTGCTCTCCTATATTTTGAATATGTGATATATATCATAATGTAAAAGGACTCAATTGATTAATTTTATTTAAAAGGAAGAAAAAAGACAAAAATGGTAGAAAAACTAATTACATTCTCACTTAGAAACAGAGCAATTGTGCTACTGGTTTCGGCTTGTTTATTTGTGTGGGGAATCTATAGCGTGAAACAAAATCCTATAGATGCTATCCCTGATTTATCAGAAAATCAGGTTATTGTATTTACCGAGTGGATGGGTAGAAGCCCACAGGTAATCGAAGCGCAAGTAACTTATCCTTTGGTTTCTAATCTTCAAGGGATACCAAAAGTTAAAAATATACGGGGAGCCTCCATGTTTGGGATGAGCTTTGTCTATATCATTTTTGAAGACAATGTAGATACCTACTGGGCAAGAACCCGTGTGTTGGAACGATTAAATTATGCCCAACGTTTACTTCCACAAAATGTTGTTCCAACCTTAGGTCCTGATGGTACAGGAGTAGGCCACATTTTTTGGTATCATTTAGAAGCCAATGGAATGGACTTGGGAGAGCAAAGAGCCTTACAGGACTGGTATGTGAAATTTGCACTGCAAACAGTTCCCGGTGTAGCCGAAGTAGCTTCTTTTGGAGGTTTTGAAAAACAATACCAGCTAGTGTTAGATCCACTAAAAATGCAGTATTATAATGTCAGTATGATGGAAGTAATGAATGCTGTTAAGGCTAATAACAATGATGTAGGCGGCCGAAAGTTTGAAATGAGTAATATGTCTTATATCATTAGAGGTTTAGGCTACATAAAGAACAGTAAAGATGTCGAGGATATTTCGATTAAAAATTACAATTCTATCCCTGTGAAGGTAAAAGACATAGGTTCAGTACAAATGGGTGGAGATTTACGCCTTGGAATTTTTGACCAAAACGGAACTGGGGAAGTCGTAGGCGGTATAGTGGTAATGCGTTACGGCGAAAATGCTGATAAAGTCATCAAAGCGGTTAAAGCAAAGATGAAAGAAGTTGAAAAAGGATTGCCCGAAGGAGTGAAATTTAAAACTTCCTATGACAGAAGCGAGTTAATCGAAAAAGCTATTGAATCTGTCAAGGGAACACTTATAGAAGAAATGATAGCAGTTTCACTCGTTATCTTAATTTTTCTGTTCCATTGGAGAAGCGCCCTTATAATCTTAATTCAACTTCCTATATCCGTAGCAATTGGCTTCATATTGCTTGAAGCATTTGGTATTTCATCTAATATTATGTCATTAACCGGTATTGCACTCGCTATTGGAGTTGTTGTGGATGATGGAATTGTAATGGTTGAAAACGCCTACAGGACAATCTCAGAGAAACAAGAAGAAATGATTGATAACAAGTAAATTGGTATGATGATAGAAAAAATTAAAAATTTATTTAAAAAGGAACACGACCCTTTATCCTCTGATGAAAAACTTCAACTAATTGAAAAATCATCAAAGTTAGTAGGACCGGGTGTTTTTTACTCAACACTGATCGTAATTGCGTCTTTTCTACCGGTTTTTTTACTCACAGGTATGGAAGGAAAATTATTTAGTCCCTTGGCTTGGACAAAATCATTCATTCTAATCGTTGATGCTTTTTTAGCCATTACACTCACACCGGTGCTTATAAGCTTTTTATTAAAAGGTAAACTTCGTCCTGAGAATAAAAACCCAATCAATAAAAAACTGGAAAGTGTATACACTCCTATTTTGGTTTTTTGTTTGAAATGGAGGAAAACGGTTTTAGGAATTAATGTAGTAGCTTTACTAATCGGTTTAGTCATGTTTACTCGTTTAGGTTCCGAGTTTATGCCACCATTGGATGAAGGTTCAGTACTTTTCATGCCGGTTACCTTGCCCGATGTTTCAAACTCGGAAGTAAAAAGAATATTGCAGGTTCAAGACAAATTGATAAAATCAATTCCCGAAGTAGACCATGTATTGGGAAAAGCTGGTAGAGCCAATACTGCTACAGATAATAGCCCTATTAGCATGATTGAAACCATCATTTTATTAAAACCTCAAAGTGAATGGAGAGAAGGAAAAACAAAGAATGATATTATAACCGAAATAAATAATAAACTCCAAATTCCGGGAGTAACCAACGGCTTTACACAGCCTATCATTAATAGAATAAACATGCTATCTACTGGTATTCGAACAGATGTTGGAATTAAAGTTTATGGAGAAAGTTTAGATACCATTAATGCACTATCTCAAAAAATCAAAAAAGCACTCGAAGGTACTTCGGGTGTAAAAGATTTGTATGCGGAGCCAATAACTGGTGGAAGGTACATTGACATTGAGCCAAAGAGGGAGCTTTTGGGCAGATACGGCCTTTCAATTGACGATATTAATGCAGTTGTTGAAGCAGCTATCGGAGGAATGAAACTGACAACTACAATTGAAGGACGACAACGCTTCTCTGTAAATGCAAGATATGCACAAGAATATAGAAACAGTATTGATGCACTGAAAAAATTGCAAGTCCAAACGATGCAATATGGCCCAATTCCTTTAGAAACCATTGCAGAGGTAAAAATAAGCGATGGGCCGCCTATGATAAATAGCGAAAATGCCATGCTTCGAGGAAGTGTGCTGTTTAATGTACGTGATCGAGATTTAGGTAGTACTGTGAAAGAAGCTCAGAAAAAATTAAATTCAATGATGTCTAAAATGCCAAAAGGATATTACATTGAATGGAGTGGCCAGTGGGAAAATCAGTTGAGAGCCAATAAAACGCTAAGCATGATACTACCAATTGTGGTGATAATTATCTTCCTTATTTTATATTTTACTTACCACTCCATGAAAGAATCCCTCATTACAATGATAACAGTGCCTTTTGCTTTAATCGGTGGTGTTTTTATGGTCTATTTCTACGGAATAAATTTATCTGTTGCGGTTGCGGTTGGTTTTATTGCCCTCTTCGGAATGGCCATTGAAACAGCTATGTTAATGACGATCTATTTAAATGAATCGATGAACAAAATGGTTGAGAAATACGGAAATAGCAAAGAGGTTATCACCGAAGAAATATTGAGACAATATATTATTGATGGATCAGCCAAAAGGTTGCGACCAAAACTAATGACGGTTTCTGTTTCTTTATTTGGTCTTATTCCGATACTTTGGGCAACAGGTACAGGTGCCGATGTAATGTTACCTATCACAGTTCCTCTTATTGGTGGGACAATTACTTCTACAATTTATGTATTATTAGTAACTCCTATTGTTTTTGAAATGGTGAAACTTCACGAATTAAAAACTAAAGGCAAAATAGAACTTATAGATGTTAAAGAATAAATATTATATCGTTATAAGCTTTTTGATTTTAAGCTTTACAATTGCTAATGCACAGATTGTTTCACTGGATAATATCTTGAGCACAATCAAAACCGATAATCCGCAGCTAAAAATGTATGATGCCGATATCCAAAGTATGGATGCTGCTGCAAAAGGGGCTAAAAGCTGGATGGCACCTCAAGTAGAAACCGGTTTTTTTATGACGCCCTACAATACCAAAATGTGGAAAGCAGATGATATGAGTCCTGGCATGGGCAGTTATATGATTGGAGTCTCACAAATGATTCCCAATTCAAAAAAACAAAATGCCGAATACAAGTATATGAACGCAATGTCATCTGTTGAAAAAGAAAACAAAAATTACACTTTAAATCAGCTTTATGCTATAGCCAAGACAAATTATTATCAATGGCTTGTACTAAACAAAAAAGTCAAAGTGGCCAATGATAACTTACTACTCTTAAAATACATGATAAAAAGCATGGAAATAAGATACCAGTACAATATGGATAAACTCCCCACTTATTATAAAGCAAAATCTCAATATAATGAGTTAGAAAGTATGATTATAATGCTTCAGAATGATATTTCACAAAAAAGAATTATGCTCAACACTCTAATGTCAAGAGATAAAAATATGGTGTTTGAAATTGAAGAAGCATTCGAACTAAAGGAATACAATTCACAACTATTGGACACCTCATCAATTTCCAAAAACAGAAGTGATATAAATGCCATCAAAAGAACCATGGAAGTAAACCAACTGAAAATTGATGCAGAAAAATCAAAATTTCTACCCGAATTTGGAGTTAAATATGACCACATGTTTGCTTTTGGACAACAGCCACAGCAATTCTCACTAATGGGCATGATGACTATCCCCATGCCTTGGTCAACAAAAATGAACAAAGCCAATATCAGTAGCTTTCAAATTAAAAATGAAAGTCTCAATTGGCAAAAACAAATGATTTTAAATGAAACAGTTGGAATGATTTCGGGCATGAATACAGAGCTTTCTAACCTCAATAAACAATACAATATCTCCGAAAAAAGCATCATCCCTTCATTGCGCAAAAATTATGATACCGCCGTTTTGGCTTGGCAAAATAACACTGGTGATTTGTTCATTGTCTTAGACGCATGGGAAGCTTTGAACATGGCCCAAATGGACGCTCTCGACAAATTGCAGTCCATACTAAACACTCAGGTCGAAATCGAAAAACAACTCGAAATTAAGTAACTATGAATAAGTATATAAAATATGGTTTGATTCTAGGTATAATAGCAATAATCGGTTCTGCTATTTATTTCTATGTCATAAAACCTGAAGTACATGACGCAAGCTCTCATCAAAACGTTGTCTATACCTGTTCAATGCATCCGCAAATTATTAGAGATAAACCTGGAAACTGCCCTATTTGCGGAATGACTTTAGTAAAAAAAGTAATTGACAATCATGCTATTGAAGATTATAATATTGAAAATGTCATCAAGCCAACAGATAACTTTGTAGTGGGTAAATTTCAAACTATAACAGCAATAGATTCAACTTTAAGTGGTGAAATCAATCTTCCTGGCACTGTCGCTTATGACCCAAATTCAGCGGTAAATATTGCAGCAAAAATAAGTGGCCGAATTGAAAAAATATATGTGAATTTTAAATACCAACGAATTAATAAAGGACAAAAATTATTTGATTTATATAGCCCTGAACTTTTAACTGAGCAAGAAAACTTTATTTATTTACTTTCAAATGATATTGATAACAGCTCAATTATTGAGGCATCAAAACAAAAGTTGTTGCTTTACGGTATGACTCAAAATCAAATAAGTGCTTTAGCTAATTCAAAAAAAGCCAATCCTAAAATAGCCATTTACAGTCCTTCTAATGGAATTGTCATAGGGTCAGAAACAATGGTTACTCCATCAAATTCTGCAATGCAAAGTATGAATAACAGTACTGAAAAACTTGAGTTAAAAGAAGGAAACTATGTCAAAAAAGGAGAAGTTGTGTTTAAATTAGTAAATACTGATAAAGTTTGGGGAGTATTCAACATTACTCAGGAAAGCAGCAGTTTTATTGAAGTCAATCAAGCCATTAAAATAACTTCTGAACTCAATGCTGAAGAATCAATAGAAGCGAAAATAAATTTTATTGAAACACAATTTAATGCTACCGACAAAACCAATAGAATTAGGGTTTATTTAAACAACAATACACTCAAATTGCCGATAGGTTTGAGATTGCAAGGTATTATAAAAACACGGTCAATTAGCGGTCTTTGGATACAAAAAAACGCATTGGTAAGTACAGGTAATAAAAAAATTGTTTTTGTTAAATCTCACAATGGTTTTAAAGCAACACCGGTAAAAACAGGGTTTGAACTGAACGGTTATATTCAAATCATTAAAGGTATTTCTGTTAGTGATACTATTGCAAAAAATGCACAATATTTAATCGATAGCGAAAGCTTTATTAAAACGGAGTAAGTATGAAAAATTTAAATCAAATAGGCATCTTTTTATTGCTTTCCCTAATATTTACAGCTTGTAATTCTTCTAAAAAAGAAGACCATTCTCAGCATGAGAATAAAAAAGAAGACCACTCTCAACATGATAAAAATAAAGAAACTACTTTTTATACATGTTCTATGGATCCTCAAGTAAAAGAAGATAAACCCGGCAAGTGTCCTATTTGCCACATGGAGTTAACACCCATAAAACAGGATGATAGTGAGGTTAACCAAATAAGTTTAAGTAAACAACAAATTCAACTTGGTAATATCACAACTCAAGTTATAGGACAAACACAAAACAATTTAGAACAAAACTACACAGGTGTTTTAACATTCAATCAAGAAAAATCTAAAACCTTTTCTTCAAAAGCAATGGGTAGAATTGAAAAATTATATTTCAAATCCACTGGTGATTACCTATCCAAAAACCAGCCTGTCTTTCAATTATACAGTGAGGATATTGCAATAGCAAAACAAGACTATTATACAGCATTTAAACAACTGGAAATGCCCGGTAATTTTGGAAAAAACGCAAAAAATATAATGAATGCCGCCAAACAAAAACTCTTATTCTATGGTTTGTCCAATACTCAAATTGAGAATATTAAAAGTAATAAAGATGTTTCCCCATATACCACATTTTATAGCACTGTCAGCGGCACAGTTTCAGAAATAAGTACTGCTGAAGGAAGCTATATCATGGAAGGCGAACCAATCATCAAAGTAACTGATTTGAATAAACTCTGGCTTGAAACACAAGTTAATATCAACTACTTCAAAAGCCTCAAAATAGGCCAAATTGCTACAATAACATTTGTCGATTTCCCTGATAAATCAATAAGCGCTAAAATCTCATTTATCAATCCTGAAATAAACCCGGAAACCCGTTTACTTTTGATTCGATTTGAAATACCAAATCAAAATCTAATTTTAAAACCGGGAATGCAGGCCATTGCAAAATTGATGATTTCCGGCGGTAAAGGAATATACATTCCCACCGATGCAGTAATTAGAGAAGAAAACGCATCCTACATCTGGGTAGAAAAAAAACCGGGTGTTTATGAAAATCTAATGGTAGAAACAGGAATTGAAACTAATGGACTGATAGAAATCAAAACAAAAATTGCCAATGGTCAAAAAGTAGTGATAACGGGTGCCTATGCCATCAATAGCGAATATAAATTCCGCAAAGGCAGTAACCCGATGGAAGGAATGAAAATGTAATTTAAATAGTAAGAATGAACAATTTTAATCAAATAATACAGCAATACAAAAACGATACAGAGAGTGTTTATAATACTTGGTTTGTTGACAATGACCAACGGTTAAAGGCATTCAGAACTATCCGCCGCGGAATTATTCAGGTTGTTGAAGATATCAAAAACAAATCATTCCCAAACGATTTTAAAAATAGCAGCTTAGAATTTGTACTGAATTGCATTGCCGAGCAAAAACAGGTATTTGTTGGGGTTTCACATCCTTTTTATTGGAAACCAAAACTCCGAATTCCTGATATCTATGAAAATCAAACCAATAAAATTGCTTTTGGCCAATTCTTAGAAAATTGTATTAACGCAAAAAATGAAGAACAGGTACTTAAAGAAATTGTTAAACTGGACGAATTACGCATCAAAGGATTGGGGCCGGCCGTTGCCAGTATTTTGTATTTTTTGCACCCAACGTGGTTTCCTCCTTTCAACACGGCAATTGTAAATGGTTTTAATTTTTTATTCAAGGATAAAAAAAAATTGGGGAGCTGGAGTGAATACTTAAAAATTAGAGAGACACTACTGGAAACAAATTCAAAATTCAAATCGGAACTATCCAATGATTTAGGTGCAATCGCAGGATTGTGTTTTGAAATTGGGACTCAAAAAATGCTAATAGGAAATGATGATTATCTGAGTGAAGAAGAGCGTCATAAATTCGAAAAAAACATAGTAAAACGCCAAAAAGAAATTATCGAAGAAAAAAAAGAAGATAATCTGCATAGTGAAATGCAATACCATCTATTGAAAATTGGGGCATCATTAGGATTCGATGTTACACCGGCAAGTAATGATAAAAGCAAAGCTTTCAACGGACAAAATTTTTCTTTTATCTCTATAAATAAATTCCCTGAATTACCTTGTGACAAAGACACTCAGAACACCATCAAACTCATAGATGTTTTATGGTTTGAAAAAGGAACTGACAACATTATCGGAGCATTTGAAGTAGAAAAAAGCACTAGTATTTACTCTGGGATTTTGCGTCTTTCAGATCTTTATTTCAGTATTTCTGATGGTGATGAAGTATTTTATATCATAATCCCTGACAGTCGCGAAAAAGATGTCATTCAGCAACTCAATAGACCTGTTATAAAAAATTCAAAAATGAATATTAAATACATTCTCTTTTCAGAACTAAGAACCAATTGTGATGCAATTTGCAAATTCGGTACAGACCATTCGATCATGGATAAAATAGCAAAAACAATTTAATAACTCAATGATGAAGCTACACATTAAAAATATGGTATGCAGCCGCTGCAAGATAGTAGTAAAATCTGTATTTGAAAATATGGGCATCAATCCTGTTTCAGTTGATTTAGGTGAAGTTGAATTGAAAAATGACATTCAGGAAATCCAAAAAAACGAATTATTAAAAAAGCTTCATGCTGTAGGCTTTGATTTGATTGATGATAGGAAAAGCAAAACTATCGATAAGATTAAAACATTGATTATTGATTTGGTTCAAAATAAAAACAATCATTTAAAAACAAATCTATCCGAGTTTCTATTCCAAGAGCTACACCAAGACTATAATACCTTGAGCAACCTCTTTTCCGAAGTAGAAAACACAACAATTGAAAAATACTTCATTAATCTGAAAATTGAGAAAGTAAAAGAGTTGATCATCTATGATGAATTATCCCTAAGCCAAATAGCTTACTCTTTAAACTATAGTAGCGTTTCACATTTAAGTAATCAATTCAAAAAAGTAACCGGCTTTTCACCAACACACTTTAAGAATATAAAAACCATTAAACGAAAGCAAATCGAAGACTTATAAATCTTGCAAATCAAACCCAAAATTTTGCAAATACAAAAAGCAGTTATGATAGAAATTTGTATTAAAATAATATAAAAAATGATACATACTTACAGCATTACCGGAATGACTTGCGATGGTTGTCGCTCTAAAGTCGAGAAAGCATTGAATACTATTGATGGTATTGAAGCAAAAGTTTCATTAAGCCCACCAGTGGCCATAATTACTATGGACAAACACATTCCAACATCAAAGTTGCAGGAAGCACTGACGACTGTTGGAAAATACACCATAGAAATGAGCAATGATAAAACTACAGAAGATACTACAACTAATGAATCCGCTGCAAAGTCATGTTGTTCTACTCATGAGCATAATTATAAAAAAGAGGCTGTTATACCAACCAACGCCGCTGGTAAATATTATTGCCCAATGCATTGCGAAGGCGAAAAAGTCTATGACAAAGCGGGCGATTGTCCTGTGTGTGGAATGGATCTAGTCAAAGCACCTGAACTAACCGTAAACAAGACACTATATACTTGTCCAATGCATCCCGAAGTAATTAGTGAAACTCCGGGTTCCTGTCCTATATGCGGTATGGATTTAGTACCAATGGAACCAAGCGAAAGCGAAGACCAAAGGACTTATAAAGATTTGGTTAAGAAAATGAAAATAGCAGTTGTGTTTACAGTTCCCATTTTCGCCATTGCCATGATTGAAATGGCACACAATAATCCTTTATTGCAACTAATGGATGCGGACAAATGGAACTGGGTACAGCTTATTTTATCTCTTCCTGTTGTTTTTTATGCCTGTTGGGTATTTTTTGTCCGCGCCTGGAAATCAATTATTACTTGGAATCTGAATATGTTCACACTCATCGGAATTGGAACGGGAGTGGCATTTTTATTTAGTTTAGTCGGAATGTTTTTTCCGGATATTTTTCCAAGTGAATTCAAAACAGAACACGGAACTGTATTATTATACTTTGAAGCAACAACAGTTATTCTGACTTTAGTTTTGTTAGGACAATTACTCGAAGCAAGGGCACACAGCCAAACCAGCGGAGCTATCAAAGAATTATTAAAACTTGCGCCAACTGAAGCTACTTTGGTTATTGATGGCGGTGATAAAGTAATATCAATCCACGACATCAAAAAAGGCGATTTATTGAGAGTAAAACCCGGAGATAAAATTCCTGTTGACGGTAAAATAACCGATGGGGAAAGCAGTATAGATGAAGCCATGATTACTGGTGAGCCAATACCGGTTGATAAAAAGAAAGGCGATAACGTAATTTCCGGAACAATAAACGGAAACAAATCATTTGTGATGATAGCCGAAAAAGTAGGTTCCGAAACCTTGCTATCTCAAATCGTGCAAATGGTAAATGATGCCAGTCGTTCACGAGCTCCAATTCAGAAATTAGCAGATAGTATCTCCAAGTACTTTGTGCCAATTGTGGTCATTATATCGGCAATAACCTTTTTTGTTTGGGCAAAATTTGGTCCCGAACCAGCATTGGTGTATGGCTTTATAAATGCTATTGCTGTATTAATTATAGCCTGTCCTTGTGCTCTGGGTCTGGCAACTCCCATGTCAGTAATGGTTGGTGTTGGCAAAGGAGCACAATCAGGCGTTTTGATAAAGAATGCTGAGGCTTTAGAGAACATGAATAAGGTTAATGTTTTAATTACCGATAAAACAGGAACCATCACCGAAGGAAAACCATCTGTCGAAAAAATTTATGCATCCAATAACAACGATAGTGACTTATTGCAAAGCATTGCTTCCTTAAACCAATATAGTGAACATCCATTGGCACAAGCTGTGGTAATTTATGCCAAAACAAAATCCATTTCTTTAATCGAAGTAAAAGATTTTGAAGCCGTTGCCGGAAAGGGTGTTATAGGAACAGTGACTAATAAAAAAGTGGCATTAGGCAATAAAAAACTAATGGAGCAAGTCAAGGCAACAGTTTCTGACGATTTAGAAAACAAAATAATTACCGAACAAAAATTAGGTAAAACGGTTTCATACATAGCCATTGATGGAGTTGCTGTTGGTTTTGTATCAATTACAGATGCTATTAAAACTTCTAGCAGAGACGCAATAAAAGAATTAATGCAACAGGGTGTCGAGGTAATCATGATGACTGGTGACAATGTTAATACAGCCAAAGCAGTTGCTGATGAATTGGGATTAACAACTTATAAAGCAGGATGTTTACCCGAAGACAAACTCAAAGAAATTAAAAAAATACAAGCCGAAGGCAAAATTGTGGCCATGGCAGGCGATGGTATAAACGACGCACCGGCATTAGCCCAAGCTAATATTGGAATTGCAATGGGAACTGGAACAGATGTCGCTATAGAAAGTGCCAAAATAACTTTAGTCAAAGGAGATTTACAAGGCATTGTAAAAGCTAAGAATTTAAGCCATGCTGTTATGAGAAATATTAAGCAAAATCTATTTTTTGCCTTTTTCTATAATGTATTGGGAGTACCAATCGCAGCTGGAGTTTTATATCCTGTTTTCGGTATTTTACTATCTCCTATGATTGCAGCTTTAGCAATGTCTTTCAGCTCTGTATCCGTAATTGTAAATGCATTAAGATTAAGAAGTTTAAAACTCTAATAAAAAATAATAAAAAGAATGAAAATAGCAAATAATATAGATAAATTCGGAACAATTGGTATGTTCTTCACAGCAATATTTTCACCTTGTTGCTTTCCACTTTTTGCATTTGCAGCATCTGCTTTAGGTTTAGGTAGTTTTGAACTTTTTGGCGGATGGACGATGTGGATTTTTCAAGGTATGGTTCTAGTTTCTGTTATTGGTTTTTTTCTTTCCTATCATAGGCATAAAAGTCTATATCCTTTATTAATAGCAATTCCAAGTACATTGGTCATTTTTTACAGCTATTATTTTTGCAATAATGATTATCAAGTATATTTTTTATATGCTGGTATGTTTGGGCTTCTTATTGCTACAATAGTTAATTATTACAGAAATAAACTTCATAATGGTTGCGACACATGTACCATCTACAATGGTAAATTAGTAGAACTAAAATCAAAAATTACATGCCCAAATTGCGGTCATAAAAAAGAGGAAATAATGCCTACAAATGCCTGCGAGTTTTTTTATGAATGTGAAAATTGTAAAAAAAGATTACGTCCATTAGAAGGGGATTGTTGTGTATACTGTAGTTACGGAAGTGTAAAATGCCCGCCAATTCAAGTTGGAACTGGTTGTTGTTAAAATATAAAATATTACTTATGAAAATTAAATTATCAATTCTTATAGCATTTACTACATTAAGTATAACTGCTCAAAATATAGTACGTTACGATTTATATGTTCGCGATACAATTGTCAACTATTCTGGAAAAGAAAAAAGAGCTATTGCGGTGAACGGTCAAATTCCAATGCCAACCTTAACTTTTACAGAAGGCGATATTGCCGAAATTTACGTACATAACGAATTAAATGAAACTACTTCGTTGCATTGGCACGGATTATTTTTACCTAACAAAGAAGATGGAGTACCGAATTTAACCCAAATGCCCATTCAACCTGGCACAACGCATAAATATACATTTCCCATCATCCAAAACGGAACGCATTGGTATCATTCACACTCAGGATTACAAGAACAAATCGGAATGTATGGTATGTTCATTATGAATAAAAAAGAAAACGATCCTACTTTTAGAAAAGGTATCGATGATTTACCAACTGTTCCAGTAATTTTAAGTGAATGGACCGATTTAAAACCCGAAAACATTCATCGAATGTTACACAACGCAACCGATTGGTTTGCCATCAAAAAAGGCACAACACAAAGTTATGCGGAAGCTATTAGGCAAGGTCATTTCAAAACAAAAATTGCCAACGAATGGAAACGAATGAACGCAATGGATGTAAGCGATGTATATTATGACAAGTTTCTAATTAATGGTAAAAATGAAAACCAATTATCGCAATTTAAAGGTGGTGATAAAGTTCGATTGCGAATAGCAAATGGCGGTGCTTCATCTTATTTTTGGTTGACTTATGCTGGTGGAAAAATTACTGTAGTTGCCAGTGATGGTAACGATGTTGAACCAGTTGAAGTTGATCGATTATTGATTGCAGTATCAGAAACCTATGATGTTATTGTTACAATTCCTGCCGATAATACTTCCTACGAATTTTTAGCAACTCCAGAAGATAGAACTAAATCAACTTCATTATACATTGGCAATGGCATCAAACAATTGATTTCACCCTTGCCAAAATTAAAATATTTTGAAGGGATGAAGATGATGAACGACATGATGAAAATGAACGGTGAGTTAGACGATATGGGAATGAGCATGTCTTTAAATCAAATGGATATGAACGTAGTTATGTATCCCGAAATTACTGGAGAAGCTGATAATAAAAAGAAAGAACAAACACCAAAGGCAGCAAGCCATCAAGAACATTCAAAACATAATAAGTATGATGCTAATGCATTGGCGAACATCACCACATTGAATTACGCCATGCTTAAAGCTACCGAAAAAACAACATTACCAAAAGATGCACCAGTAAAAGAACTTCGTTTTGAACTTACGGGAAACATGAACCGTTATGTGTGGAGTATGGACAATAAAGTGATTTCAGAAACCGATAAAATTTTAATTAAGAAAGGCGAAAATGTTAGAATTACGCTCTACAACGGTTCCATGATGCGCCATCCCATGCATTTGCACGGACATGATTTTAGAATCATTAACGGACAGGGCGATTATGCTCCTTTAAAAAATGTTATGGATATTATGCCAATGGAAACCAACGTAATTGAATTCAATGCCAATGTAGAAGGCGATTGGTTTTTTCATTGTCACATTTTGTACCACATGATGGCGGGAATGGGCAGAATTTTCACCTATGAAAATCAAGAACGCAATCCATTAATTCCTAATCCAAAATTAGCCCAACGCAAATTATTTGCTGATGACAGAGCTTTTCACATCATGGCTGAAAATGATTTTGCTACTAATGGAAACGATGGTATGGCAATGGTACAAAATACTCGTTGGAGTTTAGGAGCAGAATGGCGTTTAGGCTATCATGATATGCACGGTTATGAAGCAGAATTCCATTTAGGAAGATATATTGGAAAAATGCAATGGTTAATGCCCTTTATCGGTTTTGATTGGCGTTACCGAGATATGGAAGGAGAAGTAGAAAAAAATATATTCGGACAAAAAAACACTAAAGACCACAGAGCCGTTTTAAGTGCTGGTTTTGCCTATACCTTACCTATGTTAGTACAATTCCAAGCTGAGGTGTTTCAAGATGGAAATCTAAGATTGCAATTAATGCGAGAAGATATTCCTGTTTCCAAACGATTACGAATGGGGTTCATGGTCAATACTGATACCGAATACATGTTAGAAGCACGATATATTCTAAAACGAAATCTCAGCCTAAGAACTCATTATGATAGCGATATGGGATTCGGATTCGGGTTGAATTTAAATTATTGATTTTAAAATTAGTATATGAAATACAGCATTACGCTAAGATTTTAGACAAGAAAATTAGTGAGGATATGCAAATATTGAAAGCAAAATTCAATGCTAATACGCAAACTCAAAGTAAATCAGTGAATTACTAAAATTTTGAGAATCTTGTAATATTTTTAGTATTTTATTAGCAATAATTTTAATAGATTTTAGTTTAATTTGACAAACTAAAATCTATTTTTTTATGATAACAACTATAAAAAACAATTCTTTGGTAGATTTTGAACACGAACTTTCTTTAATCCTTAACACTTATTCAGATGAAGTAGAAAAAGCAAAAAAGATTATTATTTTCATTGAAGACGTTTTAAAGCAGTTAACCGACTGGCTTAAACATCATGTCTTCGAAACCATCCAAGAAGAAATCAAATTCTTCAAAGAAATCAAACCCAACATTGTTGCTAAACTTATTTTCTATAAAGAAATACTTTTACTAGTTGCGACACTTCCCTTGGATAAGAACAAGAGAGTAAAACATTATGAAAAAAAGGTAGATGCAATCAATCATTTCCACAGAAGGAATAGAGAATTCATCAAATACATTAAAAGCCAATCCACCCATTTTGATGAATTGTATTTTTCCAGGAAACAGTATAAAGACATATTTTTAAATGATTGCTCCGTGATTATTCATGATGCTAAAATATGTACGTCTCATGATTATTTACTTGCTGAAGTAATTGCTTATGAATTATTAGCATTACACATCGAAAACCGAATTGATAATTTAAACCAATCGTGTGCAATCACCAACAATCAATTCCATTCCAATCTACACTGGACAGCCAAAAAAATCGATTTAATCGAACTAATTTATGCGTTACACGAATTTAACGTTTTTGATAATGGTCAAGCTGATATCAAAGAAATCACCCACGTTTTTGAAAAAGCATTTCAAATCGATTTAGGAGATAACATTACCAGAAGCTTTATCGATATCAAAAACCGCAAAACAGATCAAACCCGATTTTTAAATCAGTTGCAAGCTGCATTGGAATCCAAAATCGAAAATGATTTAAATTAAAAACAACGAATTCCACTCAAAAAGTATAAAAATCGTTCCCAAGTTGGTACCAACTTGGGAACTTTTCTTTTTCAAATGCAATTGTTTTGTACCAAATAACTTCAAAACATAGCATTATGAACTTCAATCACAAAGCCCTGTTCCCAGAAACAGACAACATCGAATTACTTAACCACCAAATGGTAACGAAACGAGATTTGCTAAACTTTGGAAATCTATTACTACGAGAAATCAAAAATTCCACAACAAAATCAAAAACATCTGAAGCTTTACCAAAACCTTGGCTCAAATCAGCCGAAGTCCGTGAAATCCTAAAAATCTCCCCAGGCACTTTACAAAACCTCCGCATCAATGGGACACTTAAATACAAACGCATAGGCGGAATCAATTACTACAACTACGAGGACATCGTAAAAATGTTAGAAAAGTAATATGCAAGAAAACACAAACACCTGTAACGGCACTTGTGAAGTTTGCACCTGCAAATCGAAAATTGATTTTGTCATTTAAAGCTTGCCGAGAAATCTCCTGCATAGCAGGATTAATCTTGAACAAGATTCAAGCTGAACTAGTCACTAATTACTATTCACTAATCACTCAATTATGAACTACATCAAACACCTAACCGGCTTCTTCGAAAAAGTAAGCGTCGATTACGACCTCAACCCAACCCACATAAGCCTCTACATGGCCATATTCCAATTATGGAATCAAAACCGCTTTCAAAATCCAATCAGCATTTCGCGAGACGAACTTATGCGTATTAGCAAAATTGCATCTACAGCAACCTATCACAAATGCATGAAGGATTTAACGGATAGAGAATACGTGATTTACAAACCATCATTCAACCCGTTCAAAGGGTCAATTTTGGAAGTCTGCAACTTGGATTTTTACACCAAACCAGTTCCGAAAAAAGAACTAAAAAAGCGTGCAACCAAGTCAAAAAATGACCAAGTCATTGAACAGGTTAATGAACAGGTTACTAAACAAGCTCTAAACAAGCATCAAACAAGCTCTAAACATGTACCTTATATAAACAATATAAACAATACAAACATTATAAACATAGCTAAGCAAGAAAATTTAAAAAATGAAAAAAAATTAATTTTTACAAATTCAATTTTTGATGAGGTTCAAGAATCGGATTTAAAAGTTGAAAAAGAAAAAGAAAAAAAGTTGCGCGAAAAAAAGAAAAATATTGGTGAAGCTGCTTTGTCATGTCGAGCGCAGTCGAGACCTCCAAAACCCACTTTGGAAGAAGCTCAAATCTACTTCCTTGAAAAAAACTTTCCTGAAGTTGAAGCACAACGGTTTTTCAATTATTTCGAGAGTAACGGCTGGCTAGTTGGTGGCAGAACCAAAATGAAAGATTGGAAAGCAGCGGCAAGAAATTGGATGCTTAACACAAAGAAGTTTGGAAACAAACCGAATAATTCTGTTAGAACAGAAACCAAAACAATAAATCTTAATCCAAACCACCTTCACGTAACAAATCAAAAAAACTATGGAGAAGCACTTTAACACTATCAAAGACACTTTCGTTATTCAAAACGGAATCAAAGTCTACAACTTCAACTGGTGCTTAAACTACATCGAGTACCAGGGCAAACTCATCTACGGTCGTTATTTCAAAATTGAAACCATTGACCACCAAACCATTCTCAAATTGGTAATTTATGCCATTCGAGACGAAAAAAAGGCTTTAGAGCTCGATTTAGACCTCAATAAAGGTATTTTGTTATCGGGACCAATTGGATGCGGGAAAACGTCAATTATGGCGTTAATTCGACCATTTTTTTACCACAAACACGACTACAAAATCAAAACCTGCAGAGAAATATCTTTCGAATTCGCAAAAAATGGCTTCGAATCACTCCATCATTACACCCAAAAAGAGCACACGCAATCACGTTTAACCGGCTACTGTTTCGACGACTTAGGAGCCGAACAAAACATCAAACACTACGGCAACGACCTCAACGTCATGGCAGAAATCATCATTTCACGCTACGAAGATTTCGTTCAAAATCAATCCATCACCCACATCACCACAAACCTCTCCGCCAGCGAAATAGAAGCCCTCTACGGCAACCGCCTTCGATCAAGGATGAGGTCAATGTTCAACCTAATCACCTTCAACAATGAATCCAGGGATAAAAGATAAAATTTTCAATGATAATGAAAATGATTGTGTCATTCCGAGTGAAACTAGGAATCTCCTGCAAAGCAGGCATTCTCTTTTAAGCGCAGCTTAAATGCACCCAGACAACCGACAACCGACAACCAAAAAAAATCCGTCAAACCCGCGCTTAAAAATCCGCTTCATCCGCGTGCCAACTAAGTGCAACGTAAAATCCGATAAAAATGAACAAACAACTAAACCCTCGCCAAATAAAAACCATCCAAAACTTCTGGAACTGGTTCCAAGACAACGAACAAGCCATCTACAACGCTTGCAAACTAGAAATCAACAAAGACGAAGTACTCTTTCACCTTCAAAGAAACCTCAACTACGTTTCCAAAAGAATTGAATATTTCATTACAAAACACCCACAAGATGAAAACAAATTAAAAGTCTTTTTAACAGCTCATGGCTACAGAAAACTATTCCCAAAAATGAAAGCTTTGGAAGAAAATATTCCCATTTTAGAATTCTTTTCAATACAGGTATATATAATACCATTTAACACGCAAGAGCCAACAATTCCTTACAATATGGTAGAAACAATCAAAAACACATTTATTAAATTAGAAGATTATAATACAGTAACCAAAAAAATAATTTTAACGTTGTATTGCCATGAAAAAATCATGCAGCTGAATATTAAAAAAGTAGAGCGACATGCATATCTTTTATTACTATTCACACTCGGCGAAGTCAAATACAAAAAACACATCTATGACTTCAATTGCGAAGTAATGCCTCAAAACACAAACGGCTTATTATCACTCTCCGAACTCCCAGAATTCATAGACTATCTCGCAAAAATCAATTACAGCAGAAAAATAAAAATCTTCTTTGAATGAGTTTAGTGTTGTAAGTGATTAAAACTTTTATTGTCAGTTTTTATATGTTTAATTTGATTTCAATATTTAATCATTTTGTTAAATATTTACTAATACATTTTGTATTAGATAATTATAACTATCTTTGTTAACCAAATGGTTAAACTTAATAGTTAGTATGATGTCCACAGAAGAAAAAATATTTGAAGCAGCTTTCAAAGTGTTTCAAAGTAAAGGGTTTACAGGTGCAAGAATGCAAGAAATAGCCGATGAAGCTGGAATAAACAAAGCGATGTTGCATTACTTTTTCAGAAGTAAAGAGAAATTATTCGAAGCTGTTTTCTTGAACGCCTTTGGGAAATTAGCCCCACAAGTCAACGAGATTTTTAATTCGGAAGACCCCTTATTTGAAAAAATAGAAAAGTTTGTTCATAGTTATATCTCTTTTGTGATGGATTATCCTTTTCTACCACAATTTATTATACAGGAAATGAACAACAATCCCGAGTTTGTAGCTAAATTTCTAAAAGATGAAAAACGTCCCAATCCTTCTAAATTATTGAAACAAATTGAAACGGAAATCGGCTTAGGCATTATTAAGCCAATTTCACCTAAACAATTGCTCTTGGATATTTTCGCCATGACTGCTTTTCCTTTTGCCGCACAAAATCTTGTGAAAGGAATTATTAACATTTCTAATGACGAATTCTTTCAATTAATGGAAGAACGAAAAATCCACATCTCGGAACAAATTATCAACGCAATTAAAAAATGATGAAAAAGTTCGTTTACATACTCTTATCCCTTTTTTCAATCCCTTTTTGGGCTCAGGAAAAAATAACGCTTGAAAAATGTTATGAATTAGTTGAAAAGAACTATCCATTGGCAAAACAAAACCAATTGTTACAAAGTCAATCTGAATTGCAAACCAATATTCTGGAAAAAGAAAAACTGCCAAAAATTGCCTTAAACGCACAAGCTACGTACCAATCGGAAGTAACGCAAGTTCCTTTTTCTATGCCAAATGCAACGATTGAACCTCTAAACAAAGACCAATACAGAGCCACTTTAGATGTAAATCAACTCCTTTACAACGGCGGTGCTATTAAAGCGCAAACCCAACTCAAAGCATCACAAATAAAAACGCAACAAAAACTTGTTGATATCAATTTGTACCAATTAAAAAACTTAGTCAATCAGTATTATTTTGGACTCTTATTGGGTCAAGAAAAAGAAGAATTATTATTGACGAAACGAAAGTTACTTCAAGAAAAAAGTAAAGAAATACAAGTTGCCGTAAAATTTGGAGCGGTTTTACCTGCATCAGAACAAGTGATAGAGGCCGAAATCATCAAAATCAACCAGCAAGTAAATGATGTGAAATACGACCAACTCAAACTTTGGCAGCACTTAGAAGAACTTTCAGGAACCGCATTCAATACGAATGCAAAGTTGGCAATTCCTGAAAATTTCTCTTCAATTAACGATGTTAACCGCCCAGAATTAGAGCTATTTGAATTACAAAAACAACAAATCGAGGCATCTCAAAAAGTAATCGCTACGTCCAATGCGCCAAAACTAAACGCTTTTTTACAAGGTGGTTACGGAAATCCTGCCTTGAACATGTTAAACAATTCATTTGAAACTTTTTACATGACGGGAATAAAATTAAATTGGACCTTATTTGATTGGAACAAAACAAAAAAAGAAAAAGAAGTACTGGAAATTTCAAAACAAATCGTTGCTTCTGAAAAGGAAACATTCGAAGTAAATCAAAAAAGACAATTACAAGAAATCAATTTTGAAATCGAAAAAATGGAAACCCAACTAAAATCGGATAAAGAAATTATTCAATTACGAGAAAAAATTGTTCGTTCAGCTGAAGCACAAATGAAAAACGGAGTAATCACTTCTTCCGATTATTTAAATGAAGTTACCCAACTTTTCGAATCAAAAATCACCGAAAAAACACATCAGATTCAATTGCAATTAGCCAAAGCGAATCATCAAATAATAAAAGGAATTTAAAGCATACATCATGAAAAAAATAGGAATTCTTCTTACAGCAATTATATTTATAAGTTGTAATAAAAACAACGAAAAGGCAGATGCTTACGGCAATTTTGAAGCCACAGAAATTACAGTTTCTTCTGAATCTAATGGAAAAATAGAGTTTTTAAATGTGGAAGAAGGCGCGCAACTTAAAAAAGGATCGTTAGTAGGTTTGATTGATACACTGCAATTGCATTATAACCGAGAACAACTCAAAGCTTCTATTGAAACGGTTCAATCCAAATCGACTTCCGTGTTGTCGCAAATAAATGTTTTAAATGAACAACTAAAAACGGCTAAAATCGAGCAAACCCGAATCCAAAACATGTACGCCGAAAATGCCGCTACCAAAAGACAAATTGACGAAATTGACGGAAAAGTAAAAGTCATCGAAAAACAAATCAGCAGTGTACAAACACAAAATGCACCAATTTTAAACGAAATAAAATCAATTAAAGTCCAAATTGAAAAATTAGACGACCAAATAAAGAAATCAAAAATCACCAATCCAGTCCATGGAACCGTTTTAACGAAATACGCAGAACCTTCTGAAATCACAGCTTTTGGGAAACCTTTATACAAAATCGCCAATTTAAACGAAATGGAATTACGCGTCTATGTAACCGAAACCCAATTGGCACAAATCAAAATCGGACAAAAAGTTACAGTTGCCATTGATGCGGATAACGATACTAAAAAATACGAAGGCAATATCACTTGGATAAGCGCGCAAGCCGAATTTACTCCAAAAGTTATCCAAACCAAAGAAGAAAGAGCTAATTTGGTGTACGCCGTAAAAGTAGCGGTGAAAAACGACGGAAGTTTAAAAATAGGAATGCCAGCAGAAGTTTGGCTAAAATAATAATAAATCAATACCTCTAAAACCATGAAAAATTCAAATGTAAAAATGCTGCTTTTTAGTACCATTGCAGTGTTAGCCCTTTCTTGTAACTCAGGTTCGAAAGAAACAGAAAAAAACAACGAAACACCAACTGAAACAACAGTTAAAGCGGAACACCATCACGACGAACACGAAGCAATAGTCTTAAACAACGGCGAAAAATGGAAAGTCGATGATAACATGATGGAACACATTCGCAACATGGAAAAAGATGTAACCGCGTTTGCTGGTAATTCAGATAAAAATTATGCGCAATTGGTAACAAATTTAAAAACCAATCTTGATTTACTAACCTCAAACTGTACCATGAAAGGACAAGCGCATGATGAATTACACAAATGGTTAGTACCATACATTGAGTTAGTGGATAATTTAGAAAAAGAAGCTTCAGAAGCTCAATTCAAAGCAATACAAGATTCTTTTACAACCTTTAATCAGTATTTCCAATGAATTTAATCAACTTACATTCAAGTGATAAACCCGTTCAAACACAAGTGTTGTTTGAGCCTACGGAAAATAAAGTTATTGCTTTACAAATTGCTAAAAATGAACAATTGAAAGAGCATGTTACTAAAGTTCCAGCACTATTGGTTTGTATAAATGGAGACGCTACATTCAGTAATGAAAATAGGGAGAAAGTCCATTTAAAATCAGGTGATTTTATTAAAATTCCAGTTGATGTAAAACACTGGGTTGACGCTCACGAACTAAGCAATTTTCTATTAATTAAATAGACGAATCACTTTTTACTTTTCACTTCTAACCATACCCCATGAGTATTTCCGTTAAAAATATTTCTAAAAAATATAAGACCGTTCTTGCACTACAAAACATCACGTTTGAAGTGCAAGAAGGCGAACTTTTTGGTTTGATTGGACCTGATGGTGCAGGTAAAACAACGCTTTTTCGTTTGTTGACTACATTATTGATTCCAAATGAAGGTAGTGCAACGGTAGCGAATTATGACATAGTAAAGCAAGTGAAAGAAATACGAAATTCGGTGGGTTATATGCCAGGAAAATTCTCGTTGTATCAAGATTTAACCATTGCGGAAAACTTAGTTTTTTTTGCCACAATATTCGGAACAACCATTGAAGAAAATTACGATTTGATAGAAGATATTTATGTACAAATCGAGCCATTTAAAAACCGAAGAGCGGGGGCATTATCAGGTGGAATGAAACAGAAGTTAGCCTTGTGTTGCGCACTTATCCATAAACCAAAAGTGCTATTTTTAGACGAACCCACAACCGGTGTTGACCCTGTTTCTAGAAAAGAATTTTGGGAAATGCTAAAACGCTTGAAACAAAAAGGCATTACCATTTTAGTTTCCACACCCTACATGGATGAAGCCAGTTTGTGCGATAGAATTGCACTTATTCAAAAAGGAAAAATCCTTAAAATCGATTCTCCCGATGCCATTGTGAAAGCGTATGAAAGAACAATCTACGAAGTTGCAACCAATCAAATGCACCAATTGATTTTGGATTTAAAAGAGTTTCCTTCGCAGTACAGTGTGTATGCTTTTGGCGAATTCATGCATTACATCGACAAGAACGATACTTTTGAAACCGAAACCTTACGAGCCTATTTGCACAAAAAAGGACATCAAAACATAAGCATTCGAAAAGCAACCGCAACTATTGAGGATGTTTTCATGGATTTATAAAATGAAAAGCAAATGGAAAGTGTACAAGAGAAAATCATTATCGTAGAAAATCTAACCAAACAATTTGGCGACTTCACTGCCGTAAAAGGCATTAGTTTTCATGTGAATAAAGGCGAAATATTTGGCTTTTTAGGAGCCAACGGTGCCGGAAAAACGACAGCAATGAAAATGTTGATTGGGATTTCCAATCCAACGGATGGCACAGCTAATGTCGCAGGTTTTGATGTGCATACGCAAAGCGAAGAGGTCAAACGAAATATCGGTTACATGAGTCAAAAATTCTCCATGTATGACGATTTAACGGTGAAGGAAAACATTACTTTTTTTGGTGGCATTTACGGTTTATCGCGAAAGCAAATTAAAACAAAAACAGAAGAGCTGATTGCGGAATTGCAATTGGGCAACATAACTAAAACTAAAGTAGGTGATTTACCTTTAGGCTGGAAACAAAAATTAGCCTTTTCAGTAGCCCTATTGCACGAACCTAAAATTGTTTTTCTAGATGAACCCACTGGCGGCGTCGATCCAATAACGCGAAGACAATTCTGGGAATTAATTTATGCTGAATCCAATAAAGGCACAACAATTTTTGTCACCACGCACTACATGGATGAAGCCGAATATTGCAATCGGGTATCAATAATGGTGGACGGTGTCATTGAAGCATTGGACACCCCAAAAAAATTAAAAGAGCAATTTCAGGTCAATTCTATGAACGAAGTCTTCTTGAAACTAGCCCGAAATATCGAGTAACAATAACCTGAAACTTGAAACAAAAAAATAAATGAAACGATTCATAGGTTTTATTAAAAAGGAATTTTATCATATTTTTCGTGATAAACGCTCGTTGTTTATCCTTTTTGGCATGCCTGTTGCCCAAATTCTGTTGTTTGGATTCGCTATTACTAATGAAATCAACAATGTGGACATCGCGGTTTTGGATTATGCCAGAGACACCGAATCGCAAAAAATAATCCAAAAGATAAAAGCCTCAACTTACTTTCATGTAGAAAATGAAATTTTAAACGAAAAAGCCATTGAAGGAGAGTTTAAAAAAGGAAAAATAAAAGCGGTTCTGTTATTTGAAAAAGATTTTGCCAAAAAATTACAAACCGAAAAAAAAGCTACGGTTCAAGTCATTACCGATGCCACCGAACCCAATGTAGCCAGCACCTTTGCCAATTATACACAATCGATTATCCAAAATTATCAAAACCAAAAAAGTACGGTTCAAAAAAGTAATGGAGTTATCATACAAAGTCGCATGTTGTATAATCCAGAATTAAAAAGTGTCTTCAACTTTGTTCCTGGTGTCATGACTGTAATTTTAATGTTGGTTTCCGCAATGATGACGTCAATCTCCATTACAAGAGAAAAAGAATTGGGTACCATGGAAATCTTATTGGTTTCACCTTTAAAACCGTTTCAGGTAATTTTAGGTAAGGTGTTTCCTTATGTTTTTCTCTCGATTATCAATGCAATAGTGATTGTTTCCATGGGATATTTCATCTTTGGAATGCCCATTAACGGTAGTGTTTTCTTATTGGCTTTCGAAAGTATTTTGTTCATTATCACGGCACTTTCATTGGGTATTTTAATCTCAACAATTTCTAATACGCAACAAACCGCCATGATGATTTCGTTGATGGGATTGATGCTTCCGGTGATTATTCTTTCAGGGTTTATCTTTCCAATCGCTTCTATGCCGTTGCCTATGCAAGTTATCAGTAACATCATCCCTGCCAAATGGTTTATCATCATTGTAAAATCCATTATGCTGAAAGGCGTAGGCTTAGAATATATTTTCAAAGAAACCTTAATTCTAGTGGGAATGACTTTGCTTTTCATCGGATTGAGCATCAAAAATTACAAAACCCGTTTGGAATAAATACATCAACCATGAAAACAATTCTATTCATCATACAAAAAGAATTCAAGCAAATTTTCAGAGATAAAAGCATGCTGCGTCTGATTTTTATACTGCCTATTCTCCAACTTTTAATTCTTTCTAATGCCGCAACTTTTGATGTAAAAAATATTCGGGTAACACTAGCTGATTATAGTAATTCTTCATCATCTCGTGCTTTGATAGAAAAATTTAAGGCAAATGCATATTTTTCGCAAGTAGAAAAGGTATCAAATACTAATGAAGGTATCGAACGATTAAACAAAGGAACAACCGATGTCGTCATCGAAATTCCAAATCAGTTTGAAAAACAATTGCAAAACGACAACACTACACAAATTCAAGTCTTAATCAATGCCATCGACGGAGCTACCGCAGGCGTTCAAAATGTATACATTACCCAAATTGTGCAATTGTTCAATCAAAACATTCAGGTAGAAAACAAACAAGTAATTAATGAGCAAATAATTCCAAACCGTATCGAAACCATTCCTTCGTTTTGGTACAATAGTACACTCAATTACAAAACGTTTATGGTGCCAGGGATTTTAGTGTTACTGGTTACGATGTTAACTTTATTTCTTTCGGCCATGAATATCGTAAGAGAAAAAGAATTGGGAACACTAGAGCAAATCAATGTTACTCCAATTAAAAAACACCAATTCATCATTGGAAAATTATTCCCTTTTTGGATATTAGGATTAATAATCTTAACAGTAGGATTACTTATTTCAAAAATCGTTTTTAATGTACCAATGTTGGGTAACATCCTGTTAGTGTATTTTTTCACCGCGATTTATCTCTTACTAATTTTAGGCTTCGGCTTATTCATTTCCAATCATACCGAAACCCAGCAACAAGCGATGTTTATCGCGTGGTTTTTCATGGTGATTTTTATTTTAATGAGTGGCTTATTCACCCCTATCGAAAGCATGCCAAAATGGGCTCAAAACGTCACATTACTAAATCCGATTCGTTATTTTGTAGAATTCATTCGCATGGTCTTGCTAAAAGGAGCAGGTCTTCAGGAAGTGTTACCAAATTTAGCCATCATAACTTTTTTCGCCTTTGCCATTAACGGATTTGCCGTTTGGAGTTACAAAAAATCAAATTAAAATTGAGTTAAATCCTCAAAGATTATTTTTTCAACTACAGCAGAAAACTAAAAATCTTCTTCGAATGAGGAAAACCGTACAGAATTTCATAAAACCGTACGGTTTTCCGTATGACCATTCAAAAGATTTATGTTACTTTTCGAAAAAAAATAATATTCAGTTTTTAAAATTGGTAGCTTTTCAAGTTGTGGAGGTGTGAAAAATTTCCTATGTTTGAGTTCTTGAAATTTTGTAGTAAAAAGTAGCAATTAGATTTATTTGACCTCAAAAATAAATGCTAATACAGAGCTAGTTAAACAAAAAATCATAGCATTTCAATACAGTGAAAAATACCAAACAAGCAGTTAAATTGCCTCAAATTAAAAACAAACAAATATCAAATTAGAATGACCAGAGAACAAGAACGCGATGAATTGCACAGAACCATATGGCAAATAGCGAATGATTTAAGAGGAAGTGTAGACGGATGGGATTTTAAATCATATGTACTAGGCATATTATTTTATCGCTTTATTTCTGAAAATTTAACAAGTCACATCAACAAAGCGGAATGGGAAACCGGAAACAAAACCTTCGATTACGCTAAAATTTCCGACGATGAAGCCGAGCTAGGTAGAGAAGACACCGTAAAAGAAAAAGGGTTTTACATCTTACCTTCGGCATTGTTTCAAAATGTGCAAAAAAACGCAGATGGAAACCCGGATTTAAACGTAGAATTACGAAATATTTTCAAAGAAATCGAAGCTTCTGCTAAAGGAACAGATAGCGAACCTGATTTAGCAGGTCTTTTTGATGACGTTGATGTAAACAGTAACAAACTAGGCGGAACCGTTGAACAACGCAACAAGCAATTAGTGAAAATTCTAAATGCAATTGCGGGGCTTAAACTAGGTAATTACCAAGACAACAATATAGATGCTTTTGGTGATGCTTATGAATATCTAATGACTATGTATGCCAGTAACGCAGGAAAATCAGGAGGTGAGTTTTTCACACCGCAAGAAGTTTCTGAATTATTAGCAGAAATTACGGTTGTAGGAAAAAAGCAAGTAAATAAAGTATATGATCCAGCTTGTGGTTCGGGTTCGTTGTTGTTAAAGTTTGCTAAAGTGTTAGGAAAAGAAAACGTAAGACAAGGGTTTTACGGACAAGAAGTAAACATCACTACGTACAACTTGTGCCGTATCAATATGTTTTTGCACGACATTAATTTCGAAAAATTCAACATTACACACGGCGATACGTTAACCGACCCAATGCATTGGGACGATGAACCATTCGATGCCATTGTATCTAATCCACCCTATTCTATCAAATGGGAAGGCGATGCCAATCCGTTATTAATTAACGACCCACGTTTTGCACCTGCTGGTGTTTTAGCACCAAAATCGAAAGCCGATTTAGCGTTTACCATGCACATGTTATCTTGGTTAGCAACATCAGGAACAGCTGCCATTGTAGAATTCCCAGGAGTTTTATACCGTGGCGGTGCGGAACAAAAAATTCGTAAGTATTTAATTGATAACAACTATGTGGATGCGGTTATCCAATTACCACCCGATTTATTCTTCGGAACCACCATTGCTACATGTATCATTGTGTTGAAGAAAAGTAAAGCCGATAATGCTACGTTGTTTATTGATGCCTCTGCCGAGTTTGTACGTGGTGGAAACAAAAATAAAATAACCGACGACCAACGCAAAAAAATCTTAAACGCCTTTATTGAGCGTAAAGACATCGACCATTTTGCAATGTTAGTGCCTAATCAGTTAATTGCAGAAAACGATTATAACATTGCCGTAAGCAGTTACATAGAGCAAGAAAACACAGAAGAGGAAACCAACATCAAAGAACTCAATACGCGTATTGCTCAAATTGTAAAACGCCAAAGCGAACTCCGCACAGCTATCGATGCTATTGTGAATGATTTAGAAAGTATTAGTTAAGCCATGAGTAAAAAGATATCAGACAACAAACTACAGTTGCGCTCTTCGGCTGCTGAATATTTAACATTTATTGCTGCTACGGGCGAAAGCAATGTAAATGTTATTTATGCCGATGAAAACATTTGGCTGTCGCAAAAAATGATGGGTACACTGTATCAGGTAGAAACGCATACCATTAATTACCATCTAAAAAAAGTTTTTGGAGATAATGAGTTAGATGAAAATTCAGTTGTTCGAAATTTTCGAATAACTGCCGCAGACGGTAAAACCTATAACACACAACATTACAACCTTTCGGCTATTATTGCTGTGGGGTATAAAGTCAATTCAGAGCGTGCCGTGTTGTTTCGTAAGTGGGCTACACAAATTGTACAGGAGTTCACCATTAAAGGTTTTGCCATGGACGATGAGCGTCTGAAAAACGATGGTACTATTCTGGGCAAACAATATTTTGAAGAACAATTGCAACGCATACGCGAAATACGTGTAAGCGAACGCAAATTCTATCAAAAAATTACCGATATCTACAGTACTGCCATTGATTATGATGTAAAAGCCACCAGCACCCAGCGTTTTTTTGCCACGGTACAAAACAAACTGCACTGGGCCATACACGGTAGCACGGCTGCCGAAGTAATTGTAAACCGTGCCAATCATCAAAAAGAAAATATGGGATTAACTACGTGGAAGGATGCACCAAACGGAAAAATTCAAAAATTTGATGTAAACGTTGCTAAAAACTATCTTTCTGAAAAAGAAATGCAACAATTACAGCGTTTGGTTTCGGCGTATTTAGATCTTGCCGAAGATATGGCACTACGCCAAATACCCATGACTATGGAAGATTGGGAAACCCGTTTAAACCGATTTATTGAAGCTACCGACAGAGCCGTGTTACAAGATGCCGGCAAAGTAACTGCCGAAATTGCAAAAGCCCATGCCGAAACCGAATTTGAAAAATACCGTGTGGTACAAGACCAATTATTTGAAAGCGACTTTGACAAAGAACTCAAAAAACTAAGCCAAAAGGAAGACAATAATGAATAAAATAGAACAATTAATACAAAAGTACTGTCCTAGAGGTGTTGAATTTATTGAAGTAGGTCAGATTTGTGATATAAAGACAGGAAAAGGTATAACAAAAAATGATGCTGTTGATGGTGGATTGTATCCTATCATAAGCGGTGGTAAACAGCCAATGGGGTATTATAAAACCCATAATCGAAAAGCAAATTGTGTAACAATATCAAGAGTTGGAGCTAATGCGGGTTTTGTAAATTTTATTGATATTGATTTTTATCTAAATGATAAATGTTTTTCAGTTTTATTCAAAGAAGAAAATAATGTTCCAAAATATCTATTTTATTATTTAAAATCAATTGAAGATAAAATAAAAGAGTTACAAAGTGAAGGTGGTGTACCAACAATAAATACAAGTAAAGTTACAAATATAAAAATCCCCATCCCCCCACTACCTATCCAACAAGAAATAGTAACCATACTAGACAAATTTACCGCGCTGGAGGCGGAGCTGGAGGCGGAGCTGGAGGCGCGTTCGCGCCAATATGAGTATTACCGTAATCAACTATTAGCTTTTGAAGATAGAGATGTAGAGTGGAAAGCTTTAAATGAAATTTCTGTAAACTTAGATTCGAAAAGAAAACCAGTAAAAGGTGGAAGCCGTGAAAAAGGAAGTATTCCCTATTACGGAGCTTCTGGAATTGTAGATTATGTAAAAGATTATATTTTTGATGGAGATTATCTTTTAATTTCGGAAGATGGTGCAAACTTATTAGCAAGAAAAACTCCAATTGCATTTTCTATTAGTGGTAAAACTTGGGTTAATAATCATGCTCATATTTTGGAATTTGATAATTATGCGACTAGGAGATTAGTTGAGTATTATCTAAACTCAATTGATTTAACTCCATTTATTTCAGGTGCTGCACAACCTAAATTAAATCAGCAAAATTTAAACAAAATAAAAATCCCAATTCCCTCTTTAGAAGAACAAGAACGCATAGTAAACATCTTAGACCAGTTTGATGCTTTGGTCAATGATATTAAAACCGGTTTACCAGCAGAAATAAAAGCCAGAAGAGCACAATATGAGTATTATAGAAAAAAATTGCTTACTTTTAATAGAGTAAATTAACAATTAAAAAAAATAATTGATTCAAGTGGTTAGTAATAGTACCCAGTTGAACTTTAAAATGCAATTAGCGTAATTAAAGTGCAGTGACAAAATAGTAACTAAAAGTTATGGAAAAAGAAAATGCAATAAAACTTTTTGAAGACAAAAAAATTCGTTCTGTTTGGGACGAAGAGCAAGAAGAATGGTATTTTTCGATAGTAGACATAATTGAAATACTAACGGATAGTACTAACGCTACTGATTATTTAAAAAAATTGCGTAAACGAGATGCACTGCTTGGCGATTACATAGGGACAAATTGTCCCCAGATAGCAATGACAACCACAACAGGAAAACAGCGAAAAACATTAGCGGCTAATACAGAACAATTATTTAGAATTATTCAGTCGGTACCTTCCAAAAAAGCAGAACCTTTCAAATTGTGGTTAGCACAAATAGCAAAACAACGATTAGATCAGTTACAAGACCCTGAATTATCAATAGAACAAGCCATGACCGATTATAAGCGTTTGGGCTATTCTGATAATTGGATAAATCAACGTCTCAAAAGCATTGAAATACGCAAAAATCTTACAGACGAATGGAAACGACTTGGACTACAGGAAGGAATAGCTTTTGCAACACTAACAGACATTATTTACAAAACTTGGGCTGGAAAAACGGCAAAAGAGTACAAGAAATTCAAAAATTTAAAAAAAGAGAATCTTCGAGATAATATGACCAATAAAGAGTTGATTCTTAATATGCTTGCTGAACTCTCAACAAAAGAAATTTCAGAAACAGTTAATCCTTCAACATTTCCAGAACACGAAAATGTTGCCAAACGCGGAGGTGCTATTGCTAAAGAAGCGCGTTTAAAACTGGAAGAAGAAACAGGTAAAAAGGTAGTGAGTCCTTTAAATGCAAAAAATATCATAGCACTCCAAAATAAAAATGATGATAACAAAAACAAATAATTCTAAATAAGAAACTATTGGAAATACCTAAAAGCCAAATTAAAGAAAGAAAACAATCAGTTGGTTAGTAATACTACCCAACTGAAACTTAAAATAAGATAAAAAGTAAAGAGAGCATATTCAAATAACATGAACAGAATAGGTTATGTTTACATAATGACAAATAAGAATAGAACCACACTGTACATTGGGGTTACAAACAATTTATGTCGTAGAATTTATGAACACAAAAACCATCTAATTAAGAACGCATTTACAGCCAAATACAATCTGGAATATTGTATCTACTTTGAAGAATTTCAATATTTTGATTTAGCCATTCAACGTGAAAAAGAACTCAAAAAATGGAACCGTCAAAAAAAAGAAGCACTCATCAACAAGAAAAATCCAGAATGGAAAGAAATAGCAACGGAAAAAGGAATAGTACAAAACAACACACCATACACACAACAAGTAAAAGAATTAATGAACGAATTATTAAATCAAACAAAACAGATTCCTCCCGATGATCGGAAGGACTAAAAAGTAAATTCACAACCGCTTGAGCAATGGCTCCGCCATTACTCAAGCCCACGTTCTTATTATATAAAGTGTCATTTCGAGCGAAGCGAGAAACCTCCAAGTGATTCTCCAACGATTGTCATTTCGAGCGAAGCGAGAAACCTCAAAGATTGTCATTTCGAGCGAAGCGAGAAACCTCAAAGTGATTCTCCAACGATTGTCATTCCGAGCGAAGCGAGAAACCTCAAAGATTGTCATTTCGAGCGAAGCGAGAAACCTCAAAGTGATTTCTCTAAAACAGTCATTCCGAACGAAGTGAGGAACCTCAAAAGATTATCATTTCGAGCGAAGCGAAGAACCCTATAAGTTAAAACAAAAGTAAATTAGTACCATTAAAAAATGAACCAATATCAAATTGTATCCGAAAACCCTGAAAGCACAGTTGTAGCTGAATATACTTCAGAATACAAAAGGGAAGTAACCTACCAGTCAGAAGCGGAGTTGGAAAAAGCTTTCATTCAGTTATTGGAAAAACAAGCGTATCAGTTTTTAAATTTTACTTCTGAGAAAGACTTGGTCAACAATTTGCGTTTACAACTTGAAAAGTTGAATAATTTTCAATTCACAGATAACGAATGGAATGATTTTTTTGTTCAAAAAATAGCAAATCCAAATAGTGGAATCGAAGAAAAAACAACCATAATTCAAGAAGACTACATTCAATTATTAGAATGCGAAGACGGTACAATTAGAAACATTCGATTACTGGATAAACACAACATTCACAATAACAATTTACAAGTAATCAATCAATACGAAACCGATGAAGGAAAACGTGCTAATAGATATGATGTTACGGTTTTAGTCAACGGATTGCCATTAGTGCATATCGAGTTAAAAAAGCGTGGTGTAAGTTTACAAGAAGCCTTTAATCAAATCAATCGCTACAATCGAGAATCGTTTTGGGCAGGTAGTGGTTTGTTTGAATACGTGCAACTATTTGTAATTTCAAACGGAACCTTAACCAAATATTACAGCAATACAACTCGTTTTTCACACCTTAAAGAAAAAGAGAAAGAAGGCAGCAAAAAGAAAAAAACCAGCCATAGTTACGAATTTACTTCGTGGTGGTCAGATGCAAATAACAAAGCAATTCTTGACCTAATGGATTTTGGAAAAACGTTTTTTGCCAAACATACTTTACTGAACATTTTAACCAAATACAGCGTTTTTACTTCAGACAAATCACTTTTGGTAATGCGACCTTACCAAATTGTAGCTACCGAAAGAGTATTAACAAAAATCAATGCTTCTTACAACTATAAAAAATATGGCAGTATAGATGCTGGAGGTTACATTTGGCACACCACAGGAAGTGGAAAAACCTTAACCTCATTTAAAACAGCACAATTAGCAAGTAAATTAGATTTTATAGAAAAAGTAATCTTCGTGGTAGACCGAAAGGATTTGGATTACCAAACCATGAAGGAATACGACAAATTTGAAAAAGGAGCAGCAAACAGCAATACCAATACAGCGGTATTAAAAAAACAGTTAGATGATCCTAATGCTAAAATTATTATTACAACCATTCAAAAGTTGTCCATTTTAATTAAAAAGCAAAAGAATCATGCTATTTATAGCAAACCAGTTGTCTTTATATTTGATGAGTGTCACCGTTCCCAATTTGGAGATATGCACGAATCGATTACAAAAGCCTTTAAAAAATACTTTTTATTCGGTTTTACTGGAACGCCAATTTTTGCAATTAATTCCAATAGTGGTGGTAAAGCACATTTAAAAACTACAGTGCAAGCTTTTGGTTGTTTCAAACACGGTGAGGTAGCCAATTGTCCAGACGAAAAGCATCAAACCGCAATTCATACCTACACCATTGTAGACGCTATTTCAGATAAAAACGTATTGCCTTTCCGTGTAGACTATATCCGTACCATGCGAGAAAAAGACAATATCAATGATGAAAAAGTACGGGATATTGACCGCGAAAAAGCATTAATGGCACCTCAGCGTATTCATAATAATGTAGAGTATATAATAAAACATTTCAGTCAAAAAACATTTAGAAACAGTAAGCCATACATGATGACAGCTTTGTCTAATGTATTTGAAGTAGCATCTGCAAAAGACCGTAATAAAATTGAAGAAGTAAAAGAAAAAATCAGGCTAAGTGGCTTCAATTCCATTTTTGCAGTGGCCTCAATTGAGGCAGCTAAATTGTATTATTTAGAATTTAAAAAGCAACAAAAAGAAATTCCAGAATTAGCCCGATTAAAAGTAGCAACTATTTTTAGTTTTGGACAAAATGGAGACGAAGACGAAGATGGTGTAGAAGATGAAAACTCAGAATCAACAGAAGGTTTAACTGCAAGCGATAGAGATTTCCTAGATCAAGCGATTTTAGATTATAACGTAACATTTAAAACCAACTACGATACATCACCAGAAAAATTTCAGAACTACTACAAAGATGTTTCCTTGAGAATGAAAAACAGGGAAATCGATTTGTTAATTGTAGTCAATATGTTTTTAACTGGTTTTGATGCTACTACTTTAAATACACTTTGGGTAGATAAAAATTTAAGAATGCACGGATTATTACAAGCGTATTCAAGAACAAATCGTATCTTAAATTCCATAAAGACTTTCGGAAATATTGTTTGTTTCAGAAATTTAGAAAAAGCAACCAATGATTGTTTGGCTTTATTTGGTAACAAAGAAGCAGGAGGTATTGTATTATTAAAAACGTTCCAAGAATATTACAAAGGTTATCACGATGGCAAAAAAGAGGTGCCAGGTTATTACGATTTGGTACATGAATTATTGGAAAAATTCCCAATAGGACAACTTATAATTGGTGAAGAAAATAAAAAAGCATTCATTCGTTTATATGGTGCTATACTGAAATTGCTTAACATTCTTCGTTCATTTGATGAATTTGAAGGAAATGAAATTTTATCAGAAAGAGAGTTTCAAGATTACCACAGCATGTATATTGAATTGTATAATGAGTTCCGAAACAATAACAATGCCGACAGCGAAAATGTAAACGATGATATTGTTTTCGAAATGGAATTAATCAAATCAGTTGAAATCAACATCGATTATATTCTAATGCTAATTCGCAAATACAAAGACAGTAATTTATCTGATAAAGAAGTAATCGTAAGTATTAATAAAGCCATAGATTCGAGTGTAGATTTGCGTAATAAGAAAGAATTAATTGAAAAGTTCGTAGCATCATTAACACCATCTTCAGATATAGAAGACGAATGGAATGAATACGTAAAGCAACAAAAGAAAGCAGAATTAGAAAAAATCATTTCAGATGAAAATCTAAAACCAGAAGAAACCATCACGTTTATCAATAACTCATTCAAGAATGGTGAAATTCAAGCAGCAGGAACAGCCTTTGCTTCAATTTTACCACCAGTTTCAAGGTTTTCACCTACAAGAGAAAGAACTATTAAAAAAGAAACCGTTTTGGAAAAATTGAAAAAGTATTTCGATAGATTCTTTGACATTAGTAGCGGAGAGATTAATTAAGTGGAACATAAAGGAGTTGTAAACAATTGTATTTAATACCTGTGAGTTTCAAAAATGCAATAATTAAAATAAAAAAACTTGAATAAAATCACTTATACATCACAATTCAAAGAAGCACTTAATCTATGCAAGCAAAATGTGGATATACTAATTTAGCTTCCAGTTAAAGTTAAGAATAAAATCTTATTTTTAACATATGAAACGAGAGAGAAAAATTTATGATCCAGCTTTTAAGACAAAAGCAGTCCAATTAAGCAATGAAAGAGACAATATCTCAGAACTAGCTAGAGAACTTGGAATAAAAGTCACCTTGCTTT
The DNA here is from genome assembly GCF_000686885.1 of Flavobacterium sasangense DSM 21067. Taxonomy (GTDB): domain Bacteria; phylum Bacteroidota; class Bacteroidia; order Flavobacteriales; family Flavobacteriaceae; genus Flavobacterium; species Flavobacterium sasangense. The sequence goes on along the minus strand of NZ_KK366034.1, from coordinate 37,413 downwards.
ACAAATGGCGAAAAGAATATGAAGAATTCGGAGAAGGCAGTTTTCCAGGAAAAGGAAATCTCAAGCTAACACCAGAGCAAGAAAAGATTCATGAGCTTGAGAAAAAGCTCAAGGATGCAGAACTAGAACGCGACATATTAAAAAAAGCAATCGGCATTTTTTCCAAGAGCGGTCGATGAAATATACGTTCATTAAAAATCATGAGTACTTATTTCCGATTGAAAAAATGTGTAAGGTTTTAGAAATTGGCTCTAGTGGTTATTATAAATGGAAAAATAAATCTATTTCCAATAGAACACTTAGAAAAAACGAAATAAAACAACAAATAACAGATATTTATTTTGCCTCAAAACAGCGTTACGGAAGCCCAAGAATCACAACTGAATTAAATGAGTTGGGTTGTAAAATTTCAAGAGTAACTGTTGCAAAATACATGAGAGAACTTGGTTTAAGAAGTAAATTGAGTAAGAAATTCAAAGTTACAACCGATTCAAAACACAATTATTTAGTAGTAGAAAATGTATTGAATAGAAACACGAGCTACACAAAAAAAACGTGCAAGTACTAAAGCTGCTGCAGGAACAAGAAAACCACCACTAAAAAAACCACCACTTCATCAACGAATTAAAAAACGTTATTATGATGAGGTATAGAATGAAATAAATATTTAAATTTTAAAACCTGTAGTTTTCAAACCAAAGTGTAATTTTATAACTTTTTTTAATTTAAATGTTATAAATTCATTTTTTTGTTTTAATATTGCACCTCATAAAGAAAAAAGTTTTGAAAAATTTAGCCATTATTCCTTCAATTAGTATTGTAAATGTGATTATCACATCTGCAGAGGGAAAGCTATAAATATATATTAAAAATATTTTGAAGCCTCCCGAGAAATCAGGAGGCTTTTTTAATTTGTACATTTTCTATGAAAACTAATATGAACATCATTATTATCAGTATTATTATTCGCTCTTTCGAGTGAGTCAGGCTGGTAGTGTCCAATTTTAAGCCTTTCTCATTCAGTTGAGAAAGGCTTTTTTTATTTATAAAATCATCAAAATGAAAACCAATATGAACATCATTATTATCAGCATTATTATTCGCTCTTTCGGGTGAGTCAGGCTGGTAGTGTCCAATTTTTAAGCCTTTCTCATTCGTTTGGGAAAGGCTTTTTTTATTCTATTTCGTAACAATTAAATCAAATTAATATGTATTACAACAACAACACCTTACTTTATTTAGACGGAAAATTTGTAAAAGCAAATGAATCCAAAATCGATTTATACAGTCAAACGCTACACTATGGTTATGGTGTTTTCGAAGGTATTCGCGCTTATGCAACCGAGGAAGGAACTAAGGTTTTTAAAGTAAAAGAGCATTATGAACGTCTTAAAAAATCATGTGAGTTAGTGAACATTCCTTTCAATTCCTCAGTAGAAGAACTAGTGGATGCTACTTACGAATTACTTCAAAAAAACAACTTAACAGATGCTTATGTTCGACCATTAGTTTTTTGTGATCCTAATATGAGTCTTCATAGACCGAATAATGTTTCCATCATGATTTGTGCATGGGAATGGGGAGCCTATTTAGGAGACAAACAATTACGTTTGACGGTTTCTTCTTACTGTCGCCCACATCCACGTTCTATAAAAATTGAAGCCAAAGTTTGTGGTCATTATGTAAACTCCATCCTTGCTACAACAGAAGCTAAAGACAATGGTTTTGATGAGGCTTTGCTTTTAGATAGTGATGGCTATTTAGCGGAAGGTCCAGGAGCTAATTTATTTTTTGAAAAAGAAGGGGTTTTATATACTCCGCAATTAGGAAATATTCTTCCAGGAATTACTCGTGCTACTGTTTTAGAATTAGCAGAAAAATTAGGAATTGAAGTAAAACAAGGACTTTTTCAACCCGAAACTTTATGGAACGCCGATAGTGCATTTTATTGTGGTACAGCAGCCGAAGTCATCGGAATTGAGTCAGTAGATGATAAAAAATTTCCTAAAGATTGGAACGATTCATTAGGTAAAAAAATCCAAGAGAAATATTCGCAATTAGTTAGAGAAACAGCAACAACATTTAGCACAAAATAAAAATGAAAACATTAAATAAATATAGTAAAACCATCACACAAGATGAAACGCAACCTGCAGCTCAAGCCATGCTTTACGGAATCGGATTATCGGAAGAAGACATGCAAAAAGCACAAGTAGGAATCGTTAGCACAGGATATGAAGGCAATACTTGTAACATGCATTTGAATGATTTAGCAAAAGAGTTAAAAGCTGGTGTTCAAAATGAAAATTTAGTCGGTTTAATATTCAATACAATTGGAGTAAGTGATGGTATTTCTAACGGAACAGACGGAATGAGATTTTCTTTAGTATCAAGAGATGTGATAGCTGATTCTATAGAGACAGTAGTAAGTGCTCAATGGTACGATGCCGTTTTAGCTGTGGTTGGATGTGATAAAAATATGCCAGGTTCAGTTATGGCAATGGGAAGACTAAATCGTCCTTCAATCATGATTTATGGTGGAACTATTCATTCCGGAAAATGGAAAGGTGAATCATTAAATATCGTTTCAGCTTTCGAAGCCTTAGGAAAAAAAATTAATAATACCATTTCAGAAGAAGATTTCAAAGGGGTAATTAAAAATGCTTGTCCAGGTGCTGGCGCTTGTGGCGGAATGTATACCGCAAATACAATGGCATCGGCAATTGAAGCTTTAGGTATGAGTTTGCCTTATAGTTCCTCGAATCCAGCATTGAGTAAAGAAAAAAGTCAAGAATGTTTGGAAGCTGGAAAAGCAATAAAAGTCCTATTAGAAAAAGATATCAAGCCGAAAGACATTATGACCAAAAAAGCGTTCGAAAATGCCATGACTATGGTAACAGTTTTAGGTGGTTCTACTAATGCAGTTATGCATTTGATTGCAATGGCTCATGCTGTTGATATTGAATTGACATTAGAGGATTTTCAGAGAATAAGTGATAAAACGCCTTTGTTAGCCGATTTAAAACCAAGCGGAAAATATTTAATGGAAGATTTACATGCAGTTGGTGGAATTCCTGCTGTAATGAAATATTTATTAAAGAACAACCTGTTGCATGGTGAGTGTTTAACAGTAACTGGAAAAACAGTTGCTGAAAACTTAGCAAATGTTCCTGATTTGAATAAAGGTCAAAAGGTATTTCATGATTTAAAATCTCCACTAAAACCTACAGGTCATCTACAAGTTCTTTATGGAAACTTAGCGTCTGAAGGAAGTGTAGCCAAAATAAGCGGTAATGAAGGGGATTATTTTGAAGGAACAGCAAAAGTTTTTGATGATGAGTTTGCAACAATTGAAGGAATAAAAAAAGGAGAAGTGAAATTAGGTGATGTTGTCGTAATTCGTTATTGCGGACCAAAAGGTGGTCCCGGAATGCCTGAAATGCTAAAACCAACTTCCGCCATAATAGGAGCTGGATTAGGAAATAGCGTAGCATTAATTACGGATGGTAGATTTTCAGGTGGAACTCACGGTTTTGTAGTGGGTCACATAACACCTGAAGCTTATGTTGGTGGAACAATTGCATTAGTAAAAGATGGAGATACCATTATAATTGATGCAAAAAACAATACAATCAACGTAAAAGTAAGTGATGAAGAATTATTGAAACGAAAATCAGAATGGAAACAACCACAACCTAAAGTAACAAAAGGTGTTTTATATAAATACTTACAATGTGTTTCAAGTGCCTCAACAGGGTGTGTAACCGATAAATAAAAACAAAATGAATACAACAAAAATAACAGGTGCCCACGCCGTTTTAAAATCTCTAGTTGCAGAAAATGTAGAAACGATATTTGGATATCCAGGAGGAGCTATCATGCCCATTTATGATGCTTTGTTTGATTATTCTAATGAGGTGAATCACATTTTAGTCCGTCATGAACAAGGCGCAATTCATGCAGCGCAGGGCTATGCAAGAACTTCAGGAAAAACGGGGGTAGTATTCGCTACTTCTGGTCCTGGGGCAACAAATTTAATAACTGGTTTAGCCGATGCTCAAATAGATTCTACTCCTTTGGTATGTATCACAGGACAAGTGGCTTCTCATCTATTAGGTACGGATGCATTTCAAGAAACGGATGTAATTGGAATATCCATGCCAGTGACCAAATGGAATTGCCAAGTTACTAAAGCAGAAGATATTCCAGTAGCTATTGCAAAGGCGTTTTATATTGCATCAACAGGTCGTCCAGGACCGGTTTTAATTGATGTTACTAAAGATGCCCAATTTGAACTAATGGATTTTAATTACCAAAAATGTACAAAAATTAGAAGTTATCAGCCAAAACCAGATGTAAATAAAACAACTCTTGAAGCAGCAGCCCAACTTATTAATCAAGCAAAAAAGCCATTTTTAGTCATTGGTCAAGGAATTATGTTGTCTGATGCGGAAGATGAACTGTTACAATTTGTAGAAAAATCAGGAATTCCCGTTGCTTCAACTCTTTTAGGGTTAGGTGCTTTTCCCAATAATAATCCATTATATGTTGGGTATTTAGGAATGCACGGCGATTATGCACCCAATATTAAAACCAATGAATGTGATGTGCTTATTGGAATAGGAATGCGTTTCGATGACCGAGTTACAGGTGATGTTTCGAGATACGCCAAACAAGCTAAAGTAATTCACATTGATATTGATGCGGCTGAACTCAATAAAATAATTAAAGCCGATGTTCCTGTTCATGCCGATGCAAAAGAAGCATTAAAGTTGTTAACAGAATTGGTGCAAGAAAAGCAACATCCTGTTTGGTTAAATGAGTTTACCGAAGCCAAAAAAACAGAAGTGGAAACGTTGCAAAAAAGCTCAGAATTATCAAGTAGTAGTGAGTTGAAAATGGATGAAGTCATAAAAATACTTTCAGAAATTACGAATGGAGCAGCAGTTGTAGTAACGGATGTAGGGCAACATCAAATGATGACCGCAAGGTATTACAATTACAATAAATCAAAAAGTAATATTACTTCTGGAGGATTAGGAACTATGGGTTTTGCCTTGCCGGCTGCTATTGGAGCCAAATTTGGCACGCCCGATAAAACAGTAATTGCCGTAATTGGGGATGGTGGTTTTCAAATGACTTTGCAAGAATTAGGAACAATTTTACAAAGTAAAGTAGCCGTGAAAATCATCATTTTAAACAATCGATTTCTTGGAATGGTTAGGCAATGGCAAGATTTGTTTTTTGAAAAACGCTATTCTTTCACGGAAATTATGAGTCCCGATTTTGTTGCTTTAGCGAAAGCGTATAGCATCGAATCATCAAGAATTGAAGAAAGAACGCATTTAAAAGAAGCGCTATTAGAAATGTTAAACCATCAAGGTTCTTATCTGTTGGAAGTAATGGTAGCAAAAGAAGAAAATGTATTTCCAATGGTACCAACAGGTGCTTCAGTTTCAGAAATACGATTAAATTAAAATTAAAAGAAATGGAAAAAACATATACAGTATCTGTATTTACAGAAAATAGTATTGGAATACTTAATCGTATCACCATCATTTTTACACGTCGGCATTTGAATATTGATAGTATAACAGCTTCTGAGTCGGAAGTAAAGGGTGTATTTCGATATACGATTGTTTTAAGAACTACAGAAGAACAAGTAAATAAGGTAGTGGGTCAAATTGAAAAGTTAGTAGACGTTTTAAAAGCGTTTGTTCACCAAGAGGAAGAAATTGTGCATCAAGAAATTGCCTTGTATAAAATTAAAACCGACAAGTTAACAAATGGCGAAGTAGAAAAAGTAATACGTGAAAATCATGCTAGAATCCTAACCGTTGATCCGTTATTTATGGTCATCGAAAAAACAGGACACGTTGCAGAAACACAATTACTTTTCGAAAATTTAAAACCTTTCGGAATTTTAGAATTTGCTCGTTCAGGTAGAGTGGCTGTGACCAAACCAATGAAAGAATTAAGTACGTATTTAAAAGAATTAGAAACAAAAAAATAATAATAAAACAAAAAATAAAATGGCAACAATAAATTTTGGAGGCGTCCTAGAAAACGTAGTAACTAGAGAAGAATTTTCATTAAATAAAGCACAAGAAATCCTAAAAAATGAAACTGTAGCTGTTATCGGTTACGGAGTGCAAGGTCCTGGTCAAGCACTAAATTTGAAAGATAATGGTATCAATGTAATTGTCGGACAGCGAAAAGGAACTGCAAGTTGGAACAAAGCAGTAGCTGATGGTTGGAAAGAAGGTAAAACGCTTTTTGAGGTGGAAGAAGCTTGCAAACAAGGAACAATTATCATGAATTTACTTTCAGATGCGGGTCAAATACAAGCTTGGGATGGAATGAAGAAACATTTAACTAATGGGAAAGGACTCTATTTCTCACACGGTTTTGGAGTTACGTTTCATGAAAAAACAGGAATTGTTCCACCAAAATATGTCGATGTGTTTTTAGTAGCGCCAAAAGGTTCTGGTGCGTCACTAAGAAGTTTGTTTTTGAAAGGACAAGGATTAAATTCTAGCTATGCCGTATTTCAAGATGCCACTGGAAAAGCTCAAGAACGTGCATTAGCATTAGGAATTGCAATTGGTTCAGGCTATTTGTTTGAAACCACTTTTCAAAAAGAAGTATATAGCGATTTAACTGGAGAGCGAGGTGTTTTAATGGGAGCTTTGGCAGGAATTTTTGAAGCACAATACAATGTGTTACGTCAGCGCGGACATTCGCCAAGTGAAGCTTTTAACGAAACGGTTGAGGAGTTAACTCAAAGTTTAATGCCTTTGGTTGCTGAAAATGGAATGGACTGGATGTATGCCAATTGTTCTACGACGGCACAAAGAGGTGCTTTAGATTGGAAAGGAAAATTTAGAGAGGCAACAGAACCTGTTTTAAACGAATTGTATGATAGTGTACTATCTGGTAAAGAAGCAGAAATAGTAATTGAAGCAAATAGTAAACCCGATTATCGTGAAAAATTACAAGAAGAATTAGCTGTTTTACAACAAAGTGAATTCTGGCAAACGGGAGCGCAAGTTCGAAAACTAAGACCAACAAAATAATGAGATTATTAGATACTATTTATCAAGCCCAAGAAAATATTAAAGATGTAGCTATCCATACTCCTTTGATGAAAAATGAAAACCTGAGTGAAGAATTCTCTGCTCAGGTTTGGCTTAAACGTGAGGATTTGCAACCAGTTCGTTCTTATAAATTGAGAGGAGCTTATAATAAAATAGTTTCGCTTGAAACATCAGAAAAACAAAAAGGTGTGGTTTGTGCCAGTGCAGGAAATCATGCGCAAGGTGTGGCTTATGCTTGTTATAAACTTCATATAAAAGCTACTATTTTTATGCCTGTTACAACTCCTCTACAAAAAATAAAACAAGTGAAATTATTTGGCAAAGATAAAGTTGAGGTGGTTTTAAAAGGCGATACTTTTGACGAAGCGTTTCATTATGCAAGTCTTTTTTGTAACGAACAAAATTCAATTTTTATACATCCTTTCGATGATGAAAAAGTAATTGCTGGTCAAGGAACAGTAGCATTGGAATTGTTAGAAGATGCAAAATCACCTATCGATTATTTATTTGTTCCTATTGGTGGAGGTGGTTTGGCAGCTGGAGTATCTTTGGTGTTCAGTCAATTAAGTTCAAATACAAAAATTATTGGAGTGGAACCTTTAGGCGCAGCTTCTATGAAAATATCCATTGAAAATGGTAGCAATACAACTTTAGATGATATCGATAAATTTATTGATGGTGCTGCGGTAAAACGTGTTGGTGAAAAGACTTTTGAAATTTGTAAAAAAAGTTTATATGATGTGGTTTTGGTTCCAGAAGGGAAAGTGTGTACGACTATTTTACGAATGTACAATGAAGAAGCAATAGTAGTAGAGCCTGCAGGCGCTTTGACTATTGCAGCATTAGATTTTTACAAAGAACAAATAAAAGGTAAAAATGTAGTTTGTATTGTAAGTGGCAGTAATAATGATATTACCAGAACAGAAGAAATTAAAGAACGTTCGTTACTCTATGAAGGCTTGAAACACTATTTTATTATCAATTTTCCACAACGACCAGGAGCGTTAAAAGAATTTGTTAGCGAGGTTTTAGGTAAGCATGATGATATTACTTATTTTCAGTTTTCAAAAAAAAATAATAGAGAAAGTGGACCTGCAGTTGTAGGCATTGAATTAAAACATAAAAAAGATTTCATAAAAATTGAAGAGCAATTAAAACGAAGGAAATTTAATTATCAATATTTGAATGAAAATGTAGATTTATTTACGCACCTAATTCTATAGATTTTAAAATATAATATTACAAAAAAAAGCCTAGTCTTACGACTAGGCTTTCTCATACTCAGTAAAGGTTACCAATCAAAACTGAGCTTATTTCTTTTTCGAGGTTAGGCGTTTTAAAAACACCGTAACACCAAAACTAACTACTGCTCCAATACAGGCTAAAACTATTGTTTTAAAGACATCGGCTGAGGTTAAATTAGGTATAACACTCAATGCAAATCCTCCAAAAGTTCCTGCCTTCAAAGTTAAGGAATTATCCATTTCATCCAACGTCAGTTTCGGGCTTAACCTCAACTTTTTTGTCGGTTTTGTCATCAACCGTAATTTGGCTTACCGCTGATATAACACCGCCTGCAACGGCAGCATAACCCGCAACGGTTACAACAACAGCAGGTAAAGCTACTGGAGCAGCTACAATGCTTCCACTTACTGCTAATAAGGCTAATCCAATGGTGCGCAACACCTTAAAAAATTTCGGAGTGGGTGCCTTAGCACGTTCTACTACATTCATCTTTTCAAAAATTAAGATTGTACAATCAATTCTACACTTTCTTTGTTATCCAAAGCTTTATAAACCAAGTCTTTCAACTTCGTAAAAGCTTTTCTAGATAGCAACCCTAAACCAGGTCCAGAAAGTTTAGTAACAGGAGCAATACAGCCACGCAATTCCTTTTGTGCATCATTGGCAGGATGTATCAAAATATAAGTTCTGTTCGGTACATCCACCAATTCCAAATGCCATTTGTATTTCGCACTATATCGCTTTCTAATAAAATATTTCCCTTCCGGAATACAGGAAATTCCACGTTCATTTCGCTTCCACGGCAATTCAATAGTATAACTAATCAACTTGCCCTCACATTCCAATTTTCCATTTGTTCCTTCAGGGAAATAAGTTCTTGTTAAAAACAGTATCATAAACTTCCAGCTTCTAACTTCCAGCTCCCAGCTTACACGCCTCCGTCAACCGCCACAATCGATAACGGGTTAAAAGCCCCATTTTTCAACGGATACATTTGCCCATTAATTTGTTGGTAAAACTCCACACCAAGAGCCAAAACAAGTGGGTGAGTAGAGTTCGCAGTCACCGCATTACTCAAGTTGATGACAGTCGTTGCAGTAGCATCCCAAGGTAAAATCGCAGTTTCAGAAGTAGCCACTTCATACGATTCTCCAGTAAAGTCAATTGCAGCTCCTCCAGAAATCACTTTAAAGTGAGTAGTTCCACTAGGCGCAGCAATCATATTCGCAGGAATAAAAGCAGGAATACTAACATCCAAAGTTCCAGCTACTCGGTCAATATCCGTAGTAAAAGGAGCAAACAAAGAAGTTCCTAATTTTCCACGAATATTAAATTCAAAACCAAGAACCAATTCAATTTCCCCATCAATTACATTACGTAATCCTCTCTCACTCACAGCATCCATTTGGATAACCTTAACCATTTGTTGCGTCAAACGACTCACCATTCTACCATCAGCAGAATTTAACAACAATGGGCGTAAAGCCGTTCTCAAAAGCTTACCTGCTTTTCCAGCTCTACCAAATTCAGAACCGTTCTCACGCGTTCTTTGAAACGCAGGGTCACTAGCAATTCTACTTGCCTCAATTCCACCTTTCTCACGAGCTAAATGCCCATCCTGCGTTTTGTAAAAAGTAATATCCCCGATAGTACCTTTTAACTTAATTATGCCTTTCTGTCTAGCCATAACATCAAAATTTTAATTCAACATTTTTTCACTTTCATAAATCATTCAAAATTCGGTTGCAACACTTTCTGAAATAATTACAGGGCAAATTTCTAAACAAGAAGAACTATTTTTACGTTGAGGTATACCAAATGGCATTTATAGACACATTTGACCTATTTTGTCTCAATTCATAAACAAAACATATTATATGTATTTGCATATAAATATTAAGATTTAGCACATTTTATATGTTTTTACATATAATTTATTATATTGGTCTAATAATAATGTAAACGCATATAATCATGATGACATTAGCGAATTTTGTTAAAACGAAAAGAAAAGAAGTAAATCTCACGCAAGAGGAGTTTGCCGAACGAGCAGGTGTTGCCTTAACCGTTATCCGAAAAATAGAGCAAGGCAAAGAAAACCTGAATATGGACAAGGTAAATCATGTCTTAAAAATGTTTGGTCACACTCTGGCTCCAGTTAATGCCCGAGAACTGGCAAAAAATAACGAGTAAACATCTTTAGGAAAGCCACAGATCAATCGACGTTAAATAAAAAGATTAATTAAGTACCTTTAACCTATCTCAAAGCCAACTCAAAAGCAAGGTTAAAGTATGAATCAAGTACCAAAACGAGTTTGTATCTATCCAAAGGACATACAACGCATTACAGGTAAAAGCTATCGTCAAAGCACAAGAATATTAAATGAGATAAGAAAGTCGCTCAGAAAGCCTAAAAATAGTCTTGTAAGCATAGCAGAATTCTGTGAGCATACTGGATTAAAAATTGAAGAGGTGAGAGGCTCTTTATTGGATTAAAAACAAAAAATTAGCTTATTTAATTTTTAAACTTGTTAGGTTTGGAAATGCGAATGAAAAGGTTTAAATTTGTTACTATCAATATAGGTACTAAATTGAGCTAAATTTAAAGGTGCACTTTTCGGTGCACTCGTTTTGAAATTAAATCGTGAAGTCAATAAATATAAGGCTTGGGAGAGGTTACAAAATCCCTCTTCCTCCGCAGGGTAAAACCGGTTCAGAAATGAATCGGTTTTTTTTATGGCTTTTTCTTTAAAACACATAGGTACATAGTTTTTTCACTGAGCTTCACGGATACGTTTCACTTTTCATAATTAACAATTGATGAAATACTTGGTTTGCAGTGTTTTTTGCTTAAGATTTAGTTTTCTTTCATTTTTCCTGATTTAAAAACTTTCAATTCCCAGCGAACTTATTAACAATTTTAATTAATACTCACTATATCAGTACTATACGTTTAATATACGTTTGATTATACGCTTTATTAAAATAGAATTTTTATTATAGTTGTAATATTCTGTTTTACTTGTATTTACATTCACTTTTCAATTTATTAAAAAAATAGTTTTTTGCAAAAGAAAATAAAGCCGCTACTTGTTGAAAACTTATTTCTACAATTTCCAGAGTTATCTTTGTTTAGATAACTATTTTTCTGAAATTTGTAAAAGAACAAAGCCTGATTCTTAACACAATAAGAAAGTATAATTATTAAAATGGTATAAGCCTTTGAAAACAGAAGTTGAAATTTTAGAAACCAAATTAGAAGAGCTAGCTAAAGTAATTTTAGATTTACAACAACAAGCAAAAAATGATATCTGGTATGATAGTGCCGATATCAAACTGTTGTACAATATCAGCGAATCTACTTTAATTCGTTATCGTAAAGAGAAGAAAATTCCCTTCACTAAATTGGGAGGACGTTTTCTGTATCCAAAAGCTTTCTTTACGAAATCCCTTATGGAGAAAATGGAAAACAAGCACTTGCTTTAAGTTTTTCTTAATTTTATTCTCCAGTTTCATTTCTAATAGCATTTAGAAATACTTTCTACAATTTATTCGTGTAAAATATTTTACATCTTTTCTTTTACTCCAGTTCGATAGTTGAGCGATCTAGTTTCTACAGTTCTCGATACAATTTTCAAAAGCAAAAATTAGCATTTTTCCTTTTAAAAATCACTCGAAGTGACGGTTGAGTTATCTCGTTCCTAATGAAAACATATCGTTTTAAGGTAGAGTATCGCTCTTGTTTTCCATTTTCCTTCTTATCTTATTTCTAATTTGTTCGTATGAACTGCTGTTTTTACGGAGCTCGTTCGAAGCTCGTTCGAACAAAATACGAACAAAACCCCCATAAATTTAGACCAAACCTGTCATTAACTATCATAATAGGTCAAAACATGTCAAAAGCTATCAAAATGGGGTAAATCACTTCAACATATGACATAGTCTATCATTATATTTTAAACCCTATTAAAAAATAGTAAAACACTGTATTTCAATAAGTTGTATTGTTTTGTTTAAATGATGCATTTATCTTTGTACTCGTTCTTTGATAGCGCGCATCAAAAACAAAAGGTTAATTTTTAATTTATAATTTTTTTAAAAAGTATGGGAACGTACAACAAGGGCATTTTAGGTGCATTTTCAGGAAAAGTAGGTCCGGTGGTGGGCGCTACATGGCGAGGTAAAGAGGTAATGCGTAGTTTACCTAAAAAGAGTAATCGTTTGGCAACGACTTTTCAGCAACAACAGAGAAGTAAGTTTACCATGACTACCGAATTTCTAGGTGGGGTTCAACCTGTGATTAAGCGCTATTTTGGTAGTGATTCTGGTTTGAAAACGCGACGCAATCAAGCGATGTCGTATTTAATGAAAGAGGCGATTGTGTTTAATGACCCGAACTATGAATGGGATTACACGAAAATCTTAATTAGTAAAGGCGACTTGCTAGGGATTAACAACGGAGCAGTTGCGGCTGGTACAGGACAAAACTTAGATTTTAGTTGGACTGACAACAGCGGACAAGGGGAGGCATTAGCTACTGATAAATTAGTGGTGGTAGTGTATGAACCGACTTCAAAGGCGATGGTGTACAGTTTGAATGCTGGAGGTAGAAGTAGCGGAAATGCAACATTGGCATTGCCTAACTTCTTAAGTGGACTTGAAGTACTGGTGTGGGCCACTTTTGTTTCTTCTGACGACAAGTTGTTTGCCACCAGTTTGTATTTAGGTGCCGTAACCGTGGGTTAATCTTAGTTTTGATTAGTGTTCGCACAAGCGATTAATAAACGCTCTACCAGAAATGGTGGGGCGTTTTTGTTTTTGTTACCATTGTCTTCGAGAGCCTCAGGCAACGGTTTTGTAGACCATTATTTTCGAGAGCCTCAGGTAACGGTTTATTGAGAAATTTCATTGGTGGCTGAGGTTCTCGAAGCCACTTTTTATTAAGGTTCAAGTTATAAGTTTTATGCATTTGTATTTTTTAACACTTCTCGTACGGATTTCCACATTTTTATCTCAAACCCTTTGTTTACTTTAGCTTCCGAAGGTACCCCTGTATTTTTACCTGGTTTGAAAAACAGGTAGTTTTACGGGTTGTTTGGGGCCTTTTTTTTTGGTATGTTTGGGAATTGAATTTCTAAAAAATCCAAACTAGACTACTAAAATGATAAATGTTACATGTGCTATCATATATTTTGACAATAAAATCTTAGTCACTCAAAGAAGTGAAAAAATGAAGTTACCATTAAAATGGGAATTCCCTGGTGGAAAATTAGAAAAAGATGAAAGCGAAATTGAATGCATTAAGAGAGAAATAAAAGAAGAAATAAATATTGATATTGACATTGTAGAACGATTATCAAATAGCGTATATGATTACGGAACTTTTAAAATCAATTTGATTCCATTTCTTGCAAATTACGTTTCGGGTGAAATAATTTTATCCGAACATAAAGGTTACAAATTAATTGATAGATCTGAGTTAAAAAAATTAGATTGGGCAGAAGCAGATCTACCTATCGTAAGCGAATTACTAAAACTTGAAATATGAATCAAGGATTATACGAAGAATTAGTTACAAAACTAATAAGAATAAAACTCAACGAATTAGATAGAGAATATTTTCATGTAGATGATATGCATAAAATTGATAAAGCTGAAGCTGCACAAATATTATCTGACCATGTTGGAAAAACAATAAAGCATGCTTTATCTCTTATTAAAGGAGAAAATGTTATAGAAAATCAAATTAATGTTGCAAATAAAATCATACTATTTCTAAAAGAGGAATTAAAAAGAGAGGAGTTTGAAGATGATTTAATTGAAACTGAAGGAAAGATTTTAAAAGCAGTTTTTACAAAAGTTGATAATCATTTCACCGATTTAGATTTACATTTAAAAGAAATTACTCCTTATACAAGATTGATTCACAGTGAACTTTTCACTGGAGGGAATTCAGGTACAACTTTGGAAAGTGAATTACGAAAGGAAATTTTATCATCGGATGAAATTGATTTATTAGTTTCATTTATCAAATGGAAAGGAATTAGAATACTTGAAAGAGAATTAAAAGAATTTACAGAAAGAGGTGGTAAATTACGAGTAATCACAACTACATATATTGGTGCTACAGATGCAAAAGCTGTAGAATTTTTATCTTCTTTGAAGAATTCTAAAGTTAAAGTCTCTTATAACACGGGTAACGAAAGATTACATGCAAAAGCTTATTTATTCAGAAGAAATACAGGATTTCATACTGGATACATTGGCTCGTCAAATTTTTCTCGTTCTGCTTTAACAGATGGTTTGGAATGGAATTTAAAAATAACAACTCGTGAAGTTGGTCATATCATAGATAAATTCAAAAAAACTTTTGAAGCTTATTGGCAAAATTCTGAGTTTGAATTATATGACAAAAACATTCATTCAACAAAATTAGTTGAAGCATTAAAACAAGGAAAATTTTCAAAAGAAAACACCTACATAACATCCTACTTTGACCTAAAACCATTTCACTATCAAAGTGAAATTCTAGAGAAATTAGAAGTAGAGAGAACAATTCATAATAGATATAAAAATCTATTAGTTGCTGCAACAGGAACAGGCAAAACGGTTATATCGGCTTTCGACTATAAGAATTTTAGAAATAACAACAAATCTTCGAAATTATTATTCATTGCTCACAGAAAAGAAATTTTACAACAGGCTCAAGCTACCTTTCAGGGAATTTTAAAAGATAATAATTTTGGAAGTTTATGGGTAGATGGTATAGAGCCCACTTCAAATGAATATGTTTTTGCGTCTGTTCAAACCTTAAATAATAGATTAAATGAAAATAGACTTTCACCAGAATATTACGATTTCATAATTGTAGATGAAGTGCATCATATATCCGCATCAAGCTATAGGCCAATAATTAATTATTTTAAACCAAAAGTTCTTTTAGGCCTAACTGCAACTCCAGAAAGAATGGATGGAGAAAATGTTTTAGAGGATTTCTGCAATCGAATTGCAGCAGAAATAAGACTTCCTGAAGCATTAAATAAAAAATTATTAAGTCCTTTTCAATATTTTGGGATTACTGATAATATTGATTTATCAAATGTTAAATGGGAAAAAGGAAAATATGTAGCAAGTGAGCTAACTAGTTTATATACCAAGAATGATGCTAGAGTTGGTCAAATAATATCAAATCTTGAAAAGTATACTAATAATTTAAATGATGTTCGAGCAATTGGATTTTGTGTTACTCAGGAACATGCGGTTTATATGACGGAAAAATTCAATCTAGCAGGATTGAAAGCAGAATATTTGACTAGTAAAAATTCAAATGAAAGAGATAGAATAAGAAATCAGTTTAAGAATAAAGAGTTTAATTATTTATTTGTTGTAGATATTTTTAATGAAGGTGTTGATATTCCTGAGATTGATACGGTTTTGTTTTTAAGACCAACAGAAAGTTTGACTGTATTTCTTCAACAATTGGGACGTGGTTTACGTTTAGCTGAAGGTAAAGATTGTTTGACCGTTTTAGATTTTGTTGGAAATGCTAGACCAGAATATGATTTTGAAAGTAAATTCAGAGCATTAATTGGCAAAACAACTGCATCTGTTCATAAAGAAATTGAAGATGATTTTCCTCATTTACCATTAGGTTGCTCAATTATTTTAGAAAAGAAGGCAAAAGATACTATTTTAGAAAACATAAAAAGAGCTACTTCTTTAAACATAAATCAACTTATTAATAAAATAACTAATTTTCAACATCAGACTACTTTATCATTAACCTTGAAAAATTTTATTTCATTGAATAATATTCCAATAGAATTGATTTATTCTAAAAAGGAAACTTGGTCAAGATTACTTCAAAAAGCTAAAATAATAAATGACTTTGATGATTTAAACGAAAAACAAATACATTCAGCTATTTGCAAGAAATGGTTATCCACAAATTCAACTAGTTATTTCAATTTTATTTTAAAAATAGCCAAGCAAAATTTTAACATAAATATTGAAAATTTTGATGATAATGAAAAAACTATGTTATTAATGTTGCATTATGATGTTTGGCAAAGTGCAGGTGGTTTCAATTCTTTAGAAGATAGTATTAGACAAATAGGAAAAAATAAAATATTAGTAAACGAAATTATTGAAATTTTAGAAATACTCATTGATAGAATCAGTTTTAAAGAAATTGATATTAAACTACCATATAATCAACCACTAAAATTACATGCTCGCTATACAAGAGATCAAATATTAGTAGCTTTTGGTGATAGTACTTTTGCAAAAAAATCTTCTAATAGGGAGGGTGTATCATTTATAGAAAAAATAAATACTGAATTACTTTTTATTGATTTAATCAAATCAGAAGAGGATTACTCGCCTACAACTCTCTATGATGATTATGCAATCAGTGAAACATTATTTCATTGGCAATCTCAAAATCAAACTAGAGATGATAGTGGTAAAGGATTAACTTATATCAACCATCAAAAATTAGGAAAAAAAATACTTTTATTTGTTAGAGAAAAATCAATTAATGAGTTCAAAAACACAAACGGTTATGTATTTGTTGGAGAAGGAAATTTTCAAGAATATGAAGGTTCAAAACCAATGAGTATTAAATGGGAATTAAATGAACCTATGCCTAATTATTTATGGAAAGAATCTGCTAAAATGTCTGTTGGTTAATTTCAATTTATCATTTATTAATGAATTTAAAAGCTTTATTTATATTGATTTTATTTGTCTTGATACTTTTTCTTGTTATATATCGTAAAGTTCAAGACAAAAAATTACTAATGACGGTTACTAAATCATATCGTGGCACTCGTACAGAACGTCTGATGGTGTTAAAACTCCTGAAATCTGGATTTCATCACCAAACTATTTTTCATGATTTATATATAAAAAAAGCTGGTAATCAATATTGTCAAATTGATTTAGTTGTGGCTACTAAAGTTGGTATAATTGTTTTAGAAATTAAAAAATACAACGGATGGATCTTCGGATATGCAAATCAAAATCACTGGACACAAGTTTTAGCCTATGGTAGAGAGAAATATAGATTTTACAATCCAATACTTCAAAATAAAAAGCATATTGAAGATTTAAGAAAACAATTACCTCAATTTCAAAACGTTCCTTTCTATTCTGTAATTGTTTTTTTTGGTAACTGTAGTTTTAGAAATCTTGATTATGTTCCAAATAATACCTTTTTGGTAAAATCTTCTAGAGCAATTAAAATAATAAAGGAAATTTTAGAACAAAATGAGCAAGTAAAATATGCTAATAAAAGAGAAATTGTTGATCTTTTAATCTCTGCTTCATTAAATGGAGATAATGATAAAATTAAAGAAACACATGTTGAAAATATAAAAAGGTATTTCGGTCGTTAAAAACTTCTATACACAAGTGTTAAAATAAATACACCTATTTGATGATAAATTTTAGTAATTAGAAACTAAAACAATTTCATCATGACAATATGTAGAAAAAGGTTTTGATTTTTATAAGACATTACAAAATGTAGGAGTTAAGATTGCTAAAATAAATAGCATGAAATCGATTTTATAGTAATACTATTTTTTAAGTTTTGTAGTTATAATTGAAAATACGTTTCCTATGCACAAAGCTTCCTTTACCATTCGTAAGTCTAAATTAAAAACGGAGTTAACTAAGATGCAGAAGGCGCTTGCTAATATGTATAAAAAGAAGAGTTATACGGTCTTAGAGCTTACGATTACAGATAATTTACTTACATTGGTTATACCAGGCATCAAATTAGAACTGCCTTGTAAAACGGTACATACAGCAAAAGCCACTTTTGATTTTCATTATTTTTATGATATGGTGAAAACGTGGGATGGTATTTTTTTTGAATGTATTGTTACGGATAATCAATTGCAAATGGGTGTAACTAAAGTAACGGCTCAAACTACTTTTTTTGAAGATGATAGTATTTTACGCAGCATCAAATTACCCATCAATTACACTGATTGTCATTTGCTGCAATTGGAACAAAAAGGCTTTACCCTTGAAGAATTGCGTTTTAATAATTTAGAGTTTGCTGTTCATCATGCCAAAAAAAGATTGAAACGTAATTTGAATCTAGCAAAGGACATTTTGGGAGTTTATGGTATAACGAAAAAAGAAATTGCCGATTTAATTGCTTCTAAGGTGACTATTAGCTTAGTTTTTAAATGGTTTTGTATTTAGTTTTAATCTCTTGAAAATTGTTTTTATGAATTGGTTTAACAGATAGTATTTTATGTTTTTTTCTGTTATATTTGAAATTCAATTCTTACATTTTAATCATGAAAAAAATTATTTTATTAGTATTAGTTACTTTAAGTTTAGCCTCATTTACAACACCTGATGGAGTGGCATTTAATATCGTAGGACGATGGAAAGGGAGTGATAAAAAATCGGTTGGTTACCTGATTTTTCAAGAGGATGGCTATGCTTTTTTAGAGGAAAATGGTAAGAAGATTGGTGGTAAAAACTTTGTTGAGAACGGAAAAAAAGCTACTATGACTTACAAGTTTCAGGATATGGGGAAACTGATGCATATTGATATTGTTGTTACAATTGTTGGAGAAAAACAAACCCAATCTTTATTAGGAATTGCTCAAAAAATCAATAATGATAGTTTCAAATTGCAATTTGGATTTAATAATGTAAGACCTAAAACATTTGATAAAAATGAAACAGTAGTCTTTACTCGAGTTAAGTAATTACTTTTTAGATTATAAATTAAAAAATCTATCGAGAATAAAGCATTAATCACGATACATTTTTTGTTTCGCTTTACTCTACAAAAAACACTCGAAATGACGTTTTTCTGAGACTCTCTCAATGGGTTCTTTAGATTGTTTTAAAAAGAAATAAAACTTACCACTTCCTATGAAAGTTATCAAAACGAATAAAAAAGCTAAAAATCAACCCATTAAAGTATATAAGTTGCACCAACTCGATTGGTTGGAATATATTTCTATTGGTCTCTGTTTGTGGTTTGTTTTTTATCCTAGACCTTATGACTATTTGTTGATAGCGTTGTTGTTGCTTCCTTTTGTGGGCATGTTTTTGAATGGGTTAAACAAGCCCAGTATTGCTTCGTTAGTAGAAATTGATCGCGATGCGAAAGATGAGTATGATGTAGCGGATTTTATTGATTTACCTGCTTGGGCTATTGTAGTTCGTACTTTGCTAGATTATGAAACGGATTCTTATGTAGCGGTTATTACCGCAGGTACGATTGCTTTTGTGGGGATTTGTTTGTTTTTGTTGGTGACGCATCGGCAAATTTCGGATTCGAATAAAGACAAGTGGTGGATTTATGGTTCGATAGTTTTTAGTTTTTTTATTTATAGTTATAGTGCTGTTGTGGCTGTGAATTGTACGTTTGATTATTCGGAGCCTAAAGAATATAAAACGGAGGTGATTGATAAGCGTATTAGTAGAAGTAGTAAAGGTAGAAGAACGTACTATGTTAAAGTAAAGCCTTGGGGACACCACTATGACGCAGAGAGTATCACGGTTTCTTCCGAAGAATATGAGCAGTATCAGATTAATGATAAGGTGGAAGTGGAGTATAAGGAGGGGTTGTTGGGGATTCCTTGGTATTATTTGGATTAGGGGGGTACCTTTTGCCTTTACCTTTTGCCTTCGAGTGCCTCAGGCAACGGTATTTAGTAGTTCTGTAGAAAATGTGATATATGGGGGCTGAGGTTCTCGAAGCCACCGTTTTCAT
>NZ_KK366034.1:0-17074 GCF_000686885.1 Flavobacterium sasangense DSM 21067 | reverse complement strand
CACCGTTTTCATTGCCTTTTGCCTTCGAGTGCCTCAGGCAACGGTATTGAGTAGTTCTATAGAAAATATGATATGGGGGCTGAGGTTCTCGATGCCACCGTTTAATTGATCGAGAGTTATTACCTTTTGCCTTCGAGAGCCTCAGGCAACGGTTAAAGTAGTTCTATAGTAAGTATGATATGGGGGCTGAGGTTCTCGAAGCCACCATTAATGAATAAATAGTATGAAAGGGTTTATGTATATTTTACTTTGTGCTGATGGTAGTTATTACACAGGGAGTACAACTGACTTGGAGAGAAGATTGGAACAGCATCAAAATGGTGAGGGGGCTAATCATACCAAAAAAAGATTGCCAATTTCGCTTTTATATTATGAAGAATATTCAAGAATAGACGAGGCTTTTTACAGAGAAAAACAAGTTCAGGGTTGGAGTAGGAAAAAGAAAGAAGCTTTAATTGAGGGTAAAAGTGATTTGTTGCCATTATTAGCAAAGGCTTATAGAGATTTAGATGAGATATGATAAAATTAGTGGCTTCGAGTGCCTCAGCCACCAATTTTTATGACCTTTTGCCTTCGAGTGCCTCAGGCAACGGTATGAAAATTTGATATGGGGGCTGAGGTTCTCGAAGCCACCATTCATTATAAAAAAAACGCTCAAGTTATCTCGAGCGTTTTTTTATTAATAATTTACATAATCTGTAATTTCTAAGCCGTAGCCGATCATTCCTACGCGTTTGGTAGGAGCGGTGCTGTTGGATAGTAATTCGATTTTGGTGATGTCTAAGTCGTGAAGGATTTGCGCTCCGATTCCGAAATCTTTGGTGTCCATTTTAATTTGTGGAGCACGCATTTCGCCTTGAGTTTGTAATACTTTTAATTCGGCAATACGATCTAGTAACTCTAAAGATTTTACTTCTTGATTAATAAAAACAATTGCACCTTTTTCGGCTTCGTTTATTTTACGGAAAACACTGTCTAGTTTTTTGTCGTTATCGCTAGTTAGCGTTCCTAAAATATCGTTATTTACTTGGGTTGTATTGATTCTGGTTAGTACAGGTTCTCCTGCATTCCAATTTCCTTTTGTTATGGCAATATGAACTTGTTTATTTGTTGTTTGAAGATAAGCTCGCATTCTAAAAGTTCCAAAACGCGTTTCGATATCAAAATCTTCTTTCTTTTGAATTAGACTATCATGCTGCATTCTGTAAGCCACTAAATCTTCAATAGAAACTAGTTTTAAGTCGAACTTTTTAGCCACTTCTACCAATTGCGGTAAACGTGCCATTGTTCCGTCTTCGTTCATAATTTCTACGATTACACCAGCTGGTTTAAATCCTGCTAAACGAGCAAAATCAATTGCAGCTTCTGTATGTCCGGTTCTTCTTAATACGCCTCCTTGTTTGGCAATTAAAGGAAAAATATGTCCAGGACGAGCTAAATCGTATGGTTTTGTTTCTGGATTAATTAAAGCTTGAATCGTTAAAGCTCTATCAGAAGCAGAAATTCCAGTAGAAACCCCTTTTCCTTTTAAGTCAACAGAAACGGTAAAAGCAGTTTCCATGTGATCCGTATTATTACGAACCATGGCATGTAAGTCTAATTCTTTACAACGAGATTCAGTTAGTGGTGCACAAATTAAACCTCTGCCGTGTGTTGCCATGAAATTAATCATTTCTGGCGTTACTTTTTCAGCAGCGGCTAAGAAGTCGCCTTCGTTTTCTCTGTCTTCATCATCTACTACTATGATTACTTTTCCTTGACGGATGTCTTCAATAGCTTCTTCAATTGTGTTTAGTTGTATGTTTTTTGACATGGTATTAGTTGTTGTCGTCGTTATTTTGTGTTATTTTATTGAAAAGTTTTATAAATGGATCTGTTATCCAATCAAAATTAATCATGATGCCAATATCGTTTGTAGCTCGATAGGTTAAAATTATAGCAAAAGGCGTCATTAGTATTGATGCCATCCAAGCTCCTAAGTAAGGAGGAATAGTATCTTGTTGTGCTAATTTACGCCCAAATGTGTTAATGAAATGGAAAGTGATAAAGATTAAAATAGCAAATACAATTGGTAATCCTAAACCACCTTTTCGGATTATTGCTCCAAGAGGTGCTCCAATAAAGAACATTAACAAACATGAGTAAGCAATTACAAATTTTTCATGAATGGCTAACCAGTGATTGTTGATGTTTTTGGTTTTTTCTTCTAAATCGGTCTTACTACTTTGAATGCTAAATTCGGTACTAGCGGCATTGCTTTTTGCCATATCTAGTATTTGTTTGCGTTCCATAGGCGTAAAAATACTTAATAAGTCTTTTTTAGGTGCCGCATTAGCAATTGGAGCCTTAGGCGTAACATTGGTAATGGCATTCTGATTTTTCTTTCTAAAAATATTATCACTGCGCATTACTACATTCTCTGCATACGACATTACATCTTTATTATAGCTTTTCTGTAAAGAATCTAATGTGTATGTTAATTCAGGAACAGTAAGCATTTTTTCAGAAGTAACGTTACCGTCATCAATTTCTGCTTGATTTAGCTTGGTTAAATCGATATTAATAACATATTTTTTAAAACTACTCTTAGCAAAAGGTAATCGTTTACGTTCTTCGAATTTTTTAGGATGAATATCTTCATAATAATAACCATCGTATAATTCTAATTGTAAATAATTGGAATCATCTTCACTGGTTAGTATTCCTTTTTTTGCTTTGATGATAGTATTAGCACCCAATCCCATGTTATTATTTTTAACATGCATGGTTACGTCTTCTAGGAATTCACCATTATCTCCCGATTTTTTACTCACTTTGATATTAGAAGTTCCAATGCTATTAAATTGTCCTTCAGCAATTGCCATGGCTGGTTTTTGTTGTACAATTGTTTTTCTAAGATTGATGAACTTATATTGCGCATCTGGAATTACATTATTCGCAAAAAAGAAAGAAACTAATGATAAAATTCCGATGGTAATCGTTAGCATTTTCATAGCGCGTTGTAATGAAATACCTGAGGATTTCATAGCGGCAAATTCATAATTTTCGGCAAAACTACCAAAGGTCATGATGGATGCTAACAATACCGAAAGCGGTAATACTAACGGAACAATAGTAGGAGCGTAGAAGGATAGGAATTTAATAATGGTAAAGAAGTCTAAATCTTTACCCGCCAATTCAGCAATGAAAAGCCAAATTCCTTGTAAAACGAATATAAAAAACAAGATTACAAATACCGAAGTAAATGTAATCATGAAAGATTTAATAATGTATTTATCTAATATTTTCACCCGAACGAAATTAGTCTAATTTATTGATGTAATAATTAGGATATTTTGATTTTGTAAAGGTAAAATGATTTTTTGATAATGGCTGATTTGTTTTAAAAGAATTAACAGTTAAAGTAGTTTTTGTTCCATTTTTGCCTACTTCAATTACTGTGTAGATGTGTTTTGTTTGTACATCAATCCCTACCAAGATTTCTTTGCGTTGGTCTTTGCTGCTATTTGGGGTTAATTTAATGTATTGAATTTTTCTTCCTTTTAGATTTTGAGGAATATCCCAAGCGTATTTGTAACCTGTATTAAAGAAGGTTAACATTTTGTTTGGTGTAATAGCGTTATCGTCGTTAGCATCAAAGTTAGCGATAGTAATTTCTTCATCTTCAGGAACAATAGTATATACTTTTTTTCCGTCGAAAATTTTGGTTACTCCCATGAAATTTAAGTTGTATAAATTTCCTTGAAGTGCCACATTTCCTTTGCTTTCTTGGTTGATGTTTTCTTTTGGATTGTTTAAAGTATATTTAAAGTCAATCACAATATTATCGTATGATTTTATTTTAGCAGATACTTCATCAAGTAATTCTTTTGCTTTTTTAGCATCTTGCGATTGAACAGAAAAACCGATAAGTAATGCAATTGCTACTTGTAAAAAACGTGTCATTTTAATTTTTGTTTTATTCATTGTTTAAAAAGTGTTCCAGAGCAACTAAATCAGGAATTAAAACGGAACGGGCTTTACTTCCTTCAAAAGGTCCAACAATACCAGCAGCTTCTAATTGGTCGATTAAACGACCGGCTCTATTGTAACCTAATTTTAATTTTCTTTGAATTAAAGAGGCACTTCCTTGTTGTGCAGTTACAATTACTTCTGCTGCTTCTCTAAACAAAGAATCTCTTTCAGATATGTCAATATCAAGTTTTATGCCACTTTCTTCACCTACATATTCTGGCAGTAAATACGCTTCAGGATAGGCTTTTTGTGCTCCAATGAAATCACAAATTTTATCTACTTCTGGTGTATCTACAAAAGCACATTGTACTCTGACGATTTCGTTTCCTTGTGTATATAGTAAATCGCCTCGTCCAATTAATTGATCTGCACCACCTGAATCTAAAATGGTTCTAGAATCGATTTTAGAAGTTACTCTAAACGCAATACGTGCTGGGAAATTCGCTTTAATCATCCCAGTAATTACGTTTACCGACGGACGTTGTGTTGCAATAATTAAGTGAATACCAATAGCACGCGCTAACTGAGCTAAACGCGCAATTGGTGTTTCTACTTCTTTACCCGCTGTCATAATTAAATCGGCAAACTCGTCTACAACTAATACTATATACGGTAAAAAGCGGTGACCGTTTTCAGGATTTAATTTGCGGTTTCTGAATTTCTCGTTGTATTCTTTGATGTTACGCACCATCGCATCTTTTAATAAAGAATAGCGGTTGTCCATTTCGATACACAACGAATTCAACGTGTTGATTACTTTGGTATTATCGGTAATAATAGCATCGCCACCATCAGGAAGTTTTGCTAAATAATGACGTTCAATTTTATTGAATAATGTTAATTCTACTTTCTTTGGATCCACCAAAACAAATTTTACTTCGGCTGGATGTTTTTTGTAAAGAAGCGAAGTTAACACGGCATTCAATCCTACCGATTTTCCTTGACCTGTAGCACCTGCCATCAATAAGTGAGGCATTTTAGCTAAATCCACGACAAAGGTTTCGTTAGAAATGGTTTTTCCTAATGCGATAGGTAGTTCCATTTCGGCAGTTTGGAATTTCGGTGATGCAATCACACTCTTCATCGAAACCATTGTTGGATTGTTGTTAGGTACTTCAATACCAATAGTTCCTTTTCCTGGAATTGGCGCAATAATACGAATTCCTAAAGCAGCTAAAGACAAAGCAATATCGTCTTCTAAGTTTTTAATTTTTGAGATACGAATACCTGCTTCTGGAACAATTTCATATAAAGTAACCGTTGGACCAACAGTCGCTTTAATTTGAGAAATTCCAATGCTGTAATTTTTTAAGGTATCAACAATTTTATTTTTGTTTTCTTCTAATTCGGCTTGGTTAATGGTAATTCCGCCAGAAGAATATTCTTTTAATAAATCGATAGGAGGGAATTGGTAATTGGATAATTCCAATGTTGGGTCAAAAAGCCCAAAATCTTGTACCAATTTTGCTGCTAAATTTTCTTCTACGATTTCCTCTTCTTCTACTTTTTCGATAACAAAAGCGTCTTCATTCACGAAATCTTCTTTCGGAATGCTTCTGTCTTCGATTGAAAAATTAGTTACTTCTGGAGTTTCAACTTTTGGTTTTGGGTCTAAAGTTAATTCCGATGCTGAAGCAATTGTTGGTTTTAAAGCTTCTTTATTGATTTCGAAATTAGAAGGATAGGTTTTCAATTCGAAATTCCCCATTTCTTCTTCGTCTTCGGTTAAGATGAAATCATCTTTTCTATTGGACGGAGTTGTTATTGGTAAATCGGTATTGATTTCTTCTTCTTCTTCAATTTCTTTGTCTGCCTCATCGGTTACTGGAACTATTGTGTTTGCGGCAGCAATATCTTCGTTTAGTTCTGCTTGTGGTTTTTCAAAAACTTTAGTAAAACTTTCAGGTGACATTTTGATTTTGAAAATCAAGAAAAGTACAATTCCGAATAAAAGCACTAATAAAGTTCCTGTTTTTCCGATATAATCCTGAATGAAAAGATTCATTTCGTAACCTACTGTTCCTCCCAATTGTGGAATATATTCCCAGAAAAACCCTAGAATAATAGAAATAAAAATTATCAGATAAAAATCCCAGAAAAAGCTTTTCTTTAATTTCGATAGCGCCATGTCTAATACTAAGTAAGCTCCCATTAAAAAAAGGATTCTCACAAAAATAAAAGATGCGACACCAAATCCATTGTAAAGGAAAAAGTTGGCTAAATACGCTCCAAATTTACCTAACCAGTTATCCGCTTTAGCATTTCTATTGGCTAATTCGGAAACGATATTCTGATCATTATTTCCAGTAATGAAGTAAGAAATAAAGGAAAGCAATAAAGCTATAGAAAAGAAAATCAATAAAATACCGAAAATAAATTTCTGTTGACGACTTAAGCGCCAAGAGAATTTTTCTTTGGTTTCGGTAGGAGAATTTACGGAATCTTTACTTGTTTTTTTGGCCATGTAAACGGATCAATTTTTACAAAAGTAGCTAAATTAAAACAAATATGGAAAATAAATAATACATCCGATTGCAATAGCAGTTAAGGCAGCAAAAAAAACAGCTCCAGCTGCAATATCTTTAATAAAACCAATGCGTTCATGAAAATCGGGATGTACGAAATCAGCTATTTTTTCGACTGCAGTATTTAACCCTTCTATACTTAGTACTAAACCAAATACTAGAATTTGCATCATCCATTCAACACGATCAATTCCAAAGTAGAATCCTGCAATTGTCATAAGTACCGCCAATGAAGACTGCACCATAACACTGTGCTCTGTTGTAATTAATTTGATGGCACCTTTTACGGCAAATCCAATGCTTTTTAATCGGCCCGTAAAAAGGGTTTCGTCTTTTTCGAATTTCATGTTATTCTTTTAAATTAAAAAACTGTCCTAAAATTGAAAATAAAATTTTAGGACAGTTTTATTTTTTATAGTACTGCTAAAGCAGCTTCGTAATTTGGCTCGTCAGCAATTTCTTTTACTTGTTCTGTGTGAAGAATTGTTCCGTTTTCGTCTAAAACAATAACCACACGAGAATGTAAACCTGCTAAAGGACCATCAGTGATTTCTAAACCATAGTTTTTTCCAAAACCACCGTCTTTAAAGTCTGATAAGTTAATTACGTTTTCTAAACCTTCAGCACCGCAAAAACGTTTTTGAGCAAAAGGTAAATCTCTAGAAATACATAATACTTTAGTGTTTGCTAAAGCACTAGCTTTTTCATTAAACTTTCTAACCGAAGCCGCACAAGTTCCAGTATCAACACTTGGAAAAATGTTTAATACTACTTTTGAACCAGCGAAATCTGCTAATGAAGCAGTTCCTAAGTCGGTTTTTACTAAATTAAAATCAGTAGCTTTTGAACCTACTGCTGGCAATTCGCCATTTGTGTGAACAGGATTTCCTCCTAATGTAATTGATGCCATACCTAATTTTTTTTGAATAACAAAAGTAAAGAATAATTGGTTAAAGTTATACTTATCCTTTGCTTAAGATTATTTTTTTTTAGTTTTTTAAAACCAAGATTTTGTTTTCAGCGTAAATGCCATTATAAAACTTAAAAAAAATATAATATGAAAACGAACAAATTTTTTGCTACTGCAGTTGTAGCTTTCGGATTATTAGTTGGAACAACTTCTTTTGCTCAAATGAAAGAAAAAACGGTTGAAGTAGGAGGTGCTCCTATGTATCCAAGTAAAAACATTGTAGAAAATGCGGTTAACTCAAAAGACCATACTACATTAGTAGCAGCTGTTAAAGCGGCAGGATTGGTTGATGTTTTAATGTCTGATGGCCCATTCACTGTTTTTGCCCCAACCAATGCTGCGTTTGCTAAATTACCTGCAGGAACAGTTGAAACCTTGTTAAAACCAGAAAATTTAAAAACGTTACAAACTATTTTAACGTATCATGTTGTAGCAGGAAAAATGAATGCTAAAGATATTGATGCTGCTATTAAAAAAGGAAACGGAAAAGCTACTTTAAAAACAGTTAGTGGTGGTACATTAACAGCTTGGATGAAAGGTAAAGACTTATATATTACTGACGAAAATGGAAATAGTGCAAAAGTCACTATTGCCGATGTAAATCAAAAAAATGGAGTTATTCACGTAGTGGATACTGTTGTAACTCCTAAGTCATAATTCTCAAAATGTTTAGTTTAGTTGGTTAAACAAAAAGCTCTGAATGAAAGTTCAGAGCTTTTTTATTTATCGTTGTAACCAATTTTTAAAATCAAAGAAGTTTTGAGGTGCTACACCATGACCGACAGGATATTCGTGATATTCGACTTCTAGACCTAAATTTTCTAAAGCTGGTTTTGCTTTTCGTGCCCAATCTACTGGAATGACTTGGTCAACTGAACCATGAGAAACGAAGAATTTTAGATGTGAAATGGCTTTAGTATCAATAACTTCTGGCATAATTTCTTGATTGAAATAACCGCTCAAAGCGACTACTTTAGCCACTTTTTCAGGATAGGTTAGGGCAGTAGCATAACTTAAAATAGCACCTTGACTGAAGCCAATTAAGGTTACATTTTTAGCATCGATAGGATATTGTTTTACTACTTCCTCAATAAAACCAGCAATTAGTTCTACCGATTGTTTAGCTTGTACATTATCGGAAAATTTATTTTCATCGGCATCAAAATGAATGGCATACCAAGCGTGACCGTAAGGTTGTAAATCATAAGGCGCACGTACTGAAATCACATAACTATCATTTGGTAATTCGCTAGCAAAGGAAAATAAATCTTCTTCGTTGCTTCCATAACCGTGTAATAATAGTAGTAATGGATTTTTATCGTGTTTGATTTTTGGTTCTTGAATTAAGTAGTATAAGTTCATTTTGAATAAAATGGTTAAAAATTTAGGTGTTTAAAGCTTAAAAGGATTTGAAAAGTTTTTGATAGATTTCTCCTAAAAAAGGGACTATTTTCATTTCACCATTCAAACAATTGATAAAACCATAAATCCATAGTATGAAAATAAATATCCAAAATGAAGCAGAAACCATCCAGTTATCAAAATACCCAACAGGATATCCTAGTAAAAAGAAAGTTAAGAAAATACCTAATGCTTGTCTTATGTGAAAACTAGCAAATTCACTGCGATTTTCTTCTTGGTTCATAAATATGGCAATTATTGCCCCTATAATTGTTAAATAGCTAACAATTGCTGTGTTTTTACCTTTTTTAATATCGTTCATAATCCTAAAATTATCAATTGTTAATTGTTCATTATTAATTGTCCATTATTATAAATTCCGATGGCTTTTCCCTTCATTTTTTGTCCTAAGAAAGCCGAATTTTTAGATTTAGAAAGGATGTTTTCTTTTCCAAATGTCCAATTTTCTTCTGTAGTGAAAAGCGAAATATCAGCTTTATTTTCGGTTTTTATTGAAGGGTTTTCTATTTTGAAAACCAGTTTGTTAGCGTTTAATTTTTCAACTACAACTTCAAGTGGTAAAATGGTTAGTAAAGCACCAAAAGCACTCTCTAAACCGATGGTTCCATCCTTCGCTAAATCAAATTCTAGTTTCTTGTGTTCGATGTCTAACGGATTATGGTCTGAAGTGATGCAATCAATCGTTCCATCTAAAACTGCTTCTACTAAAGCTTTTTTGGTTGCTTCTTCGCGTAATGGAGGCAATACTTTGAATCGCGTGTCGAAACCCATTAACATTTCGTCGTTTAAGACTAAATTATGAACGGCAACGCTACAAGTTACTTGTAATCCTTTCGCTTTTGCTTCTTTGATTAATTTGATGCTTCCTTGCGTTGAAATGGTTGGGATATGTAATTTTCCGCCTGTGTATTCTAATAAAAATAAGTTGCGAGCGACTTGCAATTCTTCTGCTAAAGCAGGAATTCCTTTCATACCAAGTTTTGTACTTACTACACCTTCATTAGCAATTCCGATTCCTTTTAAAGTACTATCTTGACAAAAAGCAATCAACATGCCGTTGAAATCTTGAACGTATTGCAAAGCAATTTTTTGAAGATTAGCGTTTTGTAAAGCTTTTTTATAATCACCAAAAGCGATTGCTCCAGCGTTTTTCATGTCGAATAATTCCGCTAAATCCGTTCCTTCGCTACCTTTCGTTAAAGCGCCGATGGGATATAAAGTTGTTGCTTGATTTTTTGCTCTGTCCAACACAAATCGTACATGCGCTTGATTATCGATTGTTGGATTTGAGTTTGGTTGTAAAGCTACCGCAGTAAATCCGCTTTTAGCTGCGACTTTTAGTCCGTTTTCTATGGTTTCGCGGTCTTCGTAGCCTGGCTCTCCAAAGGAAACCGAGCTATCCATCCAACCTTTAGAAACGTGTAAGTTTGGAATATTTACCACTTCAAACCCAGAAGTAGCAGAAATTTCTTTTTCTATTTGAGTTATCGTTCCGTTTTCAATTTTAATGTCCATCACTTGGTTGTGAAACGGACTTGAAGCGTCGATAATTTTGGCTTGTTTTAGAATAACTTGCGTCATTTTACAAATTTTTGGATTAGTAGTTCTGTTATTAAAAATAGTAGTGTTGCGATGATAAACCATTTCCAAATTTCGTTGCTTGTGCGTTCGGAAGCAATGTCATTTAAAACGGTTGATATGTTGTTTACTTTATTGAAATTCTCAAAATTGGCAGTCGAAACTTGCGTTAAATCGCTTTCCGTTCTTGGATAGTTGAAGCTGATTTTCTTTAACGAATTGTTAGCTTTGATAACATCAAAATTCCCTGCTTCTTCAGGATAATCACCAAATGACAGTTTACATTTGGTATTCAAAATTTGTTGCATCGGAATGAAACTGTAGCCTTCTTTTTGCACTGAAACTACTTCGTCTTTGGCTAAAATCGTTTCTAAAATAAGGTTTTCGTTTTCTCCAATGGTGTAAGCGTTAATTCCCGTTTTGCCTTGATTTTGTCCCATGTTGTAAAAGGTAGGAACAATCAATGGTGCATTTTGGAAGTTACTGTTTTGCTTGTTTACCGGAGCTGAAAAAGCGTAAAACGTTCCCAATCGATTGGTAGTCGAACCTACGAAAACTGAATTGTCTTCGTATTGTAAAATATTCGTTATTCCTGATAAAATGAAACTTTCTTTTACATTTGGATATTGGAAATTACTTACTTTTTTCTCAAAAACTGTTTGGTACAGCGGATGATTAAAGTTGATTTTCGTGATTTGTTTTCCAGAAGTTGAAAGTTGGGAATAATTGAATCCACCAAAGTTTTTCGCAAAAGCATTTAATAGAGATGGCGTGTTTTTTGCATTCGGAATCAAAACTATATTGCCGCCTTTTTCATAGAAGGATTTTAACGTTGTTCCTAATGCAACAGGCAAATCTTCTAATTCATTTAACACAATCGCATCTTGATTTTCAATTTGATTGTAATCTAAAGTAGCCAATTCCGTGCTTTGAAAATTGAATTCATCAGCCGTGAAAATGCGACTTAAAAAATTATTTTTATCAGAATTTCCGATTGCAATTACATTCGCTTTTTCTGGTTTTGAAATGCTTAAATAGTAATCGTTGTCGTAGCTTAAGCTGTTATCTTCTATACTGATGTTGCCGTGAAAATCGTTTTTTGGAATGGTGATTGCAATTTCTGTCTTTTGATTTTCAAATTTTGCGATGGTTTTAGCAATTGCTTTGTTGTTACTGAAAACAGAAAGTGGGACTTCATTTTCGGTTTCTCCAAAAGCTTGAAGCGTGATTTTCAATTCGTAAAACTGATCCAAAACTTGTGAAATCGCCACCTTATCAATGCTGATGTTGGTTTTGTTTTGCGCTTCAGGTTGGATGAAATACACGACATTATTTTCTGCTAAATCCAGTGTTTTTTTACTTTCGAATTGAATCGCATCGGTAATAATAACGTAGTCTTTCTTGGTGTTTTTCTTTTTGGTTTCGACCTGATTAATCAAGTAATCCAACTGAAACGGCATCGCCGAATACTTTAAATTCTGTAATTCTTTTTGAATGGATTTGATATCGGTGTCCCAAAAAACTTCTGAATTTGTAAGTAAGGAAAATTGTTGGTTTTCGGGTAATTCTTCTAATAAGTCTTGAATGCTTCGTTTGAGTAATTCGCCTTTTGCGCCTTTGGCTTGCATCGAAAACGAGTTGTCTAATAAAATGATGAGTTCGTTTCCCTTGTTTGTAGTGTCTTTGGCGTCAAAAAAAGGTTGGGCAAAAGCTAAAATTAAACAAGTTAATAACAATAAACGTGTTGCTAATAACAACCATTTCTTGATTTTAGAACTTTTTCGAGTTTGAATTTGAAGTTCTTTTAGGAGTTTTACGTTAGTAA
Source organism: Flavobacterium sasangense DSM 21067 (assembly GCF_000686885.1). GTDB lineage: Bacteria > Bacteroidota > Bacteroidia > Flavobacteriales > Flavobacteriaceae > Flavobacterium > Flavobacterium sasangense. The sequence continues at coordinate 4,740 of NZ_KK366034.1, read as the reverse complement.
AATATTCTTTTTTAAAACGACGTAATTGAAATAAATGCACCAAAATTGGTATAACCAACAGAAAAAGGAAGTAGAGAATTTCTGGATGTTTGAACTGCATTTATTATTAGAATTTGTCAAAAGTACGAAATTCAATTTAGATTACTATAGATATTTGAGTCATTTTTTTGGAACGCGGATGACACGGATTTGAGAAATTTAGACGGATTTTTTACTGTAATAGTTTAAAAAATGTGATTCCACTATCGTCACTTCGAGTGTTTTTTATAAAATTGCCTGAGCTATTTTATAAAAAATGTATCGAGAACTAATGGAATGAAATCGTTTCAACAGTTCTCGATACAATTTTTAAAAGTAAAAATTAGCATTTTTTCTTTTAAAAATCACTCGAAGTGACGTTGGTGTTATATCGTTTCTATAGTTCTCGATACAATTTTAGGTTTCAAAAACTAGCGTTTTTAAAACCTAAAATTACTCGAAGTGACGTAGTGTTATATCTAGAACTAATGAAAACTATTATTTCTCAAATCTTTTCTTAGCAAGATTTGGAAGTTCATCGTAGTCACCATTTATTAAAGCTTCTTTTTTTGCTCTTGACCATTTTTTGATTTGTTTCTCTTTGTCAATTGCGAATCCAATATTGGTGAATTCTGCATAGAAAACTAATTCCACCGGTCTTCTTGAAGCGGTGTAACAATCTGGAAAGTATGCTGAATCATGTTGGTACATGCGTTGTTCTAAATTGCTTGTTACTCCTGTGTAGTAGGAATCATCTGCGCATTTTAGTATGTAGACGTATGAGATTTACATTTGGTAAAAATAGAAAAAGTTTTCAGTAGTTCTCGATACAATTTTCAAAAGCAAAAATTAGCATTATTCCTTTTAAAAATCACTCGAAGTGACGGTGGAGTTTTATCGTTTCTATAGTTCTCGATACAATTTTAGATTATAAAATCTTTGGCTTTTATAATCTAAAATCACTCGAAGTGACGGAAGTGGAATTTTGAGTTCTTAAGACTACCTCTTCTTTTTCTTCTCCGCGCGTTTTCTTTCCACAGCTCGGTTTCTGGATTCGGTTTTTCTTGGAGTACGTTTTCCTGGACCGCCTAGGTTGACTTTTTTGTTTTTGTCTTTCTTTTGATGGAAGGCATCACCACCTTCTTTTTTAGGCGTTTTTAGTAAGAACTTCATTTTTTTCTTTTCCTTTTCAAAGTCTAAATATCGTTCTTCTATTTTTAAATCTTCAGGAATAGGAAGTTCTTTAATTTCGGTATTCATTAATAATTCGACCTCAATTTTTGGTTCAACTTCGCTTGGAGAAATCAAACTTATAGCAACACCCGTTTTATCTGCACGACCGGTTCTACCGATACGGTGCATGTATTTCTCTGGTTCTTCGGTAAATTGTAAGTTGATAACGTGTGTAATATCCGAAATATCTAATCCACGCGCCATAATATCAGTAGTAACCAAACCTCTTAATTCGCCCGCTTGAAAAGCAGCCATCGTATTCAAACGATAATTTTGCGATTTGTTCGAGTGAATGACACCAAATTGCTCTGGAAATTCGCTTTCTAAAGTTTCTGAAACTAATTCTACGATACGTTTGTTGTTGACGAAAATCAATACACGATCCATTCCTTCAGTTTCACGAACCAAATGTTTCAATAGGTTCAATTTGGTCAAGAAATTCGGAACTTGATATACAATTTGTTCAATTTGTTCTAACGGAGTTCCGCTTTGAGCCAAAGATACTTCTTCAGGAAATTCGAAATATTCATCTAACATGGCATCTACTTCTTCGGTCATGGTTGCCGAGAATAAGATGTTTTGTTTTTTTCCACGCATCATGGTTAAAATGGAAGTCAATTGCGCACGGAAACCTAAATTTAAGATTTCATCGAACTCATCAATCACTAATTTTTGTAGCGAGTCAAAACGTAAAACACCGTCAAGTGCTAAATCCATAACACGACCTGGTGTTCCGACTAAAATATCGACACCTTCTGCTAGTGCTTTTCTTTGTGTATTGATGTTCACACCTCCATAGATACCAAGTGTTCGCACACTCATGTATTTGGTAAGTTTTTCAACTTCTTCTGCTACTTGCACTACTAATTCACGCGTTGGAACTAAAATAACTACTCTTGGTGATTCGTTATTTTGAAATTTCCATTGTTTTAGGATAGGTAATAAGTAGGCGAAGGTTTTACCCGTTCCGGTTTGTGCAATTCCCATTACATCTCTTCCTGATAGAATTACAGAATGCGATTTTTCTTGAATAGGTGTAGGGTGAACAAAACCTAGTTCGTCTAATGCTTTTTGTAATGATTTTGGTAAATCGAAATCTTGGAACGTTTTCATAAAGGGTATTAAATTTGTGCAAAGGTACATAAACTTTTTGGAATGGTATTTGTGCCATGCAACAGGAGTAAAGAAGTTGTATTTCCTTAATTTTATTACTACTTTCGATTTTTAAACAATAATTTCGTCGAAGTTTAGTTTTTACTCCAGCTATGAAATTGAAACTTTTTCTTTTTTTATGTATTTGTGTTATTTCCTGGAAAGGAAAGGCGCAAACTATTGAAAAAGAAGGTGATAGTGTTTCAATTTATCACGATATCAATGATTTATCTAAGAAAAGTAAGTTTTCTCGTTTTGTTTATAAATTGGTTTTTAAAGAATCGGCACTAAAAGCAGAAAATTTGGTTCCTTTCAAACCAAAAAAGAAAAAGAAAATAGTTAGCGCACATCAAGAAGGGAGAGTTATTCGCAATATTAGCATTGAAACTTTAGATCCCTTTGGATATTCGCTAACGAATGAAAAAAAAGCACCTAAACGAAAGCTAGAAAATTTTGGAAATGCCGTTCACATAAAAACAAAAGAGATTACCATTCGTAATATTATGCTTTTTAAAAAGAATGATAAATTAGACTCTAAGTTGTTGTTAGAATCTGAACGTCTGATACGAAGTCAACGTTATATACGAGAAGTGGTAATTGTTCCTGTTGATATTCCTAATAGCAAAGATTCTATTGATATTAAAATTAGAGTTTTAGATTCATGGACTTTAATTCCAACAGGAAGTTTATCTTCTTCTGAAAGTAGTGTCAAGTTAACCGAACGGAATATTTTAGGTTTTGGACATTTGATAAGTGGAAATATTAAAAACCGATTTGATACTAAAGAAAGAGCGGTTTATGCTCAGTATTCTATCAATAATATTAAGAATACCTATTTCCGTTTTGATTTGGATTATGCGAATGAATTCAATAATGATAGTAAACGAAGTGTCAACATCAATCGACCATTTTATTCTGTAATCACTAAAAATGCAGGAGGTTTTTATTTTGAAAATAGATTACGAACGGAGCAATTTCCGGTTTTAGATACGATTTCATTACAAAAAGTATCGTATGATTTTCAAGAATATTGGTATGGTAGAGCGTTTAAAATTAATTCAAAATCAAATCCGGAACGTTATTTTACCAATATGATTTTGGCTTTAACTTACAATCAAAAAGTATTTGGAAGATTGCCAGAACCTACCTTAGATCCGTCAAATTATTTTTCAAATGAAAAGAATTGGATTGGAATGATTGGAGTTTCAAGGCAAAAGTTCTATCAAGATACGTTTGTTTTCAATTATAATATTACGGAGGATATTCCGTACGGAGAAAATATTGCTTTAATCATTGGGCATCAAGAAAAAAATAGTAATTCTCGAATGTATACGGGTTTGAGTGTTTCTTATGGAAAAAAATGTTCATTTGGATATGCCAGCGGTTTTGCAGAATGGGGCAGTTTTTACGATGCTGGATTAACTGAACAAACTACTTTTAAGATGGGATTGAATTATTTTAGTCCATTACTTTCTTGGGGAAAATGGCATTTTAGGCAATTTGTGAAACCTACTTATGTTTGGGGAAATAATCGAGATGAATCGTTTAAGGATCGTTTAAATTTGCTTGAAGCAGATGGTTTGCCAGGATTTAATAATCGTTTGAACGGCACACAAAAATGGACTGTTTCTTTTCAAACACAATCGTATATTCCGGGCAGTTGGTATGGTTTCCGATTTAGTCCGTATTTCAACACGACGCTTGGTTCTTTGGCAAACGAAAAAGCTTTGTTTTCGAGTAAAGTATATTCGAAATTTAGTATTGGTGCTTTAATTAATAATGACTTTTTAGTGTTTAATAGTTTCCAAATTTCCTTCTCTTATTATCCAACCATTCCTTTTGAAGGTGATGGAATCAATAAGTTTAATTCCTTTGAAAATACGAATTTATCATTATATGATTTTCAATTGTCAAAACCGGCTTACATTCGATATGAATAGTTTTTTTGTTTCAGGTTTCAAGTTTCAGGTTTTTGGAACACAGATTGTTGAAATGGGAGTAATCTTCAAAATCTTTTATGAACTTAATTAAACTTAACGATACACTTTTTCCTTATATGACTCCTATGTTTGCAAAGTTAATTTATAAGTTGTTATGATTTTTAAATTTGCATTAATAAAGTGAAAAGAGATGAGAGTAAGTTAAATGACAAATAGCTCTATGAAGCACATTGAATATAAGAAATTACCTCATTTCTTTTTATCTTTTAGAGTCTGAACAGAATGTAAGGAATTAAGAGAATCTTAATATCCAGAATATCCAATCAGGAGAAAAGACGGAGGAAGATTCATCACTTTATGATTAAATTTTAAACAAAAGTAATGATGAGAAAAGTAG
>NZ_JMLU01000016.1 GCF_000686885.1 Flavobacterium sasangense DSM 21067 | reverse complement strand
CAAGGTCCAGCAGGAATAAATGGATTAGATGGAGCTACAGGCCCGATGGGTCCACAAGGTCCAGCAGGAATAAATGGACTAGATGGAGCAACAGGTCCAATGGGTCCACAAGGTCCAATGGGTTTATCAGGAGTTCCTACAGCATTTACATTTCTTTCTAAAACAACAAACTATACGATCACTTCTAGTGATATTTTAAACAATGTATATTTAAAAAACACCAGTAATTCGTTAATTACAATTACACTTCCGAGTGCTAGTATAGCTGGATCTGGTAAGATGATTTATATTACAAGTACATCAACTAGTTTATACCAATCTATAAATGTATTGAGTAATGGTGTCGATACTATATATGGTTTTTATAGCAATACAACAGGAACTATGAATATATCAACAATGACTTCTTCTAACATAGGTTGGATTCAATTGGTTAGTGATGGAACAAGTTGGAATATTTTAGGAATGTATTGGTAATCTTTAAATCTTTTGTTTTATTTAACGTATAAAGTTTTTATAACATAAGATTGGCTATTTTGATTAGAATTTAAAGATTCAAAATAATTAAACACAAAAAAGCTACAATTCATATGAGTTGTAGCTTTTTTAATTTATGCTATTTTAAAAAATTAGTACTTTCCACTCAACAACTCACCGCCAATAGCTGATTTAGTTTCGATTCCCAATTTTTTCATCATTTCATAAGTCGTACAAACCGCTGCTGAAGTCACAGGAATACCACATTCTGCTTGAATTAAATCAATCGCTTCTAATGATGGCATTTGCACACAAGCCGAAGCTACTAAAACGTCGACATCCGTTAAATCCAATTGTTTGTAGATTTCTAATAGATTCATTGGATTCTGAGCAGCAACTTCTAAATTGTCAGGAATTTCTAAAGCGATACTTTGTTTTACTTTGATACCTTGATTTTCGATATAATCTACTACCATATCAGTTAATGGACGCATATAAGGCGTAATAATCGAAATTTGTTTTGCTCCTAAAACTTTCAAACCATTAATCAAAGCTCCAGCAGAAGTTACAATTGGAGTAGGGAAGTCATTTGCCACCGTTTCTTGGTGTAAATTCACTTCCGATACGCAATGATAACCGCGTCCCATACTCATAATCGCTACTAAACATGCATAACCCATAACGTCAACATGAGCATCAGAAAGTTCTTGAGCACATTTTAAACTCATGGCATCCATGGCTTCAAGTTCTTCTTTCGTTACTTTTTTCATGCGCATTCTACTGCTATGAAACGTAAAACGTTCTGGTAAAATGGTTTCACGAGAGCGGAAAATTGCAGGTATTTCGGTTTCCATCGTTACGTTGGATGATGGAACTATTTGGCCTATTCTGTATTTCATTTTTATTTTATTTTGGAACGCGGATAAAACGGATTGCTTACGCAAACGCGAATAAACGCAGATTTTATTTTTGGTACACAGATTGAAAAAAATTTAATAATTACTTAAATTTCTTAAATCTGTGTTCCTTATAATTATATTTCTTTAATTGTATTTACTATTGTACCAATTCCTTCTACTGTTGCCTCAACTACATCTCCATCGTACATCCATTCTTGAGGATCGCGACCTGCGCCAACACCTGCTGGAGTTCCCGTTGCGATAATGTCACCAGGCTCTAAAGTAAAAACGGTACTTAAATCTTCAATCAAATCGTTGATGTTGAAAAGCATGAATTTGGTATTTGAATTTTGTTTTTCAACACCATTTACTTTCAATGATAAATTTAAGTTGTGTGGATTTTCGATTTCGTCTTTTGTAACGATAACTGGGCCCATTGGAGCGAAAGTATCTTGTCCTTTAGAAACAATCCATTGGCCTTCACGACGACAATCACGTGCTGAAATATCGTTAATTACCGTGTAACCAAAAACATAATCTAATGCTTCAGATTTAGGTACGTATTTCCCTTTCTTAGAGATGATTACCGCTAATTCACATTCCCAATCCAATTGCGAAGTTAACTTAGTGTTTTTAATGATTTCTGTATTCGTTGCTGTAACGGTTGTTGGTGGTTTTGAAAAGATAATCGGTTTGGTTGGGAGTTTTCCAGTTGTATCTAACGTACGAGCACTTTCAGCTACGTGTTCTGTATAGTTTAACCCAATTCCAATGATGTTTTTTCTTGGTTTTTCGATTGGAGCTAAAATGGTTACTTCATTCATTTCATAAGCGATTTCTTCAAAGAAATTCTCAGGAGTTTCGGCAATCATTTCTGTTATTTCTGGAATAATTTCAAATCCCATATCAATTAATTCTAACATGTCATTAGGTAATGGAAAATTGGAAACATCTCCAAAATCTTGCATATCGATGACTTGGTTGTTATGAATGAAGCCTAATCGTGGCTCGGTGTCTTGTGTTTTGTATGTAAGTAGTTTCATATTCTTTATTTAAACGCAAAGAGCGCTAAGTTTTACGCAAAGTTCGCAAAGTTTTAATTGTTATTGATTTTTGTCCCGAAATTTCGGGATTGATATTGTTATTGAATTTCTTGATGTCCGTTGCTTTCTGTTAATTCTCTTCCTTGATATAATCCTAAACCTTCAATTACTGGTAAATCGTTGAAATTGAAAAGGCAAGCATCTTCGGTTTCGGATAGGTTATGAAGTTCGTGCCAAGCCCAACTAGGAACACAGAAAATATCGCGCTCTTTCCAATCGAAGCGTTTTCCGTTGATGATGGTGTAGCCTTTTCCTTTGGCACATTGGTAAACGAAAGAACCCGTGTGTTTGTGTGCTTTTCCTTTGAACCCTGCTGGTAATAATTGCATCGCTGCTCCCATAGTTTGCATTACGTGTCCTCCAGTTAACGGATTTGAATATTGCATAAAAATCCCATCAAAAGGATTAACTTCATTTACTTTCTGAGCTTCTAATAAAGCTGGATAAACGTTTTTCCAAGAATATTTGAATAATGGAGAATAAGGTTTATCCCAAGTTTTATCTGCTGGAATCAATCCTGCACAACCATAAGTAATAGGCGAGAAGTTTAATGGTTTTACCAATTCTTGCTTGCCATCATAAACCGCATAATCATTCGCTTCTAAAGCATTGACTAATGGAATATCCAAACCATCTTGCCAAATACAAGTTTTTCCACCTTCTTCTACACCATGTTCGTGCCAAGTGGAATTTGGAGTAATGACAAAATCATTTACTTCTAACATGATTTTATTACCATCCACAACCGTATATCCTTTTTCACCTTCCATAATAAAACGTAGGGCAGAAGCACGATGACGATGTGCTGAAGTAAATTCACCTGGACGTGTAACTTGAATACCGGTATATAACCAACCTACAGCGGCTGAAACGTCTTTTCTTTTATCATTGACCAAATATACAACGCGTCTTCCAGCTTGTTCTGGTGTTACTAGTTCGGATGATTTTAGCACTAAATCGCGCAAATCGTCATATTTCCATAACATAGGAACAGAGGTAGAGCGTGGTTCCCATGGTTCAATCTCATTAGCGACTGTCCATAAAGCGCCAGCACCTAGGGTTTCTAATTCTTTATAGTATGCCTTAAGTTCATCAGAGTCTTGAACTCGAGCTCTTCCGTAAACATCGTCTGAATAGTTGTTTTCTTCCATAATCTTATATTTTAAATTGGTGACTTCGAGAGCCTCAGTCACCAATTATTTATCTTTTATTAAACTCTTCGTGATTATCAATAAATGTGATTTTTCGAGTTGGAGCTGTGTTTACTCGTAAATCGAAAATATCAAATCGATTGTAATGTCCTAAAATATCGTGCATTTGCTTTGGTTGAATACATTTTGCTAAATCAATTTCGGCATATACCATTCCTTCTTCATCGATTAATGGTTGCCCAATAACAGCTCCATTGGGACCAATAAATCCAGAGAAAGCAGAACTTTTTCTATCCAATAATTCATCTATATTCGGGACATCAGCTCGTAAAGCGTCTTTTATTTCTTGCGAAACAGTCGAACAAGAAACAATTGTAAATAATTTTCCTTCAAACGAATGTGCAGCGGCACGAATTTTAATTGCTTCCGCCATATCGTAATCTGGTGGCGCTACTGGAAGTGAAATATAATTCGCAATATGAATTAATTCGCCTTGAGAAAGTAGCGTAAAGCGAGCTAATGTATTCGTGTTTTCGCCACAAGCTAAGGTTCCGATTGGACCGATTTCTGTATTATAGACTTTTAAAGAAGAGCCATCACCTGAAGACCAGGTAAGTTTTTCGGCCCATGTTGGGACTAATTTTCTGTGTTTTCCAACGATAACGCCTTTATTGTCGATAATTAAATTCGTATTATAAATTTCACCATAGCTTTTACCTCGCTCGTTGATTCCCATCACAATATGAATGTCGTTGTCTTTGGCAGCTAAGCAAAGTTTCTTGATTTCTGGACCTGCTACGTCAACCGATTTTTTATATAATTCTTCATACCATTTACTGCCTTGAACAGGCGTCATAATCCAATTCCAATACGGATATCCAGCGATAAAAACCTCTGGAAAAGCGATTAATTTGGCTCCGTTATTGCTGGCTTCTTTAATGAAAGAAATAGCTTTATCCACTGTTTTTTCTACATTTAGAAATACAGGTGACGTTTGAACGGTGGCGGCTTTGAATTTTTTGAATTCCATTTGTGAATTGTTTTTTGGAACACAGATTGTAGAAATTATTAAAATTTATATAATTTATTGAATCTGTGTTCCTAGTTTTATAATTCGTATTGCTTTATTTTATTCTTCATTTCTTCTGTGAAAGGTTCGGCTTTGATGCCGTTTCTTTCTGGATTGAACGCTACGTTTACTAAAGTAACTTCGCCTTCTAAAACTGTGTTTTCTAATTCATTTACAAACTGAAATCCGCAAAGTATTGACGAGTTTTTTAGTTCTTTTACCCAAAGTTTTTTGGTTAAGATTTCGCCTAATCTTGCGGCATTTTTGAATTGAATTTTTAAATCAACCGTTGGAATACCATTGGTTTCGTGCATTTTTGAAAAAGGACGATCTAAGGCTTCTTCAAACCAATCTTCTACTAAACAGTTTAGCATTTCTAAAAATCGGGGATAGAAGACAATTCCAGCATAATCAACATGTTGGAAGCGTACTTTTTCTTGTTTTATGAATTGATTCATTTTGTTTACTATATAAATTATGAGATTCCTCCTTACGTCGGAATGACAAGATTGTGTATGTTTTTTTTCTAATTACTATTTTCTAATCACTTCAACTTAAACCGTTGTATTTTCCCTGTCTCCGTTTTTGGTAAACATTCCACAAAATTAATGACTCTTGGGTATTTATAAGGAGCAGCTACTTCTTTGAACCAGTGTTGAATACGATTCTTCATTACATCTGTTGCTTTAGTATTATCGTGCAATACAATATGAGCACAAACTAACATTCCTCGTTCTTCATCAGGTAAACCTACTACAGCACATTCTAATATATCTTCGTGGGTTAAAAGTACGGATTCTACTTCAATTGCCGCGATATTATAGCCCGAAGAAATAATCATATCATCACCACGTGCTACAAAATGGAAATAGCCTTCTTCGTCTTGACGGAAAATATCGCCTGTGATGTTCCAACCGTTTTCTACGTATTCGCGTTGCTTGTCTTCTCGATTTAGATATTTACAACCTGTAATTCCTCGAACGGCTAATCTTCCGGCTTCGTTTCTTGGTAATTCGTTGTCTTTTTTGTCTATGATTTTAGCTTCATAACCGGTGATGGCTTTTCCGGTAGCTCCTGGTTTCATGTTTTCTTCATTAGACGAAATAAAAATATGCAGCATTTCGGTAGCACCGATTCCATCAATGATTTTTAAACCTGTAGCATCATACCAATCTTGCCAGACTTTTAAAGGTAAGGTTTCGCCTGCAGATACACATTTTCTCAAACTCGAAATATCGTAATCCTGAACTTTTGTGGTGATGATTCGCCAAGCGGTAGGAGCAGTGAAGCAAATCGTTATTTTAAAATCTTGAATCGCTTTTAATAATAAATCTGGACTCGGTTTTTCAATTAGAAATGTGGAAGCTCCGAAATACATTGGAAACAAAACCAATCCGCCTAAACCAAAAGTAAATCCTAATGGTGGGCTTCCAGTGAAAATATCGTTTTGCGTTGGTTGTAAAGAATAATTTGGAAACGCTTCACAAATATTCAAAATATCTTTGTGATAATGCGCTGTCATTTTAGGTAAACCCGTTGTTCCAGAAGTGAAACCAATTAAAGCAACAGAATCGGATTTTGAATGATAATTATCGAAAGTTTTAGGCTTAGAAGCCATTAATTCTTCCAATTGCGAGTTTCCATAAAAACAGGTTTGTTTTAAGAAATCGGATTTTACTAAATGGATTTCTTCTTCCAATTCCTTATCGCAGAATACATGTGAAATTTCAGCACAATCAATAATGGTTGTTAATTCTTTGGAACGAAGCAATGGCATGGTTGCTACAACAATTCCGCCCGCTTTTAAAATTGCGAACCAACACGCGACCATCATCGGATTATTTGCTGAACGAATCAAAACACGATTGCCTGATTTCAATCCTAAATCATCCACTAAAACATGTGCAATTTGATTGGCTTTTTCAAACAAATCTTGGTATGTCCAAGTTTCTTCAAACGTGCGAATGCAACTATTATTTCCACGACCTTCTCGAATATGATTATCTAGCAATTTATCTACACAATTCAACATTTCAGGATGCTGGAATTGTGGTAAATCCGAAAAGGTGTATTCTGGTTGTAATTCCAGAGATGGTAAGCTATTGTGAGCGAAATTATCCTTCATTAATTACGAATTTTAAATTACGAATTACGTAACGTTTTTTGAATAGAACCAATTATTCTAAGTAACTCATCAACATCTTTAAGTAAGCTGTCTGCTTCTTCAATTGATAAATAATCAGTATCTTTTAATAATCTAATCCAATAATGTGTTTCTCTTGCTTCTTTATAGGATATGGTTAATTTGGCGAAAAAATCTTTTCCTGATTGTCCACCAATAGCTTCTTCAATATTAGCACCAATAGAAGTTCCACATCTTAGAAGTTGTTTGCTTAAAACAAACTCTTTTTTCTGTTCAGATAAATATTTAAAAACCTTAATTATTCGAACCGCAAACGCGTAACTTTTTATTTGAACAACGTTATCATTTTTCATAATTCGTAATTTCTAATTCGTAATTATTTACTTCTTATTACTTTTAGGTTTTAATGCTTTTTTCATTCCTTCCATTTGTTTTCTTTCCGAAGCTTTTAGTGGATACAAATGCGAAACACCCATTTTGTATTGATTTGGAATATCGTTTGCTTGAAATTGCTCGTATGCTTGAGCATTTCTCACGAAATTAGCATCTAACAATAAAGGTCTTCCTAAAGCGACTAAATCGGCTCTTCCGTTTAAAAGAATCGTGTTGATTTGGTCAATATCTTGAATGTATCCAGCGGTTATAGTTGGAATATGAACTGTATTTCGAACCGAATCTGAAAAAGGAGTTTGCCACATTCTACCTGTCAGAGGTTTTTGACCTGCTACTGTATTTCCTGTTGAAACATTAATAATGTCAGCTCCAGCATTTTTGAAAGCGGTTGCAATGGTAATTACTTCTTGTTCCGAAATTCCGTTTTCTGCCCAATCGGTTGCTGAAATTCGCACTGAAATTGGTTTATCCGTTGGAAATACTTCACGAATCGCTTTAAAAACTTCTAATGGATATTTTAAACGGTTTTCTATGCTTCCACCAAATTCATCCGTGCGAATGTTAGTCAATGGCGACAAGAAAGAAGCTAACAAAAATCCATGATGCGCTTGTAATTCAATCATATCAAATCCTGCTTCGTCTGCATTTTTTGCTGCTTGAATGAATTGTGATTTGATTTCCGCCATATCTTTCAAAGTCATTTCCTTTGGAGTCGCAAAATTGTCATTAAATGGAATAGGAGATGCTGAAATTAAATTCCAAGGCGTTTCCATTGGTCCGTTGCCTTCCCAAGGTTTTTTAGTAGCACCTTTTCGTCCCGAATGGCCTAATTGAATTCCTATTTTAGTAGAAGTATTATCGTGAATGAAATCGGTAATTTTTTTCCATTGGTTCAATTGTTCGAAATTGTAAATTCCTGCACAACCTTCTGTGATTCTTCCGGTTTCAGAAATGGCGGTCATTTCTGTAATGATTAAACCTACACCACCAGTAGCGCGACTTCCGTAATGTACTAAATGCCAATCAGAAACTAAGCCGTCACTTGCGGAATATTGTCCCATTGGAGCCATAACGATGCGGTTTGGGAGTTCTAGTTGTCTAATTTTGAAAGGAGTGAAGGCAGCGCTTTTGCCTTCGAGAACCTCAGGCAACGCATTTTTATTTGAACTGTTGGCTGAGGCACTCGAAGTCAATTGTTCTTGATAAAATTCTTTCAATACTTTATCTGTAAACGAACTATCTCTCAAACGTAAATTTTCATACGTTACTTTTTTCGAACGTGTCATGCATCCAAATGCAAATTGTTGGAACGGATTTTGCATGTGACGATCCATATTTTCGAACCAATCTAAAGAAACTACGGCGGCATACTGAATCATTTCTACCGTATTTCTTCGGGTTTTATCGTATTGTTCGAAAGCGGCTTGCACGTTTTTTGGATTTGCAATTACAGCATCTGATAATCCGATAGCACAATCCATTGCTAATTTAGTTCCTGAACCAATAGAGTAGTGGGCTGTAGCTTTGGCATCTCCAAGTAAAACAATATTGTTGTGATACCAATTTTCATTCGTAACATGCGGAAATTGGCGCCAATGCGATTTATTAGATATCAGTGGATGTCCGTCTAATTCTTCTTTGAAAATTTCTGCGATTTTAGCCATTGTATCGGCTTCATTGGTCACTTCAAAACCGTGATTTTGCCAAGTTTCATCACTACACTCAAAAATCCATGTACTCATGCCTTCTTCATATTGATAGGTGTGAGCAACAATAGTTCCGTGAGGCGTACTTCTAAAGAAATAAGTAAAAGCATCTAATGGTTTTGTGGAACCCAACCAAACAAAACGGTTTTTCTTTAATTCGATTTTGGTTCCGAATTCTTTTTGGTATTGCGTTCTAATAGCACTAGCAATTCCATCAGAAGCTAAAATTATATCTGAATCTGAAAATTGCGATAAATCATCAACATTTTGTTCGAAATGCAGATTTACTCCTTCTTCAATACAACGTTGTTGTAATAATTGTAATAATGTTTTACGAGAACAACCACAAAAGCCATTTCCTGCAATGCTTACTTCTTCGCCATCACGGGCGACGATAATATCATCCCAATACGCAAATTTGCTACGAATTAATTCATAAGACTGCATGTCGCGCTTTAGGAACTCTCCTAAGGTTTCGTCTGAAAACACAACGCCAAATCCAAAACTATCGTCGGGTTTATTGCGTTCGTAAATATCGATTTGGCAATGAGGCATTGCTTTTTTGGTTAATATCGAAAAGTAAAGTCCGCCTGGACCACCACCTATAACTGTTATTTTCATGTTTTTAATTGATAATTAACAATGGATAATTGATAATTAGTTATTGTCTTTTGATTGAGAAAATTTCTCCTAATTTACTGTAATTGGAACCTGCTAAACGGGCAACAGGTTTGTATGTGTCTAAATTGATTCTGTGATTTTCCAATAAAATAGAATCATCAATATGCATCGTTATTATTTTACCAATGATAATACAAGCGCCACCATTTTGATGATTTTCGATAAAATAATGATGTACCATTTCGCACTCAAAATGCACCAAGCTTTCTTTTACTCGTTTTGGTTTGATATAAATTGAATCAATAGGAGTAACACTTGCTAATTCAAATTCATCAACATCAGAAGCTACACTTTGAGAAGTGGTATTCATCTGTTCTACAACTTCTTCGGTAACTAAGTTAACTACGAATTGTTTGTTTTCTAATATATTATTTAAGGTGTCTTTGTTTTTGTTTCCAGTTCGAACGGTGGAAAACATCACGTGTGGTGGATCTTCGCTCACCACATTAAAGAAAGAAAAAGGAGCAAGGTTGTTGATTCCTTCTGTATCAATTGTTGAAATCCAACCTATTGGTCTTGGAATAACAGTACCTGTTAAGAGCTTGTATAAAGCGGAAGATTCTGTATTATTAATATCGAATTGCATGGTTTTGTGTTGTTTCTACAAATTAAATAAAATAACTATACTTTTTCACAACAAAAATGGATTTTTTTTCATTTTATCAAAATTAAAAATGTAGTGATTTTGAGCTAAAATTATACTATTCATAATTTTAAAACCTAAAAATTGAAAGAAGTAAAAAAATGATTTAAAATTTTTACGATATTATTTTTTGTATATTTTGCAAAATTAGTATATTTATGCAAAAATTATATATATGGAGATTTTATCCTGTCCAAAATGTCAAAGTGACAATATTGTAAAAAGTGGCATCATCAAAGATAGACAGCGCTATTTATGTAAATCGTGCAATTATTACTTTACTGTCAATAAATTAGGAAAAAAGATAGATGATTACTATGTAACTAAGGCTTTGCAATTGTATTTAGAAGGCTTAAGTTTTAGAGAAATCGAGCGTATTATTGGTGTTTCGCACGTATCTATTAGTAATTGGGTGAAAGAGTTTAAAATCAAGAAACCACCACATCCTAATTATCATCCTACTTATAAGATTTTTAAGCATAATGAGCTCGTTGAATTCCTTCAAAATAAAGACCAATTGTCTGGTGCCGGTATGATTATTACAGAGCTTGGAGATAAGTTTATGCTCATAAAATGGGAGCGTTTTAAAGATTAACTATACTCTTTAACAAAAATATATATTGTAATTTTTTTCATTAACATATTTTTAGAATTTGGTCATGCAGAAATGCACAACTAACCAAAACTTAAATTATGAAAAAATTACTAACTATTTCAGGATTATTGCTATCTCTGCTAGTATCTGCTCAGGGTTCGCCTGATTACGGTGGAGGTTTAAAATTCAATTTAAATCCAGAAGGAACCAAATACATGCGTTTTATTGCATGGAATCAAGTTTGGCTTCGTTCAACCGATTTGAATCCGGGTTCGATGATTGGAGACGAATCTGTTTCTAGTCATGAAGACGCAGGCTTACGTCGTTTGCGATTATTAGCTTATGCACAAATTTCTCCTCGTTATATGATTTTGACTCATATAGGGATAAACAATCAAACTTTTATTAATGGAGGTGCTTCAGGTTCGGCTGGAACTGGTGGCTATGGAGCTGGAAAAAAACCAGGTTTATTCTTTCATGATGCATGGAATGAATATGCTGTAGTTTTACCTAAAGAATCAAAACCCTTTAGTTTGTCAGTAGGAGCTGGATTGCATTATTATATGGGATTATCTCGTATGACAATGTCATCTACTTTAAATTATTTAACTGTTGATGCACCAATTTTCAACTGGCCTTTGATTGAGAATTCAGATCAGTTTGCTAGACAAATTGGAATTTTTGCTAAAGGAAAATACAACAAATTCGAATATCGTTTTAGTATCAATAAACCTTTTGCAACAAATCAAACACCAACAAATGTTACCGATGCGAGTATTGCAAAAGCTGTTGATAATAACAATACTACACAGTGGTCTAAAGCAGGTTATGTGGAATATCAATTCTTTGATAAAGAAGCTAACTTTTTGCCTTATAAAGTGGGAACTTATTTAGGAACTAAAAAGATGTTCAATATTGGAGCTGGTTTTTATAATGCACCAAAAGGAACCCAAACTTCTGTAAATGGTGTAATTAAAGAACATGCTATTAGTTTATTTGCTGGAGATGTTTTCTTAGATATGCCAATTGGTGCTAAAGAGAAAAAAATGGCAATTACCGCTTACAGTGTTTTCTATAATTATGATTTCGGACCTAATTATTTAAGAAACCTTGGAATTATGAACGAAGGAGTAATGGATCCTACTTTTACAGGTTCACCAGCATTAGCGGGAGCAGGAAATTTACAACCAATGGTAGGAACAGGAAATATTTGGTATACACAAGCGGGTGTTTTATTACCAAATAAAAACGAAAAACCAAAAGTGAGAATTCAGCCATTTGGAGCGTATACTTATAAAAACTTTGATGCTTTAGAAAAAGCAAGTAGCCAATTTGATTTAGGTGCTAACTTTTTCTTAGATGGTCACCATGCCAAAATTACTGCACAATATTCAACACGTCCAGTTTACACAGCAGTTGACAAAATTGATAAATACAAAGGTGAATTCATCATACAATTACAAATCTATTTATAACAAACTAATACAATTAAATTATGAGCGATAACAAATCATCAAAAGGAATCTGGAAAGTTATTTCGGCTTCCTCTATGGGAACAATGATTGAATGGTATGACTTCTACATTTTTGGAAGTTTAGCAGTAGTTTTATCTACTAAATTTTTCCCTTCTGACAATCCAACAGCGGCTTTCTTATCAACATTAGCAACATTTGCTGCAGGTTTCGTAGTGCGTCCGTTTGGAGCCCTTTTCTTTGGTAGATTAGGAGATTTAATTGGAAGAAAGTATACTTTCATGGTAACTTTAATGTTAATGGGAGGAGCTACTTTTGTAATTGGTTGTATTCCAAGTTTTGAAACAATTGGCTATGCAGCACCTGTTTTAGTATTGATTCTTCGTTTACTTCAAGGTTTAGCTCTTGGTGGTGAATATGGTGGAGCCGCAACTTATGTAGCCGAACACGCTCCAAAAAACGAAAAAGGATATTGGACTTCATGGATTCAAACTACAGCAACTGTAGGTTTATTTATTTCCTTAATGGTAATCTTACTTACTAAAGGATTAATGTCTAAAGAAGCGTTTGATGAGTGGGGTTGGAGAGTACCGTTTTGGGTTTCTATTGTTATGGTTTATGTTTCGTTCTTGATTCGTAAAAATATGCACGAATCTCCAGCTTTCGCGAAAGCAAAATCGGAAGGAAAAACATCTACAAATCCATTAAAAGAGAGTTTTGGAAATAAATTCAATTTAAAATTTGTTCTTTTAGCTTTATTTGGTGCTACAATGGGACAAGGTGTTGTTTGGTATACAGGACAATTTTATGCCATGAACTTCTTAAAAACGGTTCAAAGTATTGATTCTTCTCAAGTAGATACATTATTAGGAATTGCGCTTTTATTAGGAACTCCATTCTTTGTTGTATTTGGATGGTTAAGTGATAAAGTAGGAAGAAAAGTAATTATGATGAGTGGTATGTTGATTGCTATTTTAGCGTATCGACCAATTTACAGAGCCATGTATGCTTCAACAGATTTAGCTTTAAAAACAGAAATTGTCGAGCAAACTAAAGTAGTTCCTTCTTTAAAAGAAATTGATGATACTAAAATGGATTCCATCTACACTACAACTAAAGCTTATACTGATGGAACAACCGTAGAGGAAATCAAGACTATCCATTTTGAAAGTGGAAAAGTAATGGTAGATGATAAAGGGAAAGACAGAGTGGAAACAAAAGTGACCAAAATGATTAACAATAGCGATAAATGGTTTTTAGTGTTAATGGTTTTCATTCAGGTGATTTTTGTAACAATGGTTTATGGTCCAATTGCGGCATTCCTTGTAGAAATGTTCCCGGTTAAGATTAGATATACGTCAATGTCGTTGCCATATCACGTAGGAAATGGTATATTTGGTGGATTACTTCCAGCTATTTCAACCTATTTCGTTACCACAGCTAAAGATGCCGGTGATGTTGAGTTTTATTTAGAAGGACTTTGGTATCCAATTGGAATAGCAGCTATATGTTTCGTTATTGGAATGATTTACATTGATAGAAAAATTAATACACTTCACGACTAAAAAATAATAATCATGAACACAGTAAAAAAATATTTAGGAATCGTTTGGATAGCACTTGCAATTGCAATAGCCTATTTTTCGATTGGAATTTTTGGAGGAAAGTTAACTTCAGGAAAACAAGATGATTTAGTTTTTGGAATTATTGTTTTCTTTATACTTTTACCAATGGTTGTTACCGGATTAACTATTTTTGGATGGTATGCAATCACGGACGAATATGAAGATTAATTAAAAAAAATATAATTAACTTAGAAGCTCTTATTTTACATAAGGGCTTTTAGGTTTTATAAATATGAATAAAAGATGAAAAAAAGACATCAACAAAAATTGGTTGTTTTATCGTTGTTACTGTTATTGGTATTGAACTTACCAATCGTTTTACTATTTGACAGTGCTGATAATATATTAGGATTTCCAGTAATCTACATTTATATTTTTTCGATTTGGTTGTTTTCAGTTTTAATGTCTTGGATTGTAGTACAACGTTATTATGAATAGTGCGATTCTTTTACTTATTTTATTAGGCTACTTGGGTATTCTTTTTTTTATTGCGCATTGGGCAGAGAAAAAAGAAAACATCAAATGGACCAATAATTCGTATATCTATTCTTTATCATTAGCGGTTTATTGTACCGCTTGGACGTATTATGGAAGTATCGGAGTAGCAGCAAATTCAGGTTTAGGCTATTTACCCATTTATATTGGACCCATCATTATTATTCCCGCTTGGATTATTATTTTAAAGAAGATTATTCGTATTTCTAGAGTAAATAAAATTTCAAGTATTGCCGATTTTATTTCACTTCGTTATGGTAATAGTCGTTTCTTAGGTGCAATTGTAACAGTAGTTTGTATTTCTGGAATTTTGCCTTACATCGCGTTACAATTAAAAGCAATTTCGGAAACCTTTCACATCGTAACCCAAACCAATACAAGTTCTTATATTTTTGATGATACTACAACTTATGTTGCTATCGCTTTAGCCTTATTTGCTTCTTATTACGGAACACGTTATGTAGATGCTTCAGAAAAACGAAAAGGAATTGTAACAGCTGTTGCTTTGGAAAGTGTGTTGAAATTAGTTTTCTTCCTAATCGTTGGAGTTTACGTAACATTCTTTGTTTTTGATGGTTATGATGATATCTATGCGAAAGCTTCAATTTTAGAAAACTTCAAAGAAAAAAACACCATTGGCGGATTAGAACAAGGATTAAATTGGTTCTTTTTGAGTATGGTTTCACTTTTTGCTATTTTCTTATTGCCAAGACAATTTCAAATGTCTGTGGTAGAAAATAACAGAGAACGTCATATTAAAACGGCGATTTGGTTATTTCCTTTATACTTATTATTGTTTAATCTTTTTGTCTATCCAATTGCTTGGGGCGGAAATGTATTATTTGATGGAAAAAATGTCAATGCCGACACGTATTCTCTTTTAATTCCGCAGTTTTTTGATAATCAAACACTAACAGTTTTAGTTTTCCTAGGCGGATTTTCAGCAGCAATATCCATGATTGTTGTTTCAAGCATCAGTTTGTCTACTATGTTGAGTAACAACTTGTTAATTCCTTATACTTTCTTAGGTAAATTAAAAAACGAAGAACAAATCATCAACAACAAAAAGATTGTCAACATTCGTAAAATCGGAATCTTTTCATTAATTATCGCGGCATATTTCATTTACCGATTCTTCGCATTAGATTATAGTTTGGTTTCTATCGGATTGATTTCGTTTGTTATTATTGCCCAATTAGCGCCAGCATTTTTCGGAGCCATTTTCTGGAGAAGAGGTTCAAGATTAGGCGCTATTTACGGCATTTTAATCGGATTTATTATTTGCTTATACACACTTTTAATTCCTTATTCAATTGGGTTAACCAATGGCGAAAGTTCTTTTATTTCAGAAGGTTTTATGAAAATTGGTTTATTAAAACCGTTCCAACTTTTCGGATTAGATTATTTGCAACCTGTTCCGCATGCTTTGTTTTGGAGTATGTTATTCAATGCGCTGACTTATTTCGCGGTTTCAGTTAGTTTTAAAGGAAATTATCGCGAACGAAATTATGCCGAAATGTATGTGGATATTGATAAATACAGCACCAATCACGAGAATGCATTCGTTTGGAAAGGAACCGCTTACACACGCGATATCGAAAAAGTTTTAATTCGATTTTTAGGTGAAGAACGTACCAAACGTGCTATGAATATTTTCAATGTGAAGTACAACGTCGATAAAGATCAAGAATTGGCTGATGCGAGATTAGTAAAATTCGCAGAGAATTTATTAACGGGTCATATTGGAACAGCTTCCGCACGAATTCTGATTTCTAGTGTAGTGAAAGAAGAAAAAGTTACTTTACCTGAAGTTTTGAAAATTCTTGAAGAATCAAAAGAAAACATCAACATTAATAAAAAATTGACGGAAACTTCAAACCAATTGCAAAAAATCACTTCCGAATTACAAAAAGCCAATGAAACACTAGTTCGAAAAGATATTCAAAAAGATGAATTTTTAGACACCGTAACACACGAACTTCGTACGCCAATCACCGCTATTCGTGCTGCGAGTGAAATTTTACATGACGATGATGAAATTCCAGAAGAACTTCGAAAACAGTTTTTACAAAATATCATTTCTGAATCTGACCGATTAAATCGTTTGATTGATAAAATTTTAGATTTAGAGAAATTCGAAACCGGAAAACAAACCATTCATCCCACACAAAACAACTTAATTGCAACGATTGAACATTCGATTGAACCACTAAAACAGTTAATTAAGAATAGAAATATCAGTGTTTATGTCGAAAGTAAAGACACGGTTATGGCTTATTATGACGAAGATAGAATCATTCAAGTAGTGACTAATTTACTATCAAATGCCATTAAATTCTGTCCCGAAACCGATGGTTTAATCACCATTCAAGTCAAAAAGAAGGATAATTTTATAGAAACATCAGTTCAAGACAATGGAAAAGGTATCAATCCTAACGATTTTGACGTTATATTTGACAAATTTTATCAAGCGTCCAATCAGAATTTCAAAAAACCTGTTGGTAGCGGATTAGGATTGGCAATTTGCAAACAAATTATAGAACATCACAAAGGTAAAATTTGGGTACAACCAAGTGTAAAAGGCGCTTGTATTGTATTCACTTTACCCGTTAAAAATATTGAAAATTAAGAGAAAATGAAGAAGATTTTAATAGTAGACGACGAACCCAACATCGTAATGACACTTGAATACACCTTCAAGAAAAGCAATTACGAAGTTTTTATAGCGCGCGACGGACAAGAAGCTTTAGATATTTTAAAAACCAATTTCCCTGATGTGATTATTTTAGATATCATGATGCCAATGGTAGATGGTTTTGCCACTTTAGAACAAATCAGAAAAGATGCTAATTTACAACACACAAAAGTCATGTTCTTATCTGCAAAAAACAAAGAAAGCGATATTGAAAAAGGATTAGAATTAGGTGCCGATGCTTACATGACAAAGCCGTTTTCGATTAAGAAAGTGGTGGAAAAAGTGGAGGAGTTATTATCATAAAATTTGGGCGTTACCACAAGGGTCGGGCTTTTCGCACTCGCTTTAATTAAAATCCTAAGGTATTTTAAATAAGAGCTCAAACAATTGCTACAATCCCTAACGCAAACCAGCTTTCAATTAGAAATTCTGTTTCCTCTTATTTCTATGTTCTAATTTCTATTTCTATCTATACCTATTTAGCAATATTAATTTATTTGGCATTATTTTATTTTTTACATTTACTAAAGAAAATAAATTACATAAATTGAATAATACAAATGAATTATTGCGATATTTATAATAAAAGTATTAGTTCTTCTGAAGAATTCTGGAAGGAACAAGCAAATCAATTAGAATGGTATAATTTACCTTCTAACATTTTATCAACCGATAAAAATGGTTATCCTTTATGGTTTGCTGATGGAAATTTAAATGCTTGCTACCTTGCAGTTGATAAACACATTCAAGATGGCTATGGCGAACAAGTTGCTATCATCTACGATTCACCTGTAACTCAAACTGTTAAAAAGTATACATTTAACGAAGTTAAAACCGAAGTAGCCAGATTGGCTGGCGGATTATTGTCATTAGGTTTAAAAAAAGGCGATACCGCTGTAATTTACATGCCAATGATTCCTCAAGCGGCATTCGCTATGTTAGCTTGCGCACGAATAGGAGTAACGCATTCCGTAGTTTTTGGAGGTTTTGCACCTCATGAATTAGCCATTCGTATTGATGATTGTGAACCAAAAGCTATTATTACTGCTTCATCAGGAATAGAAATAGATAGATTAATCGCCTACAAACCTTTAGTAGATGAAGCAATAGAATTAGCGAATCACAAACCTGAAAAAGTCGTGGTTTTCAATAGAAAATTAGGAGCAAGAGTTCCATTTAAAAAATACGATGTCGATTATGATGCATTGGTTTATGGTTCGGAAGAGACGCCATGTGTTCCTGTAAATTCGACACATCCTTTATACATTCTATACACTTCTGGAACAACTGGAAAACCAAAAGGAATCGTCAGAGATACAGGTGGTTATGCTACCGCACTTAAATTTTCAATGCAACATATTTACGATGCAAAAGAAGGTGATGTTTTTTGGGCTGCTTCTGATGTGGGTTGGGTTGTAGGACATAGTTATATAGTTTACGGACCATTAATTAACAGAAACACAACTGTTTTATTCGAAGGAAAACCAATCCGAACTCCTGATGCCAGTACGTTTTGGCGTGTTATTGCGGAGCACAAAGTAAATGTTATGTTTACCGCTCCAACAGCGATTCGTGCTATTAAAAAAGAAGATCCAAACGGCGAATTTATCAAACAATATGATTTGAGCAGCTTGCGAATTCAATTCTTAGCAGGAGAACGTTGTGATGTAGCGACTTTAGAGTGGTATCGTGAACATATTCCAGTTCCAGCTATCGACCATTGGTGGCAAACAGAATCAGGCTGGCCGATGATAGCTAACATGATGGGAGTGGAGTATTTACCAATAAAACCTGGGTCAGCCGGAAAAGCTGTGACAGGTTATGATATCCGAATTTTTGGAGAAAACGGACAAGAGTTAGGTCCAAACGAAGAAGGTTATGTAGTTATCAAATTACCATTGCCTCCAGGAACTTTATTAGACTTATGGAAAGATAACGAACGTTTCAAAGCAGGATATTTGAATAAATTTCCAGGTTATTATTTCTCTGGGGATGGCGGATTTAAAGATTCGGACGATTATATATACATTACAGGTCGAGTAGATGATGTCATCAACGTAGCAGGTCACCGACTATCTACTGCTGAAATGGAAGAAATTGTGGCATCTCATCATTCTGTTGCTGAGTGTGCAGTAATCGGTATTAATGACGAGTTGAAAGGTCAAATTCCGTTAGCATTAGTAGTAGCAAAATCAGGTGAAGATATTGAGCATTTCCAATTGCAACATGAAGTAGTGCATTTGGTTCGTGAACAAATTGGAGCCGTAGCTTCATTGCGTGATGTAGTTGTAGTGAATCGTCTACCAAAAACACGTTCTGGAAAAATTCTTAGAAAAATGATGCGTAGCATAGCAGATGGAGAACAATTTCAAATCCCATCTACTATTGATGATGAAGCAATTATCGATGAAATCAGAGACGTTTTAGAACATGCTAAAATTGGTTGTTTTAAATAAGTGCACGCGGATAATACAGATTTGTACAACAAAACGCTGATATACACAGATTTCTTATGTTAACTAAATAAAGTGCAACGGCTAAATATGTGTTTATCTTAAATCTATGTGCCTATGTGTTTAATTTTTTAAGAATATATTGTATATAGTAATTTAGCAAGAAATTATAAAATTCTTAAAACAGATTGGTTATCTTTACATTATCAATTAAAAATAAAGCTAAAAAATGAGTTATTATAAAATTAAAGATTTAGAGAATTACTTTAAAATGTATAAGAAATCGGTGCGCGAACCAAGAAAATTTTGGGATCGTATTGCCGATGAGAATTTTACTTGGTATCAAAAATGGGACAAAGTTTTCGAATTTGATATGCAAGAAGCAGAATTCAAATGGTTTTTAAATGCGAAAGTAAATATCACTAAAAACTGTATCGACAGACATTTAGCAAAACGTGGTGATAAAACTGCTATTATTTTTGAACCAAATGATCCTAACGAAGCAGCGCAACATATTTCGTACAATGAATTATATGTTAGAGTTTCAAAATTAGCAAACGTACTTCGTGAGCAAGGCATCAAAAAAGGGGATAGAGTCTGTATTTATTTACCAATGATTCCAGAATTAGCCGTAGCGGTTTTAGCTTGTGCTAGAATTGGTGCTATACATTCAGTTGTATTTGCTGGTTTTTCATCTTCTGCCGTTGCAGCTCGTATTAATGATAGCGAATGTAAAATGGTCATTACTTCTGACGGAAGTTACCGCGGAAATAAAGCCATTGATTTAAAAGGAATAGTAGATGAAGCTTTAGATAAATGTCCATCTGTTGAAACTGTTTTGGTTGTTAAAAGAACCAATACGGAAGTCAACATGAAAGAAGGAAGAGATTTATGGTTACAACCTTTAATGGATGCTGCTGTTGGAAATAATGTAGCTGAAATTATGGATGCGGAAGATCCTTTGTTTATTCTATATACTTCAGGTTCTACTGGAAAACCTAAAGGAATGGTGCATTCGACTGCAGGTTATATGGTTTACACCGCTTACACTTTTAAAAATGTATTCAATTACGAAGAAAATGATGTTTATTGGTGTACGGCTGATATAGGTTGGATTACAGGTCATTCCTATATTTTATATGGACCACTTTTAAATGGTGCAACAACTGTAATTTTTGAAGGAGTTCCATCATATCCAGATTTTAGTAGATTTTGGGAAGTAATTGAAAAACATAATGTTACACAATTCTATACCGCACCAACAGCAATTCGTGCTTTAGCAAAAGAAAGTTTAGATTATGTGCAACGTTTTCCATTAAGTTCTTTAAAAGTTATCGGTTCCGTAGGTGAGCCTATTAATGAGGAAGCTTGGCACTGGTACAACGACCACGTAGGAGGGAAACGTTGTCCTTTAGTAGATACGTGGTGGCAAACCGAAACTGGAGGAATTATGATTTCACCAATTCCATTTGTAACACCTACAAAACCAACTTACGCTTCGTTACCATTACCTGGAATTCAACCCGTTTTAATGGATGAATTGCGTAATGAAATTGAAGGAAATCAAGTAACCGGTGCATTGTGTGTTAAATTTCCTTGGCCTTCAATGGCTAGAACTATTTGGGGCGATCACCAACGTTATAAAGAAACGTATTTCACTGCTTTTCCAGGAAAATATTTCACAGGAGACGGTGCTTTACGCGATGAAGTAGGATATTACAGAATTACGGGTAGAGTAGATGATGTTATTATTGTTTCTGGTCATAACTTAGGAACGGCTCCAATTGAAGATGCAATCAACGAACACCCAGCGGTTGCAGAAAGTGCTATTGTAGGTTTCCCTCATGATATCAAAGGAAATGCATTGTATGGCTTCATTATTTTGAAGGAAACTGGTGAAGGACGTGATAGAGTTAATTTAGCAAAAGAGATTAATCAATTGATTTCTGATCAAATTGGTCCGATTGCGAAATTAGATAAAATTCAGTTTGTAAGTGGTTTACCAAAAACACGTTCGGGTAAAATCATGCGTAGAATATTAAGAAAGATTGCTGAAGGAGATTTCTCTAATTTTGGAGATATTTCCACTTTATTGAATCCTGAAATAGTGGAAGAAATTAAAAACGGCAAGCTCTAGTTTTTTAGTTTTATTGGTTAAAAACTGCTTCAGAAATGGAGCAGTTTTTTTATATTTCTAATTTCTTTTTCAATTTTAAGAAAAGTAATGCAGTAATAAAAGCATCACCACTTGCCGTGTGTCTATCAGATTTTTTAATTTTATAAATATCGCATAATTCATCTAACGAACTTTGTTGTTCTTGTGGTAATGATTTTAATTTTTGATACATAACGTCGGTATCCATCGCTTGATTTTCTAATTTTCCTACATTTAAACGATCTAATGCTTGATTAATCATTTCGATATCAAAATCTATGTGATGTCCAACTAAAGTGGCGTCTTTTATAAAATCTAAAAAGCGAATTATAGCTTCTGCTTCAACTACTTTTTCTTCCTTTCCTTCTTTTAAAATACCATGTAGAGTAACAGTCTCCGGATTAAAAATATCTTGTTGTAAAAATATTTCCATAAAATCACCAACGATAATTTGGTTGTTCTTTATGGCTACTGCTCCGATAGATAAAATTCTATCTGTTTTATAATCCAAACCTGTTGTTTCACAATCAAAAACTACAAAACGCTGCTCTTTACTTTGATTTTCATCGAAGTAACTCAGATAGGTTTCCCAAAATTTAGGATAATCTTTAACTATTTTTTTGAACCAATTTAAAGCCATGTTTTAGGTGAAATAAGTTAATTGAAATTTATTCTTAATCACTTCTTGAATATCATTTATCGGCTGAAAATCATTTTTAAGCTTTACTTTATCTAATTTCGATAACTCACTTAAATTCAAATACCTACCATCGGATTCATTTTTTAAACCTTCTTCGGTTCTGAACTTTAATAATTCGGCAAAAGCATCGGCACATGCCTCATAAACAGGTGCGTTTTGTGGTTCTAATTCGGCTAATTTTGAATATCTTGAAATCGTATTGGATACATTCTTAATTCCTTTACTTAAAGATAAAATTCGAGCGGCATCAATTAAAGGCATTAAAGCTCTTCCTTTTAAATCAAACGTATCTTTGTGTTCGCCATCACTTTCTACTAAAAACTGGCGGAAAAACCCTAATGGTGGCGGATTTTTTAATGCATCAGCACCTAAATAAGCAAAAAACAATTGATTATCATTGGTCTCTTCGTGAATTGTTTTAGTAATTGTATCCACTAAAGATTCATTGCCATAAACAAAATCATAATCGAAAAAGATGGTAGATTCTAATGTATTTTTATCTGCAGGATTAATTATCCAACCTTTAAATTGGTTTTGCCAATCTGAAATAGACTTACACCAAAGCGGATTGCTAGCCATCATTTCATCTGGACAAAAATTATATCCAACTTTATTTAATGTTTTTGTTGCTTTCTCAGCCAATTGAAGAAAATATTCTTTTACAGCATCATATTTTTCTTCTGGCACATCTTCAAAAATAATTGCATTGTCTTGATCGGTTAATAAAAGTTGCTCTTTTCTTCCTTGACTTCCTATGTTCATCCAAGCAAATTGGGCTGGAGGAGGAGTGCCAATTTTTTCAATTGCCAATTCAATAGCACGTTTGGTTATCGCCAGATTAATTTCGCCAACAATAGAACCAATATGATTAATAGGAACATTTTTATCTAAAGAATGCTGAATTAATTCGACTAATTTATCTCGAACTTCTTTTAAATCAGCTGATTTTTGAGCTCGCTTAGATTGTTTTAAAAGAACCCCTGGATTATTTGCTTGAGCCACCACAATATCGTGTTCCGTAATAATTCCAGTAATTTCAGAATCAATAGAACCATCTTTTGTAACACACAAATGAGTTACATTGTTTTTTAACATAATAATTTGAGCTTCAGCAATAGATAAGTTATCAGCGACCGTAATTACAGGCGAAGTCATAATTTTATCAATTGTAACATCAATAGAATAGAGTCCGGTTGCTATTTTAGAACGTAAGTCTTTATCAGTAACAATTCCGATAGGCTTACGATTTTCATGAATAATTATACTGCCAATTTTACTGCTCGACATCGTTTGAGCCACGAATTTAACAATATCATTAGGCGAAGCTGTTATGGGGTTAGAAGTGTATTTTATAGGCTGATAATATTGAATTTCAGAACTTTGGTCATTATAAATAACGTTTTCTGAAATTAATTTCCCTTTGTGATTTTTATCATATGGATTTCGAGTATTAGAAGCAAAACTTTCTAATAAAAAACTCAACACATCTGGATTAGCCGCTACATAAGGTTTGAATGTTTCTATAGGAATGGCGTAAACAATACTTTCTTCACGAGCTTTTGCCGTCATGAGGTAGTTATTTTTAGCAAAAAATGGTCGTAATCCTAAAATATCGCCTTCATCACATTTATCAATCAAAACATCATCAGCATCTGAAGTCACAGATAAACCAACAGCACCAGAAGCTACCACATAAAAAAAAGCATGCGTAGCATCATTAATTTTAAACAAAGTTTGATTTTTTTCTAGATAAAGTACTTGACATGTTTTAGCAATTTCAAGTAAGCTTTCATACGATATGCTTGAAAAAGGAGGATAATGTTTTAGAAAATCGGTGATGCGTTCTGCAATAGGGTTTTTCATAAAGCTTTTATTTACGAAACGAAGATACAAAGTTTGTATTGCTTATTAAAGGAATTGCTTAAATTTTCTATTTTACATAATGTATATTATAATTCATTTATAAAACATTATTAAAACTATTAAAATACTACTCAAAACGTTTGTGTAAAATTATAAGAAAGTTTAAGTTTGCAGTCCCTTATTACAAGAATCATGGAAAACAGACAAGCCCTTAAATTAATCGAAAAGATTCAGAAAGAATTATTTAAAGATAATTTTGAAGTTTCTGAAATTGTAACTGATTTAAAAAAACTTAGAGAAATTACTTTAGAGTTAAATAATCCTGTTGTAACTAAAGCATTGCGTTTAGCTTACGAACATTTAGAAAACAATAATGGATTTTTTATTGGTATTCCAGATGATGAACCTGTAGACAGTAAAGATGCTCACGTTGAAGCCAACATTTCGGAAGAAAATAATGTAGAAAGCTTTAATTACTTCCTTTCTTTATTGACTGATTTAGATAAGAAAAATAATCTATTAGATTTAAAAGAATACAACAAAGCATTTTTAGCTTTTTAATTCAAAATTTCTATTTTACATAATATAAATCGGTAAGAAAATATTTTTACCGATTTTTTTGTTTTTTTTAACGCTTACGCATCCTATATTATTTAATTTTGTTCCAATTAAATCCATTTACGGATTTGTAATTTATTTTGCTTTATCATGATAAAATCTTTTAGATCAATCGCCTTATTAGAAGGACTTTCCTTATTAGCTTTATTGTTTTTTGCAATGCCAATGAAATATATTGCTGGCGATCCTATTTATGTAAAAAATATTGGAATGGCGCATGGAGTCTTATTCATATTATATGTTGCATTTGCTATTTTAATTAAAAATGAGCAAAAATGGAATTTAAAAACCTTTATGATAGTTTGTCTAGCATCAATTGTTCCATTTGGAACGTTTTATATTGAGAAAAAATATTTACAAAATTCGTAATGAAAATATTCAATTGGGCATATGATATTTTTAAAAGTCTCGACTTTAATAATGATGTAGCTTCTTATTTAAATTTAGGAGTTAACATCATCATTTTAGTGGTTGTTTCTTATGTTTTAGATTATATTTTTAAAAAAGCTTTCATAATATTTTTAGCCATTATTGCTGCTCGAACAAAATCTTCCTTTGATGATTTTTTAGTAGCTAATAAAACTGCTAAATATTTAGCCCACCTCTTCCCTCTTCTATTTATTTATAAGACAGTTCCTGTAATTTTAAATAATTTCACCTATTGGGAATATGTTTTTGAAAAAGGAGTTAAAATTTATATCATTATTCTTTCTCTTTGGATTACTCGAAGTATTTTTAATTCGCTTAGAGATTATTTAAAACAAAAACCTCGCTTTAGTGATAAGCCGATTGACAGTTATATTCAAGTAATCATGTTGTTTTTGTGGTTGTTTGGAATTATTTCTTTTGTATTGATTCTTTTTGATGTTAGTAAAACTACGTTATTAACTACTTTTGGTTCTATTTCGGCTATTATCATTTTAATATTTAGAGATACTATTCTAGGATTTGTAGCGAGTATTTCTGTTTCTGTAAATGATATGGTGCGTATTGGCGATTGGATTACGATGGAAAAATTTGGTGCCGATGGCGATGTTGTAGAAATTAATCTAGCCACAGTAAAAGTTCGAAATTTTGATAATACAACAACTACGATTCCAACCTACAGCCTAATATCGGATAGTTTCAAAAACTGGCGCGGAATGTTGGATTCCGATGGAAGAAGAATTAAACGTCATATATTGATAAAAGCTAATTCGGTGCGATTTATCCATTCGCAAGAATTAGAAAATTTTAAAAAAATTCAGCATTTAACTTCTTATATCGAACACCGTCAAGCAGATATTGACAAATACAATGCAAACAATAATATTGATAAAAGTATAATCGTAAACGGAAGAAATTTAACCAATCTAGGTTTGTTTAGAAAATACATCAATCAATATATCTTATCGCATCCCGGAATTAATAAAGATATGCAGTTGATGGTACGTCATTTACAACCTACTGAAAAAGGAATTCCATTGGAAATTTATTGTTTTTCCAAAGATAAAACCTGGTTAAATTACGAACATATTATGGCCGATATTTTTGATCATGTTATTGCATCATTGCCATATTTTGATTTGGAAGTGTCAGAAGTGAGTTCATCAAGTCCAAAAATAACTACTGAATAATACAAAGTAATTAACAACTGATTCTTAATAACTTAAAATAACCTTCAAGAAATTGGAGGTTATTTTTTTTAACTTTAATTCAAACAAATTCACTTTATCATGAAAACGAAAGACGAATCGCTTTTAGAAATTAGAGGAGCAAGTATTGGTGTAATTAACGAACAATCAAGTTCCGAAGAAAAGTTTCAAAATCAGACATTACGCCCTATTTTGAAATTTCAAAATGAATTGTTTATTGAAGTTTTTAGAAATTACGCCATAAAACAAAAAGGCGTTTATTTCACACTTTCCCCAGAGAAAAAAGAAAATTACATTGAAAACGCCATTCAACGTGATATCAAATTCCGAAATTCATTAAAAGGAATTGTATTTGGAATGTTTACCGTTTCCGAATACAAAGAATACACCCAAAATTCATCCAATTTAAACAAACGTATGATGAATTTATTAATCGAACGTTTAAAAAGTCAAATTCAGATTATTTAATAAATCGATTCCCCATTCAAATCCGTACTCAATACTTCGCTCATGTAGTCGAAGAATGGTCGCATTGCTTGAAAAGTTGCTAAAACTTCTTCTTGAAAATTAGGAGCCAAAACTTCTTTGTCCGAAAAACTTCGAGTGAGTAAATATTGCTTTTTGCGAATCAAATCAATAGCAGGATGCGTTTTATCGAAACCTTTTGGAGCTGTTTTTAACTCCTCGCCTTTCAATTCACCAAAGAATTTCTTGAAAGTTGCATCGGTAATAATGGTTCTGATTTCTTCATCATCCATTTCAAATTCTTTACGAATGCGATGCAAATCAACTGCATTAGGTTCCCAAAAACCGCCACCTACAAAACTTCCTCCAGGTTCAATGTGCAAATAGTATCCGCCACGAAGCATCGGTTTTGTTCGGGTGAACCCAACGCTAAAATGATTTTTATAAGGTGATTTATCCTTAGAAAAACGCACATCGCGATAAATTCTAAAAATTTGAATGCGTTCAATACTATCTATTTTTCCCAACTGATCTCCAACCGATGTGAAAAACGATTTGGATAACTTTTGTTCGGTTTCAAAAGCTTTTTTATTTGCCGCAAACCAATCGCGGTCGTTGTTTTCTTTAAGTTGAATTAGAAATTCTAAAGTTGATTTATTTATCATAGTTAAATAGCAATTTTGTCATTCTGAACTTGTTTCAGAATCTTTTAATGATTGATTTAGAAGCTGAAACGAGTTCAGCTTGACAACACAAGATAATTATTTTTTCAATCGGTCTTCAATAAATTCGATTTGGGTTTTACCGTGTGGTTTTGGTTTTCCGTCTTCGCCTAAGTTTACCATCGTGATATTATCAATCGTAATAATTTTTTCACGTGTCATCATATTGCGAACTTCACATTTTAATACTAACGATGATTTTCCAAAATGTACCACATCTAAACCAATTTCCACAATATCACCTTGTTTGGCAGCACTCATGAAATTAATTTCACTCATAAACTTGGTGACTACTTTAGGATTTTCCAATTGTACGATGGAATACAAAGCGGCTTCTTCGTCTATCCAAGCCAATAATTTACCTCCGAATAGTGTTCCGTTGGCATTTAAATCTTCGGGTTTTACCCATTTTCTGGTATGAAATCGCATCTTCAATTTTTATTTTAAAGATAGGAATTTTTAGTAAAAGTTAGGTATATTTGTTCACATTTAGCTGTTGACTGAAATATTGGTAAAATGGATAAAAAAAGTAAAGAAACCAAAACAATAACGTTTGTCAAAGATGCTAAATCTGATGAACTTATAAAAGGGGCTATTTTATTAGAACATCCCGACTCGCGATTAGATACTGCTTTAGCAAAATTTCATCCAATGAGTGATTCAAGTATTCCTTTTAGGGACTTAACGGATGCAACTACCAAACGCGAAAGTATTCGAAAACTTATTGATAAATTAGATGTCTCTAAGAGTGAAAGGTATCAACGAACTGTTGAAGACACTTATTGTAATGTGTATTCCTTTGATTTTTGTTATTTTTCTCAGGTTTATTTGCCAACCGTTTGGTGGACAGATGAATCCATTGCAAAGTTGAAAAACGGAGAAGATGTAGTTCCTGTTTTTAATGAAACGGTGCTCCCTATCTACTCTAGTGCCATTCATGATTGGTTTGGAAAATGGGGTCCAAGTTTTGGATGGAAAAAAATGACAAATCTTGATGAAATTCAAGAAAAAGTGAATACAGAAGGAGGCGTTGGAATCATTTGTGCCAAGCGAAAAATCGTTGGTCTTTCTGGACATATTGTACCAATTGTTCCAGAAACCGGTAAAAGAAAAGCTTATCGAGAAAATGGCAAAGTCGTTTATCCCCTACAATCTCAAGCTGGAAAATTAAATTATAACTACTTTTCAAAAGCAAGAAAAGATTGGTGGAATCATGAACGTTATTCGTCTCATGTTTTCTATTATCATGAATAAAATTAATATTAATTACGTTACCAAGCCATTTTAAATAAATGAAATCAAATCAGAAAAAAACGTATTACTGGGGAATAGGATTAGAAAATGAAACTTATATGCAATTTGAAGAATCGAGCATAGTTTCAGGATCATTTATTCAAGAAAAAATGGGTTGCGAACGCTATAGTATTGATTATAGAACTTGTTATAAAGAAGGAACTTTATCCACTGTTTTGGAAACAGCTTTTGATAAAAATAAAAATTACAAAGTAAGTAGAATGATGAACAGTCATTCTCTTGATAAATTAGATCTTAACTTTCAACATAAAACATTACCGAATACAAAACCTTTAGTTGATAATCCTGAATATCAAGGAAAATCAATAGTTGAAGTTTTTTTAGAAAGCCAGCCGTATAACATTCAAAGCATGTTGACTCAAAAAAACAATCCTATGGGATCTGTGAATTTTGATGGCGATTCGATTGAATTTGTAACAAAATATTTTGAAAATAGAACCATAACGGATTCGTGTGAAGAACTTAAAGCAACAAAACAATTATTCATCGATAAAATTAATGAATCAGGTGTTCTTGCTGAAAAATTAAGTTTTCCTAAATACAACATGGGAATCAATAGGTTTATGTCGAACCAAGAAAATCTTGTGCTGTTCAATAACGGAACCTATCATTTTCATCTTACACTGCCTACGCTTACTCAAAATAGTAGAATTATAGATTATCCAAGTTTTGAATCCATTCACATTAACGCTATCTATTTACTACAATGGTTTGAACCTTTTTTTATTGCTACATTAGGCAGTCCTGATATAATGGCAGTAATTAGCAAAAAGTATCATTTGAATGAAAAATTCGCAGGTGGTTCAATGAGAAATGCGATGTCGCGATACACTGGAGTTGGTACATTTAATAAAGTGATGGCGAAAGGAAAAATTCTTACTTACAAAGTTGATGAGTTTAGAAAACTTTTAAAATTTACTAAAGAAGAAAATATTTGGTGGCGCGATCAAATAGAATCTACGCTAGATTATGCCTTATTAGAAGATATTGGTCTTGATTTTAATCTGGAAAAGATGTATCAAAGTGGGTTTGAATTTAGAAGTTTTGACGAATTCCCATCTAGTTATTTAAACGATGTATTATTAGCAATTGTTTTGATTTGCGAGCACTCATTGCATCTTCCAAATGTTCCTTGGGGACATGATAGTGTGGTTTGGAATAATTTAGTTTTTAAATCCTTGAAACATGGTTTTGAAACCAAAATTAATGACGAAGAAAAACAAGCTGTTTTAGAAGTATTACAACTTTTTGATACCACAGATGAAAGCAATAATTTACAAACGGAGCTGAATGCAATCGAACAACTCGATGAATTTTTCTTTAAAATTCTAGCCATATTACATGAAAAATACAAGGAAAACAACACTTGTATAGATGCCATGTGGGGACAAAAAACAACTACTCCACCTACTTGGGATAATTTTAATAAATACCAAGTAGAACAACATTTAAAGCAAATTGAAGCATTAGATTAAATGTTTTATTCTTTTGGTTTTATTTTTTTTCATGTGAAATTTCATCTTGAATTTTTATTTTAAGTAAGAATTTTTGTGGAAATTTGGATATATTTGAGAAGTTAAAAATTTAGATGTAACATGAAAACAGAAAAAGCATTATCAATAGTATTTATTATTTCGCTAATTTTCAAGCTTATGCATTGGCCTGGAGCTGGAGTTTTAATGGTTTTATCGTTAACATTTTTAGCTTTGTGTTATTTTCCTTTTGGATTTTATTTTTTTAGTGACAAAAATTTTAAAAATCAAAAAATTGGTATTTCAATATTATTTGGATGGTTATTGTCTATAGCTATAATTGGTATTGAATTTAAACTGATGTTTTGGCCAGGATCACAAGTAATGTTGCTCGTAGGTTGTATGTCATCCGCAGTTTTACTATTAGCTGGATTTTCACTATTAAAAAAATCTGATGAAGATTTAAAAAATTATCACAAAAACTTATTTACAAGAACTATTATCATATTTGTTTTAGCAATGATTTGTTTACTTTTACCCAATAGTGTTTTAATTAACCATTATTATGCTAGTGAACCTGAATTGCGAGAACTTTATTTAAAACAACAAGAAAATCCTCAAGATGAAAATATTCAAAAGGAAATTCAAGAATACAAAGCCAAACAATTCGAACAAGAGAATGGGAAGAGAAGAAACTAATAAATTACTTCTCCCTTCCTTTCAAAACCTCCACAACATCGTTCAACTCAAAACCTTTCGCTTGCAATAAAATCAAATAGTGAAACAATAAATCGGCACTTTCTGATAAGAATAAGTCGTCGTTGTTGTCTTTAGCTTCAATAACTACTTCAACCGCTTCTTCACCTACTTTTTGTGCTATTTTATTAATTCCTTTTGCAAATAAGGAAGCCACATAACTCTTTTCAGCGTCTGCATTTTCTTTGCGTTTTACAATGGTATTTTCTAATTTTGATAAAAACCCAAATTCTTGATTGTTAACTTCTTGCCAACAAGTATCTAAACCTGTATGGCAAGTTGGACCAGTTGGTTTTACTCTCACTAAAAGGGCATCGTTATCGCAATCTTCTTTAATAGAAATTAGTTCTAAGAAGTTGCCACTCTCCTCGCCTTTTGTCCACAATCGGTTTTTTGTACGACTGAAGAAGGTTACTTTTTTAGTTGCCAAAGTTTTGTCCAAAGCTTCTTGATTCATGTAGCCCAACATTAAGACATTTTTGGTTTCGTTGTCTTGAATGATAGCTGGGATTAGGTTGTCTGGTGTTTTGTTGAAGTTTACTTTCATGTTATTTTGTTACACAAAGTTCCACTAAGTTAAGTACGAAGTTTCACTAAGTTATATTTTTAATTAATTCTTATTTCTATAATCTGATGCTAATTTCTTTTCCTTTTAGATATTTTTTTAATTCCGGGATTTCGATTTCTTGATAGTGAAAAACACTTGCAGCTAAAGCGGCATCGGCTTTTCCATTGATAAATGTTTCGGCAAAATGCTCCATAGTTCCTGCACCACCCGAAGCGATGATGGGAATATTTACGATTTTGGATAACTTGGCTAACGCTTTATTAGCGAATCCGTTTTTGGTGCCGTCGTTATTCATGGAAGTGAATAAAATTTCGCCAGCACCACGTTGCTCGATTTCTTTTGCCCAATCGAATAAATTCAATTCCGTAGGAACTTTTCCGCCAACTAAATGAACTATCCAATCACCATCGATTTGTTTCGCATCGATAGCTACAACAACACACTGACTTCCATATTTAGCAGCAATTTCGTTTATCAAATCCGGATTTTTAACCGCGGAAGAATTAATCGAAATTTTATCCGCACCATTACGAAGTAAAACATCCACATCCGCAACGTAAGAAATACCACCACCAACGGTGAAAGGAATATTGATTGCAGCTGCCACTTTTCGAACCAAATCGATTAAAGTAGTACGACGTTCTTCTGTTGCTGAAATATCAAGGAAAACAAGTTCGTCTGCACCGGTTTCAGCATATTTCTTTGCCAATTCCACTGGATCACCTGCATCTTTTAAATCCACAAAGTTGACACCTTTTACAGTTCGTCCATTTTTGATGTCTAAGCAAGGAATGATTCTTTTTGTCAACATAATTTAGTGATAAGTAATTAGTAAAAAGTGATAAGCATTACAACTTTTCACTTTTTACTTATTAACAATATAGTTTTCTAATTGTTTTAAGGTAATTCTGCCTTCATAGATGGCTTTTCCGATGATCGTGCCTTCGCAACCTAATTCGGCTAATTTGGGTAATTCATTGAAAGTGGAAATTCCTCCAGAAGCGATAAGTTTTAATCTCGACTCCGCTCGATTTGACAAATCGGAATCTAAAATTCTTTTGTATAATTCAAAACTTGGTCCTTCTAACATACCGTCTTTTGAAATATCGGTGCAAATCACATATTGAATTCCTTCTTTCTGATAATTTTGAATAAACGGAATTACTTCTTCTTTGGATTCTTCTAACCAACCCGAAATAGCGACTTTTTCATTCATAGCATCAGCTCCTAAAATGATTTTATCTGCTCCGTATTGCTGAATCCATTTCTTGAAAACTTTGGGTTGTTTGATGGCAATACTTCCTCCTGTAATTTGATTAGCACCACTTTCGAAAGCAATTTTTAAATCAGAATCGGATTTTAAACCACCTCCAAAATCGATTTTTAGACTCGTTTTTGAAGCAATTTGTTCCAAAACTTTGTAGTTCACAATTCTACTGGATTTGGCTCCATCTAAATCTACCAAATGCAAATACTGAATTCCGTGTTCTTCGAACGATTTCGCCACTTCAAGCGGATTTTCGTTGTATATTTTCTTTGTATCATAATCACCTTTGGAAAGACGTACGCATTTTCCTTCGATGATGTCTATGGCTGGGATTATTCTCATATCAAATTCAATTTCAAGAGCAATTTCAAGCTCAAATTATAAGTTTAAAAAGTTTTTCAAAATTTGTTCTCCGAAAACACCACTTTTCTCTGGGTGGAATTGGACTCCGAAGAAGTTATCGCGTTGCAATGCCGTGCTATATTCGAGTTCGTAATTCGTGGTGGCAATTGTGTTTTCAGATAAAGGAGCATAATAACTGTGTACCAAATACATAAATTCGTTTTCTTTGATTCCTGTGAATAATTGCGATTTCAAGTCAAAAACCGTATTCCAACCCATTTGAGGCACTTTTACTTCTTGAGAAAATTTCACGACATTGACATCAAAAATTCCTAATCCATTGGTATTGCCTTCTTCTGAATGTTTACACATCAATTGCATACCCAAACAAATTCCTAAAACCGGTTGTTTCAGGGTTGGAATCAACACATCTAAACCACTATTCATCAACATTTTCATCGCGCTACTCGCCTCGCCTACACCTGGAAAAATGACTTTATCAGCTTTCTTTATGGTATTCCTATCATTAGTGACAATTCCTTCAAAGCCCAGTCGTTCCAAAGCGAATAAAACACTTTGAATATTTCCAGCTCCGTAATCTATTATTGCTATTTTCATATTTTTATTTTTTGCCACGGATTAAAGGATTTTCAGGATTTTGTAATCCGTGTTAATCTGTGTAATCTGTGGCTTTTTTTATAACATTCCTTTTGTTGAAGGTAAAATCATTTTTTCTGTATCACGTTTTACTGCTACTTTTATTGCTTTAGCAAAGGCTTTAAAAATCGCTTCAATTTTGTGATGTTCGTTTGTGCCTTCTGCTTTGATGTTTAAATTCGCTTTTGCTCCATCTGTGAACGATTTGAAGAAGTGTAAAAACATTTCGGTTGGCATTTGACCAATCATTTCACGTTTGAATTCTGCTTCCCAAACCAACCAATTTCTTCCTCCAAAATCAATCGCTACTTGTGCTAAACAATCGTCCATTGGTAAACAAAATCCGTAGCGTTCGATGCCTAATTTGTTGCCTAAAGCTTTTGCGAAAACTTCGCCTAATGCAATTGCTGTATCTTCAATTGTGTGGTGTTCGTCAACTTCTAAATCGCTTTTCACTTGAATATCTAAGTCCATTTGTCCGTGACGCGTAATTTGGTCCAACATGTGATCGAAAAAGGAAATTCCTGTGTTAATGTTGCTTTTTCCTGTTCCGTCTAAGTTTAAAGTGATAGCGATATCCGTTTCATTAGTAGTTCTTTTGATAAAAGCTGTTCTTTCCTCCAATTTCAAAAACTCGTAGATCTTTTGCCAATCTGTTGTTTGTAAAGCGATTACATTTTGGAGTTCTTCCAATGAAGTTGCAATTTCATTTCCGCCCAAATTTTCTTCATTTTTGATGAAAATCGCTTTCGAACCTAAGTTTTTAGCCAATTCCACATCGGTAATTCTATCTCCAATTACATAAGAATTCTCCACATCGTATTCCGGATTGTTTAAATACTTTGTTAACATTCCCGTTCTTGGTTTTCTGGTTGAAGCATTGTCTTCTGGAAAACTTCTATCGATAAAAATTTCGTCAAATGTTATGCCTTCATTTTCAAATGCTTTCAGGATGAAATTTTGGGTTGGCCAAAACGTTTCTTCCGGAAAACTCACGGTTCCTAAACCATCTTGATTGGTGACCATAGCCAATTCAAAATCCAATTCTTTGACAATTTTACTCAAGAATTGAAACACTTTTGGATAGAATTCTAATTTGGTTAAACTGTCTAATTGGTAATTTTCTGGTTCTAAAACCAAAGTTCCATCTCTATCTATAAATAATACTCTTTTCGGCATTGTTGAAGGTTTTTAATAATTCAATAATTTGTTCGGTTTCTTCTTTGGTTCCAATGCTAATTCGCAAACAATTTTCGCATAAAGGTTGATTACTTCTGTTGCGAACCACTACTCCATTATCTATAAATTGTTGGTATCTGAAATTGGCATCATCTACTTTAATCAAAATAAAATTAGCATCTGATGGATAAA
Organism: Flavobacterium sasangense DSM 21067; assembly: GCF_000686885.1. Lineage (GTDB taxonomy): Bacteria > Bacteroidota > Bacteroidia > Flavobacteriales > Flavobacteriaceae > Flavobacterium > Flavobacterium sasangense. The sequence goes on along the minus strand of NZ_JMLU01000016.1, from coordinate 46,880 downwards.
TTTTTTCAACAAATTCACATTTTGAAAGTGCTTCAATCAACTTATTTCGTTCGACTAGTATCTTTCTAACTTGAGTTGACAAAGTGTTTTGCAATAGTTTTTTCACCACAGTTTCTTGCGATAAACCATTGATATTGTAAGGTGGCTTGATTTTATTCAAAACTGAAATAATCTCTCTAGAAGCATACAAAATTCCAATACGTAAACCGGCCATTGCATAGGCTTTTGACAACGTTTGAGTGATTATCAAATTAGGGAAATCTTTCAAAACACTTAACCAACTTTCGTCTTTTGAAAAATCAATATACGCTTCATCAATTACCACTAAACCTTTGAATTGATTCAGAATTTTGATTACTGACGAATCTATAAAAGAATTTCCTGTTGGGTTGTTAGGCGAACACAAAAAGATGATTTTCGTATTGTTATCTACAGTATTTAGAATTGCTTCTATATTCGGTTGAAATTCCTCATTTAACAATACTTCACGATTTTCAATAGCGTTGATGTTTGCTAAAACGCTATACATTCCATAGGTTGGCGGCAATGTGATGATATTATCGCGATTCGGTTCACAAAACGCTCTGAAAATCAAATCTAAGACTTCATCACTTCCGTTTCCTAAGATAATGTTGTCTTTAGGAACATTATTTCTATCTGCAATTATTGCTTTCAATTCTTTCTGTTGCGGATCTGGATAACGATTCATACCATTTGAAAATGGATTTTCATTAGCATCTAGATAAATCATTTGCTTTGTAAACTGTTCAAATTCATCACGTGCTGAAGAATAGGGACTCAGTTTTTTAACGTTTTCTCGGATTAAGTTTTCTAAATTCATAGTTCTTATTTTAATCTTAGTGTAACTGCATTTTTGTGTGCTTGTAAACCTTCAGCTTCCGCCATTGTTTCTATCGCTTTTCCGATGTTTTGAATTCCTTCATTTGATATTTTTTGAAAGGTCATTGCTTTCAAGAAACTATCTAAATTTACACCACTATAGCTTTTAGAATAACCGTTTGTAGGCAATGTGTGATTGGTTCCAGAAGCATAATCGCCAGCGCTTTCTGGAGTATAATTTCCAATGAAAATCGAACCCGCATTTTGAATTCCGTCAACGAAATAATCTTCATTTTTAGAACATACAATAAAATGTTCTGGACCATATTCATTAATTAACGATAAAGCGGTTTTTTCGGTTTCAACAAAGATTAATTTGGAATTATTAATAGCCACTTGAGCGATTTCTTGTCTTGGAAGATCTTTCAATTGTTTATAAATTTCTTCTTCCACATCGTTTAAAATGTTTTTATTGGTAGTAACCAAAATCACTTGGCTATCTTTGCCGTGTTCGGCTTGACTTAATAAATCGGAAGCTACGAAACTTGGAATAGCCGTTTCATCAGCGTAAACTAATAATTCACTTGGTCCTGCAGGCATGTCGATTGCAACTCCGTTTTGTGATGCAAATTGTTTTGCAATCGTAACAAATTGATTTCCTGGTCCGAAGATTTTATACACTTGCGGAATTGTTTCAGTTCCGAATGTCATTCCAGCAATGGCTTGAATTCCGCCAACTTTGTAGATTTTAGTAACGCCACACAAATCGGCAGCATATAAAATAGCAGCATTAATTTTTCCGTTTTTATCAGGTGGTGAACACAATACAATTTCTTGACAACCTGCTAATTTTGCTGGAACAGCCAACATTAAAACCGTTGAAAACAAAGGAGCCGTTCCACCTGGAATGTACAGTCCTACTTTTTGAATCGGACGTTTTTCTTGCCAACAAATTACACCGATAGTTGTTTCTACTACAATTTTGTCCGTTTTTTGAGCAGCGTGAAATTGTTCGATGTTTGATTTTGCTAATTGAATGGCTTCTTTTAGTTCCGTTGAAACTTCATTTTTAGCAATTTCAATTTCTTCTTGTGTAACTTGGATATTTTCTAAAGTAACGCCATCAAAGAAGGAAGCATATTTTGCAATGACTTTATCGCCTTTTTGTTGCACTTCTTTAAAAATTTGCTTCACCGTTTCTTCTACGTCTGAGAAAGTTTGTGTTGGTCGTTTGCAAATTTCTGACCAAGATTCGGGTTGTGGGTTGTATATTTTTTTCATGATTTTATTTTCTAAATTCTATTTTCTGTTTTCTTTTAAAGGACCATTTTTTCAATTGGGCAAACCAAAATGCCTTCAGCTCCGGCTTCTTTTAATTGGTCGATGACTTCCCAAAATTTATCTTCATCTATTACTGAATGCACACTACTCCAACCGTCTTCGGCTAATGGCATTACTGTTGGGCTTTTTAAAACGGGAAGAATTTTGCTGATTTCTGAGATTTTATCATTGGGAACATTCATCAAAATGTATTTCGATTTTCTCGAACGTAAAACGGCTTGAATTCGGAATTGAAGTTTCGAAACTAATTGCTTTGCTTCATTCGAAATTTTGGGAGAAACCGCCAGAACAGCTTCACTTTTTAAAATCACTTCGACTTCTTTTAAACCGTTTTTAAATAAGGTACTACCACTAGAAACAATATCTACAATGGCATCTGAAAGTCCAATGTTTGGTGCAATTTCAACCGAACCTGAGATTTGGTGAATGTCTACGGAAATTCCTTTCGAAGAAAAATAATCTACAACGGTTTTTGGATAGGAAGTAGCAACGCGTAATCCATTTAAATCTTGAATGGAATTGTAGTTGAAATTCTTTGGAACCGCTACCGAAACTTTACATTTTGAAAATCCTAATTTCTCAACAATTTGAATGTTTTGCCCTTTTTCAACTAATAAATTATCACCTACAATCGCAATATCTACCACACCATCAATCAAATATTGTGGGATATCAGAATTTCGTAAATAATACACTTCTAAAGGAAAATTGGAAGCGGTAACTTTGAGTTGGTCATTTCCGTTATACACTGAAATTCCAGAATCTTTTAAGATTTGAATACTTTCATCGTGTAACCGACCTGATTTTTGAATAGCAATTTTTAACGTGTTCATTTTAATTTTATTTAATTTTAAAATGAGTACACCAAGAAGATTTTTAAAAAATGCTTACCAACAAAAAACCCGCTTGATGTACTCAAACGGGTTTCTGATTTATATGATTTAATTACATAGCATCATTACTTCGCTTGAGCGGAGGTATGATGATGATGATGTAATTGATTTAAAAACATAATTTCTGTTATTATTTAACACTGCAAATTTAACGACTAATTTTTCGAATAAACAAAATGTTTTTGAAATTTTATATTTTGTTTAAGCTATTTGAACTCCAAAAAGATGTCCCACAATAGCGGTTAATACCATTGCTATCGTTCCCCAAAATGTAACACGGATTACTGCTTTTACAATGTTTGAACCTCCAGTTTTAGCGGCTAAAGCACCTAAGAATCCTAAAAATAGAATTGCCAAACCATAAAGATAATATTCCATGTTGTGTACCGGGAAAAACAATGTTACTAACAATGGTAAAATACCTCCAACTGTAAACGCAACACCTGAAGCCATTGCTGCTTGTAATGGATTTGCCTGACTAATTTCATTTATTCCTAGTTCATCACGAATGTGAGCGCCTAATGCGTCATGAGCTGTTAATTCTTTGGCAACCAATAAAGCAGTCTCTTTTTTTAAACCTCTTTCTTCATAAATTGTTGCTAAACGTTGTAATTCAAGCTCAGGCATTTCATCAAGTTCAATTTTTTCTCTTTCAATATCGGCATGTTCAACATCGGTTTGAGAACTTACAGAAACATATTCACCTGCAGCCATCGACAATGCTCCAGCTACTAAACCTGCTAAAGTTGCTAAAACAATTGGTTCTCTAAATTCACTGGCGGCAGCAACACCAATAGCTAAACTTGAAGTTGATAATATGCCGTCATTAGCACCCAAAACAGCCGCTCTAAGCCAGTTGCTTTTATGAATAAAATGGTTATCTAAGTAATTCTCATTTTGATTTTCCATTGACCAACTTATTTAAGATTTAATTGTCATCTCCTTCTTTTTCATGTTCATTATCGTTTTGTGGTGCATCAATTGCTTGAGATGCATTTTCTCTAATTTCAGTATGACGAATTTCACCACCTGTTGTTCCCGTTTGTTTTCCTAAAAACACTCCTACAACTGCAATTAAAACAGCCAAATAAGAAATCAAATTGGCTTTTGCATGATTTTTAAAGTTTAAATACAATCCGATAAGTGAAACTAATCCAAGTGCATATAAAACGATAGCTAATTTTTCAGCCATTTCTTCATGCTCGTGAATAATATGATGAGTTACTGAAGGTAATTTTTCTGCAATTTCCTCCGCTCCTTCTCCAGTAGCCATACTTACGGCACTAAAAATTGCGGCTACTACAAATAGTACGTATGCTACATTTTTTATTACGCTGTTTTTAAAAAAGATACCACCAATTAAGATTCCTAATCCAAAAATTGTCCCAATAATTGGAAAATGGTTTACTACCATGTGTAAATGTGCGTCGTTCATGATTTTTTGTTTTTTAATTAGTTAAATCGAAAACTCCTTTTGTTACTATTTTTGAGTTTTCATTAATGGTTTCGTTTGGTAAAATCTCAACATACTTTTCTGATTTTTCACCAATGTTTACTAGTGTTTTCTTAAAAATATAATTTCCTTTATTTTCTTGTAATAAAAGTACGAAATTTTTATTGTTTTCAGTTATTAATGCATCAACTGGAATTCCTAAACCTTTTTTAGAACTGATAACTATTCCTGCTTCTACAAACATTCCAGATAGTAATTTTGATTTATCTGACGGATTTAAAACTCCAAAAACGGAAATGGTTCTGTCTTTATTTTCAATCGATTTTCCAACCAATTGTACTTTTGAAGTAAAAACATCTTTACTTGCTTCTGGAATAGTAAAACTTATATTTTGTCCTTGTTTAACATGTAAAATATCTTTTTCAAAAATACTTAAATTCAAATGTAAATAATTGGTATCCACTACTTCTAAAATTATATCTGATGGTGACATAAACATTCCAACATTCGCATTCATAACTGTAATATCTCCTGAGATTGGCGATGATAACGTGATTACGGATGTAAATCTTCCCTTTTCAACATTTGCTGGATTGATATTTAACAAGAGTAATTTTTCGCGCAAACCTTGATACATACCTTTAGCTTGACGATAATCGCTTTCGGCTTTTAGATAGTTTTTTTGAGAAGTAATCTTTTCATTATACAACGTTTTTTGACGCTCAAATTCGGATTTTAAATAATTAATTTGTTCGGCTACTTCAACATAATCTTTTTGAATGTCTAAATATTCGGTGTTTTCTAATGTTATTAAAGCTTGCCCTTTTGAAACTTTATCACCCACTAATAGCTTAGTTGCTTTAACATAACCACCAATAAAGGGTGTTATTTTAGCGCGATATTGTGGTGGAACATCTATTTTTCCTGATGCTTTTACTGTCACATCAAAATCTTGTTCTGAAGGTGTGCCAATAATCATTCCTGAGGATTTAAATTGTTCCTCAGTAACTGTAATTAATCCATCATCTTTTACCGGTTCTTCCACTACTTCATTTTTGCATGAAACAGTTAAAGTCATTAACGTAAGTATATATAAAATCTTTTTCATTGGTAGTTCTTATAAATTGATATATTGTAAATCTAATTGAGTTTTGTTGTATTGAATAACTGCATCTAAATATTCTACTTGAATAGTTGTTGCGTTTTCTAAGCTTAAAATGTATTGAAAAAAGTCGATTTCACCTTGTTTGTAGCTACTGTTTGCAACTTTAATAATTTCATCAGATACTTTTTTTCCGTATTCATTGTAATAATTGATTGCTTGTTGAAATTGAATTAATTCATTATTTTTTTGATTAATATGAGCCTCAATTTTAGTTTGTTCGTTTTGCTTTTGTTGTTCCCAAGCTTGTGATTCTAATTTAGCCACTTTTGATTTTGCAATGTTTCCGTTAAACAAAATGGGAACTGATAATCCAACTTGAAAACCATACAAAGATTGTGATAATCCTGAGTTTTTTCCTTGAAAATATTCTAAATTCAAATTAGGTAACCAGTTTTGTTTTTGCAAACTTTCATTTGATTTATATTTTTTCGTAACACTTTCTAAATAAGAAGTATAAAGCTCTTTACTTGAAGTGTTTTTAAAATTAATTAATGGTTTAATTTCTGATAATTTTATTCCTATTTTTTCATCGCTTTGTACCAATGATTGCAACAATTCGAACTGAGCTGCTTTTGCTTTATCTATTTGTGATAACTTGGTTCTAATCTGTCTAAATTTTGCTTCGGCGGTAATTTTTTCTAAATAATTGGTTTCGCCTAATTCAAATCTTCGATTACTTGCTTTAGAGAAATTTTGGTACAAACTATCTAAATATTGATACAATTTTTCTTGATGTTTCAAATAAACGATTTCATGATATACTTTTGAAACTTCAAGAGAAAGTTTATTCTTCTGTATTTCAAAACCTGCTTTTTCTTTTTCATATTCAGCCGCATACACTTTACGTTGTGCTCCATAAACCGTTGGAAAAGCAAACGATTGTTGGGCTCCAAATACCTTTAAAGGCTGATTATTCAACGCTAAATTGTTCTGATCATAGCTATAATACACATTCATTTTTTCAAAATCATATGCTAGTTTTATAGCTTGTTTTGCTTTGTCGACCTGTAATTGTCCTGATTTTATGTTTTTATTATTGGTAATTGCTTTAGAAACCAAACTATCTAATTCTGGATTTCCTTGTTGACTATAACCTAATAATGAGCTGAATAACAAAAAGATGATGATATTATTATTTTTCATTTTTTTGAACTTTAATTTTTTCTCTTCTTTTTCATCATAAATCTTGAATAAAACCGGTAAAACGATTAATGTTAAAAGAGTTGCTGTTATTAAACCACCAATAACAACTGTTGCTAGCGGGCGTTGTACTTCTGCTCCTGCACCAGATGAAATGGCCATTGGTAAAAATCCTAAAGCTGCAGCTGCTGCTGTTAATAATACAGGACGAAGTCTATCTGTTGTACCTTTTAAAATCAGTTCGTTCATGTTTTTCATACCGCTATGCTTTAATTCTTTGAAGTGTTCGATTAGAACGATTCCGTTTAGTACTGCAATTCCGAAAAGTGCAATAAAACCAACACCTGCCGAAATACTAAATGGCAAATCGCGAATCCATAAAAATAAAATCCCTCCTACAGCAGAAAGCGGAATGGCTGTGTAAACCATCATTGCTTCTTTGATTGAACCAAAAGCAAAATGCAATAAGATAAAAATTAAAAACAAAGCAATTGGAACCGCAATCATTAATCGGGCTTTAGCGCTTTCTAAATTTTCAAACTGACCTCCGTAAGTAACACGATATCCTGGTGGCAAATCGACTTTAGCTTCAATTATTTTCTTTACATCGTCTACCACACTTTGTAAATCGCGGTTTCTTACGTTGATTCCTACCACAATTCTTCTGTTGGTATTGTCTCTAGAAATTTTTGCTGGACCTTCAGTATATTCAATATTAGCTAGTTCTCGTAATGGAATTTGCTCGCCATTTGGAGTAGCAACATATAAATTTCGTAAATCTTCAATGTCCGTTCTGTTGGTTTGATCTAAACGAATGACCATATCAAAACGTTTTTCGCCTTCAAATACATTTCCTACAACTTTACCTGCAAAACCTAAGGCAATCATTTCATTTAAATCGGCAATGTTTAAACCATATCGAGCGATTTTACTTCGGTCATATTGCACAAACATTTGAGGTAAACCTTCTGTTTTTTCAATGATGATATCTGAAGCGCCTTCTACATTTCGAATGGCTTTCTCTACTTCATGAGCTTTTTTAGCTAAAATATCTAAATCTTCTCCAAATATTTTAATTGCCACATCAGAACGAGAACCCGAAATTAATTCGTTGAAACGCATTTCGATAGGTTGAGTAAACTCAATTTCCATGTTAGGAATTTGTTTTTCTAATGCTTCTTTAATTTTATCCGCTAATTCATCTTTTGAATCGGCAGAAACCCATTCTGATTTTGGTTTTAACTTAACGATAATATCACTTTCCTCCATGCTCATTGGATCAGTTGGTACTTCTGCGGCACCAATTCTACTCACCACTTGTTTGACTTCTGGGAAATTTTTTAAGATGATTCTCTCAATTTTAGTCGTTGTTTCAATAGTTTTTGATAATGAGGTTCCTGTTTTTAACACGGGTTGAATCACAAAATCACCTTCATCTAATTGTGGGATAAATTCACCTCCCATAGTTGAAAACAAAGCAATTGCGATGAAAAGTAAAGCAACCGCACCATATAAAACTTTTTTGGTATTGTGTAAAGCCCATTTGATTATCGGTAAGTACCAAGAATTTAATTTATTGATTAATCGATGTGAAAACGAATTTGGATTTTCTTCTTTAGGTTTTAAAAATAATGATGCCGCTACAGGAACATAAGTGAAGCAGAACAACATAGCTCCTAATAATGCAAAACTAAACGTCATTGCCATAGGCTTGAACATTTTTCCTTCTACTCCTGAAAGTGATAAAATTGGAATGAATACGATTAAGATAATTAACTGTCCAAAAACAGCCGAATTCATCATTTTTGAAGCGCTCTTATAAGTAATTTGGTCAATCTCATATTGGCGTTCTTTTTTATCTAAACCTACTAAATGACTTGACTTGCTAACAATTTGAAAAGCGATAAATTCAACGATAATTACAGCTCCGTCAATTATAATTCCAAAGTCAATTGCACCTAAACTCATTAAGTTAGCATCAATATTGAAAATATTCATAAACGAAATGGCAAATAATAAACAAAGTGGAATTACTGAAGCAACTACCAATCCAGAACGCCAGTTTCCTAATAAAAGAACAACAACAAAAATTACGATTAAACATCCTAAAATTAAGTTTTCAGCCACGGTGAAGGTTGTTTTTCCTACTAGTTCACTTCGTTCTAAAAATCCGTTGATGTAAACGCCATCTGGTAAAGTTTTTTCAATTTCGGCTACTCTGTGCTTCACATCTTCAATTACTTTTTTAGAGTTACCGTCTTTAAGCATCATTACTTGTCCTAAAACTTTTTCTCCTTCTCCATTTCCAGTAATAGCACCAAAACGATTAGCGTGACCGAATTGAACTTTAGCTACATTTTTAATATAAATTGGAGTTCCAGATTCGTTTTTAACAACAATATTTTCAATATCTTCAATTGAGTTTACTTTTCCTTCACCACGAATAAAATAACTTTCGTTAGTTTTTTCGATATACGAACCTCCAGCAATACTATTGTTTTTTTCTAATGCAGTAAATACATCAGAAGTTGAAATATTCATTGCTTTTAAGCTTGCCGAATTGATAGCGATTTCGTACTGTTTTAAGTAACCTCCCCAAGTATTAATTTCGACAACTCCTTTAATTCCGGATAATTGACGTTTGACTACCCAATCTTGAATAGTTCTTAAATCGGTGACTGTATATTGATTTTTAAATTCGGGTTTAACTTCTAACGTATATTGATAAATTTCTCCTAAACCCGTTGTGATAGGCCCCATTTCAGGAGTTCCAAAACCTTCAGGAATTTTCTCTGAAGCGGTTTTTATTTTTTCCGCGATTAATTGTCGTGGCAAATAGGTTCCAATCTCATCTTCAAAAACAATAGTTACCACAGATAAACCAAATTTAGAAATAGAACGAATTTCTTTTACACTTGGTAAATTCGCCATTTCTATTTCAACTGGATAAGTAATATATTGTTCTATATCTTGAGTTGATAAATTTCGAGAAGTTGTAATAACTTGTACTTGGTTGTTCGTTACATCTGGAACAGCTCCAATAGAAATTTGGAAAACAGAAAACAAACCAAATCCAAATACACCTAAAGTGAATAATAGCACTATAAGTTTGTTTCGTAAACTAAAAGCAATAATTTTTTCTAACATTTTAGTAAATTTAAATAAATAAAATAACATTTATCTTTATAGATAAACTCAACTGAATCATTAAAAATGAATCAATTAATAAAACAAAATATTAGACTATTTTAGGTGGTAACCAAATTGAAGCAATCAAATTGGATTTAAAAGATTTATTGTAGAAAAACTTCTTTTTACAAGAAATTAAGGGCTTTAATAATTGTATTTCATAAGTAATAACCGAAAATGTAAATAAGACAATCGACGAATTATCTATTGTTTTAAATGGTAAATCTTGATGTTCGTGTTGGTTATTGTCAACATTTTTAGAATAATGTAATTTAATGTAGTCAATAAATGAAATTGAAGCCGTAGTTAATTCATTTTTATGCTCTGTATAATGATTAATTAAGTTTGGAACTTTTAATAATTGCCCGATTGATGTGTTAGCACACATAAATACAGAAATTAGAAAAAAAGTAATAAACTTATTCATTTTATACGATTTAGGTTGTTATTTCAAATAATGTGAAATTAAAATAACACTACAAAAATAAAGAATATAAATAAGAAATAACTTAATAACTACTTAAGTTTAGCTAAAGAAAAAATTAATGTGAATTTTGTTTTTTCGTTAATTTTACTCTCAACTGAAATTTTTATTTTTAATAAATCGCAAAGTCTTTTTACTATTGATAAACCTAAACCCGTACCTTTGATATCGGGATGATTGGTAACGTCGGAACGATAAAAAGAATTGAAGATTTTATTTAAATCTTGTTCTGAAATTCCAACCCCATTATCAGCAATGGTGAAGATTATGTCTGTTAAAGTTTTCTCTAATTTTAATTCAATTTTCCCGTTATCATTGGAATATTTAATTGCATTAGAAATCAGATTACTAAATATGATTGAAACCAAATAATTATCCGATTGAACATAAAAATCTTCTGTAAAATCGGCAACAATTTTAATTTTTTTGTTTTCGGTTTTCTCTGAAAAACGAGTTAGATTATCTAAAATTAAAGCATTTAAATAAATCGTTTCTTGTTTTACATTTTGCTTCTGATTTTCAAAACGAGCTAAAAGCAACAATTGATCTACCATATGATTTAATCGATTTACTTCCGAAATACAAAACTGAATTTTTTCTTCATATTCTTGTTGATTTCTTGGTTTTCTGATTAAAACCTCCATGGTTCCTTTAATTACAGCTAATGGAGTTCTCAACTCATGAGAAGCATCAGAAGTGAACTGTTTTTCTCTATCAATTGCGTTTTCAATTCTATTTAAAAGATCATTGATATTTTTTGACAAAACATATAGTTCATCTTTATTTTGTGGTAAAGGAATTCGAGTTTGTAAATTATCCTTAGTAATTTGACTTGAAGTATCGATGATTGTTCGAACAGGTTTAATGCTTCTACCTGCAAAAAAACGAGCAATTAAAAATAATAAAATTAGAATTAACGGAAAAGTAATTAAAAGAATGTTCTTTAAAATTAAAACAATCTCAAAATCTTCTAGCGACATTGCAACTACTAAATAACCAACCACTTCTCCTTTATTGATAATTGCAGTTTGAATTTGTCGTAATGGAATATCATTTAATTTTGTATCAATAAATATGTTATTACTATCATTAAATAATTTTAGATTGGAATTTTTAAGATTTGGAGATTTGTCAATGACTTCTTTGTTGTTGTCATAAAATTGAACAAAAACAGGATTAACACTAATGGAATTGTGCTCACGAGCTCTCCATTGGTCCACTTGAATTAAGTAAGTATCATTTGAATCGGTTGACACATCATCTAAATGTTTTAATAATTCTTCTTGAATTTCTTCATTAACATGTTTATTAACGCTGAATTTTACAATATTGTAAATGAATAAAAAAACAATTGCAATAAGAATAGAACCACTTACGATGTAGTTAAAAGCAATTCTATTTTTAAAGGAAAATGAAAACATAAATTAGCGTTCTATGGATTCAAAATTAGGCTCAATGTGAATTAAAACATGACCTAATTCAATTAGTTTTTCTCGTAAAGTATCTTTTAAATCATGAGCAATATCATGACCTTCTTTCACAGAAATTGTTCCATCAACCATTACATGTAAATCTACGTGATATTTCATACCTGCTTTTCTAATAAAGCATTTTTCTATACAAATTACACCTTTAACCGTTTGTGAAATTTTTTTAATTTCATCTTCTAAATCGTGATATAAATGTTCATCCATGATTTCTCCTAAAGCAGGGCGAAAGATTTTATAACAATTGTAAAGAATGAAAACTGATGCTAGTAAAGCCGCCCAATCGTCAGCAGATTCGTAGCCTTTCCCTAAAATTAAAGCAATTGAAATACCTACAAAAGCTGCAACTGAAGTAATTGCATCACTTCTATGATGCCAAGCATCGGCTTTTAATGAACTACTTTTAGTTTCGATACTTTTTTTCATTACAATTTGAAAAGATATTTCTTTCCATAAAATAATTGCTCCTAAAACAAAAAGTGTGAAAGGTTTGGGTAATTCATGAGGTGTTCCAATATTGTTAATACTTTCGTAAGCAATAATTGTAGCTGAGATTATTAAAAAGCCAACTACTAAAAATGTAATTAAAGGCTCAGCTCTTCCGTGACCATAAGGATGGTTTTCATCGGCTGGTTTATTAGAATATTTAATTCCGAAAAGTACTAAAAAAGAAGCGAAAATATCAGTTGTAGATTCAATTGCATCAGCAATCATAGCGTAAGAATTACCAAAATAGCCAGTTATTCCTTTTATTAATGCTAGTGCTGTATTTCCAACAATACTAAAATAAGTGGCTTTGATTGCTTTTTCTGTATTAGGCATGCTAAATTTCGTTTGCTATGTATCCTACTCCTCTAATTGTTTTAATTAATTCTTGATCTTTTGTAAGGTTTAATTTTTTTCGGATAGCGTTCATAAAAACATCTATAACTCCTGTATCATATTCAAAATGAATACCCCAAACATCTTCAATAATGTTTGTTCGAGTACAAACTTGACCTTTATTTTTAATTAAATATTCGAGTAGTTCAAATTCTCTTTGCGTCAAAGATACTTCTTTATTATCTACAAAAACTTGAAATTTTGATTTATCAACTTTAATATTTCCTAAAGTTAAAACTTTTATTTCATCTTTTGAACGGAAGTGAATTTTGATTCGTTCTAACAATTCATCAAATGAAAAAGGTTTCTTTATATAATCATTTGCACCCGATTTTAAACCTTCAATAGTTTCTTGAACAGTATCTTTTGCGGTTAAAAAGATTACAGGTAAATTACTTTTCTCTAATCGTATTCTTTTACAGACTTCAATTCCTTGCATTTTTGGTAACATCCAATCAAGTAAAACTAAATCAACTTGTAATTCTAATGCTTTTTTAAGCCCATTTTCTCCATCTGAGGCAGAAGAAATTGTATATCCTTCTTCTTCTAAACCTTGTTTTAAGAAGTCTACAATTCCTTTTTCATCTTCAACAATCAGAATGTGCATACTATTGGAGATTATTGTTCTACGAATTTAATACCAAACGTAATAATATTAGCATTTAAGCCGTCATTTCTATCGTAATGATTGAATCTTAAATCCATACTTTTTAGTCCAAATTTCCAAATTTTAGCACTAGTTAAGATATCAGTATACCCTACACCAAATCCGTATTGACTAGCATTGAAAGTGGATAAATCGTAATCAGAGGTATAATATTTTTCTGTTGATAAATGCGTTTCAAATGGTGCAAAATATTTAGATGCATCTTGCGTATAATAACGATACATTGGAAAAACGGTAAATTTGTCAGTTAATTTAATAGGTAATTCAACACTCGCTGTATGTGAAGTAATTCCCCAATCATCCCAATAGTAACGATAGTAAGTTCTTAAAGATAATCTTTCGTTAATATAGTAATTTAATCTACCTCCAAAAGGTAATTTAAAACGAGTTCCTGGCAAACGTTCAATATCATCAGCTAATTGATAAACTCCTCTATTTTGTGTAGTTTCATAAACTGGAATGTATTGTGCTTGTCCTATATAATAATTGGCTTTGTCAGCAAAATATACTCTGTTATATGGCGAAGACAACATTCCTTGTTGTTGCAAAATATCAAAAAATACTGAAAACTGCATTTTCTTTGTAGCCACCTGTGAAAAACTCAATGAAAGAGAATAGGAATTTCTATTTGTTGAATTCCAAACTTTAAAATCACTAGGTAAATAACTGGTTGATGCATTTCCGTTTTGATCTAAAATAGTTACTCCATTGAAGAAGCCATTATTTTGAAAACCTAAACCATATTTTGCATATTCATGTAATTCAGTAGCATAAATAGGACGCCATTGATCTAAATAGACATTAGCCTTTGCACTAACTTCTGAATTTTTATTATTGAATAATTTACTCATACCTCCACCGAAACCAATTGAAGTATAATCATATTCGTTTGAAAATGAAACATTTGTATTCCAAATAAAATTTCTATTATCAGAACTATGACTGTAATTTACTACAGCACTTCCCAATACGTCTTGAGCAGAAGCTCCTGAAGATGCTTGCCAAGGTGTTCCATACGGACCTGTAACTGGAGCTCTGTCATCGTCATCGTCGTCACCTCCACCAGATGCACCAGTAGCATTAAAAGGATTAATATTACTTGAAGAGGCTGATGTATATGCCGAAAGCCCCATGTCAACTGTCAATACATCATCATCATTTAGCGGAATTGCTACAATAATGTTTGAGGCTAAGTCGGTAAGTTTTTCAGAACCTATACCACCTGATACAGAAGAATGTACGCCGTCTTGCTTGTAATAACTAACAAGAAAGTCTACTTCAATTCCTTCCAAAACGCGTTTTTTATAAACAACTTGAGTTGAATCACTTTCTTGAGAAAAAGCGACAGCACTAATCAAAGTGAATAGAAAGATTATTTTATTTTTCATTTTAATTTTTTCTTAATTACAACCACAACCACCACCTGTTTTACCTCCATTAGCACCAGAAGCTGCTTCGCGGTAAACTTGAAATGTTGTTTCATATCGTTCAGAGGTTCTTGCCGACAACTTCATATCTGGGTCATTAATATATTGCTTATCGTATTCTTTAACTGAATTACAAGAAGTAATTCCAACAAGAACTAACATAATTACTACAACTTTTTTCATCTTTATTGATATTTTTTAATGTCTATATTTTTTGAAACATGTATACCGCCTTTATCGTCAACAATAATACATCCTACTCCTTTTAATTGATTTACTAAATCCAATCCTACTTCTACTCCCATTACAAAAATTCCTGTAGCTAAGGCATCTGCTAATTCTGTTTGTTTTGCAAAAACGGAAACACTTATAATACCTGATGCAGGATATCCTGTTCTTGGATCGATAATGTGTGAATATCGTTTTCCGTTAAACGTAACATATTTTTCATAGCTACCAGAAGTTTCTACTGCACTATCATCTAACGGGAAGGTTGCAAAAACTTTATTTTTATTCATTGGGTTTACAATACCAACCGTCCAAGTATTACCATTTGGTTGTTTTCCCCAAGTATTAATATCACCAGAAACATTTACTAATCCAGAATTACACCCTTTTTCTTGTAAAAGAACTTTAATTTTATCAGCAATATAACCTTGACCAATTCCGCCAAGCCCCAATTTCATCCCTTTATTTTTTAAGAAAATGGTGGTGTCTTTTGAATTAAGAATGATATTTTGATATCCTACTTTTTCAACTGACTTTCTTATAGCTTCTTCTGTAGGCATTTCTTTCATACTACCATCAAACTTCCAAATTCTATCCATTGAAGCATAACTAATATCAAAAGCTCCTGATGTTAATTTTGAAATTTTGTTAGCTCTCTCAACTAAATCAAACACCTCTTTATCTACTTTTACAGGAGAAATCCCCGCGTTTTGATTTACTTTTGAAATTTGAGAAGTTGGAATCCAATCCGATATTAAATTTTCTATTCGTTTTACTTCGGCAATAGCCAAATCTGAAAATAAATTTCCCTGAACAGAATCTTTTGCTACAACAGTAATTTCAAATGGACTTCCTAACAAACTTTGCTTTTTTTTAAAAATTTGTTGTCCAAAAGAAAGTGATTGAGTTGCTAAAAGCAAAAGAATTAATTGTTTTTTCATTTTTTCTCAAATGCGTGAATCATTTTGATATATTCTTCAGGTGAAACGTTTTTAAACCCCATTTTACCTAATACTTTACCGTTTTTATCCAAAATTACAACCAATGGAAAACTTCCTTCTAAATTAAATTTTTCAGCTAATTTTCTATTGTGATCCGTTTGATCTTTAGGTAATTCGTTTGCTTTTTTTCTTGGAAAATCAGCTCTTACAATAATCCAATCTTGTGCCGCTTCTTTTTTAAATGCATCCGATTGCCAAATGTTTCTGTCTAATTTAATACAAGGTGCACACCAATCAGAACCAGAAAAGACAATTATGATATTTTTATTTTGTTCTGCTGCTAATTTTTTAGCTTCTTCAAAATTGTAATTCCAATCTTGTGAAAATCCTAATGATGTAACAAAAAAGATAATACCTAGAAATAGTTTTTTCATCTTTTTAAATATTTTTATATATAACATTTTGATATTCAAAAACCCTACCAATTATGTTACAAATTAACTTCATTTAACCTAAATAATTGTATTTTACGTATTACATTAAGTAAAAATTAAGTTTAATTAAGTTTATTGTTCAAATATAAGTAATCAGCTGCTTGATACCAAGAAATGGTTTCGTTTAGTTCAAATTTATTAATAGGAATTACCTTTAATTTATTAGATGTTTTATTCCAATTATAATGTGTATTTGTTTTTTTGTTAGACAATATAGTTATAATTTTATCTTTTTGTAAAGCTAATTTTAAATAAGTCCCCATTAAAGCTCTTTCTTGATATTTTTTTGACAACACGTCTGTGCCAAAGAAATTAGAAGTATAACTCCAATGTAATTGTCCAAATAAAGTTGGAAAAATATCAATTTGGCTACATAATTTAGTCACTTTTTGAGGTTGAATTAAATTTTCACCATAAATAATTGCAGGAATATGATAATTGGCAACATCTATTTCATCTTTTCCCGCGCTACTAGCACAATGATCGGCAACAAACACAAAAATAGTATTTTTAAACCAAGGTTTATTCTTTGCTTTTTTAAACATTTGTTGCAGTGCATAATCAGAATATTTAACGGCACCACTTCTACTTTTCCCAGAAGGAATATCTATTTTATTCTCTGGATAAGTATATGGTCTGTGATTAGAAGTCGTCATGACAAAATTTAAAAAAGGCTTCTTTTTTTGATGATATTCATCTGCAACCTTAATCATTTTATTATAAATATCTTCATCACAAATTCCCCAAGCATTTTCAAATGTAACTTCGCTATCATCAATGTTGTGTCGTGTTGTTTTTATTTTATCACTTAAAACACTACCCCTACCTCTATCGTAAATATCAAATCCATTACCACCATAAAAAGCATTCATGTTATCAAAATAGCCATCACCTCCGTAAAAGAAATTACATTGGTAATTTTTACTTTTAAATACGTTTGAAATTGTATATAAGTTTGAATTATTTGGTCGTTTCACAATACTCTGTCCAGGTGTTGGCGGAATAGACAATGTAACAGCCTCCATTCCTCTAACTGTTCTGTTTCCTGTAGCTTGTAGGTTTTTAAAGAATAAACTCTTATTGGCAATACTATCTAAAAACGGAGTGATTTTTTTTTCATTTCCAAATTCTGTCATAAAACTTGCACTCATACTTTCTATAAGAATAAATACTACATTTGGTTTTGTATTTACTTCTAAACTATCCGTTATTTTACGTTTTATAGAAAAATCATTTGAAAGAAATTTTACATTATCATCTTTTAAATTATTTCGTATTAATTGAAATGCTTCTTCGTCTGAAATAGAATTATAAAAAGTTTTAAAATCTAACTTGTTATTTCGTAACTCAGCAAAAAAAGAGTAAATACCCGTCTTTGATATTTCGTTATTGTATCGATTCTTAGACCATTCAGCATTTGAATTTGAAACAAAAAACACGTAAAACAACATTACAGTTAAAGAAAGCACAAAAGGTAAAATCCTATTTTTAAATGAAATTTTAGTAGCAAATGTATTCTTGAAAAAATTATTTCTAATAAAATAATAAAATACAACGCTAGTAATTATTAACATAGATGGAATTAATAAATACAATGGATAAGATTCATGAATATTCTGTACCACTTCAAAAGTGTAAATCAAGTAATCTACCGCTACAAAATTAAAACGGCATTTGAATTCTTCCCAAAAAGTAATTTCGGCAAAAAAAGTAAAAACAAAAATCAGCAAGGTTAATCCAAATCCGGAATAAATAAAGATTTTATCAATTTTACTTCCGATTAGTTTTTTTGGAAGCAATAGCATATATAATGTACTAATTACAGCCAAAAAAGATAAAGTTCCTAAATCAAACGCTAATCCTGTAAATAAAATTTTAAGTAAATTAATGATTGAGAGATCAATTTCATCAAGTTGCCAAAATAAAAAAACAATTCTTAACAAAAAAGAAAACAATATGAACCAAGCCGAAAAGCCTAATAGTAACGCATATCGTTTTGAAGTATAATTTACTGATTCCATAAAAATTAAATATTTTACGAAATTGAGTCTTTTGGATAATAGAATGCTTAAGAATGACTTAAGTTAAAATTAAGATTTACTTAAGTTAAAGCAACCCGTTGTATTTGCGAATAAACCATTCTGATGCGAGTGCTAATATTGCAAAAATTAGTAACCAAATCCAATCGATAAGTGGTGATTTTTTTATGGTTTCTTTTTGGGTTGGAATATAATTTTCGTTTTCGAGTAACGATTTGATTAGATTTTCTATTTGGTTTGGATAATACACTTTTCCATTCGTATTTGTTGCCAATTGCTCTAATCGATTTTTATCCGGATTCACGAATTGCTTTTCAATTTCAAAATCTAAAACTTCAAAACTACCAGAAAAAGTAGTATTTGATTGTTTTTCAGTTACTTTAAACGAATAATTTCCAGCTTCCAATCCGTCTAAATTTACTTTATAGGAATTGGTTGCTTTTAATAAATCGTATTTTTTTGCTACTTTTGTTTTTGAATTTACAACCTGAATAGTAAGTTGTGCTTTATCATCAAACTCATAGTTCTTATTGAAATATTCAGCAGTAATTTCAATACTTTCTCCTGAATTGTAGAAACTTTCATAAGTAACATTTAAATTCTTTTTAGAAGCATTAGAAACTAAAAACTGAATAATTTTATCAGTAAACAAGTCAAAATCTTCAAATGATTTTTTATTTAAGTGATTTTCCAAACGCCATTTCCAAATATTTTCTCCAATCAAATACGCTTTTCTTTTACTTCCGTTTTCTGTAAATGTCAAAATCGGATTCTGAACCGGAACATTTCTTACTCTTGCAGATAGCAACGTATTTACATTATTTTTAGCAGCAACAACTCCAAAATTATGTTCTAATGGAGGAAAATTTTCAAATCCAATATTCGTTTGAGCAAACAAATTAAAATCGGATTCATAAGTAGCTAAATAATCTTCTTTTGATGCCGACATTTTAAATAATAAATCATCTTGCATTTGATTTAAAAAACCAAAATCGGTTGCCGTTCCTGTAATGATAAAGGTATTAATTTGGGCTGCTTTATTTTGCTCAAATATAGACTTGAAAGTTGTATTAGGTTGATACAAAATTAAAACTTTATAATTTTGTAATGATTTGATTTCATTTGGCTTAACAATAGTTACTTTACGTTGTTGATTAACTTCAATACTTCTTTTTAAAGCACCTAAATCAGGATGATTAATGGCAGAAATTAAAGCAATTTCACTTCGTTGATCGATTACTTCAACGGCAAAATTCTTAGCATTATTAGAGGTATTTTTTTCTTTTATATTAGATGAAATTACCGCTTTATATTTGGCAATTCCAACTTTATCAGCATTTAATAAAACGATAACCGATTGGGCTTTTTTGTCTTTTGAAAAAGTAAGTGTTTGCTTGTGAACTGTTTGATTTCCTGATTGGATTGAAAAAATAGATGTAATGGTTTCATTGCCATTGTATTGTAAAAATACTTCTACTGGAAATTTATTCTTTAAAAAAGCGTATTTATTAACGTTGATTTGGTTAATTTTCAAATCTAAAACCGTAGTAGTATCGCCTAAAACGACTGGAAAAACACTTGTATTCTCTTGAAAACTGAATACATAATCATTTCCCATGGTTTGATTTCCGTCGGTAAATAAAACTACAGGATAATTTGTATTTCGGTACAATTGCTTTAAATTCTTAGCTACACCATCAATATGGGATTGATTTCCTTGAAAATCAAGTTGTTCTAGTGATTTAAATTCGTTATCAAACGAAAATAATTGTACGTCATATTTTTCGTTAATAGCTTTATTTTTTGCAATATTAAGATATAATTCCGAAGCTTCTTTCGTTGCTTTTAATTCGGAAATGGATTTGGAATTATCTACAACTATGGGTAAAGGTATTTTCTTAATTTCAGTAATTTTTCGACTAATAATCGGATTAATCAACAATAAAAAGATCGAAAACAAACTTATAAAACGTAAAAAAGCCAAAAACCAATACAATTTTGACTGGTTTTTGACTTTATACAAATATTGATAAAACGACAATCCAGCAGCAATAATTACTGATAATAGGAGAAGTAAAATTGTGCTTGTTGTCATTTATAGTTTAACCACTAAGTTAGCATTCCACCATCAACATTAATAACTTGTCCTGTAACATAAGCACTCATATCTGATGCTAAGAAAACACAAACATTAGCTACATCTTCTGGAGTTCCTCCGCGTTTTAATGGAATAGCTTCTCTCCATCCTTTTACTACATCTTCGTTTAATTTAGCTGTCATTTCAGTTTCAATAAAACCTGGAGCGATAGCGTTGCAACGAATATTTCTTGAACCTAATTCTAATGCAATAGATTTTGTAAATCCGTTCATACCTGCTTTAGAAGCTGCGTAGTTGGCTTGACCAGCGTTTCCTTTTACTCCTACTACACTACTCATGTTTACGATAGAACCTTTACGGTTTTTCAACATAATTTTTTGTACCGCTTTAGTCATGTTGAAAACCGATTTCAAATTGATTTCGATTACTTTATCAAAATCTTCTTCAGACATTCTCATTAATAAGTTGTCTTTTGTGATTCCTGCATTGTTGATTAAAACGTCAATTGTGCCGAATTCAGCAATTACATCATCAACTAATTTTTGTGCTTCGTTAAAATCAGCTGCATTTGATTTATATCCTTTTGCTTTTATTCCTAAAGCATTTAATTCATTTTCTAAAGCCATTGCCGATTCTACAGATGAACTGTATGTAAAGGCAACATTTGCTCCTTGTTCTGCAAAAACTTTTGCTATACCGCTACCAATTCCACGGCTTGCACCTGTAATAATGGCAACTTTTCCTTCTAATAATTTCATGATAAATATTCGTGTTAGTTTGTTTTGTAATAAAGTTCAAATATAGGAATATTTTAAACTATAAAAAAAGTCATACTTTTAATTAAACCTTTTTTATCAAATGTTGTCTTACAAAAATAATCCTAAAACTAACGATTATGAAAAACCAAATTATTTTAGGTCTTTTTGCAATTTGTGGATTGACTTCGTGTAGCGATAATTCTGATAGTAATTATGAAGAAATTCCTTCTTATCCATTTGTAGAGGCTGAATTTGGTTCTTCAGTCGATTTAAATAATTTAGCAAATTATGCGAATCAACAAGTTCCTTCCTATATTATAAAAAATAATTCACAAGGAAATGTTATTACTGATAAAGGTGCTACTCTTGGAAGAATTTTATTTTATGATAAAAATTTATCATCTAATAATACGATTTCTTGTTCTAGCTGTCATAAACAAGAATTTGCTTTTAGCGATAGCAACGTAGCAAGTACAGGAGTTAATGGAACAACAGGCAGACATTCCATGCGTTTGATAAATTCGAGATTTGCAACTGAAACTAAATTCTTTTGGAACGAAAGAGCTATCAATCTAGAAACACAAACTACAATGCCAATTAAAGACCACGGTGAAATGGGTTTTAGTGGTGAAAATGGTGATTTATCTTTTGATGATTTAATTACCAAATTAAGTGCTATCGGTTATTATAAAGAGCTTTTTAAATTTGTTTATGGTACAGAGGAAATTACAGAAGCTAAAATTCAAAATGCTTTAGCGCAATTTATCAAAAGTATTCAATCATTTGATTCTAAATATGATGCAGGAAGAGCTTTAGCGACTAATGATGGGCAACCTTTCTCTAATTTTACAGCACAAGAAAATCAAGGTAAAAATTTATTTTTAACGCCACCCGTTTTCAATACAAGTGGTGTACGAACTTCGGGCGGATTAGGTTGTGCGGGTTGTCATAGAGCTCCAGAGTTTGATATTGATCCCAATACTTTAAATAATGGAATTATTGGAACGATTGCAGGAACAGGAATTGATACTGGAAATACAAGAGCTCCTTCCCTACGTGATTTAGTTAGAACTGATGGAACTACTAATGGTCCAATGATGCATACTGGTGTTATAACCACTTTGCAAGCCGCAATTGGGCATTATGGAACTATTAATATTGCTCCAGGAAATAATAATTTAGATCCACGATTAACTCCTGGTGGAATTGGACAACAATTGAATTTAACAGCTACCGAAGTAAATGCCGTAATCGCATTTTTAAGAACACTTTCAGGAACTGATGTTTATACGAATACTAAGTGGTCCAATCCATTTAATTAAAAAGAATACAAAACAAAAAATCCCGCACTAGCGGGATTTTTTTATATCTAAAAGTTATAAGATTAACCTAAAACTTCTTTTACTTTTTTACCAATTTCAGCTGGAGAATCTACCACGTGAATTCCGTTTTCTCTCATGATTCGTTTTTTAGCTTCTGCTGTATCATCAGCACCACCTACGATTGCACCTGCGTGACCCATTGTTCTTCCTTTTGGAGCAGTTTCACCTGCGATGAATCCAACAACTGGTTTACGGTTTCCGTCAGCTTTAATCCAACGAGCAGCATCTGCTTCTAATTGACCTCCGATTTCACCAATCATGATGATGATTTCAGTTTCTGGATCGTTCATTAATAATTCAACTGCTTCTTTAGTAGTTGTTCCAATGATTGGGTCACCACCAATTCCAATAGCTGTAGTAATTCCTAAACCTTGTTTTACCACTTGGTCAGCAGCTTCATATGTTAAAGTACCTGATTTAGATACGATACCAACTGTTCCTTTTTTGAAAACGAAACCCGGCATAATACCAACTTTAGCTTCTTCTGGAGTAATTACACCAGGACAGTTAGGTCCAACTAAACGGCAATCTTTTCCTTTGATATAATCATACGCTTTAATCATATCTGCAACTGGAATACCTTCAGTAATACAAATGATTACTTTGATTCCCGCTTCAGCAGCTTCCATAATTGCATCAGCAGCAAATGCTGGTGGAACGAAGATAATTGAAGTATCAGCACCCGCTTTTTCAACAGCATCTTTTACTGTGTTAAAAACCGGTCTGTCTAAATGTGTTGAACCTCCTTTTCCTGGAGTTACACCACCTACAACATTTGTTCCGTACTCAATCATTTGAGAAGCGTGGAAAGTTCCTTCGCTACCTGTAAATCCTTGTACAATTATTTTTGAATTTTTATTTACTAAAACGCTCATGATATATGAATTAAATTGTGTTTAAATTTGTGATGCAAAAGTAAGTTTTTTACCAAATAATCACGTAATTTTTATTGTATTTTTTTAATTAGGTTTGCTAATTTGATATCCTTTTTTGATTTTATTGTCTTCGAATTCCCAAATAGCTACTATTTTTGCAATAAGAACGAACTCTTTTGGGTTTTCAATAGTAGTTACTTTATGATTATATTTCACCACAATTTGATTATCATCTTCGATAAAGTGCGAAATTTCCATAAAAGAATCCACATAATTTTGTTTTAACTCTTTAGCTAAATCAATAATATCTGATTTACTCATCTTTACGTTTCCATGTGAACTGTCCCAATCCAAAATGAAATCATCATGCAAAAGTTCGTTTAAAAAAACTTCATTTCGCAAACCATCTTCTTTATAAAAAAATTCGATTTTCGCTCTATTTGTCATTTTGTTTTAATTTTTCAATGATTTCTGGAATTCGTTTTACGTTGGCTAATTGTTTTAATTTTTCACGTGATTCTTCAATTGGAGTACCAAAATAAGTTTTCCCACCTTCAATGGATTTGGTAACACCAGTTTGTCCCATTACCACAGCTTTTGAACCAATAGTAATTCCACTTGTTGTACCAACTTGTCCCCAAAGCGTTACTTCGTCTTCAATAACCACACAACCTGCAATTCCAGTTTGTGAAGCAATTAAACATTTTTTTCCAATAACCGTATCGTGACCCACATGCACTTGATTGTCAATTTTAGTTCCAGCTCCGATAGTGGTGTCGCCTGTAACTCCTTTGTCAATCGTACATAAAGCACCGATTCCAACATTATCTTCAATCACTACTCGCCCACCTGATAACAATTGGTCGAAACCTTCTGGACGTTTTTTGTAATAGAAAGCATCAGCTCCTAAAATGGTTCCTGCATGAATCATTACGTTATCACCAATTACAGTGTTATCGTAAATTGTAACATTAGCATGAATCAAACAATTTTTACCAATTTGAACATTATGTCCAATAAAGCAATTCGGTTGAATAACTGTTCCTTCTCCGATTATAGCTGAATCTGAAATTGCAGCATTTGAAGCTTGAAATGGTCTGAAATGTTTTGTAAGTTTATTGAAATCTCTAAAAGGATCATCAGAAATTAACAATGCTTTCCCTTCTGGATATTCTACTTCTTTGTTAATTAAAACAATAGTAGCTGCCGATTGAAGAGCTTTGTCATAATATTTAGGATGATCTACAAATACGATATCACCAGGTTCTACCACATGAATTTCATTCATACCGTGAACTGGAAAATCGGCATCACCCACAAAATTACTATTGATAATTTGGGCAATATCTTTTAGAGGATAAACTTTTGGAAATTTCATTTAATAGGGATTAGTGGATAGTAATTAATGATTAAGTAAAACACAAAAGAGTAATTAGTTGCTTGGCTATTTACTAATTACTCTTCACTTTTTACTTTCAATTATTCTTTTACTCTTTCCATGTAGTTTCCAGTAGCTG
Source organism: Flavobacterium sasangense DSM 21067 (assembly GCF_000686885.1). Lineage (GTDB taxonomy): Bacteria > Bacteroidota > Bacteroidia > Flavobacteriales > Flavobacteriaceae > Flavobacterium > Flavobacterium sasangense. The sequence goes on along the minus strand of NZ_JMLU01000016.1, from coordinate 21,580 downwards.
TATCAATTTTGATTTTATCACCTTCATTGATAAACAACGGAACGTTTACAGTAGCTCCTGTTTCAACAGTTGCTGGTTTTGTAGCATTTGTAGCTGTATTTCCTTTAACTCCTGGCTCAGCATAAGTCACTTCTAAAACGATAGAAGCTGGCATATCTACTGATAAAGGTGCTTCAGTTTCAGCGTTAATTTGAATCATTACGTTTGTTCCTTCTTTTAATAAATCTGGAGCATCTAATACTTTTTTATCTAACGTAATTTGCTCAAATGATTCATTGTTCATGAAGTGAAATTGATCTCCTTCAGCATATAAATATTGGAATGTATGTGTTTCAACACGTACTTCATCAATTTTGTGTCCAGCAGAAAATGTGTTATCTAATACTTTTCCGTTTGTTAACGATTTTAATTTTGTTCTTACGAAAGCTGGTCCTTTACCTGGTTTTACGTGAAGAAATTCGATAATTTTATAAATATCGTTATTGTATTTGATACATAATCCGTTTCTAATATCTGATGTACTTGCCATTTTGTTTTTATTTGATGTTTATTGATTTATTCTTTTTTAAATTTAAAATTACAATGAGCTAGTGTAACCTTTCATGATTCCACGAGAAGAGTTTCTAATGAAATCTAAAATTTCATCTCGTTCAGTTGTAGCTTCCATTTCAGCTTCAATGATACTTACTGCTTGTGAAGTATTGTAATTTTTTTGGTATAAAATTCTGTAGATATCTTGAATTTCTCTGATTTTATCTGTTGAAAATCCTCTTCTTCTTAATCCTACTGAGTTAATTCCTACATAAGATAAAGGTTCTTTTGCCGCTTTTGTAAACGGAGGAACGTCTTTTCTTACTAATGAACCACCAGAAATCATAGCATGATCACCAATTGAAATAAACTGATGAACCGCTGCTAAACCACCAATGATTGCAAAATCTCCCACCGTTACGTGTCCGGCTAAAGCAACACCATTTACGATAATAGCGTTATCACCAATATGGCAATCGTGTGCAATGTGAGCCGTAGCCATAATCAAACAGTTTTTACCAATTTTTGTTTGACCAGAAGCAATTGTCCCCCTATTGATTGTAACACATTCTCTAATGGTTGTATTATCACCAATTACCGCTAACGATTCTTCTCCACCAAATTTTAAATCTTGAGGAACCGCTGAAATTACAGCACCAGGAAAAATATTACAATTCTTACCGATACGAGCGCCTTCCATAATGGTAACGTTTGAACCAATCCAAGTTCCCTCACCTATTTCAACATTGTTATGAATAGTAGTAAAAGGGTCAATTACTACGTTTCTTGCTATTTTAGCACCTGGGTGCACATAAGCTAATGGTTGATTCATATGATTTTTTTATTTTACTTTAACAATTTGTGCCATTAATTCGGCTTCTGAAACTAATTTACCATTCGCATACGCATACGCTTGCATGTGACAAATTCCTCTTCTAATAGGAGAAATTAAATCACATTTAAAGAATAAGGTATCACCTGGTAAGACTTTATTTTTGAACTTAACATTATCAATTTTCATGAAATATGTTAAGTAATTTTCTGGATCTGGAACGGTACTTAAAATTAAAATACCTCCTGTTTGTGCCATAGCTTCAATCTGTAAAACACCCGGCATTACTGGAGCTCCTGGAAAATGTCCAACGAAGAAATCTTCATTCATTGTAACATTTTTTAATCCTACAACATGCGTTTCTGATAATTCTAAAATTTTATCAACTAATAAAAATGGAGGTCTGTGTGGTAATAAATCCATAATACCATGAATATCCATTACAGGCTCTTTATTGATATCATAACTAGGAACACTATTACGCTCTTCTAATTTAATGATTTTAGCAATTTTCTTAGCAAACTGTGTATTTACATAATGTCCAGGCTTGTTTGCGATAACTTTTCCTTGGATTCTTGTTCCAATTAAAGATAAATCACCTACAACATCTAATAATTTATGACGAGCGGCTTCGTTAGGAAAATGCAACGTAAGATTATCTAAAATTCCGTTAGATTTAACTGAAATCGTTTCTTTATTGAAAGCTTTCTTTAAATTTTCCATTGTTTCTGCTGAAATTTCTTTATCAACATAAACAATAGCATTATTTAAATCACCACCTTTAATTAAACCGTTATTTAAAAGTGATTCCAATTCATGTAAGAAACTAAACGTTCTACAATCAGCGATTTCAGTTTTAAACTCTTTTATACTTTTCATTGTGGCATTTTGAGTTCCTAAAACTTTAGTACCAAAATCTACCATTGCAGTAACACAATAGTCATCAGAGGGAATTACAGTAATTTCACTTCCTGTAGTTTCATCTAAATAAGAAATGACATCTTTTACAACGTATACTTTTCGCTCAGCTTCTTGTTCAACAATTCCAACTTTTTCTATAGCTTCAACAAAATATTTTGAAGAACCATCCATAATAGGAAGTTCAGAAGCGTTTAATTCTATAATAACGTTATCTAAATCGCAACCCACAAGAGCCGCTAAAACGTGCTCTGGTGTTTGAATCATTACTCCTAATTTTTCTAAATTAGTGCCTCGTTGCGTATTTACAACATAATTTGCATCAGCTTCAATAATTGGTTGCCCTTCTAAATCTACACGTACAAATGTAAATCCGTTGTTTACAGGAGCTGGTTTAAAAGTCATTGCAACTTCTTGACCTGTGTGTAAACCTACACCTTTTAATGATATTTCTGCAGCAATTGTTGTTTGCTTCGCCATGATAAAAATTTTAAATTATTTAATTTTATTTTTTAATTCTTCTATATCGGTAACAATCTTTGGTAAATTTCTAAAATGTACAAATGATTTTGCGAAATCTCCGTAATTGAATGCTGGACTTCCTTGAACTACTTCTCCAGCTTCTAAATTTTTACCAATTCCTGATTGCGCTTGAATTTTTACGCCATCACCAATTACTAAATGTCCAGCAAAACCAACTTGACCACCGATTAAACAGTTTTTACCTATTTTCGTTGTTCCAGCAATTCCTGTTTGTGCCGCGATTACGGTATTTTCACCAATTTCAACATTATGAGCAACTTGGATATGATTATCCAATTTCACTCCTTTTCTAATGATAGTTGAACCTAAAGTAGCTCTGTCAACTGTTGTACACGCACCTATTTCAACATCATCTTCAATAATTACATTTCCGATTTGCGGGACTTTTGAATACGTTCCGTCTTCTTGAGGCGCAAAACCAAATCCGTCTGAACCAATGATTGTTCCTGAGTGAATCGTGCAACGATTTCCAATAACCGTTTCCGAATAAATTCGAACACCAGCAAAGAAAACACAATCATCACCAATGGTTACGTTATCACCTATAAAACTATTCGGATAAATTTTTACATTTTTACCAATAGTTACATTTTTTCCAACGTAACAAAAACTTCCTAAATACAAATCAGAACCATAAGTTACACCATCAGAAATAACTGATGGTTGCTCAATTCCTGATTTCATCAATTTGACTTGATTGTAATATTCTAACAACTTTGAAAATGATTTATAAGCATCGTCAACTTTAATTAAAGTCGTTTTTATTTCTTGTTCTGGCTCAAAAGTGTTGTTAACAATCGTAACAGTTGCTTGAGTAGAATAAATATAATTGGTGTATTTAGGATTCGCCAAAAACGTCAATGAGCCTTCGGTTCCTTCCTCTATTTTAGACAATTTAAAAACTTCAGCCTCTGGATTACCCACTACTTCACCTTCTAAAATGCCTGCTATTTGCGCTGCTGTAAACTTCATTTAAAAATTTTATTACTATCTAATTAGATAGATTTTGGGGATATAAAAATACGCATTTTCATTCAATACCAAGTATTGATTCCACTTCAACTTGGCAAAAATATAAAATTAAATTAAAAAGTTAAGATTCTAATACCACTTTTGGAAAACAAATGAAGTATTTTGTTACTGGTTTTGACAAAGCTTTTAAGTGCAATTGATCTGAAGCTTCTACAACATCTTCAATAGTTTTATCCTTTTTTAAGATGCGAATAGGTTCACTTGATTTGCTATACGCCTGATTTTTCAACTTACCTTTGAAGACAAAATAATCCGCTTCTTTATCCGAAATTTTAGCAATAGAAATGTATTTATTTTTTATAGCTAATAAATTCTCTTTGTTTGGTTTATCGTCACTCATTTGAATCTTTAGTAAATCACGATTTAGTATCATTCTACATAGCGATTGTAAGACAAAATCATCATGAAATTGCCAAGCTTTTATCGCACCTAAAACATCATAATCATCCAAATAAGAAAACTTATCTAAAACACTTTTATCAAAATCGGACAAAGAAATTTTGTTTTGCAAAAAGAATTGTAATGGTTCGCTACAAGGTAAAAGAATTCCTTTTTGAGTCAATTCTTTAGCACGCTTTAGAATTTTGGTCAAGATTAATTCGGCAACAACACTGGTTTTGTGCAAATACGCTTGCCAATACATCAATCTTCGAGCAACCAAAAACTTTTCTACTGAGTAAATTCCTTTTTCTTCGATAACCAAATAATCATCTTGCACATTCATCATTTGGATTAAACGTTCACTGTTGATGTTTCCTTCTGCTACACCGCTATAAAAACTATCGCGTTTTAGATAATCCATTCGGTCCATATCCAACTGACTTGAAATCAATTGCAACATAAATTTTCTATGATATTCGCCTTTAAAAACTTGAATCGCAAGAGCTAATTTTCCATCAAATTCTTTATTCAGTTGCTCCATGAACAACAACGATAATTCTTCATGATGCACTTCTTCTACTATACTGTGTTCCATAGCGTGACTGTAGGGACCGTGACCAATATCGTGCAACAAAATCGCAATATATAGCGCATTTTCTTCTTCTTCCGAAATAGAAACTCCTTTAAATTGCAAGGTTTGAACCGCTTTTTGCATGATGTGCATACAACCTAAAGCATGATGAAAACGTGTATGATGCGCTCCTGGATAGACCAAATACGACATTCCCATTTGGGAAATTCTTCGTAAACGCTGAAAGTAAGGATGCTGAATTAAATCGTAAATTAAAGAATTAGGAATGGTAATAAAACCATAAATAGGATCGTTAAATATTTTGAGTTTGTTGGTTTGGCTCACAATTTGATAATTTTAATAACAAATGTAGCGTTTTTCACAAAATGAAATCGTTAAAAAGTGTTGAAAATTTTATACAATATTTAATACAAACCTCGTTTAATAAGTAGTAACTTGCACACAAATTAAGAAATATGAGTCAGATAAAAATACTTTGGGTAGATGATGAAATTGATTTATTAAAACCCCATATCTTGTTTTTAGAAAAGAAAAACTATCATGTAACCACTTGCAATAACGGACAAGACGCTATCGATTTGTTCGAAGAAAATAATTTCGATATTGTTTTTTTAGATGAAAATATGCCAGGTTTAAGCGGTTTAGAAACTTTATCTGAATTAAAAGAAAAGAAATCTTCGGTTCCGGTGATTATGATTACCAAAAGTGAGGAAGAATACATTATGGAAGAAGCCATCGGTTCTAAAATTGCCGATTATTTGATAAAACCGGTTAATCCAAATCAGATTTTATTGAGTTTAAAGAAGAATTTAGACCATTCGCGATTGATTTCTGAAAAAACAACTTTAGATTATCAGAAAGAATTCCGAAAAATTGCGATGGATATGGCAATGGTTCGTACCTATGAAGACTGGGTCGAATTGTACAAAAAACTGTTGTTTTGGGAACTTGAGTTAGAAAACATAGAAGACCAAAGCATGGTAGAAATCTTAGAAAGTCAAAAAATAGAAGCGAATGTGCAATTTGGAAAATTCATCGAACGTAACTACGAAGATTGGTTCCAACCAAAAGCAGATAAACCAATACTTTCTCATGAAATTTTTGGTGAATTAGTAGCACCTGAAATCCGTAAAAAAGACAAACCCATTTTATTCGTTGTTATTGATAACTTACGTTACGACCAATGGAAAGCGTTTGAAAGTGTAGTAAACAATCACTACAAATTAGAAAAAGAAGTGAGCTACTTCTCTATTCTACCAACGGCAACACAATATGCTCGTAATGCGATATTTTCTGGATTAACGCCTTTGGACATGGAAAAGAAATTTCCACAATATTGGAAAAACGATCCTGATGAAGGTGGAAAAAATCTATTTGAAGGTGAATTTTTAACGGAACAATTAAAACGTTTAGGATTAAACATCAAACAAGAATATTATAAGATTACGAATTTTTCTTCGGGAAAAAAATTAGCTGACAACTTCAAATCACTAAAAAATAACGATTTAACTACGATAGTTTATAATTTCGTAGATATGTTATCGCACGCTAAAACCGAAATGGATGTAGTGAAAGAATTAGCTTCAAACGATAAAGCGTATCGTTCTTTAACGGCAAGTTGGTTCAAGAATTCTCCGCTTTTGGACATGATTCAACAAGCACAACAACTTGGTTTTAAATTGATTATAACTACCGACCACGGAACTATCAATTGTAAAAATCCGTCGAAAGTTATTGGTGATAAAAACACGAGTTTAAATCTTCGCTATAAAACAGGAAGAAGTTTAACTTATGAAGACAAAGACGTTTATGCGGTGAAAGATCCAAAGAAAATTGGATTACCAGCACTAAACATGAGTAGCTCTTTTATTTTTGCGAAAAACGATTTATTTTTGGCTTACGTAAATAACTACAATCATTATGTGAGTTATTACCGAAACACCTATCAACACGGAGGAATTTCGTTAGAAGAAATGGTAATTCCATTCTTAGTTTTAGAGCCGAGGTAAAAGTGTTCAGTATTCAGTCAAAAGTGTTCAGTAAAAGCAAAATTTAGTATGACCGTAATTTACAGTTTAGAAGAAATAAATGCCATTGCAAAACAGATTCTTGCTACACCTTCGTTAAAGAAAATCATCACGTTTCATGCGCAAATGGGCGCTGGAAAAACGACTTTGATTAAAGAATTGGTCAAAGAGTTGGGCGTAAAAGATAATTCAAGCAGCCCAACATTTTCTTTAGTAAACGAATACAGAACTTTTGAAGGCGAAACGGTGTATCACTTTGATTTATATCGTTTAAATTCGGAAGAAGAAGGTTATGATATGGGATTAGACGAATATTTCTATTCTGATAATTGGTGCTTTATCGAATGGCCAGAAAAAACGCCAAACTTAATCCCGATTGACCATGCGAGTATTTCGATAAAAATTTTACCAAATGGTAAACGTGAACTAACGCTCAAAAATTAAATACGAAAGAGAATAGAAAATCAACTTCTATTCTCTTTTTTTGTGAATCTATTTCCCAAGTCTAAAATAATTCCTAATTTAGAACCTCAAAATCAAAAGTAATGTCGATATACACTCCTTTTTCAGCTTCGCAATTGCTTCCACAAGAAGAAAAACTTGAAGTAGCGCGTCATAAAAGCGAATTATTCATAGGAATTCCAAAAGAAACATCCTATCAAGAAAGAAGAATTTGCTTAACGCCTGATGCGGTTTCTTCATTAGTTTCGCACGGACATCGCGTAATGTTAGAATCAGGAGCTGGAGAAACTTCAAGTTATACCGACAAAGAATACAGCGATGCTGGTGCCGAAATCACACAAGACACCAAAAAAGTATTGGGTTGTCCAATGATTTTGAAAGTAGAGCCACCTACTCTTACTGAAATTGAAATGATGAATCCACAAACCATTGTGATTTCAGCGATTCAATTAAAAACTCAGAAAAAAGAATATTTTGAAGCTTTAGCAGCCAAAAGAATAACAGCTTTAGCATTTGAATTCATAAAAGACGAAGATGGTTCATATCCTGCAGTAAAATCATTATCTGAAATTGCAGGAACAGCTTCTATTTTAGTTGCTTCCGAATTAATGATTGGTGAGAACATCGGAAAAGGTTTACTTTTTGGAAACATTACAGGAGTTCCACCAACAAAAGTTGTCATCATTGGAGCTGGAACTGTTGGAGAATATGCTGCTAGAACCGCTTTAGGATTGGGAGCTCATGTAAAAGTCTTCGATAATTCGATTACAAAATTACGACGTTTACAAAATACCTTAAATCAAAGAATTTTCACTTCAACCATTCAAGAAAAATCACTTTTAAAAGCGTTAAGACGATGTGATGTTGCTATTGGCGCCATGAAAGGGAAAAACAGAGCTCCAGTTGTGGTAACAGAAACCATGGTAGAACACATGAAAAAAGGTGCAGTTATTGTGGATGTAAGTATCGATACAGGTGGTTGTTTTGAAACTTCCGAGGTAACTACGCATGAAAAACCTACCTTTATTAAAAATGGTGTAATTCATTATTGTGTTCCTAACATTCCTTCACGTTATTCTAAAACGGCATCTATGTCAATTAGCAATATTATTTCTCCTTTCCTATTACACATTGCAGATGATGGCGGAATTGAAAGTGCTATCCGCTGCAATAGAGGTTTGAAAAACGGAATTTACAGCTATCACGGCTTATTAACCAATAAAGCGATTGCAGATTGGTTTAATTTAGAATATCGTGATATCAATTTGATTGTTTTTTAAAGTTAAAATCTAGCAACTATGTGTGTAATTTAGACTAAATTTGCACAAAATTATAATTTATGAAGTTTCAATTTCGTTTAGCATACTATTTATTTGGCATATTTTTAGGAGGAGTTTTTGTTATGTGGTTTTTAAAAGCAAAAGCCGATGACAAAGGAGTTGAGTTTTGTTACTTGCCTAATTGCCGTGTTTTAAAAGATTTAAGAAGCAAATCATTAGAAATTGATTCTTTAGCAAAACAATCGTTAGATGCAAAATGGGTTACTTTAGAAGATATCCGTCAAAGTTTAAGCTATGGTGATGTAGATTTTTCAAAAAGTAATGAAGCTTACAGAAAAGGTAAAATTTACGTTATTGAAGGTAGAACTTCTAAAAATGAAGAGATTACGATTACAATGGTCAATTATACCAACAAAGTCTTATTAGAAAAGATAGAAAAAAAGTAATTTTTTTTATCGAAACACTTGCAAAAACAAATATTCCTTGTATATTTGCACTCGCAATACGATAATAGTAAAGCACTTTATTGGGGCGATTAGCTCAGCTGGTTCAGAGCACCTCGTTTACACCGAGGGGGTCGGGGGTTCGAACCCCTCATCGCCCACACATTTAAAAACAAATGGTTTCAAAAGCCGATAAATCTTATGATTTATCGGCTTTTTGCTTTGGGACATATACCAAAATATTCATTCAATCTTAATGCTAAAGGGACAAAATCGAGACCCTAAAAAATTTTACAATTTTGGGTCTCGCTAAATTCTCTAAAGCACTGTAAACACCGTACTAACAACCAGTTCAATACTGGTTCAAAAAGTGTACATCTTGTTTACTAAAAGTTTAAAAATTAAATTGAATACTAATTAAAAGGTCACCACCATGAAAGCAAAAATTACTGTGCATATTTATGCAAAAACTTCAAAAGCTAACAAAAACGGTCAATTGCCAATTTATTTCAGGCTAACTGTAAACGGAGAACGTTTTGAATTCAGCACCAAGAAATTCATTGATAAATCAAAATGGTCCGCAGAACAATCAAAAATGAAAGGTAATTCAGAAGAAGCTAGAACAATAAATAATTATCTTGATTTAATGAAATCTAAAGTTTTTGATATTCAGATGGAATTGCTTCACAAGAATGAAGATTTGACAATTGAAAATTTTAAATCAAAGCTAACCGGAGCACAAGAACGTGAGCGAATGATCATTCCAATCTATCAGAGCCATAATGATAAAATTGAAGACCTCATTGGAAACGGTTATGCTTACGGCACCTTAGAACGATTTAAAATCTCATTAAAACACTTGCAGGAGTTTATCATTTGGAAATATAACATGAATGATATAAGCATCAATAAAATCGACTATGCCTTTGTAACCGAGTTTGAATTTTATTTAAGAAGTGTAAAAAAATGCAACAACAATACATCTGTCAAATATGTTAGAAATTTTAGAAAAATCATTAAGATATGCCTGGATAATGATTGGTTAGATAAAGACCCTACTACTCGATATGAAGGTAAAATGAAAGAAGTTGAAAGAGACTTTTTGACTGAAGAGGAATTGTTGAAAATCTACAACAAGAAAATTTCATCAGAAAGACTACAACTAGTTAGAGATATTTTCATTTTTTCATGCTACACTGGTTTAGCCTACATTGATGTAAAAGGATTGAAAAAGGATCATATTGGTATAGGCATTGATGGCGAAAAATGGATTTTCAAAAACCGTCAAAAAACAGATACAAAATCAAAAATACCAGTATTACCTATTGCCCAAGAAATAATTAATAAATACGAAAGTCATCCAAAATGTTTAAATGAAGACACTATTTTACCAATCTTAACAAACCAAAAAATGAATGCTTATTTAAAAGAAATTGGTGATTTATGTGATATTCCGAAAGAAATAACTTTTCACATGGCCAGACATACTTTTGCCACTTCTGTAACATTAACTAATGGTGTTCCAATCGAAACCGTTAGCAAAATGCTTGGTCATAAAAACCTACACACAACCCAACATTATGCTAAAGTATTAGATAGTAAGGTAAGTGATGATATGAAAGTTTTAAAGGAGAAATTTTCAATACACAAATTATCAAATAAAGTCTCTTAATGAAATTATACCTAATTTTAAAAAAGAGTTACTTTTTTTATCAGATGATTCATTTAAATTAAACATTGATACAAAAAGTAGCTCTTTAATTTTAAATATAATCTCCAAATATTTCAATCAATTTATTTCTCCAATTTTCGGGTAAATCTTCCCAGTTTTCACCCCACTCTAAGGTCTTTTTATAAGCTTTAAATGGTTTTTCATATGTCGCAATATATCCTAACTCATCTTCAACATTATTATTCATCATAACAACTTTCCCATTACTACCTAGAGCATTTGCAATTGGTTCATTATATTTTTCAGCATTTGGCTCATTAGAATCTCTATCATGAACAACAATAGGATCAATCCCCATTGAAGTTAAATATTTAACCAAACTTATAATTGAAGCTTTACCTCTCGCTTTAATAATTTCAAAATCAGAAAGTATCTTAAAATATTTTGATTTTTCTAACCTTTTTATTGATTCTTTAATTAAAATATCTTCTGTATCTCCTTCAATAATAACAACTTTTTTTGTGAAAAATATTCGAGATACATAATTATCAATTTTCAAAATCATCTTAACATAAGATTTATCATTTTCTTGTAAATCTTTAAATTTATCTGTTACACTGAAGGTATTACATTCTACATGATTTCCCGAATTATAAAGTCTATTCAATACCTGTTTAGGTTTACGTGATAAATCAATTATATAAGGTGAATGTGTGGAAGCAATAATTTGAGATGAACTTGAACTTAATTCATATATAGCCTCTCGCATTTGATTAGCTGCACTTGGATGTAAATAAGTTTCTGGCTCTTCAAAGCATATTATTAAAGAACGAGAATGTTCGTCTTCTTTTCTTGACAGCCATTGTTGTCTATATCTAAGCATACCAAATACAGTAGCTCTAACCATTCCTGTTCCTTGATTTTCAACACTAGTTTTAATATTACTTGACATTTCAACAAGAAAACTAGGTTTTAAATTTGATGGATCACTTAAACTTGTAGATGCATGTAGTTTTGAATCTGGAAAAACGGTTGATAGAACTCCATTTAATTCTTCCATCATTTTACCAAATTCTGAATTTTCATCTTGCGGGTCTAATTCTTTAGCTAAATTATCTAAATGAACCTGTGCGTTTTTAAAATTTACAGAATTTTCTCTGACTGTTTGAAATAACTCACCTAAAGTAGAACTTAAAACTCCATTTCCTGAACCTTGAATTTCATGAATCCCTAAATCAACTGGAATTAATAAAAATCTTGGTAACATTTTTAAAACATTACCAGGAATTCCTCCAGGATTTTGAAACCAAATTTCATCATCAGAAATATCCCAAATTTCATCAATCAATTCTAATTTTTCAAATGCTACTTTTGATTTTCCTACATTAGTTTCTAAATCATCAAAATACTCACTAATGACCTCTAATGGTAATCCACTATCAACATAGTCTTGAGGTTTTTTACAATTTATAAACTCTGGTTTTACTGTTCTAACTTTAGATTTAAATTCAATTATAACATCTTTGCCTAATTCATAGGTCTTTCTATATGTGACTGATAATCCACTATTCTCTGAATCTTCTTCCACGTCATAAGTAAAAATTCTTCCTTTAAAACCTCGCCATGTTTTAGCTTCTTCTGGTAGATTCCTAAATTCAGCTTCCAATATAATAGTAGTAGTATCAACTTTTACTTCGCTTGTCTCTTCATCTAATATAGAATAATAATCAGATGTTGATAGTTGTTTTTTTGCAGATAATAAGATTTCAATTGCTTTAATTATTGAGCTTTTTCCACAATTATTTTGACCAATTAAAAAAGTTGCATCACCAAATTGAATAGTTACATCTTTTAATCTTTTATATCCAGAAATTTTTAAAGAGTGTATTTTCATTTTGTTTTAACGTTGTAACAATATATCTAAAATTAGGATTACTTAATTAACAGTTCCAACCGTTTGAACAGTATCAGAACCTATCTCTGTAAACTCAATAAAACTTCCCACTTTCATTTGATTTGTACCTCCAGGTGCTGCAGAAAATGCTAATTGAGGAGTTAAAACACCACCTGTAGTACATCGCAATACTCCTTCAAATTCAATTGTGGTTGTTACTGCACTACTAGTTGCATTTAAAACTTTATTTGCAACACCGCTAACTTGTACAGAAGATGACGTAGAGATGCCATTTAATGCAGATGAAAAAATTTGAACAACGTATTCCATCGAAGTTATATTCAATCCAGTAGTTGCAACCCAACCCATAGCTGTAGTATGACTAATTGAACCATTTGTTATTAAAAACTTTCCTTTAAAAAAATAAGTTTTATTTGCAGTTAAAGTATATGCGTCACTAGAAGGAGGAAACGCATTTTGTGAAGTATTTGAATTAGACAAAGTAAAATTTGAAGATAATACACCAATCAATTTTACTGGTCCAGAAACAGATAAATCACCACTGCCAACAATAGATTGTCCATTAATAGTTTTAACATTAGTTCCGCTTACTAAAACATTTTGCTTATTGTTTAAATCATTCTCTAATCCGGTTACCTGATTTTTAGATATGGTACCCGTTATTGATGAAGCAGTTCCACTAACATTAGTAACTACAATATTTCCATTTGAATCTGGAGTGATATTGTTCACTTTTTTTACTGTTGCAAAAGTTTCAATACTTTTCTTAACCGTTTTAGGTGTTAAGTATTTATTATCAATCTGATCATTTTGAGCATCTGCTTCAGATGCTTTATCTTCTTCAATATTAAGTTGACTATCAATTAAATTTTCAAACTCTTCTTGAATAGGTCTTTTACCAGTTTCAAAAAAGGATTTTAATATTCCTCTATTTTTTGTTGCCATAATTTATTTTTTTTGTTGATTATCTTATATAAAATGTTCCTCCTACAATCATTTCTCCTATTCCTCCAATGTCTTGCCAGTTTACTTCATTATGTATTGTTAAAATACGCTCCTCATTACTCATCATGCCAGCTGTATTTTCAGTAATTATTTTAAAATGATGGTATATAGAATTATTTTCATCATTCATAATTGATAAAGTACCTGACTGTAAGTTTGTATGCGCCAATGGTAAATAATTATTCTGATTATTTGTTTGCAGTTCATGTATTTTTACCCAATTACCTTGTGAATTCATTTTGTATAAATGATACTTACCTTTATAACAAGTTTTTTCCCAATGAAGTACAATCGTTGATAATTCATTATTAGAATTTAAAGGCTCTGAATAATAATCTAAAACTGGAGAAATTGGGCTATAGTTCTCAACAACATTAGTAATAATCAATTTTGAAGCTTCTGAAGGCGCATAATCAACTACATTTACTAATTCCTTATCATTATAACGAATTCTTCTAGAAACTGTTAACCTGTAAAATAAAGGATCTCCAAATGGTATTTCGGACAAATCGGAAAAATCGTCCTCAAAAATCCATTTACTTTCATCTAATAAATTTTCAACTTCTAAATCGAGAACCCTTACTAATTTCATCGTTCTTATTGATAAAGCATCAGATGGATTATCTGCCCTATAAATTGAAACTTTAGCTATATTTTGAGCTTTAGGATAAGCATTAATTTGTAATTGTACCGATGGAGTAATTCCTAAAATTCTGTTTTCTAAAACTGGAATTACTTTAATAATCTCAGGTGCAATAGGTGGTGCTGTGTTTACCAAACTAATTGGTCCAAGTATTTCACTATAATCACTGGTCTTCATTTGATTATTAATTTCTCTTACAGCATAAAAATATTTTGCATTAGAAGCGCCATCTAATCCATAATCTGTAAATTGAGATTCAAATTGCTGTCCTACTGGATCAATACGACACATCATAGGTGCCATATCAAAATTTGACTCAGGATCGAGTGTTGGTTTTATCAAATTCCCGTTACGGTCTCTAATAACTTGTTTCTTTGGAATTGGTTTATAAGGAATTGGTTTTACAAAATTATATAAAACAGGAATCTCAGTTAATGGGACAAAACAATTTAATAATACATCTTTTAAAAAATCTTTAATCTTCAGTTCAGTATTTCTAACATCCCCATTAGGTAAAAGTACTTCAGGGATAACAGTCTCATTAAGATTTAAAATAGGAACAGAAATATGTCCTACCTGAGTTGGTAAATTATTGTAATACAAATTATGTGCATCAATAAAAACATTAATACTTTCTATAAAAGCAGGATTATCAGGTAATGGTAATGTTCTATCTTCAAAAGTAGCAAAGTTGCCTGAAGGGTAATTAAAACTCAATAAATCATTCCATCTATCAACATAAAAATCTTCTTCTCCATTTAGAAAAATATTTTGCATTACATTCTGAACCGTATTTAATACGGGCAACCCCGTCTCTTCATCATAACCTAAAACATCTTTATTATAAATAGCTGATAAGAATTGTATATCACTAGCTCTATTAAACTGAACTGAATATGGCTTGTGAATTTGTTCTGGTGTCCCATATTTTGTATTAAAAGTATAAGATGATTTTCCGAAATAATCTGGACGTGTAGCATACATACCCCCAGTTGGCTTCTGCGGTTGAATAGGTTCCATTACAGCATTAGCAAACATCAATGCTGGAACTGACATTTTAGAAAAGAAATTATCTGTATTATCATACTGAAACTCATTAGGAAAATCCCAACTTCTTAAGCCAAAAACAGTATAACGTACCTCATCATCTCCTTGAGGTAAAACATTGTCTTCATTCAATCCTAAATTATCATCTTTATACAAATAGACTTTATAACCAGGATAATAATTTGTCATTTGGCTAATTGAATTAACTTCATTATCCATTAACTTCCATTTATATGTATCTAAATCACTTAAATCGCTTGGAAAAGTTAAATCCTCAATATAAAGAACTAAGTCATTAGCTGTTGAACCAATATTTTCTGTTCTAATTACTTTAAATTCCTTTCTTGGCTCATTTACATCACTTAATGTATGTAACCTAACTACCCCATTATACCACTCAACTGAATTAGTCCCCGGATTACTTTCTAAATAATATTGTGAATGTTGCGGCAGTTTAAATCCTGGAAAAGTAATTTTATATAGCCCTAAATGTTTGAGTATAAAATCATCATTTGCGTCAGTATCATATTCACCATCTCCGTCTTCATCAACTTTTTCTAAAACTTTTTCTATTGTTGCATTTTGATAAATTCCTCTAAACTTTTGTACATGAGTTTCAGTAGTACAATCAATATTTTTAATTATAAGCTCATCTTCTCTATGTACTAAAGTGTGGTCAATATTCACACTAAACCCTGTATTATTTGGTTGTCCCCAAATAGAAGGATTTTGCATATTTTCTACAATCATAAACAAGCTACCAACTTCAGGAACTAAAATTTCAGTTTCTGGATTTGATACAGTACTTAAATTCAAAATTGCTCCACTTGCATCAGCTTTAAAAACTATAAACTTTGGGTAAGTTTCTGTATTATCTACTTCATGAATAACATATTCAACATTATCAACTAGCATTACACTACCTATATAATTACTTTCTGTTCCATTAGGTATAATAGGAATTAAAGTTTCATTATATGTAGGTGGTACAGTTTGAGGAATAATACTATCATCAATACCTGAACTATATATTGGATATGGTGCTGTATCAACTTCTATTAGCAAAGGATTACTATTACTCCCTACAAAACTTACCTTACCAGAAACACTATTAGGCACTTGATTTCTAAAGAAAATTTGAATTTTTTCAGCAAATAATTCTTTACCGTTATCAGTTTCATAATAATTAGGAATAGTTTCTCCATTTATTTTCTGGTGATAATCTATCAATTCCTGAGCATGATTGTATTCAAAAGTTAAACGAACTAAAGATTTATCCTGATTGGGATTTTCACCGAATAAAAATTGCTCATCTGATGTACTTAACAATAACGGAAGCTCTTTTTGAATTAGGGTTGCTGTTACATTTGTTGGTGGCAATAATTCATTTTTTGGAGAAATAATAGTTTCTACTGTGTGAACAAGATTACTTGGTGTAGCTCTACTAAACCAGTTAATTCCATAAGAAGAATAATCTAAAAAACCACTTTCTCTTACAGCATGAGTAAATATAGGCTTGCCCTGTTCAGGTATTACTAACTCAACTGTTTCATTGGTTAATTCTATAGCAATGCCACTAGTATCGATATTAAAATATTGTGGATTATAAGATAGTTCAGGTTTGATCCAATTTATTTCTCCTGCTTTTCTATACTGTAATCCCGCAAAAACAGGATCTGTAGTTTCACAAGCTACAAATTCATTACTTATATAGTAAAATGGTGCATCAGCTAATTCATCAATAGCATATTCAGGGAAAAGAGAGTAATATTTAGTCTTTCCATCAGGAGAATACCCATCTTGTGTGACTAAATTAATTGATTCAGAATCCGTAAATTCTTCTTCTCCTTCTTCCACTTCAGAATCATCATAACCATTATTAAAAAATATACCTGGAATAGGTTCTTTTAAATCAATTGGAACAGGTAAACGTTGATCATTCAAAGATGTAGGTAAAGAACAATACAAATGCTGTACTTGTCTAGCTCCCAAACCATCATTCAAATCACCAAAAGTAGTATATTCAGAAAGATAAACATATTCACCATCAAACACCAATGGGTTTAAATCTAATGTGCCTAATCCTAACATTCTTGCAACATGGTAATCCAAAGAGCCTAACTTTAAAACTTCAAGAAAAGGAATTTCAATTCCTGAATTTTCTGTAGATTGTTCTGGAATGTAAGGATCATATTCAGGTTCGTCACTATCAGGATAGGTTTGACTACATGCCTCAACATCTGCATAATTTTCAAAAGGGAATATTTCTACAGCTGTAGGATTATTAAATGCATCACTCAACTCAATATACTTTTCAACAGAAGTATGAATTCGCTCAAGTTCTGGAATACTATTCGAATTCCAACGTGTGTGATAATTTGAAACATTAACATATGCCTGATCATTATATCTTAGCCAATTTACCAGACAATTTGCTTCAGGCTCTAATCGTTGGTACGCTACATTAGTTTCTTTGGTTAAAGCGTACTTCCCAAGAAAATTCCATTTATTTTGCTTTTTCGTGTTAATAATAATATCTGAATAGAATTCAAATGATAATAACTCAATATGTGAACCAGTACTACTAAATCGAATACTTCTGATGTTTTCCGAGAGTAATGGTTTTTCATTTAGTTCATCAGCAGCATATTTTTTTCTTAATGAGGCTGATTTTGGAGAAGTAATTTTATTCTCCGACACGGAAAGCAATTCTGTTTTAACAGAATTTGTACTATTTAAAATTTGAAATTTTGGAGAAATTTTAAAGCTTATTTCAGTTTTAGTTTCAACTTCAATAATACTATCACCATAATTTTTAACAAAAATTAAAGGTTCTGTAGCAGGATTAATAGTTGCTCTAACGAGATTATATTTACTAATATCTTTAAAATGAACATGGAAAATTTTTCCATTAACCTCATAAATCCAATTTCTTTGACTACCAATTTCATTAACTTGTAAAGGAATATTGTTGAAATCTAAAATAGTTTGATAGGAAACATATTTAGATCTATAAATTTTTACAAAATCATCACTTTTATTAAAATTATGCGTTGTAGTAGCATAATTAGCTTTTGGTAAATGGTTAGATAATACATCTCGTAATGCCCAACGCAAATGAATCCCTTTTGTGCTATCATCTCCCAATGAACCAGCAGATTGCAGATATAAATACCCGGATTGAATAGAAGAATAATCTGATAAATCAAAAACATTCTCACAATTACAGTTACCTAATTGTGATAAATATTCTAAAATAAACTCAACAGCACTTAATGCTTCTAAATAATATTTATCTATCTCTTTGCCGTCTTTGTAATCAATAAAATCATGAATTGCATTAATTTGAAATTGCAAATTTTTAACTAGATTAAAATGGGGGTAATTAATATTTATTTGATTAAAAAACTCTGAAAATTTCTTAAAGCATTCTTTGAATACAATTAAATTTTTGGCAAAATCAGGATTTTTAATTTTAACTGCTTCAATACAATTAGTAAAAACTTCAAGTAATTTATTATATTCAGCACATATTTTTTCGTCTTTGATACACTGTGGGTCAAAGCTTGAACAAATGTCTTCAATCACAGAATTAAGATTTTCTACGTTTAAATTACTCGTGCTTAAAGAATAATTACTATTTATAATTGAATAATTAATTTTAGAATCTTTAATAAAAAATCCTTTTGGATCAATGCTTAATGGTGTTTCATCAAATGTCTTACAACTATTAATATCAAGATCTAATTTTCCAATGCACATTATATTAATCTCATTTTGATCCATTCCAAAATTTAACAACAGAGTATCATCATTAGTAACCTGTTTTATTATGCCCCAAGCTGGCTGTGTTAAAGGGTATTCAAATCTTTTAGTCCATATTACATCTAAATTATTATCAATTTTAGTTATAATACTTTTGGTTCTACTACAACTTTCTAAATAAATAAAATTTCGGTTTGATTTAAATTGAGGGGAATTTTGACTTGATAATATTACCTTTGATAAATTATTATTAGGATATAGAGTAGAGTGTTTTATAAAAACTGGAAATTGATTCTCTAAAAGACCTGAAATAATATATTCTTGATTAATAAACTTAACATTCTTCAATATAATATCAGACTCATATATATTTAATGGAGATAAATTAAAATCCAGTTCCAATAAAACTCCTTTATCTATAAGTTGTGTAGTATTAGATTTAAAACCACCATATAGTGACAACTTATTTGCATAAGATGTTATTTCTCCAAAATAAAATTCACCTTCAGAAGAATTTATATTTTTTTGGCTAATAATTGATCCCGTAGCACCTATTTTATAAATTGTCGTTTCATTGACCCCAGTTTGATCCTGAATTGTATTTAACATTAAAAAATAGATCTCATTACCAACATTTATGAGCTTCTGGTTTTGATACCAATCCTCATTTAAAGTTCCTTGTTGAAATCTTTTTTCCCAAATAAAATCTCCGTTGCTATTTATTCTAATCAAAGCGGAATTAGCCGAAAGGCTATCAACTGCAAGAACTAGAAAATCACTATTTGAACAAGCTATTATATTTATAAACTGAAAACAACCTTTGATGTTACTGTACCTTTTCTCCCAGATTATTTCACCTTCTATATCTGTTTTAGTAATGATTCCACATTTGTTATCATTGAATCCAATACTATAAATTGCTTGACCTATCTTTTTAGAATTAATATAGGTGTTGTTTTCAGATTTTGTATATTTTTTTAAAAATGACATACTTTTCTAATTAATTATTTAATAAATCAACGGGTATTATAACTTCAGTCATAACTGGGTAATTGAGCACAACATCATCACCTGGTAAAATATCTCTGTAGACCTTATATTTAAATTTCAGGCTAATGTTTTCAATTATATTTTTTGCAGAATTCATAATAATAACTTGTGAGTGATCTTTAGAAAATAGAACCATATAAGAACTATTAATATTTCCTTCTGTCATTACTTCAATAGTATCTTTTATAACTTCTTGTCTAAACTTAGGATTATTAAATGGTTCAGGATTTCTCACAATTAAAGCTATAATAGAACCGGTATTAGTATCCTTTATAACATTGACCTCAGTTGAAACAGCCTCATTTAAAGGTTTCAAACCTAAAATACCTTCAAATACTCTATCAAATGGGTGTTGATAATCATTTGTTAAAGTTTCAATTATTTCTGGTGTAAATCCAGTCAAAGCCTGTTGATTTATTATATTATTCCAATTCCAAATAGTAGTATAACTGGCATCAATTTCAGCTTGAGTAAATGGTTTTTCTAAATTGAAAATAGCATCTCTCTGTACCAAATTGCCTTCAAATTCTCTTTCTAAGAAATAACTTTCAACCTGCTCTTTAAAGTCTTTGTAACGTGAAGTTTTAAAAACAAACTTGTGAACTTCTCGGGTTTCATCAATAGCGGCTACTGTATCGAAATTACCATTATGATTTACATCAAACAAATTATTTACAATAGCTGTGTACAGCTTATTTGGTTTTAAATGCTTCGGAAATATAGTAACATATTCAGATGCTGGTTTAGTAATAATAACTTCCCCCATACAGTTTGGTGCTTCCATTAAGTTAAAATAATGGTCAATAGCAAATGGAACTTGAGGATTTTCCTCAGGATTCCATACTTCTTCAGTCTGCGGAATGTGCGTATATTCATTATCACTAGGATTATAATCGAGATATGGAGGATTAACAATTGTAATATCCTCTACTGGATCTTTAATCACAATTTTAAGTCTTCCTGCTAAACTATTATCGCTAGAAGGTGCATTTTTATAAGGCTCCCATTTATGGAAAAAATGAGTAGCATACGCTTTACTAAAGAACAACTGAATTTGTGTGGTACTAGCAATTTTTCCGTTTATCATTGACACCTGGTCATCATAAAACAAAGGTTTAGCACTCAATAAATTACCATCAGCATTTGGATAAGATCGATTATAATCAATAACCCGTTGGGTGAAATTATTTGAAGTAAAATAAATTGAAAAAATGTTGGTCAAGATACTGAAAATCAGTATCTTGAAGTCGCAAAACAACCAACATTTATGACAAATATAGTTAAAAATTATTTTAGAGTATTAGAAGTTATAAGTTCTTTGAATTTTGAGTTGGATTTTAAATCAGGAATTGGCAGAAAGCCAAAAATGTCTGACATAGAAGTAGTTGCCTTGAGTTTGACAGCAGAATTTATGTCAATAGACAGCGAAAATTCACTTTTCA